>JANNHA010000079.1:0-63347 GCA_031404135.1 Verrucomicrobiota bacterium | reverse complement strand
GCCCAATGCGAATGGTTCTACCGTCGCAGCGGAACAATCACCCGCTCATCCTTCATGCTCAACCCGGGCTGGTTTGAGGCCGAGCGCAAAGGCAACTACGACGCACCGAACCTCGTCGCAGAGGCCGGAAAAGATTTTGGTTTCGCCGATGATCGCCTGCGCCTCGCACTCGCCGAGGCAGCAGTACGTGGAGGCCGCAAAATCGGCAACCTTTCAGAAGCCATCGCCGTAGCCGCGCAAGCCACCGGCCTCGACACCACCAAGCTGCGCGCCCGAGCCGAATCACCCGAAATCACCGAACGCGTTCGCGCCTCGACTGCGGAATTCCACGCCCTCCAAATCACGCAACGACCCGCGTTCCTGCTCGAAGACACGATCGGCGACCGCGCGGTATTCTCCGGCCTCGTCGGAATCGCACCGTTGGCCGCTACGATCGACGCGATGCTGGCCGACACCGCGGCCTATGCGACGCATGCGGCCCATTTCGGAACACCGCCAAAAGGATAGCGTTGGCGCGAACGATTGGTCACAGTTGTTGCATGCAATTGAAATGGCTCCTGTCGCACGCACGCGGCTACCTCGAGCTCGGCATGGTTGAGGAGGCTTCGGGCGAACTCGACCGCATACCCGAACTATCGGCCAGCGACTTCGATGTTCGCGTGCTGCGTTCACTCGTCCTGCAGGAGCAAAAGAAATGGGTCCGACTGGTTCCGCTCGCCGCTGGACTCGCCCGCGAAAAACCCGACGACCCCGGCTGGTGGATCATGTGGGCCTACGCCACTCGGCGAGCCTCTTCGCTGGCAGCGGCGGAAAAAATCCTGCTCGAAGCGGAAACGCACCACCCCAAAGAAGCCACGATTCAATTCAACCTCGGCTGCTACGCCTGTCTGCTAGGCGACCAAGTTCGTGCCCGTAAACGCGTCGACCACGCCATCGCGCTAGACCCGCATTTCCGAGAAGCAGCCAGGATCGATCCCGACCTAGAGGCTTTGCGTTTACAGGACAAAACCCAGTAAAGATCCCGGAGCACGCTCCGGGGCATCTGACCCAGTGCGAGCCAGTAAAAAGCGCCAAAAGCTTCGTTGCACAGCTTGACCCCAAAGTCCCGGCGCTACCATGCTTGCCGCTCATCGCGACCACGTCGCACCCGGATGACCTCACCCGCCACTCCTTCTTTTGTCCCTTCGCAACGGTTGCGCAAAATCCCGATTGCGCATTGTGTGCTCTACGCCCTCATCGCGCTCGGCTGCGCACTGCGCCTCTACGAAGTCATCTCGCACAATCCCCTTGATCATCTTTGGAGTGATCCGCTGCGACACTGGGATCATGCGAGCAAGCCGCTCGAGCCTTCGCCGATGGCACTGTTCGATCCGCCGGTTTTCCAGCTCTACCTGAGCGTGCTCCAAAAACTCACCATGGGCCTTTCTGGCCTCGTCGTGCCGTTCACCGTCGCGCTGTCGCTTCTTGGTCCTTGGTGCTGGTATCGGTTTTTACGGGAAACGCTTTTCTCAAAAACCCTCGCGCTGGCCGGCTGGGCCGCCCTGGCCCTGCTGCCGACCTGGATCGGCATCTACAGTTACTTCATGACGGAGACGCTGCTCATCCCGATGATCGGCTTGAGCCTCTGGATGACCCAGCGCGCGAAACGGCATCTCACCCTACAAACTTTCCTAGTCATGGTAACGGTCTGGCTGCTCACCGGCCTGACGCGTGGCGTCACGATTCCACTCGCCGGGGTAGCGTGCGCGCTCGTGTGGTTTCGCCATCCACAAAAAACGCGCACCGCGCTGCTCTCCGCGCTCATCCTCGCCACCGCACTCACGCCCCTCGCGATCAGAAACTATGCCTTTCTTAATCTCTGGGCTCCACACGGGAATGGATGGCTCACGCGCATTTATTCTGAATCGGGCAAACGTGAAATCCTGCTCCATTTCCAACGCAACGGCGCTCGTTGGGAGTACGGCTTCACCTCGCCCACGATGGACGAGCGGCCCTTCGACTTCACCCATGACTGGGAGGATAGTCTGTTGTCGAAATGGCGAGCTTGCCCCGCCTTCCTCCGTTCGGATTGGAAGTCGAGCCGCACCGGTACTGTTCACGTTTTTGTCGACTTCACGCACGGCACAAAAGATTGGGAAGCCTCGCTGAAACAAAATGCCGTCACCGGTGAAGCTCGCTGGAAACTACGCCTGGAAAACATCGCGTATCTTTTCCAGGGCAACTCCTGGCCCGACAACAACCGCAGGTATTTCATGGGCTGGCTGGCCAATCTTTCGCGCTGGCTCTGGTTCCCTTTGTTTCTTTGCGTTGTCTCGATCAGCTTGCTGCGATGGCGTGATTGCTTGCAGAAACCTCTGCTTCCGCTGCTGATTATTATTTGGTTTTTCTTCCAAGCTTGGCTATTGGTTTCGGTCAATGAAGGACGATATCGCAAACCAGCCGAAGGGCTGCTCATAGCGCAGACCCTGGTGCTCATTGACTGCTTCAGACGAGACAGGAAAAAGAACCAGAACCCAATCGACAGCACCGGTCAATTATGAGCCCAAGCCTAAAACCTCGTCCCGCCCCAGGTTTGGTGAGCTTTGTGTTTCCCATTTTCGACGAAGAAGAAGGAATGCCTTTTCTTCGCTCATCTTTGGAAAACTGGCTCGCGGGCTTTGCTTATCCGGTCGAAATCATTCTGGTCGATGACGGATCGCGAGACCGATCCTATGAAATGATCCAAGCATGGGCAGGGGCGGATTCCCGTGTTCAGGGCATTTCCTTCAGTCGAAATTTCGGACATCAAATGGCGGTTTCTGCCGGATTAGCTCTGGCGAGAGGTGATGCTGTGGTCATCATGGACGCCGATCTACAGGACCCGCTCGAAGTCGTGCCGGAAATGCTCGCGCGCTACCTCGAAGGCTATGACGTTGTCTATGGCCAGCGGGCAAAACGCGAGGGGGAAACCCAATTCAAACGGTGTACCGCCTGGTTGTTCTACCGACTGATGCAGCGATTCGTGCACAAAGATCTGCCACCGGACGCGGGTGACTTTCGATTGGTCTCGCGGCGCTGTCTGGATGCGATTTTGCGAATGAATGAACAGCACCGGTTTTTGCGCGGACTTTTCGCCTGGGTCGGATTCCCGCAAATCGCGGTGCCCTACGAGCGCAACGCGCGCAAATTTGGTGAAACCAAATACCCGTTCTGGAAAATGATGAAGCTGGCGTGGGATGCCGCTCTTTCGTTTTCAACCCTACCGATCAAGCTCATCACGCTAGGTGGGTTTGCCACGGCCGCGCTGGCCTGCGCATACGGGGCGTACGCAGTGATCCAAAAATATGTTTTCCAAAGCACCGTACCGGGCTGGACCGGCCTTGTTGTCATCCTCGGACTGATCGGCGGCATGATTCTCGTGAGTCTAGGTGTCATTGGCGAATACGTCGGCCGAATTTTCGAAGAGATAAAACACCGACCCCTTTATCTGGTGAAAGCTACCACCCACCTTGCTGGGAACCAGCCCTCAGGTTCACAAGAAAAACGGCCGACAAGCCAGTAAAGATGCCCCGGAAGAATCTCCGGGGCATTACAGAAATTGTGGGAGTGGCTTCACGCCGCGATTCATCCCATTCATCGCGGGATAAACCCGCTCCTACAGTCGGCACCACCGGATGCCGACCTAATCAAAACCGATAAATACAGTCGCTCAGTGGCTCACGTGGGCCTTCGTGCCTTTGGGCTGGCCGATTTCGCCGAGCAGCGTACCGAACCACGGCAAATCGATCTCAAACGGCTTGCCGCCCTTGATGCGCGCAAACTCGATCGCACGGAGCACGCCGCCCTTGTCTTCGTCATGGCCGATCACGCCGCTCTCGCGACGCAGCGCGCACTCGACGGCCAAGTCGGTGCAACTTTTGATCAGCCGGATGTCGTCGGAGTTCGCCGCGGCCGCACGAGCGTAATAGCCGCTCTTCTGCACCAGCGTTTTCTCAGCGCCGAGCATCTTGGCAAACTGTTCGCCGAACCATTTGCCAGGGTTGATGGCGTCGAGTTTCAAATGGCCAAACGCATCGCGCGGCACGTCCTGGCCCTTGGCCTGCATCTCGGCAACGATGCTTTCCACGCCGGCGCCTTCAGAGATGAAAATGTTCACATTGCCCACGCGATCCATGACGCCCTTCAAGCGCGTGGCTTCGGCCGCAAGATCGACCGCCATCTCGGGCAGGTAAACGCCGTGGACTTCCAGCTTGTCGCGCGACAAACCCAGGCCCGGCACGAATTCCTGACGCGCCAGCATGCCCCGGTAATATTTGGCGGTGGCAGCGGTTAGCCAGCCGCAGTTGCGGCCCATGACTTCGTGCACGATCAGCATGCGCGGATTCGCGCCGTGCTCGGCCACGATGTTTTGGAAATACCTGGCGCCCTGTTCGGCAGCCGTCCACGCGCCGAGCGACTGGCGGATGGGATAAACGTCGTTGTCGATCGTCTTTGGCAGACCGATGACGGAGAGCGCGTAGTTATTTCTCGCCAGAAATGCCGCGAGATCGGCCGCTGCGGTGTTGGTGTCGTCGCCGCCGATCGTGTGGAGAATTTCCACGCCGTCCTTCACGAGCTGGTCGGCCGCCACTTTCTGCGGATCCTGACCTTCCTTCACGAGACCGCGCTTGAGACAGTCTTTGACGTTGGTGAGTTTCACGCGGCTGTTGCCGATGGGGCTGCCGCCGTAGCGATGAAGCACGTGAGCTTGCGCACGCACCTCGGGCGTGACGACATAACTATCGCCCAGCAACAAGCCTTTGTAACCACCGCGATAGGCAATAATTTCGATGTCGGGCGCGATTTCCGAGTAGCGTTCGATCAGGCCGCCAACGGCGGAGCTGAGACAAGGGGCGAGACCGCCGGCCGTGAGAAGAGCAACTTTGCGAGGTTTGGTGGAAGACATGGCGATAAAAGAGTTTTGCCAAAAAGCGCCCTTGCCGGAGAGCCGTCAAGACGAGACCGGGACGGTTACCTCAGATCTCAACGTTTCCCAAAGCCCCACCGAGGCTTGCAGGAGCGGAAACATTCCCCATTCTACTCAGCATGATTACCCCCGATTATACCCACATCCGTCACGAGGTCTCCACCAGTCGCTTCGAAACAGGGTCAGGGGAGGCCACCTCGCTGATTGAGTACGTGCGCGCTGGCGGCCGAGTGACCTTCGTTCACACCTTTGTACCACCAACACTTCGTGGGCAAGGGATCGCCGAGCAGCTCGTACGTTTTGCGTTAGCTTGGGCACGCAGCGAAAAACTGAAAGTCGTGCCGCAGTGCTCCTACATGGCGAAGTTCATCGAGCGTCACCCCGAATTCGCCGATCTACTGGTTGCGGTTTAATGTCCGCGCCTCTCCTTCGCTTAAGGTCCGGAGCCGGTCGAAGGGCTCCGCGTGCTCGGTGGCCCCTTTTTCGGCAGTGAAATCTCCCGCCCTATGGTTTTCTCTGGCCTCCGCCCTCTGACATCTGGCATCTGTGCTGCATGGCCGACCCGAAAATTATCGAAACTTTTCCCAATCCCGCGCCCTACCGGGATTTTCTGATCGAACACACGCACCACGAGTTCACGTCGGTTTGTCCGATGACGGGACATCCCGATTTCGCTGAAATCACCGTGCGTTACGTAGCCGATAAAACCTGCGTCGAACTAAAGTCGCTCAAGCTCTATTTCCACGCCTATCGCAACGAAGGCATCTTTTTCGAAGCCGCAACCAACAAGATCTGCGACGATCTCGGCTCCATGCTTAAACCCCGCAGCCTCGCTATTATTGCCAAGTGGAAAGCCCGTGGCGGATTCTCGTCGGTCATCACCGCCGAGTGGAGGCCGTCGAAGAAAAAGCGCTGAGTCCGCAAACAGTCGCCGGAGACAAGAGGTGCTCTCCATTTCGGCAAAACAGCCTTGATTGCGGAGCGGGAACTGGTCATTAGAAACAAGCGTCGGCATTGTCACGATGGCGGACTTGCACTTGCCGCTCTATTTTCCGCTCTTTCATTTTATCCCATGAAAATCAAAATCCTGTCAGTAGCTTTGCTCGCAATCGGGACGGCTTTCGCCGCCGAAACTGCTCCCTTGCAACTCAAGGGCGTCCTTAACACCGGTAAGGAAAAACTTTTCGGCCTTTCAACGCTCACCGGCGATGCCAGCGCGTGGGTGGGACTCGGGAAAGGGTTTCAAGGTTACACGTTGAAGTCCTACGATGACGCGAAGTCGCTACTGGTTTTCGAGCGCGATGGGAAAACTTACGAACTCACGCTCGCCACCGCCACCATCAAAACAGCCGATACCGCCAAAGGGACGCCGGCGACCGTGGCCGACGCGGCGGCGGTGATCAACCAGATGCGCTTCGAGGAGATGATTGAAAAAACTATGGCGGGCCAAAAAAAGGCCATGGCGGGCATGGCACAAAAGATGGCCCAGCAGAAGGGCGGCAATGTTGACCCCAAGGATTTAGAGGCGCATCAGGCCAAGGTCATGGATGCCATGCTGGAGGCAATGAATATTCCGCAGATGAAGCAGGACATGACCCAGATTTTTGCCGACACCTTTTCAAAGGAGGAATTGACAGCGATAGGCGATTTCAATTCGACGCCCGCAGGTCAGGCCATGATTGATAAGCAACCGCTGGTTCAGGAAAAACTCCAGGCGTTGATGTTGCCACGCATGATGTCGGCTATGCCGAAAATCCAGCAGCTCAGCATGGAGTTCGGGAAACAACAAAAGGCCAAGGCGGATGCCGCAAAAGCCGCAGCGAACCCGGCACCGGCAGCAGCGACTCCTGCACCCGCGACTCCAGCGCCTGCGCCTGCTCCTGTTGCGAACTAATACCAACGTCCCGTATTGTTTGGACTTTTATTTTATGCTCGGGCCCTACCCTTCAATCCTCAGCGGATAAAAAAACAATCCGCTCTAGCTAAAGTCTAAATCTGAAGGCCTGCTGGTATAAACTCGCTTCACTTTGAAACCACGCCCCGGCCAGCGAGCCGGGGCTTTTTGTTCCCGGCGGGAATGGATCGGGCCGTAGGTATCGGGCCGTAAGCAAAAACAAAAGCCAGATACAAGATCCCAACGCTTGTTCAGGCTCGGATGCCGCCGGCCCCGTTGAGGCCGGTCCGGGATTGGCCTCCCCGGCCACAAGCGAAAGGTTCCAGGCAGACGACTTGTAACGTATTACGTTACAAACCCTCCGCCTGGAGTTTGGCCAATAGCAGATGGTTTTAGGCGGCGACGTGCTCGACGGCATGAGCGAGACCGAACGCGCCGTGCCAATCGGCCAGCAGTTCAGGCCGGGAAGACGACTTGTAACGTATTACGTTACAAACCATCCGCCAAGGCCAAGTTTTTGGGCTTGGTGAACGTCTACGGTCCACGGGGGTTTCGCCATGCTGCGGAGCTTGCTCCGGGTACCTCTACCTTACGTTGAGTTGTGACGGTGGTGGCAGGTGAGTATCTTTTAAGGCAACTCCGCTCAAACTGAGCCGGGCAGATTCAGCTAACAGGCGGACCAGTTTTTCGGCAGCGGCGGCGGGCGGCAGGCCTTCGGGACGGATGTTCGAAATGCAGTTTCGATCAGCATCGGTACTTGTGGAGCGGGGATTGAACGTGAAATAGGCTCCGAGACTGTCGGGAGAGCCAAGTCCGGGACGTTCGCCTAACAGCATGAGCGTGTGGCGGGCACCGAGGAGTTCGCCGATCTCGTCTTGCAGTTTCACGCGAGCAAAGGGAACGACCAAAATGGGATAAAGCGACCAACCGCCCGGGATAAGGAGGCGGACGAGCGGCTCAAGCGTACCGATAGCGTGTCGTTCGGCCGCCTGCGCGGCGAGTCCGTCGGAAACAATGATGGCCAGATCGCGGCGGCCCCAGGTGGTGGCGTTGGCAAATAGGAGTTGGCGAGAAGCGTCATCGAGCTTTCGGCCGAGATCGGGGCGGATGAGATAGGTGCGGCGATCAGTTGTGGCGGTGGAGAGTCGAAAGGTGAATAAGTCGCGATTGCGCAGGGCCTGTTCGAGCGCGTCGGCATCGAAATGCGAATGAACCGCGTCCCGGGCTCGCGCGTGAGAGAGACGAAAATCCAGAACAGATTCGGTGCGCTGACTGCCGCCGGTGCGACCGAGAGCGATACGGGCTGCGGTGTGCATTCGCAAATGTTGCCAAGGATCAGCCGCTCTGGGCAGCGGCGTCACACTCAACGCTGAAGTGTCGGAAGCTGGAGTCATTGAGCGTTAAATGTTGAGCGTTGAAAGTTCATTTGCTGTCTCAGGCGAGCAACGTGTGGCTTGCCCCAATCGCGTGAAGACGGCCTTCGGTCGCAATGCGCATTTTCTCCAGCCACGCCTCGAACTCGGGCGTGGGCTTTAGTCCTAATACCTGTCTTAGGTAATGGCTGTCGTGAAAAGAGGTCGACTGATAGCCGAGCATGATGTCGTCAGCGCCGGGCACGCCCATGATGTAGTTGCAGCCGGCGACACCAAGGAGTGTGAGCAAGTTGTCCATGTCATCTTGATCGGCTTCGGCGTGGTTCGTGTAGCAAACGTCGACGCCCATCGGAAGGCCAAGGAGTTTGCCGCAAAAGTGGTCTTCCAGGCCGGCGCGGATGATCTGTTTGCCGTCGTGGAGATACTCGGGGCCGATGAAGCCGACGACCGTGTTGACGAGCAGAGGCGAGAAATGGCGAGCGACGGCGTAAGCGCGGACTTCGCAGGTTTGCTGATCGACACCGTGGTGAGCACCAGCGGAGAGTGCGGAGCCTTGGCCGGTTTCAAAATACATGACGTTGTTGCCGACGGTGCCACGGCCGAGCGCAAGAGCGGCTTCGCGGGCTTCCGTAAGCAGCGCGAGGTTGACGCCGAAACTTTTATTAGCGGCTTCGGTGCCAGCAATGGATTGAAAAACGAGATCGACCGGTGCTCCACGTTTTATCGCTTCCAGTTGGGTCGTGACATGGGCGAGCACGCAGGACTGTGTGGGGATCTCGTAGCGACGGATCAGTTCGTCGAGCATGCGCAGGAGCGTCTCGGTCGCGGGCACGCTGTCGGTCGCGGGATTGATGCCGATGACGGCGTCGCCGCAACCGTAGAGCAGGCCGTCGAGCGTCGAGGCGGCGATGCCTTTGGGATCGTCTGTTGGATGGTTCGGTTGCAAGCGTACCGCGAGGCGACCGGGCAGGCCGATGGTGGAGCGAAAGGCGGTGACGACGTGGCGCTTTTGCGCAGCGAGGATCAAATCCTGATTGTTCATTAACTTCGAGACAGCGGCAACCATCTCGGGGGTGAGGCCGGGCGTGAGCGCGACGAGTGTGTCCTGGTCGGTTTCGTAACGCAGGAGCCAGTTGCGAAATTCACCGACACTCAGCGATGAAACCGGCGCGAAAGCATCCAGATCGTGTGAATCGACGATGAGACGTGTGACTTCATCGGTTTCGTAGGGAATGAGTGGTTCGTCAATAAACAGGCGCAGCGGGACATCGGCGAGGCAATGTTGAGCTGCAACGCGTTCCTCCGCCGAGGCAGCGGCGAGCCCTGCCAGCGCGTCGCCGGAGCGGAGCGGCGTGGCTTTGGCCAAGAGCTCGCGCAGCGACTCAAAAGAGTGGCGGCGCGAACCGACATTGCAGGACCAGCGTGACATTAAATAGGTGTTATCGCAGCGAGCCTGAACAAGCCACTGTCCCCGTGTTACATCGGAGTGACGGGAAACGGTGGCTCAACCCGTTATTTTCCGGCGAACTGTGGTTCGGCCATGACAGCGGGTTTTGGTGCTGGGGCGATAGTCGACATGAGGGGCGGGCCGCGGAAGGATTTGCGCACTCCGAGCCACCACATAGTCACGAGCAGGCCGATGGTCACGAGTGTAACCGTAAGGGCCTTGTCGTTAGGTGGCTGGATGCCGATCCAGACGAGTGCGAGTACGCCGAGCACGGAGACGAGGGCGAGCGCTTTGAAAGTGGCGGCACCGACGTTGAAGGGCCCCATCTTGGTCCAGGATTTGCCGAACGTGAAGAAACCGGCAGCGGTCGGCATCACGTAGGAAATGTAGAGGAAGATCACGCACGCCGTGGTGAGCGTTGAGTAGGCCGGTGCGTACAAAGTGGAGGCGAGGGCGAGCGCGGCCGTGGTCCAGATCGCGGCGACAGGCGTTTTCCATTTTGAAGAGACTTTACGCAACGAACCGGAGGCCGGTAGGCCGCCATCACGGGCGAAGGCATAAATCATGCGCGAGGTGGAGGTGACACAGGCAAGCCCACAGAGGAAGTTTGAGACGACAATGCCGATCCAGAGGATCTTGCCGAAGGTGCCGGGCAGAACCTGCTCCATGAGCCAAGGGAAAATGTTGCCACCCTGTTTCGCGCCATCAGCGATGGAGGGCAGCGCAATGATGAAGGCGGAGACCATAACCCAGCCAAAGAGGCCAGAGAGATAGACGGAACGGAGGATACCTTTCGGGACGTTACGCGCGGCATCGACCGTTTCCTCGGATGTGTGGGCCGAGGCGTCGTAGCCAGTGATCGTGTAGATCGGCCACATCAGGGCCAGGAGGAACATCGTGGTGCTGCCGGTATTCTCCGGCCAGACACCGCCACCTGCGTCGCCGCTGAAATTAGCAAAGGTGAATAACCGGCTGACATCGTGCGTAGGCGCAGCGATCAGCATCGCAACAGTGAGGATGATCGCCACGGCGAAGATCAGATAGCCACTGAAGTCGGTCAGCAACGTGACCGCGCGGATGCCGAAGTGGTTAAGCGCCGCCTGAGATATCAGAATGGCGGATACACCCATGATTTGGTGGGTTACCGTGAGCTTTGTCGGATCAAGGCCGATCATGGGCCCGACGAAATTAACGAACAAGCTGTAAACACCAACATTAACTGCCGCCGTGACAAAAATGAGTCCGCCAAGGTTAAACCACGCGGTGGACCAACCCCAACCCTTGCCGCCCAGGATCGAGCTCCAGTGATAAAGGCCGCCCGCCGTCGGGAAAGCAGAGGCAATTTGCGCCATGCAGAGTGCGACAAGGAAACAGAAACCAACGCCTATCGGCCAGACGATGCCGGCTGCCGCACCGCCGACCGCGCTGGTACCCAGCTGGAGCGACGTGATGCCTCCGGCGAGGATGCAGATGATTGAAAACGAAATCGCGAAGTTGGAAAAGCCGCTCATGCGGCGCAGGAGCTCTTGCGCGTAGCCCATGCTGTGGAGGAGTTTCTCATCATCGGAGACATGGGTGGCTGGCCTGGTGGCGGCACCCGAAGTATTTTTAGCGGACATGGTAGGTGGACTAGAATTCCCCGGGATACGCCCGGCGCGTGGGGTAAGTCCGTCGAGCATGCCCGATGCCAAAACGCCGTCGCGCGCAGCTAGCAGCTCGGCCACTTCAATGCATTAGATCCAATTTATGAATACAATGCATGCGACGTCGCGTGGCTCCTGCTTGAGCTTGGGCGTCGGATCCTTTCAGAAATACCAACGCCACTTCGAATGGGGATTGTGGCGCGGTAGCCCTCGGGCAATGGCGGAGCATTGCCCCTACCTTAATTCAAGAACCAATTATTTTAATTCAAGAACCAATTGAAATTGGTGAAATATACTCAACACCGTTGACCGCCAGCACTCATCCGGCGTTCAGCGCCGCGATCACTTGCGGGTGAAGCGTGGCGTTAGCGGCGACGATTGATTCGGCTTTCACCGGGTCGCGACCCTGCCAGTCGGTGATGACGCCGCCCGCACCACGGATGATTGGTATCAGCGCCTGGATATCCCACGGGTTCATGATCGGATCGCACATGACGTCGGCCCAGCCAGCAGCGAGGAGAAGGTAGCCGTAACAATCACCCCAGGTGCGCACGAGGCGCGTGCGGCGGATGAACGCTTCGTAGGCGGTGCCGTTTTGATACTTGGCAGGGTTGAGTGGATCGCTGGTCAGGAAGGTGGCTTCTTCGAGTCGTGCGGTCGGGCGCACGTGGACAGTGCGGCCGTTGAGGGTGGTGGTCGCGTTGTCGCCCAACATCAGTTGGCGCAGGATCGGCTGGTGGATGGCACCGAGCACGGGCTGGCCGTTGTGCATGAGCGCGATCAAGGTGCCGAAGAGCGGCACGCCGGTGATAAAGGATTTGGTTCCGTCGATTGGGTCGAGCACCCAGACAAATTCGGCATCGGGACGGTCGCTGCCAAACTCTTCGCCGATCACGCCGTGGGTGGGAAATTTCTTTTCGATCAGCGCGCGGAGGAGTTTCTCCGCGCCTTTGTCGGCGGCAGTTACGGGTGATTCGTCGGCCTTGAACTCAACGTCCAGCCCGGGGCTGGCGAACAGCGGACGGATGAAGTCACCGCTTTTTTCGGCGAGTTCGATCATGAAGGCGCGGTAGGGCTCGAGGTTCATCGCCGATCATTAAACAGAATTGGCAAAAGCGGATCGAGTTCCAATTCTATGCCATCTTATGCATTGGACCGACGTGCCTCTTCATTTCATCGACTTCGAGGGCGGAGCTTCGTCGGGTATCATCGAGTTCGGTGTGGTGACGTTGCGCGGAGGGCAGATTGAGGCAACGCGCACGCGGCTCTGCCGGGCGGTCGGGCGCATCCGCGCGGAAGACTCGGCGGTGCATCATTTGACGGCGCGGGATGTCGCAGCGCACGCTGCGTTTGTGGACGAGTTCGACTACTTTGCCGGTTTGCGCGAGTCGGGGCCGCTGGCGGCGCATTTTGCCGGCACGGAGAACGCGTTGCTCAAAGCGGTCTGGCCGTATCCGCGCACCTCGCCGGATTTCGCGCGGCCGGGAGGGGCGCTGACAGACTGGGGGCCGTGGCTGGACTCGGGGCGCCTGTATGCCGAGTTGTATCCAAATAATGAATCCAACCAGCTCGAAGCCCTGGTGAACGTATTCGGGTTGCAGGGCGAACTCGACGCGTTGGCGGTGGCGCATTGTCCGGCGACGCGCAGGTTCTATCATGCGGCGTTGTACGATGCGCTGGCTGGTTCTTTGTTGTTGTTGGCGTTGTTGCGACGACCGGAACTGGCCAAGGCCTCGATTCCGTGGTTGTTGCAGATGAGCACCGGCAACGCTGCGAAACGCGAAGGCTTGCAGCAGGGCGATTTGTTTTAAGCGCGGGAAGGCGCACCAACCAGCCGTTAATTACGGCTTCAGCGCGCGCAGCATTTCCTTCACCGGTTCATGTAACTCGTCCGGCGGAATCCGCACCAGCAACTCGCGCATCTTTTCATGCAATTCAGCTGGGCAGGCGGTGCCTTCATCCACCGCGACTGAGAGCATGACCTGCAGCGCGAGTTGAAAGCAACCAGTCGCCAGCGGCAGGCGGCCCATCGTTTCGTAGGTCAGGCCGGTTTCCTGGAGCAGCGATGCGTAGCCCAAGACCTTTTCGCGAGCTGCCGCTTTATTTTCGTCCAGTCGGAGCAGTCGGAGGAGTTCGTCAAGGCTCAGCGTTGAGAGCTCGGCGGTGGTTCGGTTAAAAAGTTTTTCCTGAGCCGCGAAGGCCGCGTGCAGCGCCGCTTCGTAACGGCCCATTTTTCGAAACGTCAGGATCTCCGCCAGCGCCTGGCTGAGCAGAGCAATGAAACGCAGGAGATAATCGTCGCGGACAGCCATGGGCGATTTGCGGTGGTTTGAGTGCCTCGGGCGGAGATGTAGCTTGACGCGTGGTTTAAGAAGGGTGAGCGGATGGCCAAGACGATCAGGTTGGTAAGACTATTTCAATTTCGAAAGGGGCTGGCTTAAGGCCTTTTCACTGCGTCCCTCCCTCAACTGTGTTATCCGGCGCGGCGCTCAAAATTCGATCGTCCGCGTCTTTCCGCTTTTTACTTTGAAGCGATCATCGTACGGTTTCACGTGGCTTAGTTCGGTGCGCACCATTTCGTTGTGCATAACGCGTGGTTTTCCAAAGAGCAGTGCGACCCGAATGTCGGCGGTGGCTTTGGTCAGCACCGAGGGATAGCGCGGATCCGGCGTGCTGAATTCGAACACGAGAACGGAGTCGGTGACTTTTGCGATGAGCTTCACGCGCAGCGGCGCGCGTTGCCGGATGGTCGCGCGTTCGAATTGGCGGCTCACCTTGTTGACGCGCGCCGTGAGCTCGAACTTGTCCAACATCGCGCTGGCGCCGCCCTTGCCCTCGGGACGCATCGGCACTTCGTAGGTCACTCCGGTCTCGTCCTCCAGCACGACCTTCGCGTGGTCGATCTCGGGCGTGACCAATTGGCCGCTGACCCAGAGCTTCACCTCATCCGCGCGGCGCACTTTGGGTTGTTCCTCCGCCATGGGTGCTGTTGGCTCCTCGGGCGCTGCAGGCTGTTTCTGTTGCTGCTCAAAACGTCGCTTCGCTGCGCGCTCTCCGTTGTCGGCCGCTTCCTTCAATTGTTTTTCAGTCGGAGGCTTCCCACCGATTTTGAGTGGTATTCTTTGCTCCGCATAAGTCACGGAGGGATCGAAGCGAAAAATTGATTCGGCACGCGGTTTGCCGTCTTTGATGCCGTTGTGGGTCTCGGTGAACGCCCAACAACCCTGATCCTCGATCAACGCATTGAACGCATCGTTGAGCAGAGCTGGCCGCCCTGGTACTATGGCTGCTGGTTCGGCAACGGGGTCCTCGGCAAAAGCCATTGCAGACAGCCCGATCACCCACGCAGCCAACGCCGCACCTTTTCGAAGAGGAGAGAAACGCATTTCCCTTGTACCCCAGGTTACCCGGAAAAGTTCCACCTGATCACGCGCTGAGAGGATCTCCACCCTGTAGGCATTCTGCGATGGCGTGATCGGCGGTTGTGATTAATGTTCGTCTCGATGACCGAGCCCGAACCCTCCGCTCCCCTGTCAAATGAACCTTTCCCTGATGGAAGTGCGGAGGCCGGCGTTTACGCGACGTACGAGGAAGGTTTCGAACACAGCATCGTCATGCTCGCGATGGGCGAAACCTGTTGGTTGGTTTCGACTGACCGGGGCCACCATTTGCTGGTCGAATTGGCCGCGCTCGACACGGCACGCCGCCAACTCGCGCAATTTGACCGCGAGAGGATCGGC
This sequence comes from Verrucomicrobiota bacterium, assembly GCA_031404135.1. GTDB lineage: Bacteria > Verrucomicrobiota > Verrucomicrobiia > Opitutales > Opitutaceae > JADKHC01. The sequence continues at coordinate 48,305 of JANNHA010000079.1, read as the reverse complement.
TGGCCACCGCCGCCGTCCATCGATCACGCGCCGCGCAGCAAGCGAGTGCCGCTGTCTCCTCTGGTTTGGTTGGTTGGCGTGTGCGCTATGTACTGGGCGCAAGGGGAACGTCCGGGCATGACCGAGGCCGGGCTGCTTGATGCCCGACGCGTTTTTGGCCACGGCGAGTGGTATCGGTCATGGACTGCCCTGTGGCTGCACGCGGATATCGGCCACCTGGTTTCAAATGCGGCCAGCGGCTGGATGGTGTTTTCCGCCGTGGTGATGACTTTCGGATGGCGCGCCAGCTGGCCTCTGATCGCCAGTTCGGCAATCGCGGGCAATCTGGCGACCGTCGCGCTTCATGCGAGTACCGATTATCGTTCGCTCGGTGCCTCCACGGCAGTTTTCGCCGCGCTGGGTCTGCTGGTGGGACGAGCGGTTCGGGTGATGAGTCGCTCCGGTCATCCGCATCGCTTGCGCACGCTGCTGACACCGCTCTTTGCCGGTTTCATCGTGTTGAGTTTGTATGGCGTCGGTGGGGTGCAGGTCGACGTATTGGCTCACGCGATGGGCTTTGGCGCAGGCCTGCTGTTCGGCTTTGCCGCCAGCCGACAGAAAGCAGTTAACGACCTACGGCGTCCGGCGTAGTCACCGTTGCTCGACGAATCGCTTGACGAACCTCCATCAAGAGCGAAGAAGCAACGCTCAGCGAGCGCAGGCCGATCCGCAACAACTCAGGGATTGCCGTCGTCCTTCCGGCGAGTTCGCCACAGAGGGAAATGGGGGTCGCTCCCGCATCTTTGATCGCCAGCTCCATGAGGCGGAGGACCGCAGGATGGTCATCCATAAAGTAATCGGCGACGGAGGGGTTTTCCCGGCCAGCCGCCAGTGTATATTGGGTTAAATCGTTGGTTCCTAAACTGAGAAAATCAACGTGCTTGGCCAATGTGCCAACGGTGAGCGCCGCAGCGGGCGTTTCGACCATCGCGCCGATTTCAGGAATTTTGTCTACGCCCATTTCCGTTGCCAGTTTCCGGCAGCGGTCGATGACCTGCATCACATCACTTTCCAGGGTCACCATCGGGATGAGAATCCCGATATTGAATCGCCGCGAACTCTCGAGCAATGCGCGTAACTGGGCCTCAAGCAGGTCAGGATAGCGAAGCAAGACGCGAACACCGCGCAGTCCCATAAAGGGATCCGGTTCAGGTGGCAGCGGCAGGTAAATGGGGTTCTTGTCGGCACCCACATCGAGGAGTCGGACATTTACGCGGAGTTTTCCCGCAGGTTCCAGGCAGCGGGCAAGGAATTCTGTGAATTCCTTGGCGGTAGGCAGATGTTTGCTCGCCATGAAGAATGGTTCGGTTCTGAAGAGGCCGACCCCGTCGGCTCCGTTTCGGATCGCGAGAGCAACATCCTCCTGACTCCACGCGTTGGCCATGACCGAGACCTCGATGCCATTCGCCGTCACGGTTGGCTCCCGCTCGATCTGGATGGGCGGGTGGTTGGTTCGCTTGCCGTCTTCGATCACTTTCTCGTATTCTTGCAATGTCGCCTGATCCGGGTTAACCAACACCAGTCCCTTGGTGCCATCGACGATCATCTCGTCGCCTACATGGGTGAGATCCAGGATATTTGCGATCCCGCCCACGCAGGGAATACCGAGTTCCCGGGCCAGCAATGCCGCATGAGCGGCAGGACCGGCGAATTCCGCAACCACCGCCACCGTTGAAATGCGCGAAAGAAACACCGTGTCCGAAGGGAAAAGTTGACGCGCCACCAAAACCGAACCATTCGGCATTCCCTCAAAGCGGTGCGCATGAATTCCTCTAAGCGAAAGCAATAGTCGGCGGGAGAGATCCTCGACGTCGTCACCTTTTGCCCGAACAGCTTCGTTCTTCGCACCACGGAAACGGCTGGCGAAGATGGCAAAGACAGCCCGAACCGCTTCTTCCGCATCAATGGGGCCGCGCCCAAGGTAGTTCTCCAACTCCCCCATCAGCGAGGTATCCTTCATCATCGCGGACTGAGCCCGAAAGACATCCCCCGAGTCGTTGTCGAGAACGCGCGACATATCTTGAGCATCGGTTTCCAAGCCATGGCTTACGTCGTTCATGGCGGACTTGATCCGCTCATGCTGATCGGCGTTGAGCGGGCCGGTCTCTTTGCCTGCGCCGCCTTCATTAATTTCACGATGAACCTCCACCTTGTAGAGGAAGGCTTTGCCCCGCGCGATTCCGGGAGACACAGCAGTGCCTTTCAAGATTTGCATCTCAAAGCTCCTCCGGCGTGGCGAACAATATGTGTGGGGAACCCATTTGAATCCCGAGGTGGAATGTTAGCCGACGTTACGGCATCGGCCGGTCGGGAGATATGGGGAATAACCCTTCCGTTTACGCTGAGTTTTGATTACGCCGCAACCACCGCATGCGCCAAACCGCGCACCCGATCTTCCTACACCGGGCGCGCCCTTCCGAATATCCCCGGCGCTACTACAACGTTCCCCGTGCCTGGGCACGCTGCGCCTGCCGTCGCCAGAGCATCATGAGGAGGAATCCGACCAGCGCACCGCCGAGATGGGCGAAATGCGCGATGCCGCCGCCGAAGAGGGAAAAACCAGTTACACCCGACAAAAGGTCGAGCGCGAGCAAGGCCGGGATCACGACCTTCGCCGCGATCGGCACGGGGACGAACATCAGCGCGATCTTCGCATTCGGGTAGAGCAGGCCAAACGCAACCAGCACACCATAAATTGCACCGGAGGCTCCGAGCATCGGCACCGCAAAGACCCGATAGAGTTCGACGAGGGCGGTCTTGATCTCCCCGTCCGGCAGCGCGCTGCGCCCCGAAACGAGTGCCGTGCGGATCGCGTCGGGTGTCAGCCCGTGCGCGACCAAGCGCTCCTGAAGAATACTGTAATGACCCGCATTCACCGCGTTGTGGACGAGCGCCGCGCCCACGCCGCACAGGAGGTAAAAGACAAGAAATCGCTGCGTGCCCCACTGCCGCTCGAGCAGCCCGCCAAAGGACACCAGCGCGAACATGTTGAACAAAATATGCCCCGGTCCGCCGTGGAGAAACATGTAGGTCACAGTCTGCCAGAGCGCGAAGTTCGGATTTGCCGTAAACCAAAAAGCCCCATGCTCGACGAACCATTCCCTACCCTGCGGCAGGACGAACCCCGCGACAAATACAGCGGCGTTCGCGATCACCAAACCGAGTACAGCAGGAGAAAAACGATTCATGCCCCTGACGTTGCTGGGCTTCGAGGCCACTGCAACTCTGCTGCGGGGAACATCGGGTGCACCGCCCTGCGATCAGGGCAACCTCAGCCTGACGTCATCGGCTGGTTGTTGGAAATGCTCACCCGCCAACGCGCTTGCCGAGGAAATCGGGTTCACGCATCTTTATTCGTTTTCATTCAAAATGGCCGAGTCCGAAACAGTCGAATTTGTCTTTGCCGGTGCAGTCGCGGGGCAACCCGTTTCAGCGTCACAGGGCGTGCCGTTCAGCAACAAGCGCCTCGCGCTGCGTGCGGACAAAACCGACATTGAGGACGCACGGCTCCAACAGCTTTTCGAAAAAGGAGCAAAGGCTTGGGCCGATGTCCCCGACGCTGCTGCTTGGGTAGAAGAATTACGTGGATACTAAACGCCGCCGGTCAGCACGACTTCGACACAAAGTTAGCGACACCGCCGTCCCAATAAACACCGCCAACGGTTCGAACCGAACAACAAGGCCAGCCCGGCAGCCCACTCAGTTGTTACACTTTAAGAACTATATGGTTCCTCGTTGTTTTCAAGGGGTGGCGCGTGTGCAAGAGAAAGAAAAGGGTTACCCAGCGGGGAAAACTGTCATCCCGAGCGCTGCGCGAGGGATCCACTTGGAATCGGCTCACCGGTACGTTCGTGCACTCACTGGATCCTTCGGCGGCCCTCAGGATGACAAACCGGGCGGAGGGCCCATCGAAAGGTGCGAAGAACCCTTTAACCTAAAAACGGCAGACGGGTTAACCACTTATTATCACTTAATGACACTGATAAAGGAGTTATAGGATTTTGTGGCGTTTGCTTTGTTTCACCCCTCAGGTGGGTTGGGCCGATTGCGTAACTATCATTAAATCAGTGAACATAAGTGGTTCAACTGCCGGCTTTGGGTTTAAGAACTATATGAGTACCCAACGAACATCCGTTTTAACAGGGTTCACATGCCTTTCGCATGTCGGCGAAGATCGGTTGTTTTAGGACGGAAATAGATTTCCGTGCCTCGGCTCTTCCGTGTTTCAGTGATGCAGATCGCTGCTTCGCGTTACTTTTCGGTCGCGACTGAAAGCGAAACGGTGGAGCCCTTCTTCGCGCCGTAGAGGCGGAGGTCGGCCTGGCTTTTGTCTTTGCGCCAGTAGGACATGATCATCTGGTCCGCGAGGGACGAACCAGATTCGTTCAACGAATCCTTTTTCCAACCATCGGCATCGAGGGATTTGACGTAGACTTCCAGCAGAGCGGTGACGGTCTGCTCGGAACTGTAGCCAGCGGTTTCGCTGAGACGGGTATCGGTGTCAGTCTTCGAATACGTTGTACGCGTAAGTCCGGCGGGGCGCGGAAAACCAGCCGGATCGCGCAAGCCTGCATCGTTCGCATTCGTTGTATCTTTAGGTTGGGTTGTGGTTGCTGGCGTCGGGTTCGTCGTCGGAGTGGGCGTAGGCTTGGTCGCGGGCTGAACGAGCGTGACTTGCTCGCAATAGAGTGTGGCGGTGGAACGCGGGCTCAATTCGTTGGCACTCGGACTATGCGCAAAACGGATGATGCCGACGTGGGAAAACTGCAGGGACAACAGCGGCGTTTTCAGGTCGAATCCGAGAAGCGTCAGCGAGCCGGACAGTTCCTTTTCATCGGCGTTGTTGCCGTTAACAAGGAAATCATCGCGCCACGCCGTCCAGCTGTCGGCACTGGCGTCGGACGTGACGACCGCGAGATTGGAGAATTTCGTGGGACCAGTTTGTGTTGACGGAAGGCGCATCACGTCCATGGAGTCGGCAACGGTGGCGCGGGTGAGGGTGAAGGATTCGATGTTGGTGACGCGGTTGGTATCGAGGTTGCCGAGTGTAAAGCTGAAGTTCGATGAGAGTGCGCGGGTGGATTTGGCGGTTTTGACGGTGGGAGTGGTTGCGCTAGCCTGTGGTCGAACGGCGTCAGCGCGAAACACAAAAATGATTTCGTAACCTTCCTTGCTGCTGCCATCGAGCGCGGCGAACTGGGCCTCGATCAAGTGCGCGTTGGTGGCTTGAAGTGGTTTTGGATCCAAGCCCGAAAGCACAAGGGTGACCGGAGTCGAACGGCCGACGCAAAGATCGGCCAGACAGGCGCTCAGTGCGGTGGAGAGCGGAGGAGTCGCTTTGACCAGGATCGGTTCGTAGCCGACCTGGCCGACATGTTTCTTGGTCACCGCATTGACGAGGGCGGTTTCGACGACGGTTCCGCTGATGTCGCCGCCCGACCAGCTCTGCACCTCCGGGCAATCGACGCCGTTGATTGAAACCGATTGGACGACTGGGCCGAGTCGTGCCTTGGTTGCGGCGTGGGAGGAAACCGATGCGAAGGCCAAGGTCGCGAGAAGGGTGGCGAGTAGTGAGCGCATGAAGTTGGAGTAGATTTGCGGTGCAGTGGAATTTTGGGCGTGTTGCTTGTTTGCTGGATCTTGATCGTAAGCAAAAATCGCCCGTCTGCAAACAAGGTGAGGCGGTTTTCCAAAACCTAACGTTTAGTTATATCAAGCCGTCACAGTGCAGGCTAGGTCCATCGAACCGGGTGGTTCAGAGAGGCAGTTATCTGGAAACGCCGGCTGCCGTCGCAACCAGGCCACGAGGCACAAACTGTTCGTGAGGGCTTCGTGCAAAGCCGAACCAAAGTCATAGGAGCGATCATCATACTCGGCCGCCTCGATCGCTTCGTCCAAGCCCATGCGCACCGCGAAAAGCCGCGCCCGCAGCGCTGGGATGTAAACCTTCGTGATGTTGATGGCAGGGTCCGATTGGTTCGCCGCGCACACGGCGGCATTGCTGCTGTGGTGACAGCGGCACGCCTCGGGCCGCCCGGCGTAAATCGAACAGGAGCCGCCCTTATCCAGCAGCGCGCACGGCTGGCGGCTGATGTTGCGTTCACCAACCGCGAAGCGGGAAACACGGCGGCGATGGGCAACGAGGCGGCTGAGCACCTGGTCGAGTTCTACGGGCGCAAAATGACTCTGAATATGGTCCGCCGCAAAGAAGACCTCGTGGGCCTGCACGTCCACCGGCACGCTGCAGCAAGGGTCGCACCCGGCATGGCAGGCCACGAGCGCCTTCACCCCTGCAGGAGATTGCGCGTAGGTTTTTTCCAATTCCGCCATGCCCCAATGGAGAGCGGCCATCATCTGGTCGGGTTTCCGCACGGTGAGCAGACGATCGCCCATCTCCTTCACGGTTCGGTCAAACATCTGGAAACGCCGGGCGGTGGAGGGAGGGACGGGCACGGTTGAACCAATCACGCGCCGATTCAGACAGCAATCACGAGCACCGAGAATGCAGGTAAACCCACGGCTAGTGCCAAGATTAACGCCCGCCGCCATAAAAGCATTTAAGCCAATACGTATTAACCCGATAAAGATTGAACAGGCTCAATCGACTCAGTCGTTGCCTCTCCTACGTTACGGCACATTAAACTCCTTCATGGCTGGAAACCGAAACAGCTCAAACACACAGCCCCCTCACGAACCCCCACTCAAGATCGGCTTGTTGCGTGTTGTTTGGCGACCGGCCATATCCGTCTTGTTGGTTCTTGCGGCTGGGTCGCTATTGACCTGGTGGATGATCGTCCGAACGGATCGCATCCTGCGAGCTGACTTGGTTGAACAGGCGCGTTTGATCGCCCAAACGCTCGATGTTGAACGCATCCACACACTTTCAGGATCCGAAGCCGACCTAACAAATACCAACTACCTGCGGCTTAAGGAACAGCTCGCCATCGTTCGCGCGGCCAGCCCCCAGTGCCGCTTCGTCTACCTTCTGGGACGCAAACCCGACGACACGCTGTTTTTCTTTGTAGATAGCGAGCCGGCAGGTTCAGCTGACTGCTCGCCTCCCGGGCAGACCTACACCGAAGCACCGCCGAGCTTGCGACGTGTGATTTCCACCCGGACTGCCGGCTGTGTGGGCCCCGAGACTGATCGCTGGGGTACTTGGATATCGGCCTTGGTTCCCATCATCGATCCGCAAACGACGATGTATGGACTGGCCACGCCCAACGATGCTCACGCGTTGGTAAAAAAGGCACTGGCTTACTACCACCAGAACGGCCGGAAAAAGCTAATCGAAACAGTCAATACTCCTAATGGTGAATTCCACAAAGGCGACCTCTATGTCATCGTTTACGATCGCAGCATGACCTGGCTCGCCCATCCGGCAAAACCCTCCTTGGTCGGTCAAAACTGGATCGACAAAAAAGACTGGTCTGAGGGCAAATATTTTCGCCGAGAAATTCAGAGTGTGGTCCAATCAAAGGGCCACGGGTGGGTAGAGTACGAGCATGACAACCCACTCAACGGCCAGCGCGACCACAAGACTTCTTACGTCGAAGGCGTGGATGACCTCATTATCTGTTCCGGTGTATTTAAGGGCAAAGGAGAGTTGGCTGCGGTGCTCGGCATGGATGTCGATGCAAGCGCTTGGAACACCCTTCTTGCGCGAGCGGCGATGCCCTCGGTCCTGTTCACTCTGGCGCTCACCTTTATTCTCATCACGGGGGCCATGCTCTCAGCGCGATTGCGGTGCTCGCGCCACTGCCTGCAACGCGTCGCTTCCACCCAAGTCGTGGCCATAGGGCTGTGCATCACGGCCTTTGTTTTTTATCTCGTCCACGAAAACGAAGCTCAAACCCGTTTAGACGCGTTTGCGCACTTGGCGAAAAGCCGCACGGCCGACGTCGCACAGAACCTGCGGACTATCGGCAACACCGAGCTGCAAAGTTTTGCCCGCTTCTGCGAAATCCACGAGACCATCACGGCCGAAGCGCTTCAGGATTTCACTGCCTTCCTACCCACGAATCCCGCGATCTCCGGTTGGGCCTGGGTCCCGGTTGTACCTGCAGCGGAAAGACCCACCTTCGAAGCCGCCGAAAATGCCAAAGGCGGAGCAAACTTTGAGATTTGGGAAAAGAACTCTGCCGGGGATCGCTGTCCTGCTTCGCCGCGCGACCGCTATTATCCTATGCTCCGAGTCGTCCCACTCGTAGAAAATGAAGTCGCCAGCGGCTTCGATCTCGGTTCTGAGCCGCAAAGTCGCGCCGCGCTGGAAGAGGCAGGACGCTCCGGCCAATGCACTGGCAGTGATCCCGTGACTCTGGTGGAAAAATCGGGCAGCCCAACAGGGTTTCTCGTGTTCCAACCCGTCTATGGCGGTGACGAAGGTCATCGGTTGCGCGGCTTCGCGCTGGCCGTGACGCGAATCGTCCCCTTGCTCGGCAATAGTAATCCGGATGACCTGTCTCTCCTGGAGCTTTCACTCCTGCACACCGACCAGCCACCCAAACCACTCGCCACCACCTGGGCTTCCGATAGTCCACCCTCCGCAGAAACATCGTTCACGCGTCCCGTCTTTGCTTGGGGCAAGGTTTTTTCCGTAAACGCGCGGGCCAGCCAGGAATTCAACATCACCTATCACGCGTGGGCACCCTGGCTGGCGATGGTTCTGGGTCTGGCGCTCACCGCCTCACTCGGCACCATTGTCCATATTTCACTACGCCGCCGCGAAGAGCTGGAGCGACTGGTCGTCGAACGCACGCGCGATTTGCAAGAGAGCGAGCAGGCGCAGCGAAATCAATTCGCAGCCAACTCGTCAGTCATGCTTTTGATCGATCCTTCCGACGGCACGATCATCGATGCCAACGCTGCCGCACTCCGATTCTACGGTCATCCCAGGGAAAAACTGCTGGCCCTGCGAATGTCGAATATCAACACCTTGCCTGAAGACCAAATTCTCCAAGCCATGGGCTCGGTGGCCGAAAACCAAGGAAAACGCTTTGAATTCCGACACCGCCTGGCTGATGGTTCGATCCGCGACGTGGCGGTTTCACTGAGCCGCATTCAATTTGGCAAACGGTCAATCCTGCACTCCATCGTCCACGACATCACCGAGCGCAAACAGGCGGAGGACGATCTAAAGCTCGTCAGCAACCGACTGTCACTCGCCACCCGCGCAGGCGGCGTTGGCATTTGGGATTACGACGTCGTCAACAACCGGCTTGCTTGGGACGCACAGATGTTTCGGCTCTATGGAACCAGTCCCCAGCGTTTCAACGGTGCCTATGAAGACTGGCAGCTGGCCGTCCATCCGGAAGACCGGGTTAGCACCGACGCGACAATCCAAAGTGCACTTCGCGGCGAACAAGAATTTGCCACCGAGTTCCGCGTGCTTTGGCCCGACGGCGACATCCGTAGTATCCGTGCCCTTGCCATCGTACAGCGCGATGCAGCGGGCAAGCCGATCCGCATGATAGGTACAAATTGGGACATCACTCCACAAAAGCAGGCCGAAGCGACGTTGCGCGATAGCGAGAACCGGTTCCGTGAGGCGGCGGCCATGGCGGAACGAGCAAATGCCATCAAGAGCGAGTTCCTCGCCAACATGAGCCACGAGCTTCGCACGCCGTTGAACGCCGTCGTTGGCATCACGAACCTCCTGCTCGACACTTCGATCGACGACACTCAGCGAAACTATCTGGAGATCGTGCAAAACGGCGGCGCATCACTGCTAACCCTGATCAATGACATTCTTGATTTTTCCAAGATCGAGGCGCAGAAACTCGAACTCGAATCCGCCGAGTTCGACCTCCCCGAGTTGCTCGGCGATTTTTCCGTTGCCCCTGCTCGGAAAGCCGCGGAACAGGGATTAAAATTCACCCTTACGGTGAACGCCAATGTCCCCACCTGGATCAAGGGCGACTCAAGACGGCTCAAGCAGATCCTAACCAACCTAACAGGAAACGCGTTGAAATTCACCGCCCGAGGCGAGGTCACCGTGACTGCCGCGTGCCTTGAAACGACGCGCACCTATTCAACCCTGCGTTTCGCCGTGCGAGACACCGGCATCGGCATTCCAGCTGACAAGCAAGCTCTGCTTTTCCAGAAATTCTCTCAAGTGGATGGTTCCAGCACGCGCAAATTTGGCGGCACCGGACTCGGCCTCGTCATCGCCCAAAAGCTCGCCGGAATGATGGGCGGAGAAATCGGTGTAACCAGCCAAGAGAACCATGGCTCTGAGTTCTGGTTCACCGTTCGCCTGGAAAAAGCAGCGTCACGCGAATCGACCGCCAAACCGTATTCCGAAGACAGAACTCGTAATAACGATTCCGGATTCAACCCCCGCATCCTCCTAGTTGAGGACGTCCCCACTAATCGGGTGGTTGCGGTGGCCATATTGAAAAAACTTGGATGCTCAAGTATCGATACGGCGGTCGACGGCCTCGACGCATTGAATGCCCTGAAAAAGAGCCCCTACGATCTCGTCTTCATGGACATTCAAATGCCCGTCATGGATGGTCACGAGGCGACCCGCCAGATCCGTGCGCCCGGCTCAACCGTGCTCAATCCCAAGGTGCCCGTCGTCGCCATAACTGCCCACGCCTTGCCCGGAGATCGCGAAAAGTGCATCGACGCCGGCATGAATGACTACGTCAAGAAACCGGTGACGCAAAAAGCACTGAGCGAGATGCTCGGAAAGTGGCTGCCGACGCCGGTAAACACCGCATCGCCAGTCCCAGTCGCCACAGTTTCAGTAACCAACCCCGAAGCCTAAACGGCAATCGCGACCGGGCGCGAGGCAGAGATTTTTAACCGCTCAAAGACCGCTCCGCGACCTCGACGGCGGATAACCGGATTCCGTTTCCCTCAAGTCGCTGTTTCGGTAAAACGACTTTCGCGGATCACAGTGATCTTGATTGTGCTGGGATATTGCAGCTCGCTTTCGATCCGTTGCCGCAGGGTCTTGGCGATTTCCGCCGCCTGTTCGTCGGTCACGTGTTGCGGTGCCACAACCACACGGATCTCGCGGCCGGCCTGGATCGCGTAAGCCTGTTGCACGCCTTCGAGCGATAGAGCGAGCTTCTCCAACCGATCCAGTCGCTGGATATAACTGGTCATCGCCTCCGCGCGCGCACCCGGCCGCACGGCAGAAATCGTGTCAGCCAAAATCACCAAACCAGCATAAACCGTCTCGGGCTTCACTTCTTCGTGATGCGCGGCGACCGCGTTAACCACGATCGGCGTCTCGCCGTGTCGTCTCACAAAATCTGCGCCGATGATGGCATGACTGCCTTCGTATTCACCCTCAATGCCTTTACCGATGTCGTGGAGCAGGCCGGCGCGTTTGGCGATGCCCGGATCGAGACCGGTTTCGCTGGCGATCAGCGAACAAAGCAGGCCGACCTCGACGGAGTGATCGAGCGCGTTTTGCGTGTAAGCGAAACGGTATTTCAAGCGGCCAAGCAGCTTGATGATCTCGGGATGCATGCCGTTGATGCCGAGACGTTGCACCGCGTCTTCGCCCGCTTGAACGACGTTGGTCTCCACCTCGGTTCGGGCGCGGGCCACGAATTCTTCAATGCTGGCCGGGTGAATGCGGCCGTCTTTAACCAACGCTTCGAGGGCAAGGCGGGCGATCTCACGCCGCACCGGATCAAAGGAGGAAATCAACACCATCTGCGGCGTCTCGTCGATGAGCAGCGTCACGCAGGTCGTGGATTCGAAGGATTTAATGTTGCGACCTTCGCGGCCGATGATGCGGCCCTTCATCTCCTCGCTGGGCAGATGGACAATGGTTGCGGTTAAGTCGTTATTGGGCCGCGATGCCATGCGCTGCATCGTCGTGATGAGGATGCGCTGGGCGTCGCGCTGGAGCTCCTGTTCGGATTTTTCCAGCGTCTGACGTCGGAGCGCACGCAACTCGTCCTGACACTCGATCATCACCTCTTCACGCAGGGCGCGGCGAATCTCTTCGGCATCCATTTGCGAAACGCCTTCGAGGCGGTTGCGCAGGCTTTTTGAAAGGGCGCGGATCGCATCGCGGGCCTGCTTGACGGCGGCGTTTTCGCGGGCGAGGCGTTCCTGCTTTTGCTCCAGCTGGTGGTCGAGCAAACCGAGCGATTCTTCGTGCGCGCGGATTTCACGGAGCTTGAGGTCGGTCTCGATCTCACGGCGGTCAAACTCGCGATTAAACTCGGCCCGTCGATTCTGGATCTCTTCTTCGGCCTTCTGTTTTACCTCTTGAGCGGCCACGGCCGCTTCGCGTTTGGCGACCTCGATGAGCTGCGCGGCGGTCTGCTGGGTCAAGCGCCGCCGATTCCGCGCCGACAGCCAAACAAAGAAAAACCCCATACATATGCCCACGACAATCGCGCCCGTTAGCGACCGCCCGAGCGGATCGCCTTGGGCAATCAGATACGCAAGGTCAAATGCGCCGACTGATTTCAAGAGGTTTGCAACGTAGGTGCGCCCCAACAAAGTTCAATTCTTTCTTCCTTGGGCCATGGAAAACGCCCCTCCCACGCCCCGGTACTGCCTACGGTTTTTGTCCTTCGCTCCGCATCTCCGGCCACACGCTAGCCAACACTTCCTGCATGCGGGACAACGCGGCCGCTTCGTCATCATTGACCACCACGGTCTGCACCACCACGTAAGCCCAACGATTTGCCCGCAAGTACCGCAAGCGATCATAAGCATCGCGCATCTGCATCCCGAAATGCGTCGGCTCCAACGCCTCGCCACCCACAAACCAATACGCAAACAGCGACCGCACCGGCCCGCGTACCGCGCCCGCCTGCGACCCGACCACCGCGTGCTCCACGCGCAACAGCGTCGTCGGCACCACCGTGCCACCCACCGCAAATTCATGCCTCGCCCGCCCCGCGATCGTCCAGCCCTGCCCCACTAGGCAAAGCTCCGGCCGATGGATCGAACTCCGGTCTCGTCCGCTCAACACCACCGAAATAAACACCTGCTCGCGCCGGTCCCTCATCGCGACGTAGTTGCGCCGCGCATACCCCGTATCCCCCGGCAATACCGTGCGCTCCACCGCCGTCACATCGACACTTTGGCCGATCCATTCCGTACCGATAAAGGCCGGCAGCCCCACCGGCGAAACACCGTCGTCCTGCAACTTCACCCCCGCCACAGCCTGCGCCGGACGCGCATCCAGCCGCAACGCCACGAGGCAAACCGCGACCGCCGCCACCACCGTCAACCCCGCCACCAGCCACGGGCCAACCCGCGTCGAGCGAACCGTCCCGTCCTCTCCTTCAAAAGGTCCGATGCTCTCCCGCGCCGGCTTGAAACCCGCCCGCCGCAGCAGCGACACCGTCACCAACAACATCGCCGTCACCGCCAAAAACACCACCGCGCCCAACCAATCGTGCAACCGCTCGCCGCCGCGTTGACCGAACCGTTCGCCCACCCACACCACGGCCAGCACACGGCCGATATTGCCCGCCACCACATACGGCAGCCCCGCCGCCACCAACACCAGCCACGCCCACCAAGACCGGAAATTCAGATAACCCACCAACAGCGCCAGCGCCAGCAACGCCACCAGCGAACGCACCCCCGAACAAGCCGCCGCCACATCGTACTGAAAACGCCCGTCCGGCGAAAACAACTGCGTGCCGTTGCGCAACAACCTCACGCCACCACTCTGCGCGATCGCATAGGTGCAGTTCGTCACACCCATCTGCAACCTAAACCCCAACGTATCGACAAAGCTCATCGGCACCGCCAGCAGCAGAAACACCAGCGGAAATACCGATGCCCGCCCCCAACGCCTCCCACCCGTCAACACCAACACGCCCCAGACAAACAACAGCAACCCGCCAATCGAAACCCGCGCCTGCTGCATTGCATACCCAGCCAGATGCAACGCCAGTCCGCCCAGCAACGCCGCCAGCGCCGCACCGCCCGCCGGAGCCGTAGGGCCCGCCTGGATACGCAGATTCCGCCAGAACAACCACACCGACGCCACCAGGATCAGCAGCCCATGCTGCGTCTCCGCCCCCGGCTCGAACCACTGCGAGCCCCACCAATAAAACAGCGAACGCGAATGAATGTAACCCTGCGTTGCATTGCCAAAAAACTGATAAACGCTCGCCCCCGCCAAAGCACACACCAGCGGCGCGACCAGACTGGCCGGACGAAAAACAAACTGGTTTCTTGCGATTTGTGTGGGCATCACCTACGAACAGCATCGATTGAGTGGCAGCGTTTTTCCAAGCCTGCAATGAAACTGCTCGTATTTGCCCAGACACCACCGCCCCACCACGGACAGAGCGCGATGGTTCGCCTCTTGCTCGAAGAACTTGGCCGCACCGGTCAGGGCTTTGAGCTGTTCCACGTCAACCTGCAACTCTCCGAGACCACCGCCGACATCGGACGCTGGCAACTGCGCAAGCTTTTCCCGCTCTTCAACGCCTGCGCCAAAGCCCTGTACCTGCGCTGGCGCCACGGCCCGATGGTTTTCTACTACGTGCCCAGCCCGGCCAAACGCGGGTCTATCTACCGCGACTGGGTCGTCATGCTATTGTGCCGGCCCTTCTTCCCTCAACTGGTTCTGCACTGGCACGCGGTCGGCCTCGGCCAATGGGTCGAAACCATCGCCACCCGCCTCGAACGCACGATCACCCGCAGCCTGCTCGGCAAGGCCGACCTCTCGATCGTACTCGCCCCCGAACTCATCCCCGACGTCGAAACCTTTTGGCCCAAACGCGTGGCCGTCGTGCAAAACTCGCTGCCCGAAACCGGTGTCTTGCCGCCGCCCCGACACCGCACCGCCGGCGATCGCTACGAGATTCTCTTCATGGGTCTTTGTAGCATGGAAAAAGGTTTCTTCGACACCCTCGAAGCCGTCGCCCTGCTCCACGCCCATACGCCCGGCGCGTACCGGCTGACCGTCGCCGGTGCCTTCGAAAACGCCGACGCCGAGAAACGCTTCCACGCCCGCGCCCGGGACCTGACCATTGCCGTGCGCTTTGTCGGTTTCGCCGACGGTGAAGCGAAACGAAAACTCCTCAGCGAGAGCGATGCCTTTTGCCTTCCGACCTATGACCAACACGAAGGCCAGCCCCTCGTGCTGATCGAAGCGCTGGCGCACGACCTACCGATCATCACCACCAAATGGCGCGCGATCCCCTCCATGCTGCCGATGCGATACATCTGGTACGTGCATCCCGGCCGCCCCGAGCAAATCGCCGAAGCGATCTTCCAAGCCCGCCGCGCCGGTGAGCCCAAAGGCGTTTTGCGCGAACATTACCTGTTGAACTTCACGCCCGCCCAACACATCACCGCATTAAAAAAAGCCCTACGCACCCTGGAAACCCCCGCGCCGTATTCAGCGCGTTGAGGCGATGGCTCGCCACGCACGTACTTGCATGTTCCGGCGTTCAGCATCCCTGCAACCATAACCACGGATCACGCGGATGAATATGGATAAAGCCCACGCACCCGCTTATCAAATCCGAGGTAGGGCGCGACCGCTGGGCGCGCCGGGTATTCGGAACGGGGCACCCAGCGGGCGCGCCCTACCTTCGACCAGAAAACCAAAACGATCAGAAAGGTTGAAATTGATTCCGCAAATTCATCCCCGTCTTCATCCGTGCCCTTTGGTGAAATCCGTGGTTAACTCCGTCTGAATCATCTTCGCCCCAAGCAGAATCAACCGGTCCATACCACAACCCGCCCAGCGCCCACGCGTTTTGCAATATTACTCTGAATCGTCCTACGGTGCATTAAGAGCTGTTGATCTGCGTTATGTCTTCGCCAGTTTCTTCACTCGTGATCTTCGTAGCAGCCTACGTGGAAGCCATTGAACTATGCTGGTCCGAATTCTAGCCGTCCTTCAGGTCGATCCTCCCGAGAGTGGACAGGCACTTATGAACCGCATTCTTCTCGAGTCGCGTTTTACCGGGATCGAGTTGGTTCATGTGGATGCCAGTTTCTCGAGGCAAATGTCCGAGATGCGATCAGTTGCGTGGCGCAAGTTATGGAAGCTCTTTTGGCTTCCCGCACGGATCATTGTCGCAAAGTTTCGCAGCGGCTCCGACATTCTTCTCTATACTCCGTCTGGCCCAACCCGGAGTTCTGCGATCAAAGACGCTTGGATCTTGGGCCTATCACGGCCTTTTTTTAAAACGACGGTCTTTCAAGTTCACGCGAGTGGCATTGGCGACTACCTTGAAGCCACTCAAACAACTTGGGGCAAGATTGCACGTCACGCATTGTATCGTCCGACTTGGTTGATTCGGCTATCACCCTCCACGCCGCGTGACGATATCGCACTCGTTGCCCGTCACACAGCGTGTATTCCAAATTGCATCAGAGATGAAGCAGCGCTTCGTGCAATCCACCGCAAGGCAACGACTGACGGGCCATTGCGAATTCTCTTCGTCGGGCTGCACATTCCGAGTAAAGGGCTTCGCCTCCTTCTTGAGGCGGTTATCAAACTAAAGCGTGAAGGTATAGTCGTACATGTTGAAACCTTGGGCAGCTTTAGTGACCCTGCTTTTGCTAAGGAGTGCCGGGAGGCAATTCAGGCCGAGAGCCTAAACGAGCATTTTTGCTTTCTGGGTCCTGTTTTCGGCGCGCAGAAGATCGACGCTTTCGTCCGCGCGGATCTCATGGTTTTCCCAACCTATTTTGACAGTGAAACACTTCCTCTCGTCGTGATCGAGGCCATGGCCGCAGGCCTTCCAGTTATTTCCACTTGCTGGAGAGGAATCCAGGACCTGATCGAGGACGGGCGAACAGGTTTCCTGGTGGAGCCCCGGCAAACCGCTCCTGTCGTTACTGCAATCAAAGCCATCCACCAGGACAGAAAGTTGATTCGTGCGATGGGCGATGCAGCCCGCGAACGATTCAACCAAAACTATTCGCAAGCGGCCTTTCTCTCCGCCTGGCAAAAGACCCTCCTCGCCATCGTCAACACGCCCTGACATGCCTGCAGATCGAATTCTCCTAACGGGTGGTTCCGGTTTTATCGGAACAGCTCTCATTTCTCTCCTGCAGCGCACCGGGGCTGAGGTGCGAAACATCGATCCGGCACCGCCGCAAATCGACAAGCATCATTCAATTTGGATCAAGGGTAGTGTTCTGGATGAAGGAGCGGTTCGCAGCGTGGTTGACGCGTTTCACCCTACTCATCTGGTTCATCTCGCAGCCGAGACCAGCATTGAAGCCACCGGGAAGCCATTGTCCGACGTGTATCCCGTCAATGTCTGCGCGACCGATGTTCTCGCAAAAGCGTTTGCCGGCCATCCCCTGCAGCTGTCCATCTTCGTTTCGACGCAATATGTCTGCGGCCCCCAAGGCGGGCTGCCGCGGGATGACACCCATTTTTCCCCGCACACCGAATATGGTGAAAGCAAAGTCGCGATGGAGAAAGCCGTCCGCCAGCTCTGGACGTCGCCCTATGTGATTATGCGCCCCACCTACGTGTGGGGACCTCACCACATGAAGTACTTTCGGGATGTTTGCCATACGCTGGCTCGTGGCACCTATTGCCACCCGGGCGGGACCCCAGTGATCCGCGCCTACGCCTATGTCGATACCGTCGCCCAAATGATCCTCAACGCCCTCGCGCGGCCGGACCTTACCGGGCGAGTCGTGTACGCCACCGATCTCCCGGAGGACAGCTACGCGTTCGTGAACCGCCTGAGCTTGGCGCTCCGGGGCCGCCCTGCGCACCAAGCCCCCCGCCTCCTGCTCAAAGGGCTGGCCCTCATCGGAGACCGTTGGCGGCGCTGCCCCCTGAATAGCTTCAGATACCGCAGCATGACCACCGACTACCCTGTTCCCTACAATTATACTTTCGAGGAGTTGGGTGAACCCAAGTCGGACCTGACCGTCGGCGCAGCGGCCACCGCCCGCTGGTTCCACAACCTGCCGCGCCGGTGAGGCCAAAGGCATCCTGCGCGAGCATTCCCTATTAAATACACGCCCGCCCAACATGTCACCGCACCCAAAAAACCCTGCGCATGCTGGATACGCCGGTGCCGTACTCGACACGGTGGGGTGACTGAATTTACGCTACCGCCAGCAGAAGTTACATGGACACCGCAATCATAATTCCCGTTTTCAATCGGAGCGCCGTCACGTCGCGATGCCTGCGAGCATTAGAAAACGATGGTGTGCTCACTTGGGCCACTCTCTATGTCGTGGACGATGGCTCTACGGATGGAACATCAGAAATGCTACGCAAGGATTTCCCTCGCGCGCAGGTGATCGAGGGAAGCGGGAATTTGTGGTGGACGGGGGCGATAGAGCTGGGCATGCGGAAAGCATATGCCGATGGCGCTCAGTTTTTAATTTGGCTAAATGATGACACTGTCCCCAATCCAGGATCGTGTGCACGACTCCGCACAATGGCTGGACGGTGCGAGGCGGTGATAACAGGCCAGTGCTACTCCGGCGGCCCCGATACATTTGTATACGGCGGATTGGATCAGCGCGGCATGCAATTAATCAGAATAGAGGCGCATGGCGAGGAGCCGCTTAAAGTTAAGGCATGCGTAGGGAATTTTGTGTGTTTCCCCCGCGCGGTGATCGCACAAATTGGCTTTCCCGACGGAACCGGCCTGCCTCATGCCTTCGGTGACCTAGACTATACATTGCGCGCGCAACACGCTGGATTTCCCATAATTGCCGCCCCTCTAGTACGCGCCAAAGCTGAACCTAATGACTGGAATAACCACACCTCGTGGCTCTTGGGCACTATATCCCTAGTCGGAATCTGGTGCGGACTTTGGCAAAAACGAAGCTATTCTTACGCGCCTGCATACGCCCGGTTTCTAGTTCGTCACTATGGTACGGCTGGGGCGCTTTACTGGACATGGACGATCCTGAAGCGTGTGCCAATTTCGATACTGCGGCTGACGGTCCCGCAGAGATGGTTACAATATCTTTGGGGACGCCGTTCGACCGCATGGCGCGACGAGCAACGGCTTCGACGCGCTGCATCCGACCAACTACCGTGACTGTCACCGACGCCCACGAACGGGGAAACTGATACACGCACCATATCGACCAGCGGCAGATCTTGCGCGTCAACATGAATTCACCCTCTTTCAAATAGATGCAGCGCCCATGAGACGACCCATACCCACCTCGCTTGAGTCTACCCAAGACCAAGCAACACGCGTCCATCGCAGCACCCTACTGTCACAAGGGCTGCGCATAGGCTGCAGGGCCGCAGGTGTGCTGGTGTTGGCTCGTCTGGTTACACCCCCAGAACACGGCCTCTACGCTATGGCTGCGAGCGTGACGCTCCTTCTATGGATCTTTCGTGATATGGGCCTAGGCATTGCAACGGTTCAAACAGTAGATTTGCCCGAAAGTCTATGCACAGCGCTGCTCTGGACTCACCTCGGGATCGGTCTTGCGCTTACCATAGCCACATTGATAGCAGCACCTTTTGTTGCGCGGTTCTATGGCCAGCCAACGCTTATACCACTTCTCGGCGTCATGGCCATGAGCTTTTTGTTTATTGGGATTGGAGGCCTCCCCCGCTCGTTACTCATGCGCAATCTCCGCATGAACGAGTTGAATCAACTCGAGAGCATATCTGCCGTAGTCGGAACTGCTACAATGATTCTTGCGGCAGTGGCAGGAGCCGGGTCATATGCATTTGCAACATTCTTGCTGGTTTGGGAATTTCTCTGTGCCGCTCTCGCATGGAAATATTGCCGATGGCGCCCTATCGCCACAGCCCAGTGGTCCGGACTAGCCGCACTGCTCCGTACCGGCGTCAACTTGACCCATTACAACGCCCTAAACTTTCTTTCGAAGCAGATCGAGACTGTCGCGATTGGCCAATATCTGGGCGCTCGCACACTCGGCCTCTACAATCGTCCAGGCCAGATATTGACGTTGCCCACCATTCACGTTGCCGAGCCCTTATCGCAAATTTCACTCACAACACTGTCGAGAATCAAAACAACCTCTCCCGAATTCGAATACCAAGCCATCGTCAGCACAAATATCATTGCACATCTGACTCTACCCATCATGGCATTTGCCGTGGCTGCTCCACAAGAAGTCGTGCATGTCGTGCTCGGACCTCAATGGCTCGAAGCGGCACCAATTCTGCGCTGGCTAGCCGTAAGCGCTGTAGTGACTCAGCTCACACTCGTTGCACAATCCGTCGCAATAGCAGCCGGGCAATCCAAAAGACTAACCCTGACGGCGATCGTCACCCTATCTATCATCGCTATCGCCGTAACCGCAGGACTCAAACATGGAGCCATCGGCGTAGCTATTTACGTCGCCATAGCCAATTTATTACTGGCGGCACCGAGCCTTTGGTGGCGCTTGCGCGGTTCGCCTGTGACAATATTCGCCTACTTTAAAGCAATCCGATACCCCATCCTGGGCGCTGTGGCACTGACAGTCGGGGCTACACTGGGCCGCATGTTTCTGTTTCCAGGAGATTTTTCATGGCGGCTCTTGGGAGCACTAATCGGAGCAGGAATTGGCGCTGCACTCGTCGGTTTAATTTCCACCACCCTACGCGAAGAATGGCGCGTCGTGTGGGCCCACCTTCCATGGGCTGTTAAGAAACCGCCCATTTCGACAGCACACCAAAACGATGTGCCGTAGAATTCGCAACTAACCGCCACGCGCCCAACCCTCGCGTATGCAACACCGTGAAGGCACACCAGAAAAAATGCCACGTGCCGCCATAACCGTTTTGCGCACGCACAATGCAGCCCATCGCCAGGTACGCACGCCGCGCCTGCCGTGAATATCGCCGGTGCACGATGCGCCACGTCGCCCGATACGCTTTCCATACGGACTCCCCACGATGCACCCGCGCCGACGCGATCTGCGGATGAACCACCACCAGACTTCGCGCACAATTGGGCACAACCTTCACGTCTTGCCGCTCGATAAAACCATGCGCGAAGGCCTCGTCCTCGCCCGACGGCAACGTTTCATCAAACCCAATCCCCGATTCCCTCCGATGAAATAACATCGGCGTGCCCCAATTCGCCGCCGTCAACAAAGCATCGCCCCTAAACTCAGTCTGCGAAACCTGACGTGTCCGTCGCCGATTCGGCAGCACCACCGTATAACCGCATAGAACCAAAGCCGCTCCTGTTTCGCGAGCAAGAGCAAGCTGAGCCGCCACCTTCTCGACCTCGTATTCGTCGTCGTCATCCAAATAAGTCACCCACCCACCCCGCGCTGCGGCCAAACCGACATTGCGCGCTCCCGCCGCGCACGGCCGATGTTTTTGCACAACGACCACCACGCGAGGATCCGCCAACAAGCCGGCCCACTCCGGCTTCGCCACGATTGGCGGTGTCAGCCGATTACTGTCGACGAGGATAACCTCCAGATCGGTCCAGCTCTGGCGCAGCACACTCGCCAACGCCCGCGGCCATAAGTCGGGACGATCGCAAGTCGGTAAAATGACCGAGACAGCAGGCATAAGGTTAAACCGAATCGGAAGTTGATGGTGACGGTGCATCGACCAAGTCAATCGACTCATTCGACAATCGCCGACGACAGATCATAATCAATCCAGCCGATAGCGAAAAATTCTGCACCCACAAAGATGCATCACCATGCGTACAATAGAAAAAAACCAGTAACGAAAACCACTGCGCACATATAAGAAAACATACCCGATCAAACCATGTTTGATCCTCGCCAGATCGACGCCACGCGAGCCACACCACCGCCAACGCCATTCTCGATACCCACCATACAAACATGCTGGAAAATATAAAACCTGCGAGCCCGGTCTTCAACAGTAGCCCTAGCGTGCCATTGTAGAATATCCCGTTAATATAACCCATCCAAACATTGTCGTAGACGGCATCACTGGGTAATTGATCGAGTCTTTCCATTCCAAACCCTCGCCCCAGGAACAAATACCGCGGCACATCGTTGATCGCCAGTTTCAAAATGCCAATTCGGTCATCAATCGTATCTGACGCATTACGCGCCGCCAAAGCCTGCACCTGAATACCAGGCAAAAAGGAGATCGACCGCTGCATGGCCATTGGCAATTTGTCGGCCGCCGCATAAATAAAAACCGCCGCGCCCGTGATCGCCAGAAAGCAAAGCATCGCGCGCAGCGGATTCCAATACCGTTGAAACAAGGCGAGAAAGAACAACGTCATCACCGCTAAAATCAGCAGGGTTCGGTGCCCACTTCCCAAGCCAAGCGCTAGCAATCCCACCATCAAAGGTCCTGCAACCAATACATACCTGCCTAACAAATCCCGGAGCGGCGCGAGGGTCCATATACACGCCAATCCAGCTGCGGCTACGTACCAGAGTGATTGATAGCGCCGCAAGCCAGTGAACTCGTAGTCCAAGACAAAATTCACCGCATCCGTCGGCACCTCAAAAAAATACAGTACCCGCTGCATCGCGCCGCCATTCATCGAAAAAGCAATGTCGGATACGAGATATGTGAACGCCATACACCACCCCACTGAAGTCGCCCAGAGCAGCTGCTTCTTCGATAGGTCGGTTGCGATCATCAACACAGGCACGACAGCTAGAATGAGCTGCTGCATATAGAAACGGCCCCCCATCTGCGCACCTCCGAACGCACGAAAACCAACCCCACGATACATCATTAGCCCAACCAGTACGATCACATATCCAAGCAAGGAGAGCAGCGCGCGTTTCTCTAGCCGGTCAAACTTCAGCGACTCCAGCTTATGCCGGTTCACCAAAAAATACACCAACAGACTCGGCCACGCGAGCAACGCGCACAGCTCCCACCAAAACGGACGCCCCGGAAAGAACGGCACAATCAACGCCGCCGGTTGCAGCGCGATCACCAACCACGCCAGCGGCCGCGCATTGACCGCCAACGTGCCGACATACAGCAACCCCGCGAGACCGGCAAAAACCAGATAAGGCGTATCCGCCAACGTCACCCCCGCCCAGACCGCGAAGAGACAACCCACCACCGCAATCGCCATACGGCGAAATCCAAGCCCATCGATGCTTGGGAGAAGTGGGGGAGGCATCCCTTGACCAATTAGAAATCGCCGCACCCGGTGCAACCGCGAACTGCGGCCACACCTCCCCATCAGTGCCCTTCAGTGAACATAAGTGGTTAAAAAAAATCCGACCTTTGCGTCCCTTCGCGACCTTCGTGTTCAAAAAATTCCGATACTCCGACTCTCCGTTCCCACCCTTTCCTCCTATAAACTAGATCGGCAAACCCCAAACCCTTTTGCCACAAAAAGGCACGAAACCTCTCCTCCTCCGTCCACACCCCCATCGCGCCTATAGGCGCAACGCAACCTACCGCCATCACCCCAAGCCCCTTCGTGCCTCTTCGTGGCCAACCCTCCGAAGTCTCCGACCATTCGGTTTCAATCTGCGTGCATCCTTTGGTTAAAAATCCGACCTCAGACCTTCGCGTCCCTTCGAGTCTTCACACGGTGACAACTTCGGGAACTCCTTGAGCGCGCCCATCATGCCGCGCTCAACTCACGGGGCTTCACCTCGCGTTCGATCTTGGCACCCAATTCGCGCTTCGCCTTGCGTAGATCGCAATCCGTTTGGAGGCGCAGCCACCAGCCTTCCGACAAGCCGAAATAACGATCCAGCCGCAAGCCGGTGTCAGCCGTGACGGCACGTTCACCGGCCAAGATGGCCGTAATGCGGGTGAGCGGCACACCAATGTCTTTGGCCAGACGGTACGCGCTGAGGCCCAGCGGCGTCAGAAACTCTTCGGTGAGCATTTCGCCGGGGGTTAGGAGAGGGAGATTTTTCGTTTTCATTTTAGTGGTAGTCGACGATTTCAACGTCTTTGACGCCTGTTGCCGTCCATTGAAAGCAGATGCGCCACTGGTCATTTATGCGGATGGAATGCAGGCCTTTTCGTCCGCCCTTCAAGGCTTCAAGTCGGTTGCCGGGCGGGATGCGGAGGTCGGAAAGTTGTTTAGCGAGGTCGATTTGAACGAGTTTCCTGTGTGCCGTTGATTGAATTTGTGGAGGAAACGAGCGCGCCTGTTCGCCGTCGAAGATCGTCTTCGTGGCATCGCAGGCAAAGGAAAGAATCATCTTGTCGGACAGGTTACGCGCTACGTTAGTAACGTCAAGCGTTACGACCTGTTTGATTCGTGTTCATCCGCGCAATCCGTGGTTAAAAACTCCGGCCTCGGAATTGAGTCACAGAGTCGGCAAGAGGTGGCACAGAGCGCCACAGAGTCAGAACCAAGATAATCTCCGTCCTCCGTGGCTTCCCCTCCGACCTCGTTCCGGCTCTGTATAACCCTCCGATGCTCCGTCCTCCTTTCACTCGTTTCCTCCTATAAACCAGATCGGCAAACCCAATCCAACAAACCCTTTTTAACGCAAAGATCGCCAAGGCCGGCACGCAAAGAACACAAAGCAATTCCGCCAACCGATTCGCAACCGCGCCCGCCAAAACACAGCACCCCGCAGCGGCTTTGGTTTTTCTCCGTGACGCTCTGTGCACCCTCTGCTCTCCCTCTGTGACAGGGATCGATGAACCCAAACCTTTTGCCACAAAAAGGCACGAAGCCTCTCCTCCTCCGCCAACGCCCCCATCGCGCCTATAGGCGCAACGCAACCTACCGCCAACACCTGCGACCCCTTTGTGCCTTTTCGTGGCCAACCCTCCGAAGTCTCCAGCCATTCGGTTTTCATCCGTGCCCCTCAGGGACATAAGTGGTTAAAAAATTCCGTCTCCACCATCCGTGCATTCCGCGCAATCCGTGGTTAAAAATCCGATCTCCGCCCTTTGCGTCCCTTCGCGACCTTCGTGTTCAAAAACTCCGATACTCCGACTCTCCGTTCCCTCCATTTCCTCCTATAAACCAGATCGGCAAACCCAATCCAACAAACCCTTTTTAACGCAAAGATCGCCAAGGTCGGCACGCAAAGAACACAAAGCAATTCCGCCAACCGATTCGCAACCGCGCCCGCCAAAACACAGCACCCCGCAGCGGCTTTGGTTTTTCTCCGTGACGCTCTGTGCATCCTCGGCTCTCCCTCTGTGACAGGGATCGATGAACCCAACCCTTTTGCCACAAAAAGGCACGAAGCCTCTCCTCCTCCGTCAACGCCCCCATCGCGCCTATAGGCGCAACGCAGCGCCCCGCCATCACACCTGCGGCCTCTTTGCGCCTTTTCGTGGCCAACCCTCCGAAGTCTCCAGCCATTCGGTTTTCATCCGTGCCCCTCAGTGAACATAAGTGGTTAAAAAATCACCATCACGCCTGGCGGAGCACCACACCAAAATGCCACGGCGGCAGATCGATTGCTGGGCCCGCCACCCAACCAACCCCGAGCGCCCAACTCTGGATCTGCGCATAACGCGGCCGCACCTCCAACGCCGGCCCCCTCGGCGTCGGAACATCCGACCGCCAATGGATCGCCAGCACCCTTCCATTCGGACCGACAATCCTCGCCGCCTCCGCGATGAGCGCCAGCGGCTCTGGGAAATGAAGAATATTGAAAAGCAGACAGGCATCACAGGAACCCGTCGGCAGGCCAAAACCATCCTCGATCACATCGCGCAACACCACCGTCACGTTTCCCAAACGCTCCGCCTTCGCCCGATCCCGGGTCCGCTCAATCATAACAGGATCGATGTCAAAGGTGGTGACCGCCCCTGAAATCAAGCGAGCCACGGGCAGCGTGAACGTCCCATAACCACAGCCCAGTTCTGCGACCTCGCACATGGTTCGATCAACGCCCAAACGTTCCAAGACCAACGGAACGTTAAGCAATGATTCCCAATAATTTTCTTCGGGCATGCCGCTATCAGGAACTTTCATGCCGCACCGTTGCATAAAACAACCGATTCACAACCGCGCCCGCCAAAACACAGCACCCCACAGTGGCTTTGGTTTTTCTCCGTGACGCTCTGTGCATCCTCGGCTCGCCCTCTGTGACAGGGATAGATGAACCCAACCCTTTTGCCACAAAAAGGCACGAAGCCTCTCCTCCTCCGTCAACGCCCCCATCGCGCCTATAGGCGCAACGCAGCGCCCCGCCATCACGCCAAGCCCCTTTGTGCCTCTTCGTGGCCAACCCTCCGAAGTCTCCGACCATTCGGTTTTCATCTGCGTGCATCCTGTGGTTAAAAACTCCGGCCTCGGAATTGAGTCACAGAGTCGGCAAGAGGTGGCACAGAGCGCCACAGAGTCAGAACCAAGATAATCTCCGTCCTCCGTGGCCTCCCCTCCGACCTCGTTCCGGCTCTGTATAACCCTCCGAAACTCCGTCCTCCTTTCACTCGTTTCCTCCTGTAAACCAGATCGTCAAACCCAATCCAACAAACCCTTTTTAACGCAAAGATCGCCAAGGCCGGCACGCAAAGAACACAAAGCAATTCCGCCAACCGATTCGCAACCGCGCCCGCCAAAACACAGCACCCCGCAGTGGCTTTGGTTTTTCTCCGTGACGCTCTGTGCACCCTCGGCTCGCCCTCTGTGACAGGGATCGATGAACCCAATCCCTTTGCCACAAAAAGGCACGAAACCTCTCCTCCTCCGTCAACGCCCCCATCGCGCCTATAGGCGCAACGCAGCGCCCCGCCATTACACCAAGCCCCTTTGCGCCTCTTCGTGGCCAACCCTCCGAAGTCTTCAGCCATTCCGTTTCAATCTGCGTGCCTCCTGTAGTTAAAAATCCCGCCATTCGCCCTCCGCTCTTTGCGTCCCTTCGCGGTCTTCGTGTTCAAAATTTCGTCCTCCGCCCTCTCCGTTTCCTCCTGTAAATTAGATCGGCAATCTCAACCCAACAAACCCTTTTAACGCAAAGCTCGCCAAGAGACGGCACGCAAAGACCACAAAGAAATTCCTCCGCCCATCCGTGCAATCCGTGGTTAAAAATCTGATCCTCTCCGAAATTTGCGGTCATTCGCGTCCATTCGCGGTTAAAATTCCCTTCCCTCTCCACGGCGCGCCCAGCGGTCGCGCCCTACCCTCGAACCCTCCGCTCTTTGCGGCCCTTCACGGCCTTCGTGTTCAGAATTTGTCCGCCACCCCTGCATTTTCCCCTTTAGAATGGATCGGCAACCCGAAAAGCCTCCTGCCTCATTCGCTTTTTCGTAGGCTCAGAGATCGAGCGCGAAGCGCAGGATCTTTTCGTGGCCGACAGTGACGACGGCCTGCACGTTAGCCCAAGACTGTGGTTCGCGCAAGAACTTGGGTTTTCCAATTGAAACTTCGTAGCGCGAACCGCGCCCCTCACTCGTAATGGGAACGAAAATGCAAATAGCCCGTGGGCTATCCGAATCTTCGCGAGAAACAGCAATGGCTGGCCGCACTTTGCCGACCATACCCAAATCGATCAGATAGACCTCGCCCGGTTTGGGGCTCATTGTGCGAGGTACGAGTAATCCGTCTGGTCAAGCTTACTCCATTCGGTGGCCACGTGCTCGATCGGTGTCAGGACATCACTATTTTCCTCGGCTACGACCGCGAACGGCAGCCCATGCTTTAGCTCTATTTGGGCATAGAGCATGTTGATCGCTTGGCCGGGACTGATGCCGAGCTTGCTAAGAATGGCTTCGGCATTGCGTTTGCGACGGGGTGCGATCCGTGCACGGACGATTGGATTTTCGGCAGCTTTTGCCATAAGCACGACTGAGCACGTTTGTGTCAGGAAGGCAAGCCATCGCCTTCCGTTCTGATGACACGATTCGTTCCCGCGCTCGGCCCAACTCCCGGCCAGATTACTGAAAATAACCTTCCGCGTGCATCACACCGGAATCCCCATCGCCTGGCTCCGATGCTTCGCGGCACGACTCCGGGAATGCTGACTGTCGCTGCATCCAGCGCACGGCGCAAAAACTGTTGGTGAGCGCCTCGTGCAATGCCGAACCAAAGTCATAGGCCTGTCCATCGAACCCCGCCTCCGCCACCGCCTGATCGATCGCCAGCATGACGGCAAACATCCGACCGCGCACACCGGGGATGTACACATCGATGTCCTCACGGCCAAGTTCGAGATTGGTTCGGCACGCTTCAACATTGTTGCTGTGATGCGATCGGCACGCCTCGGGACGCGCTTCGTAGATCGAGCAACTCTCGTCACGCAAAAGCACGCAGGGCCTTTTCAACATCGTCCGTTCGAGATTCGACCGCCCGGCGACAGCGTCGCGATGCACAGCGGCCCGCGCGATCACGGCATCGAGCTCCGGCGGCGAAAAACCAGTCTGCACATGCTGCGCCACAATCAGCACCTCGTGCGCCAGCACGCCGATCGGCACGCGGCAGCAGGTGCCACAACCCGCCCGACACGCCACCGACTCCCGAGCCGAAACCGGTGCCGTCGCATAGGCGCGATCAAATTCCTTGTGCGCGCTGGCGAGGACCGTGAGGAGGTCACCCGGATTGCGCGTTTTCCGCAACCGTTTGAACACGGCAGCGCCGATCTTTTCAAACAACGCGTCTTCGTCCGGTGAAAATTGGGCACACATAAAACGCCGCAATCAAGCGCAGCTCGTCTCACATAACAAGATTCGTCAGTGCCGCCGCGGCTTTCCGTCCGTGGCAATGCGGGCAGGAAACGTTGGGCACGTAATGCGCGTGACGCTGTTCTTCAAGGGTCAGCGGCATCTGGCAGGCGAAACACAGGACGGAATCGGTCTCCTTCAACGCGGCGTCCACGCCGACACGTTTATCGAACACGAAACACTCGCCATCGTAATGCGCGCCACCGCACTCCTCGAAATACTTCAAGATTCCGCCATCGAGTTGAAAAACATTGTAGCCCTCGCGCGCCATGAGCGGACCAGCCTTTTCGCAACGAATGCCGCCTGTGCAAAACATAACAATAGGTTTGTCTTTTAGTTCGGGTTGCAAGCGTCGGACCGCGTCCGGGAAATCCCTGAAATGGTCGATTCCCGCCGGAACCGCACCACGAAACGTACCCATACGCACTTCGTAGTCGTTGCGCGTATCGAGCAGCGTGATCGCACGGCCTTCGTCGAGCCACTGTTTCAACGTGTGCGGCGCCAGCTTGGCCGAGGGTTGTCGCGCCGGGTCGATCCCTTCGACCCCAAACGCGATGATCTCCTTTTTGATTTTCACCAACATGCGGTTGAATGGCTGCTCCGCGCTTTCACTTTCCTTCGGCGTGAGATCCTCCAACCCGCTCACCGCGTGCAACTCGGTCATCAACGCATCGACGTCCGCGCGTTGGCCGGCGACGAACAAATTGATACCCTCCAGGCTGAGCAAGATCGTGCCTTTGAGACCGCGAGCGTGCGCGAGGTCGAGCAGCCGTAGCCGCAACGCGGGGAGATTTTCGAGCGGCGTGAATTTGTAGCCAGAGAGATTTATGAAGACGGGCATGGATGACGGGCCGCAATGTTCGCAGAATCGTGCAAACTTCAAACGCCGAAATTTCTATTGGCTGGAACGGCTCTTCACCGCACGACAAACTTGATGCAGGTCGGCAGCGGGACTTTAGCGATGGTATTCGTTGCGGTTAGACGACCGTTTTCTGGGTCTATTTTGTAGACCGTCACCGTACCGGCATCGCGGTTGGCACTGAGCAACCAACGGCCGGTCGGATCGATCGCAAAGTGACGCGGGTGCTTCACGCCTTCGCACATGTATTCCACAAACGTCAGCCGACCCGTGTCGGGGGCGAGAGCGAAGAGCGCCAGGCTGTCGTAGCCGCGATTCGAAGCGTAGAGAAATTTGCCCGAGGGATGCACCTCCACTTCGGCGGCCTTGCTGAAATCTTTAAAATCTGCCGGCAAAAGCGAGAGCGTCTGCTTTTCCACCAATCGACCGGTTCCGGCATCGTAGTCGGCGAGCGTGAGCGTGTTGTCGATTTCGTTGAGGACATATACGTGGCGTCCGTCCACTGAAAACGCGACGTGCCGCGGACCCGCACCGGGCTTGGTGCGCAACGGTTCCGGCTGCTGCGTGAGCGTACTCTGCGCGGAATCCAGTTTGTAGCTTACCACTTGATCGGTACCGAGGTCGGCGACGAGCGCGAAGGCGTTGGCCGGATCGGGATCAATGCAATGCGCATGAGGGCTCTTCTGGCGCTCATGCACGCTCTTGCCGGTATGTTGGATAAACGAGACGCGTTTGCCGAGCGAACCATCGGCGCGAACCGGAAACGACACGACGTAACCCTTGCTATAGCTGGCGCTGAGCGCCGTGCGGCCTGTTTTGTCGATGGCAACGTAGCAGACCTCACCGTCGCCGGCGACCTGATGATTGAGCGGCGTGAGGGCACCGGTGGCCGCATCGATGGCGAACGCCTCAATCGTACCAAGCGCTTTGCCAGCGGCGTCTTTTCGTTCGCCCACGGAGTAGAGTACGTGCTGGTTCGGGTGCAGGCTGAGAAACGTGGGGGCCGTCACCTTGGCTGCCAACGTCACGGGACCGAGCGCGCCGGTGACCGAATCAAAACGGGAGAGGTAAATACCCTCGCTTGTTTTATGCGTGCTGGTGCCGAAGTAAACCAGCGTGTCAGCGGCGCGGAGCACAGAAACCGAACCCAGGACGGCGAACGCGACGACCTGCGAAAAAAAGGGGAGGCACGACATAGGGCCGAACCGTGCGCGAAAAGGCGCACGAAGTCGAACCTCGGATAGTAGTAGGGTGAAACCAACACGCGCCGCGACCACCCGCTCGCCTTCGTTTCCTTCGCTCGATCGCTGATGATAAAGAGAAAGAGAAGGATAAAGATAACGAGAAGGAGAAAGGGGCGGCGTTGCTGGTTAATCGTCGCCGAAGCTCATGCCTAGGCCGCGGGCGGTGCGGACGATGTCGCCGTTGGGGGGAACTGTTCTCAAGCGGCCAATCGCTTCGGTGATCGGAACCGCCACGGTATCGGGCGGGCGCGAGGCGACCATGTGGCCAAATTTTCCTTCTTGGATGAGTTGCACGGCTTTGACGCCGAAGCGGGTGCAAAGCAGGCGGTCGAAGGTCGTGGGGCCGCCGCCGCGTTGGAGGTGGCCGAGTACGACGATGCGCGTTTCTTTGCCGGTGCGTTTTTCAACTTCTCGCGCAACGACCGCACCGATACCGCCAAGACGCACTTCGTGGTCTTTGGCGGCGGCTTCCTGGGCGACGAATTCGCCGCCTTGGGCGCGGGCACCTTCCGCAACCACGATCAAGGTGAAAAGCCGGCCCGATGCTTCGCGTTCGGCGATCTTGCTGCAGATGGAGTCGTAGTTGAACGGAATTTCTGGGATGAGGATGATGTCGCCACCGCCGGCGATGCCAGCGTGGGCGGCGATCCAACCGGCGTAGCGGCCCATGACTTCGAGGACCATGACGCGGTTGTGGCTGGCGGCGGTGGTATGCAGGCGGTCGAGGGCGTCAGTCGCGCAGGCCACGGCGGAATCGAAACCGAAGGTAATGGTCGTGGCCTCTAGATCGTTATCGATGGTTTTGGGCACGCCGATGATGGGGATGCCGTGTTCGAATAAAGCCTGGGCAATGGTTAGAGAGCCGTCGCCGCCGACGCAGATGAGTCCGCGCAGGTTGAGGGCGTCGAAGTTGCGTTTGGCTTCGTCGAGGATGGCGCTTGGAATGACGGCTTTATCGCCGTGGCCGGCTTTGGCGGTGAAGCGTCCGCGGTTGCTGGTGCCGAGGACGGTGCCGCCGGCGGTCAGGAGTGCGCCCATTTCGCGGTGGTCGAGGGTTCGGTAGGAGACGGGGGCGAGCAGGCCTTCGTAGCCGCCGTGAAACCCGAGCGTTTCCCAGCCGAGGCGCGAGGCCGCTTTGACGACGGCGCGGATGACTGCGTTGAGGCCGGGGCAATCGCCGCCGCCCGTGAGGATTCCGATGCGTTCTGGTTTCATAGGGTTTGAAATAGGGGAAATTGGGTTAAGCGACAGGCTTTGCCGGGGGTCGATGGGTCGTGTGTTGGGTGAAATGCGGTGGGTTGCAACGGCGCGCGGGTTTGTTTTTCTTGTGCGTATGGCCGTCAAGAAACACTCCTCGCTGGATCGCGTGCTCGGGCGTCTCGACACGTTGGATACGGTAAATTTGACCAACCTCGTGCAACGTCTCGCGCGGGAACGCGGGCTGTTCGAAAACATTTTCAACACGCTTCAGGAAGGCGTGCTGGTCATCAGTGCGAGTGGGGAAATCGAATATGCGAATCATGCTGCTCACCGTATTATCGGCCTGCGCGAGGACGAATTAAGCGGCGCGACGCTCTGGAGGCTGGTTCCGGGGCTGCGGCCGTCGCTGGAGGCATCGCTCGATGACACGGCGCCGACGTTGCCGGTCGTGGCGCGCGAGATCGAGCTGTCCTACCCGGAGCCGCGCACGGTGCGGTTGTACATGGTGCCGTTTCAGGACGAGGGCAGTGGTGCCAAGCGGCGCTTCGCGGTGATTTTGAGCGACGTCACCCGCGACAAGCTGACAACAGAAGAACGCATCGAGAACGAGCGGACGTCGTCGATTTTGCTGCTGGCGGCCGGTGTGGCGCACGAACTGGGCAATCCGCTCAACTCGCTCACGATTCATCTGCAGTTGATCGAGCGGCGTATAAAAAAACTGAAAGTGGAGAAGGCGAAGGAGGCGACCGCGCTGGACGATTCGATTCGCGTGTGTCAGGAGGAAGTGCGGCGGCTCGATGGGATTATTACGAACTTTCTCGATGCGATCCGTCCGCAGCCGCCGGATCTGGCGGACACCAATCTGGCGGACGTGCTCGACGGTGTATTAAGTTTTCAACAGCAGGAAATCGCGGACCGTGGAATCACCGTCGAGGCCGAGACGCCGGCCAATCTGCCGGTGGTGAAGGCGGACCGGAACCAAGTGAAACAGGTTTTTTTCAACTTGGTGAAAAACGCGATGGAGGCGATGCAGCCGGGCGGGGTGTTGCGCATTCGGACGCGCGTCGACGACGACAACGTGTATTTGCTTTTCGGCGACACGGGAGCGGGCATCAAGCAGGAGGATCTGGCGCGGTTATTTCAGCCTTATCACACGACGAAACCAGGTGGGCACGGGCTGGGCTTGATGATCGTGCAGCGCATTATGCGCGAGCACGGCGGTCAGGTGGGCATCGAGAGCAAGGAAGGCGTGGGCACGTTGGTGACGTTGCAATTTCCGCAGAAGAATCGGCGGGTGCGGATGTTGAAGTAGGCGGCGAACGAGGTGGATTTAACTGTGCCAGAATGTCCCGAGGCTTGACCGCGAAGATCGGCGCGGCGTGAATGGTGGCATGGTTCCGAGTGTCCTCATCGTTGATGACGAGAAGCATACCCGCGAAGGGTTGCAGCAAGCGTTGGAAGACAGCTACGACGTCACGGTCGCGAGCAGCGCCGACGAAGCCTTCAATCTGTTCGCTGCGCAGGAGTTTGACGTAGTCGTGACCGATCTGCGCATGCCCGGGAAATCCGGCCTTAAAGTCATCGATAAAGCGCTCACGCTACCGAATCGTCCGGCCGTCCTAATGATGACCGCCTACGGCAATATCGAGACCGCCGTCGAAGCGATGAAGCGCGGCGCCGTGGATTTTCTGACCAAGCCGGTCAATATCGAGCGCCTCGAAATGCTGATCCAGCGCGCGCTCAAATCGAAAACCCTCGAAGTCGAAGTGAAACAGCTGCAGGAGCGGCTCGATGAGAAATTTGCCGTCTCTGGCATCGTCGGGCATTCGGAAAAACTGGTCGAAGTGCTCGGCCGGGTGAAACTGGTCGCTCCCTCCAAAGCCACGATCCTCATCGAAGGCGAATCCGGTTCCGGCAAGGAACTGGTTGCCCAAGCGATCCACCAGGCGAGCCCGCGCGCACGCGGTGCGTTCGTGGCGGTTCACTGCGCGGCGCTCTCGGAAAGCCTGCTCGAAAGCGAAATTTTCGGCCACGAACGCGGTGCATTTACCGGCGCGACGGAGCGGCGCATCGGCCGGTTTGAGTCGGCCGAAGGTGGCACGCTCTTCCTCGACGAAATCGGCGAGATCTCCGCGTCGACGCAGGTGAAATTATTGCGCTTCCTCGAAACCAAAGCGATCGAACGCGTCGGCGGCTCGAAGCCGTTGGCGCTCGATGTGCGACTCGTCGCCGCAACCAATCGCAATCTTGAACAAATGGTGCGTAACGGGAAGTTCCGCGAAGATCTGTACTTCCGGCTCAACGTGGTGCGCATCCTGATGCCGCCGCTGCGTGAACGCGCGGACGACATTCCGCTGCTGCTCGCGCATTTCAACAAGATCTTTAGCGAGGAAAACAGCGTCGCGCCGCTGACGATCGAAGCGGGGGCCATGCGTTACCTGCAATCGTATCCGTGGCCGGGCAATATCCGCGAGCTGCGCAATTTTATGGAAAATGCCGTCGTGCTGCGTCGCGGCGGCAAGTTCACGGAGTTCGATCTTGAACCGAAATTCCGTGGTGACACTGCGCCGCTTCCGGCCGGAAGTATGTCGGGTCCGGTTGGTTCGACGACGGGCGGCGAATCTGCGCCCGGCGCAACGGTGAGCGGCGCGGCCGGGCCGTCGCTGTTGGTTGAAGACAGTGAAAAACGGTTGCTTCGCGACGCGTTGCTCAAGACCCGCGGCAATCGCACCAAGGCGGCCAAGCTCATGGGCATCAGCCGGCGCACGCTCCACCGCAAACTCACGCAATGGCCGGAACTCGACGTGACTGACCGGTGAAAACGTCACGCTCACTTCAAGAATGGGTGCACTGGCTTGAGATCGGCCCGGGCGCGCGCTGGATCAGGCGGGCGGCGCTGGTGCTCGGGATTGTTTTGTTGTCATTACGGATTGGATACACGCAGTTTCACGGCCCAGCGACTGAGATGACGCTCGCGCAGGCGGTGGTCGGCCGACAGGTGGCGGCGGGCGAAGGTTTCACGACGCTGGTGCGTTATCCACAAACACTCGCCACGCTCCGCGCGCGCGGCGCTCGTCCTGATTTTTCGCGTGCCTGGCCCGAACTTCACCAGCCGCCCCTTTACTCCGCGCTCATCGGAGGTGCGATTGCGGTGCTTCCCGCGAAGCTGGGCCATGCGCTGTTTGAAAAAGCGCCGGTGCCGCCCGATGGTTTTCGCGGCGATTATCTCTTGCTCATCTTGAACATCGCGCTGCTCTGGCTAGCGACTTGGCTGACGTTTCTGCTGGGGTGCCGCTTGTTTGATGCTTCGGTGGGTTTGGTGGCTTCGCTTGGTTTGTTGGCGAGCGCCACGGTCTGGGCGCAAACGGTGGCGGTTGACGGCACGCCGCTTATGATGGTGTTGCTGCTCGGGCTTTTTCACGCACTGGTGCGGGGGGAGAGCGCGGCGGCCGCCGGGAAAACTTCCTGGCTGTGGGCGCTGGTTGCTGGAATCTTTTGTGGGCTGATGTTTCTGGGCGATTATCCGGCGGGCGCGGTGGTGCTGCCGGTGCTCGTGTATTCAGGGTTTCGTTACAGGGGCGGCAGCCAGGCGCTGGCGCTGTTGAGCGTGGTCGTGGGTTTCGCGCTGGTGGCGGCCCCGTGGATGATCCGCAACGTGGGCCTGACGGGAAACCCGCTGGCGCTGGCGGCTCACAACATCGCGCTCAAGGCGGGCGATCCGCTGGCGGAACCCGCGATCCTGCGCAACACGATGTCGGCGGAGAGCCCGATCGTCGAACTAAACAAGATCGGCAACAAAGGTCTTACGGGTTTGCAGGTGGCGCTGCGCGAGAAATTCTGGTCGGGCGGCCTGTTGTTTTCCGCGCTATTTGTGGTGGGACTGCTGTACCATTTTCGTGGCAACACGGTGAACCGGATGCGCTGGCTGTTTCTGGCGGTGCTGGCGGTGCTGTTGGCGTCGCAGGTTTTTGTCGATTCGGGCGAGGGCGAGCGGGCGACGGTGATTTGGGCGGTGCCGTTGATTTCGGTTTTTGGCGCGGGTTTTTTTGCCGTGCTGGTGGCGAGCAATGAACGGCTGGCGCCGCATGGCCGCTGGCTGGCGGTTGTGGTGATCGGCCTTCAGGCGCTGCCTTTTCTGCAAGACGTTTTGGAACCGCGGCGTCTGCATCATTTTAGTTATCCGCCCTACTATCCGTCGGTTTTTGTGGGGCTGCGCGAAGATTCAACCCGGCGCGGGGGCCTGGCGTGGATGGCTGACGTTCCGGCGGGCGCGGCTTGGTACAGTGGGCAACGCGTGTGGTCGCAACCGGCGCAATTGCGCGACATCTATACGATCGGCGCGGATCAGCCGGTGTATGCGCTGGTGTTGACGCCGCACACGCTGGACCAGCCATTTTTTAACGAACTTACCCGTACCAACAAGGACGCCGGTCGCTTGGGCGAATGGAGCGAGGTGTACGCCGGACTGGTGAAGGGCCGGTATCCGCCGGCGTTCCCACTTCAATTTCCAGAAAAGGTGTCGGACAACCTTTACGTGCTCTTTGACCCGCGGGCTCTCCAGCGGGCGGGAAAGTAATTGCTGCGACCCGTACACCGCCCGTAACTTCCGCGATCCACCGCACCCATTAACATGAGAGTTTTTAGCATCATCATCAGTTTAGCCTGTCTGATGGTTTTGCCTGTGCGGCTGGGTGCGGTTTACGCGCCGATTCCCGAGCAGGAGCAGGGCAAGGCGCTCACGGTTTACCTGGCGACCGGTGTGTTTTATGACACGAATATTTTTGGCGGCTCGGTCAACGAAGTCAGCAGCTACGTTTACGAGTTGAACCCGAGCGTGGTGTTCAACGCTTCGGTTAACGCCAAGACATTCGTTGCCGCTTCGTATCGGTTATCGCTCGATTTCATGCCGGACCGGCCAGGCAAGAAGGGACTCGATAGTCACGAGTTTACCGGGCGCTTGGCACACACCTTCACGCCGTTGATGTCCCTTGATTTGAGTGAAACGTATCAGCTCTCGAAGAATCCCGAATCGTTGCTCCCCGGCCTCGCCACCGTCGTGAACACCGACCAATCGTATCGGCGCAACCTGCTCGATGCGCGTTTTTCCGCTGGCCTGACGAAGCGCACCGGCCTTGTGTTTAAGGCGCGCAATACGCGTTACGATTACGAGAACGATGTCCTCGGGCTCAGCCTTAATCACGATGAATATCTGGTGGGGCTGGCCGCCGAACATGCGGTGTTGGCCGATCTGAAGACCGTGCTCGAGTACCGGCACTTGATCATTAACTACGACACGGCGGGCGACACGAAAGACAAACGTTCGGACTTTTTGCTCGTCGGTGCCGATCATGCCGTGAGCGAACGGTTCGGGTTGACCGGTCGGCTGGGTATGGAGCGCCGCCGCAGGGCCGGTGGGGCCAGCGACACGTTGCCCTACGCGGAACTCGGCATGAAGCTCGATTACGGGAAGAACTCGTACGTAGCTTATGGATACAGCTATTCGGTCGAAGAAACGTCCAATATCGAACTCTACTCGGATACGAGCGTAAACCGTTATTTCGTCAACGTGCAGCAGTCGATCGGAACGCAGGTTACGGCAACCGGTTCGCTAAACTGGGAGCCATCACGGCTGCACGGCCGACCGGGCATCCGCGCCGATGTTGAAGAAACGAATACCCAACTCGGCCTCGCGCTCATTTACCGGCCGGGCAAGGTTTGGTCGGTGTCGGCTGTCTTTGATTATGATCGGATAAACTCCGATGATTCATCGCGAAAATTGAAACGTGCACGCATGGGACTGAGTGCCAAGTACGTTTTCTAGACCTTGCGCGCCGGTTCGCCGCGCTGGGCGACGCAACGCATTCGCGCCCTATATCGGTACAAAGAGCTTGCCGATTTCGGCCGAGGGAAGTTCCTTAATGGCGTTTCATGGTTCACACCCACCACGCTGGCAAAGAAGGCGCATCACTCGCCGAATTCTTTTCGTTGCTCCGTCTGCGCAAGGCTTTGATCTTTTTGATCGTCGGCCTCGTGCTCACCACAACTTTGATCGTGACGGCTTTTTTGCCGAAATGGTATCAATCGACAACAGCGGTGCTCGTGAAGAAGCCCGAGGGCGAGGTGAAACTTTTCCAGGCGCAACAAAGCGGTTACTACGATCCTTACTTTTTGCAGGACCAGTTCAAAATCATGCAGGAGGCCAATATCCTTCTGCCTGTGATTGAGAAGCTGGGCCTCAACGAACAACTCGCCACGCCCTACGGTGCGAGCGGTTCGCTGCCCACCGATATCACCCTGGAATACCTGCGCAAAAAGATGCTCAGCATCGAGTCGCCGCGCGGCTCGTCGGTCATCGAAATCACCGTGTCGGCGCAAGTCCCCCAGCTCGCAGCCGATATCGCCAACGAGATTGCCCGCGTCTACTCTGACGATCGCATCAACGTCGCGAGCTCGTCGCAGCGCGAAGGCCTCGTCCAGCTGCGCAAGGAACTCGAATCCCAGGAACGCACGGTGACGTCGCAGCGCGACCTCGTCGAAAAACTCCGCAAGGACCTAAATATTTCAGGCGTCGACCTCAACGCGCGCTACAGCGACATCGATATCGAAACCCTGCGCCAGATGCAAAACTCGCTCATCGCGCTGAGCGTTGACGCCATAGGCCGCAAAACCCGTTTCGAACGCTTCAAGAGCATTCCGACTGAGGACCGCGTCGGCCTCGTCAACTCCGAGCTGATTCAGGACCCCAACATCCAGAACCTACTCCAAGCCTACCTGCTCTCCGATCAAAACGTCACCAAGCTCCGCCCCCGTCTCGGCGAAGCGCATCCCGACCTCATCGCCGCCGTCGATAGCCGAACCAAGATCCGCGAGCAACTCGATGCCCAGCTTCGCGGTTACGAAAACGCGCTCGAAATGGCCTACAAGGAAGCTGACGCGCGGGTGAACGAACTCAAAAACCAACTCACCCAGGCCAAGACCGACCAGATTCTTTCGGCTCGCGACCGCATGCGCCCCTTCGAAGAAGCCGCGCAAAAACTGGACGATGAGACACGGTTATACTCCTCGCTGAAGGTTATGCTACGTCAGAAGGAGATCGATTTTCAGGTGCCGAAGCGCACGATCGAAATCCTGAACCATGCCGAACCGGCACGCCGTCCGTCGAAACCCAGCTGGCGCCTCAATCTCCTTTTTGCCGTGTTGTTTGGCGGAGTGCTGGGAGTGGGCACGGCCGTGTTGATCGAGTACTTTGATACCAGTTTTCGCACGGTGGCCGAAGTCGAAAACCGCATCCAGCGCCCTGTGCTCGGTGTGATACCATTTAAGGAAGATCCGCTCAAAAAAACGCCCGGTGAAGAAGACGATCCGGCAGACTTGGAACCGTTTCGCGTCCTGCACACGAACATCAATCTCGCCCTAAAAACCACCGAACGCGGGCGCAGTCTGGTCCTGTTGTCGGCCGGACCGGGCGAAGGTAAATCCACGACGCTTTTCCGGCTCGTGCGTGCCATGGCGGCGGCGGGCGAACGCGTTTTGCTGATCGATTCCGATCTGCGACGGCCGATGCAACACCAACTGACGGGTCTGCGCAAAGAACCTGGCCTAGTAGAACTCCTGCAGGGCAAGGCGGAGCTCAAAGCGGTGACGCAGGTGGGGATTGCGAAGAACCTCGATTTCATCGCCTCGGGCACCTGCAACGGCTTCACGTTGAGCCTCCTCTACGTTGACCGCCTAAAATCCCTCCTCAAAGAACTGCGCGGCAGTTATGACCGAATCGTGTTTGATGCGCCGCCGGTGATCGGGGTGAGCGACGCCTCGGTGCTCGCGAGCGTGGTGGATGACACGGTGTTGTTGATCCAGCATCGCCGCAATCCGCAGAGCATGGTGTTGCGGGCGCAACAGATTATCGAAAGCCTGAACAACCGGCACCTGGTGGGCGTGGTGTTGAACCGGGTACCGCAAAACTCGGGTGAAGACTACGGTTATTACACGCGCAATTATTCGTATTACAGCACGAATCCGAGCCGATCTGAACGGCATCGATCCTCGTCGGAAAGCAAGGAAACGCGCGAAGAGCGAATAGCCTATTCGGAGCGCAACGGAGGCAGTCGTCCACCGATTAAAAAATAGCTGTTGACGGGCGCGAGCAGACTCATACTTCTGATCGCCTTCGCTCAAGCGGGCGTAGCTCAGTTGGTAGAGCACTACCTTGCCAAGGTAGACGTCGAGAGTTCGAGTCTCTTCGCCCGCTCCATTTTAGGAAAGCGTCTCAGGATGTCCTGAGGCGCTTTTTTGTGCCCGGCCTCCCTGCGTCGCCGACGACGAACGGTCGACGCCCCCGCATAATACCAGCGCCCCTCCAAATTTAGACTTTAGCTCGAGCGGATTGTTTTTTATCCGCTGAGGCTTGAAAGGTAGGGCGTTTGCTCCGCAAGCGCCGAGGACGATGCGGAACATCATCCCTGCTACGGATCACAAAACAAAAGTCCAAATGATCCTAGATTCCGCAGATTAAAAAACCACTTATTAACACTAATTAATGGTAATGAAAGGAATGTAATGCGCGGCCTCTTGTTTGAGAACGCACCCGGCAGGTGAATGGCATTATGGTTTAAAAAAACTTATTCACCTAATTACCAAAAATTAGTGTGTATTAGTGGTGAGTTCAACAGCGCCTTTTAGGATGATACGCGACGCTCGTACAAGAGCCCATCCGCTGATGAAACCCATAAGTGCTAAAAAGCGCAGAACCGCGCACGCGGCTACGCCCAGCACTCCGTCCATCAGTGCCTTTAAGTGAGCCTAAGTAGTTGAAAATTATGCTTTCCAGGAAGTTACCCCCGGGGCAAGTGAAGAGGAACCAAACTCACCGAACCAAACTCGCTCTTCGCTCAAATTGTCGCTGCTACACCGGGTACTTTCGCCTCGGGAAGGGCAGCGTGCAGGTAGACGAAACGCTGCCCGCTTCGCAGGTAGTTTTCCACGACACGCAAGACCTCGGCTGAGCGCAGCCAGGCCGGGCCGTTCTGCTGAACGCGTTCTTCCACCAGCGCCGAAAAATGCTGGTAGCCTTGCGCCATCACCCGCAGCCGCACGAGCTCTAGCAGATGGTTCTCGATTTCCGCCGCGTTCTGCACCGAGGGATGCACCGCCATTGCCTGTAGGTAATAGGTTTGGTTCTCGCCGAAATTCGGGTCGTCGTGCACGCCTTCTTCTCCGTAGTTTTCGAGCGAGCTGCCCACCGCGTAGCCCACAATGCGGCCGGAAAAGCGCACCGCCACACCCACGGCGCGCGGATTGCCAAGCGTGCTTTCGAGCGCTTCAACCGGAAACTGCAGCAAGGGCCGACGTCCTGCGCGGAGCGCATCCGCCGGATAATTCGACCACGAGCCGTAGCGCTCAATTTCGACCGCCATCACCCCCGCGCGGTACTCCGCAAAATTGTGCGCGTCCAACCCGATCTCTTCGACACCGCCAAGCGGAACCGCGACAAGTCCCACGCGAAGCAACGGCCCCAACGGCACCGACGCTTCCCGGTCCAAAATATCCTGCACGGCCGCCGCGAGGATTTCCATCGCCTCACGGAGAGTCGCCTCGGAGGTGTCGTAGCGCGGGTAAACACGCAGCGCCCGCTCCCCTGCGGGCAACATCAGCAGCCCGCGTCGAAACGCACGATCACGGATGACATCGCGCCAGTCGGAGCGCGCCACATCGAAGGCGAGCATCACACCGAGCCCGCGGACTCTTTGAATCAGTTCGGGAAAACGCGCCTGCAAGCCCTCGAGCCCCGCGCGCGCGAGGGCACTGGTGCGGCGCACTTGTTCGAGATCGAGACGATCCATCGTGGCCATGACGCGCAACATGCCCACCGGATCGCCTTCCCACGTGGTGTTGAATTTCTTCTCCTCTTGAAAAAACACCGCCAACGCCTCGCTCACGAAGAGCACGCCGTTCTGCGCCTTCTTCGCCCAGGTAACGACATCAGGCGGCGCGGGCAGATCAAAGTGTTCGTGCGCCCACATTTTCCCCGTGGCCCCGAAACCGGTCTGCACTTCGTCGAAAATCAGCGGCACGTCGTGGACCAGCGTCATCAGCCGCATGCGTTTAAAAAACCGTGCGCTCGCCATGCGGACTCCGCCTTCTCCTTGGATTGGTTCGATAATCACCGCAGCGACACGTTGCGCGCGCTTGATGGCTTCCGCGCCGATTCTCTCCCGCGCGGTGGCGACGAACTGGACCAGATCTCCCGGACTGCCGAGAAAGTTGTCGATTCGCTCAAGTTCGGTTGCAAACGCCTCGCGCTTGCCCTGCAAGATCTGCCAGATCTGGCGGAGGCTGCGCTCCTCACGTCGCTGCGTCGCGGCCGGTGCGCGCAGATCTTCGGTCGGAAAAATCGCCTGCGGCCAGTCGAAGGTCGGAAAACCCAGCCGCGCCTTCTTGCGATGCGTGACCGCGAGCGCTCCGAGTGTGCGCCCATGAAACGCGCCTTCAAACGATACGATCACGCCGCCTTCCTTCACGCCCGCCGTGCGAGCCCGAACCAGCAAGGCCGCCTTAATCGCATTCTCCACCGACTCGGCTCCCGTGTTCACAACGAAGTGCCGCGGCGTGCCCTTCGGAGCGATCCGATCAAGCGCCGCCTTGAACCGAAGCGACGTGATGGTTTGGTATTCACTGTGTGCATACCGATTCACGATATCAGGCAGCGCCGCCCGCAGCGCCTCCACCAAAACGGGATCATTCTCGCCGAATACCCGGGTCGCGATCTGCGCGCCCATGTCGATAAAACGCCAGGGCTCGCCCTTCTCATCGCGGTCCACCGTGGCGAGATAACATTCCTGCCCTAAAGCCGGATCGAACGCGATCGGCAGCGAATAAAACAGACTGTTCTTCGCCGCCTCCAACAATGCATGCGATTGCGGAAAACAGGAGGCAATACACTCCTCGAGTGGACGATCAAAGTCTTTCAAGGCATCAGGCGTACGAGCGCAAATCATGGTGCCCACAATGACTTTCCACGCCTTGGTGTCTACCTCATCTCTCGCGTATCGCTGGCTGCGCCCCGCCGCTCGTGAAGTCCCGTTCGCCATCACGGAACAGTTCACCGAAGACCGCTACCTGACGCGACATGGGCGTCGCGCAAACTCGAGCCCTACGACGGAAACCACCAAGGAGTTTGCTCTTCAACGGCATCGTTACGGCTGATCGACTACTGCGGTGCCGATATCACCGGCTCATCCAGCAATTGCCGAACCTTTCGAGCGAGTGTCGCGCAGGAAAAGGGCTTGGAAAGAAACGCCGCGCCCTCATCCAGCATGCCCTGGCGTACAATCACTTCGTCGGTATAACCAGAGGTAAAAAGGGTTTTTAGTTTGGGGCTCATCACTTTCAGGCGCTCCACCATTTCCCGGCCTCCCATCTGCGGCATGACCACATCACAAATCACCAAACTGATCGCCGCTCCTTGGTGCTCTTGAAAGGTTCGTATCCCCTTCTCGCCATTGAACGCCACGAGCACCTCGTAGCCCTGGGTTCGCAGCGCCATACAGACCAGATTTCGAACGTTCGCGTCATCCTCAACCACCAACAAGGTTTCCGTTCCGCGCGGGAGTGGACCAACCGCGAGGGCAGGCGAAAACACCTCTGCGGGTTCGATCACACGCGGGAAATAGATTTTGAACGTCGTGCCTTTCCCCAACTCGCTGTGAAAGCCGATGTGCCCACCGGATTGTTTTACGATGGTACAACAGGTGGGCAGGCCCAGGCCGGTGCCGATGCCTCTCGGCTTGGTGGTGAAGAAAGGTTCGAACAAACGCGCCTGCACCTCCGGCGTCATCCCTGTTCCCGTATCACTCACACTCAACATCACGTAGTCGCCACACGCCGCGCCCGGATGGGTGGCCACGTAGCTTTCGTCCAACGTGACCTCACTCGTGGCGATCAAGAGCTTCCCTCCAAACGGCATGGCATCGCGGGCGTTGATGACCAGATTCATCAGGACCTGCCCGACATAGCCAAGGTTCGCCTTGATCCGGCCAATCGGCTTTCCGCAGGCCACCGAGAAATCGATCCCCTCATCGACCAACTGCCGCAGCATGGGCTGCACGTTGGCCAACACCGCATTGAGGTCGAGCGTCACCGCCTCCACCGCCCCCTTTCGGCCGAAGACCAACAACTGTTGAGCCAACCCCGCCCCGCGTTCCGCCGCCTGTTGAATCTGGGCCACAGCCTCGCCCAACGGATGCCCCGGCCCCAGGTCCTGAATCAGAAATTCAGTATAACCAAAGATCACCGACAGGATGTTGTTGAAATCATGCGCCACGCCGCCGGTGAGCTGGCCGATCACCTCCATTTTTTGCGCCTCGATGAGCTGCGCCTCCAACTTCCTCACCCGGCTGATGTCCTGGCTGATTTTGGAGACACCGACTATTTCGCCATCGCTAGCCTCGATGGCAGAAATACCCACCGAGAAGTTGATCAAGGTTCCATCCTTGCGCCGCCGCACCGTATCGTAAGACGCCACCGACTCGCCCTTCTGGACCCGTTTCACCATCGCTAAGTATGCCGGGCGATGCTCGGGCGGGATCAAAACCATAACGGTATGTCCGATAATTTCCTCAGCCGTGTAACCATACACCCGCTCCGCGCCGCGATTCCACGCGATGATAAAACCGTCCAGCGTAATACTCACAAAAGCGTCCTCCGCATGCTCGATGATTGCGGCCAGTCGTGATCGTTCTTTTTCCGCCCATTTTCGCTCCGTCACATCCTCGGCAATACCGGCATAACGCAGGATCTGTCCGTG
This sequence comes from Verrucomicrobiota bacterium, assembly GCA_031404135.1. GTDB lineage: Bacteria > Verrucomicrobiota > Verrucomicrobiia > Opitutales > Opitutaceae > JADKHC01. Next base: position 3,684 of record JANNHA010000079.1, on the reverse strand, counting down.
TTCGCCTCTCACGGGATAAGTCCGCGCATTAATCCACCGCGTTGTTCCGTCCGGTCGGATGATGCGGTATTCCTCTTCATAACCCTCAGTTTCCAGCTTCCTAGTCATCACCTCGGCCACCCGCTCATGATCGTCAGGATGAATGGCATCGAGAAAAGTCTGCGAATTGCTATAGAGACTGGCCCGCGTGCGACCCCAGATTGTTTCGTACGCGGGGCTGACATAAAGCACCGCTGTGTCCGTCGCATTCTTCATCCAAAAGACCTGTTTCAGATGAGCCATCAACTCCCGAAACTGCGCTTCGTTTTCACCGTAATCAGCCACAGCCCGCATCACGGTGGGCGCATGGGAAAAAGGAGACGGGGATAATTTACCGGATTCTTCTTTGGCTGGAAAAGGCATGGGAACTTGGTGAAAAATCCAGATCGGTGGCCAGCCCAGCCCTTCGAAAAATTAAGCGGCCAAGGCACCACCATTTTGAATACACGACGATACCTCGGACGGTGCCAAGCGACCATGGGGTATCTACCTACCCACCCCACCGAACAAGGCCAGGTTAAGAACCCGAACGCCGACTTTATTTCAACGCCACGGCAAAACAGACCTACGACCACAGATCGGCTCAAAAACATACGACCGAACCGGTCAGAACGCGTACGATGGGAAATCGGTCGCGCACAAAATCCACGCTGTCGTCGTAGGTGTTACCAGCCGCGTCCTCAAGTCCGCCGAACCGCTCGCACCCGACACAAATACGATCACAGCGCAGCAATTTGGCTACGAAATACGATACCAGTCCGACCAACCACCAAAAACCTCTACGAGGACAATTTGGTAGATTCTACGACAGGAAAAAGTCGGTAACACTTTACCGAACTGGAGACGCGTTTGCGCGGCGCAGGGAGAAATCCGGGCGAGTGACGGATCGGAGGAGTCTGCGACGGAGAGCGGGCACGAACGTGCCGCCTAGGTGTTGGATAAACAAAGAATGAACCACTTGCTACCGATAACAAACATTAGGGTTTGATCCCTTCGGATTGGCTCCGCCCTACCGAAGGCATCGTTGCAAATTTCCCGAATTGAACCGCTAGGAGGGCGGTCGCACAGAGAGCCCGCTCCGTTGATCTGGCAGGAGAACGGAAGGAAGACGGTCGGATGGAAAACCTGACGCTTAACTTCCTTTTCTTCTATTTTCGTTGGTAATCCGCCGCCGGGCCTGTAGCTAGAAAAAGTGCTATCCTCTTCCCTCACAGTCCGCCCGGTACTGCGCACTTGGGCGGTGTGCTGCATACTCTTCGCCGGCACCGTGCTGCTTTTCTGGCGCACGACGGACTATGGGTTCACCAACTTTGACGATCCCACGTACGTGACCGACAACGCGCACGTGCAGGCGGGGTTCACCCGCAACAGCATCGCGTGGGCGTTCACGGCCCCGGAAGCCAACTGGCACCCGCTTACCTGGTTTTCGCACATGCTCGACTGGCAGCTCTACGGCGGGAGCGCCGGCGGCCACCATCTGACCAGTGTCCTCTGGCACGCCGCGAATGCCGTCCTCGCCTTTTTTTTCCTTTGCCGGCTCACCGGGACCTACTGGATGAGCGCGTTCGCCGCGGCCCTGTTCGCGTGGCATCCGTTGCGGGTGGAATCCGTGGCGTGGATTTCCGAACGCAAGGACGTGATGAGTGGATGCTTCTTCCTCCTCACCTTGTGGGCCTACCTCGCCTACGGAGAACGGTGCCGGCAGAAGCAGCGCGCGCGGAGCCTCTATTTGCTCACCTTGTCTCTGTTTCTCCTGGGCCTCATGTGCAAACCGATGCTGGTGACCGTGCCGCTGGTGCTACTGCTCCTCGACTTCTGGCCGTTGCGCCGGGGCCAGCTGGGATCCGGCGACGCGGCCGGGACAAAAATCACCGCATGGTGGCAAAGCTGGCGCGAACCGTTCCTCGAGAAGATTCCGTTCTTCGCTCTGTCCCTGATTATCTCGGTGTTGACCGTGCATCTTCAGTGGGAAGGCCAGGCGTTCCGGCTCGCGCTGCCCTTCATGGCGCGGCTCTCGAATGCGTTGGTCTCAGTGATGCGTTACCTCGGGAAGTTTTTCTGGCCGTTTGATCTCACTGTCTGCTATCCGCATCCGGGCCACTGGCCGGCCGGAATCGTCGTCGCAGCCGTTTTGCTTGTGACGGTCGTCACGTTTCTCGTGTGGCGGCAGCGCCGGAATCGGCCCTGGATGCTCGCCGGCTGGGCGTGGTACCTGGTCGTGCTGCTGCCGGTGATCGGTCTCGTGCAGGTGGGTTTCCAGGCCATGGCCGATCGCTACAGCTATCTGTCGCTGCTCGGGTGGCAGCTGGCGTTGTTCGGCCTCGTGAGCGAATGGAGCGTGCGGCCGGTTTGGCGGCGGGTCCTGCCGGCGGCCGGCGCGACGGTGCTGATCGGATACGCCGTGCGCACGTGGGACCAGCAAGCGACCTGGCGCGATCCGCTCGCGCTGTTCGGTCACGCCGCTGCGGTGACGGAGAGAAATGACTGGGCCGAGGCCTCCCTCGGCTACACCTATTTCACAATGGGCCGCTTCGACGAAGCCGCCGCGCACGCCCGGTCCGCCCTGGCAATCAACCCGAAGAATGAAAACGCGCTCTACACGCTCGCCAGTGTCCGCGCACGCCAGAACGAACTGAACGAAGCGGCCAACTTGTGCCGCACCCTCCTGCAACTGCTTCCCGCGGACGCCGAGGCAGAATATCTGCTCGGCGCCATTTTATTGCGGCTGGGTGCGGCTGACGAGGCCGTCGCCCACCTCAAGGCTGCGATCAGCAAGGCTACCGATCTCTACGAAAACAACGTCCGGATGGCGCTGGCCGAGGCCATGCAGGGACGACCGCATAACGCCGTGCCCCGCTTTGCGGCGGCAACGGCCCAGAATCCGAAAGACAGCGACGCGCAGTTCGGCTACGGTATGGCCCTCGCCGCTATCGGGCGCACCGAGGAAGCAATAGGGCGCTTCCAGTCAACGGTGCAGCTCCAACCCGACCATCCTGGGGCGAACCTTCAATTGGGATTCTATTTCTCCCAAGGCCGCCAGAGCGAGGAGGCCATCCGCCATCTTCGCGCCGCTCTCGCCGGCCAGCCCCGGTTGGCCGCCGCCCATCTGGTACTGGCCCGCGTCTTGGAACAAGCGGGCCGCACGGCGGAAGCTACGGCCAGCTTTGCCCAGGCGATGGCCTGCGCACCCGGCGATCCTGCGGTCTTCAGCACGTGGGCCGAGACGCTTGCCCGCCGCGGACAATTTGCCGAAGCCGTCACGCCCTACGAACGCGCCGTGCAACTGCAGCCCAATGATGCGAGAACGCACGCCGCGCTGGGCTTTGTGCTGTATCTCTCCAACCGGCGGGCCGAGGCGGTGTCCGAATGGGAGGAGGCGCTCCGGCTGAACCCCGATTTTCCCGACTTGCGCGAACGGTTGAGGAAAGCCCGTCAGGAACAAAAGCCGTAAAGGCGAACCGCGCCCACGGGGCTGAAAAAGGGTGCTGAAAAAGGGGTCTGGCCGGAATGGCGCTAAGTTAGTGTGTAACTTATTGAACATAAATGATTTAAAGATTAAACCGGCATGGTATCTGCTTACTGGATACGTATGGAAAATTCGACCCCTTTTCTGCCCGGTTTCACTCAGCGCCTAGGCCGTCGGCG
>JANNHA010000078.1:0-19858 GCA_031404135.1 Verrucomicrobiota bacterium | reverse complement strand
CTCGTCGAGCTTCTTGGGCAACACATGTACGCCGAGGGGGTACTTGTCGGTTTCGGTCCACAGCGCCAGTTGCGCGAGCACCTGGTTGGTAAACGAGCTGGACATGACGAACGACGGATGGCCGGTCGCACAACCGAGGTTCACGAGACGACCTTCGGCGAGCATGTAGATGCTGTTGCCGTTGGGGAATGTGAACAGGTCGTACTGCGGCTTGATCGTGACGCGTTTCACGCCGGGCGCTTTGTAGAGCTGGTCGACCTGGATCTCGTTGTCGAAATGGCCGATGTTACAAACGATGGCCTGGTCCTTCATCTGCTGCATGTGCTCCAGCGTGATGATGTCGCAGTTGCCGGTCGTTGTGACGTAGATGTCAGCGGTGCCGAGCGTGCTCTCGATCGTGTTGACCTCGAAGCCTTCCATCGCGGCCTGGAGCGCATTGATGGGATCGACTTCGGTGACGACGACGCGAGCGCCGAATCCGCGCAACGAGTGAGCCGAACCTTTGCCTACGTCACCGTAACCGCAAACGCAGGCAACTTTGCCGGCGATCATGACGTCGGTGGCGCGTTTCAAGCCGTCGGCGAGGGATTCGCGGCAGCCGTAGAGGTTGTCGAACTTCGACTTGGTGACCGAGTCGTTGACGTTGATGGCGGGGACGAGGAGCTTGCCCGCTTCGTGCAACTGATAGAGGCGATGGACACCGGTTGTGGTTTCCTCGGAGACGCCACGCCAGTCTTTCACCATGGTGGTGAAGATGCCGGGCTGTTCTTTGGCGATGCGCTTGAGGAGGTTTTTGATGACCTGCTCTTCGTGCGAACCGGAAGTGGAGTTAACCCAGTCGCTACCCTTTTCGAGCTCGAAGCCCTTGTGGAGGAGAAGCGTGACGTCGCCGCCGTCGTCGACGACGAGTTGCGGGCCGGTGCCGCCGCGGTGAGCGAGGGCTTTCCAGGTGAGATCCCAGTATTCTTCGAGCGTCTCGCCTTTCCAGGCGAAGACGGGAACGCCCGTCGCAGCGATGGCGGCGGCGGCGTGATCCTGGGTCGAGAAGATGTTGCACGAGGCCCAGCGCACATCGGCACCGAGCGCGGTCAGCGTCTCGATTAGAACGGCGGTCTGGATCGTCATGTGGAGCGATCCGGTGACGCGAACGCCGGCAAGCGGCTTGGCGGGACCGAACTTTTTGCGCACGGACATAAGGCCGGGCATTTCGTGTTCGGCGACGGAAATTTCTTTCCGGCCCCATTCGGCGAGGGAGATATCTTTAACTTGATAATCGGCAGTGGGCATGAAGGAGAAGGCGCGTTGGCGCGTAGAAGTTGGTTATTTAAGAGCTGCTTTGAGGGCGGCGACTTTGTTGGTCTGTTCCCAGGGCAAATCGGCTTTGCCGAAGTGGCCGTAATTGGTCGTCTCGCGGTAGATCGGGCGGAGGAGATTGAGCTGCTTGACGATATCGGCGGGTTTGAAGCCGAAGACGCTGGTGACGGCTTTCGCGATCTTCACGTCGTCGACGTTGCCTGTGCCTTGCGTGTCAACGTACACGCTGACCGGATCGGGATAACCGATGGCGTAGGCGAGCTGAAGTTCGACGGAGTCGGCGAGGCCGGCGGCGACGATGTTCTTAGCGACCCAGCGGCACATGTAGGCGGCGGAGCGATCAACCTTCGACGGATCTTTGCCGGAGAAAGCGCCACCACCGTGACGACCCCAACCACCGTAGGAATCGACGATGATTTTGCGACCGGTCAGACCGGAATCGCCCTGCGGGCCACCGACGACGAAGCGGCCGGTCGGGTTGATGAGGAATTGGGTTTTGTCGGTAAGGAGGTGTTTCGGAATGACCTTCTTGACGACGTTTTCGACCAGGTAGTCTTCGATCGTGCCGTGAGCGACATCAGCGGTGTGCTGCGTGGAGATGACGACGTTGACAACTTCCGTGGGCTTGCCGTCTTCGTAACGAATGGAAACCTGGGACTTCGCATCGGGGCGAAGCCAGGCGACCTTGCCGCTCTTGCGGATCTTGGTGAGTTCGCGGCCGAGGCGGTGGGCGAACATGACCGGCGTGGGCATGAGCTCAGGCGTTTCGTTACAGGCGAAACCGAACATCAGGCCTTGGTCTCCGGCGCCTTGTTCGGCAGTTTTCTTGCCCTTGGCTTTTTTTGCATCAACGCCCTGCGAGATGTCGGGCGATTGCTTCGTCAGGTAGTTATTGATGAATACGGAGTCGGCGTGAAAGACGTCGTCGCTGTTGACGTAGCCGATGTCGCGGATGGCGGCACGAACGATGGCCTCGTAGTTGAGCTGGGCCTTCGTGGTGATTTCACCGGCGAGGATGACCATGTTGGATTTGACCATGGTTTCGCAGGCAACGCGGGAGAATTTATCTTGGGCAAGGCACGCGTCGAGGACGCTGTCTGAGATGAGATCGGCGACTTTATCGGGATGACCCTCGCCGACGGATTCGGAGGAGAAAACAAAGGATTTAGCCATAAGGTAGAGGAGGATTTATGGTATCGACCCCTTCGGCGGCAAGTTAAATATCAACATATCCGCATCCGATGATATGATGAGCCTCCGAGACCCTTAAATCCGTGTCAAAGAAAACGGATATCACATTACCCGCCAACATGCAGTCTCCCATTAGTACCCTCCCAACAGGTCAGGGCACTTGCTGCACGCAAAAACATGAAGATCATCTTTAGTCCACCCGCATAAGCGCCGATAGTTCGGTTACCTCCAAAATTATTTCAAAGACGAAGGTCTGACCTAAGTACCGTTTTATCGTGGCAAGGGCTGCCCGCTTGTCGCGTCATGCGCTACGACGGCCTTAACCTCGACAAAACTCCAGCAATCCCTCTCCTCTAACTTTCCAACATTATGGCAACCGAACCTGCAATCGATCCCGAGGCCATTGAGAACCTGCGGTTGCTCAATCCTGACGACGAAAACGCCTTCTTGAAGGAAATTATCGGGATCTTCCTCGAAGACACGCCTGCGCGCATCACCGAACTCAAAGCGTGCCTGTCCGCCTTCGACCAGCCCACCTTCACCCGCGCAGCCCACAGCATCAAAGGCAGCTCCAGCAACCTGGGTGCGACACGCGTGCGCGCCGTTGCCGAAAAACTCGAGCACCAGTCTCGCAACTGCGGGCTGGCCGGCCTTGAGCTGCTCATGAGTGCGATGGACGCCGAATTCGCCATCGCCAAGGCTGATTTGGAAAAAATTATCGCGGGCTGACCTGGCTCGCCCCGTCCGCGCCATCCGGCGCAATGCATCTTAATTAGCGATATAACGCAGTTATGGGTGCCGCCGTGAGCACGTTATACTGACGAACCGCCAGACGCCACCATTCCGCCAGCGCTTGCGACGGCAGCCGCCAAAGCTCGTGGTGCAACCACATCATCGACTCCGCATCGAGCAGCAGCGCCATCTTCTCCTTCGCCGTAAATTCATCCGGCCCCTCGCGCAACAACCGCATGCGCAACGTCGCAAAATAATCCCGCGATTCATCACTCGGCTTGCGCTGGCGCAAGAGCGAAACATGCACCGCGTTGATGTACGGATCGAGCACCGCCTGCAATAGACCGTAATCATCGCGCAACGCCTCGATGGGCCGCATGTGTTTATAGCACTCCGCCAGGTTCGTGCGCAACCGCTGAAGTTCGTAAGGCGGCTGTGTTTCCTCCGGCGTCATGAAGAGATTGAGCCGCTGAGCCTGACGTCCGAGGTTCAATTTACTCAGCGCGATGGAAATCGGAATGGAAAACACCAACCCCGCCAAAACCGGACTCAACCACCAAAAAAATGCGGGCCACAATACGTAAGCAGACGCACCCCAAACCAGCCCAAAAGCCATGTGTGGCGCATGCGTGAGAATCGCCTCGCGCCAGTCCGTATCATCGCCGGAACCACGATTCTGCGTCACCCAGTTCACGCCCTGGCCTAGCAGGATGAACAACACGAATTTGCTGTTGAAGAGCATGTTGATCGGCGCAAGCAACGCCGAAATAACCATCTCAAACAATGCCGATATCACCACCGGAACACGTCCGCCAAACGAATCCGCCGCCGCTTTATTTTGAAGGGTCAATATTAGGCTGATAAATTTAGGGAGGAAAAGCAGGAGCATCGTCAACGTGAACAAAGTCAACGCCTCCGGAACCTCCACCACATAGCCAAAAACCGAGGTGTACGCCTCGAACCGGACCGGACCCAGCTGTGGATAAAGCACCATATTAAAGATATTGATGGTGCTAAAAACCAGAAACAGCAGCCACAGCGGTGAGGATACATACGCCATGACGCCCATCAACAGATGCAGGCGATTGACCGGTCTGAAGCCCTTGGCCGACAGCAACCAGCTGTGCTGCATATTGCCCTGACACCAGCGGCGATCACGCTTGGCACTGTCGATCAGTGTGGGCGGACCTTCCTCGTAGGAGCCTTCGATATCAGGCGCGAGCCAGACGCCCCACCCTGCCTTACGCATCAACGCCGCCTCAACAAAGTCATGGCTGAGAATGCGTCCGCCGAACGGCTCGCTACCGGGCAAACTCGGCAAGGCACAGTGTTCAATGAAAGGCTGCACACGAATAATCGCATTGTGCCCCCAGTAGTTGCCATCGTACTGCTGCCAGTAGTTCAACCCCGCAAGAAAGAGCGGGCTGTAGAGCCGGTTGGAAAACTGCTGCAAACGCGCATAAAGCGTCTCGCCATTCACCAGCCGCGGTGCCGTTTGGATGATGCCCACGGTCGGGTTTTTCTGCATCGTGGCCACGAGTTGCGTCAGCGCTTTCCCGCTCATGACGCTGTCGGCATCCAAAACCACCATGTAGCGGTAATTTTTTCCCCAGCGGCGCAGAAAATCCGCAACGTTGCCGGCCTTCTTGTTTATCTGTTGGCGGCGCTTCCGATAGAAAATCCGCCCAAAACCACCCACCTGTTTGCACAGCTCCACCCAGGCCACTTCTTCTTGGATCCATTGGTTCGGCTTCGTTGAATCGCTGAGGATAAAAAAGTCGAAATGCTCCAGCTGCTTCGTCGCCTCAACCGAACGATAGATCACGCGCAAGGCCTCGAAAACGCGGCTCACGTCTTCATTGAAGACGGGCATGATGATCGCCGTGCTGGCCGGTGGGACTACTTCGTCCGGTTTCACCGTGTGCGTTATGGAACGGCTGTCGCCACCGCGATTGAGCACATAAAAGCCCAGCAGCGCGGTCACAAAACCAATCGAGATCTGCGCAAACAGGATCACAAAGAGCACCAATAACGGCCATTCGACACCGCGGATGCCGTTGTGCTGCCAGAGCAGATCGGCCATGAACCAAGTCGCGAGACTCGTCAGCACGAACACCGACGTAGAAAACAGCCGACGACGGCGTTTGAGACGGCTGGGCTCAATAAACTCAGTGCTGATAACGCGCATTAGGGAAACGATTGGCCGTAGCCGTCAGCGTGTCATGAAGAAAATACCCAACAACGCGGCGAGAAACACCGCCCAGAGCAACAGCGTTGCCAGAATCGGCATGCGTTCGATCTGTTCCAACGTCTCTCCCGCCACTTCGCTGATCGTGCCCAGGTCGATCGGACGCGGGACCATGTTGGAAACCGACATATCCGGACCGGCCTCCATGGAACTCATGCGCATCGCCTGACTGAAATCTTCGGGGACTTTCTCGCGTTGCAGAAACGCGTAGGGCCATTTCTGCGGACCTTCCGAAATCAACAGCGCCACACGGCCAGTCACTGACACGCGGTCATCGGGTTCGTCCTTATCGTTCAACACCTCTTTAAACCAAGCCGCCATCTGCCCTTCGCACTCCTCGGCTGCCAGCGTGGTTGGATCTAGCGCCGGGTTTTGGGCGTGCCGACGGGCGGCTCGTTCGAGCACGTCTTGGATCAAGCGACTTTGATGCAGCCGGTTGTGAATGCGGTGAGCACGCAGGTAATCTTCCACCCGGACATAAGCCGCATTCCACGCCTCCATCGTCCCGGTGCGGGGACGAAAACTATTCAGCGGCGCGTCTACGGATTCCAGAGGTAACTCCATGTCTCCGTAAGGATATGGGGCTCACGCTTCAGGAAGCAACGGAGTTCCACCGGCCGTCCTGTACCATCGGGCTTGATAGCGAAGGCCACGCGCCATGTGCCATTAAAGCTATTCTTCTGAACACTCCGGTGCACCAGCGTAGCCCCTCCGTTCACCGAAACGACCCCTTCAATTGCCGAGTCTGCGCCACGGTTATGTAAAAGCGGACCGTCAAAATCGACCCAGAACCGCTCCAGCTCGCGCTCATGCGTTTTCGAGTGCCCGATGCGCGTGGCGACACTGTAGCCGGCCGGCGGTCTTTTTCCGCCACTGCCTTCAATAAACCAGTGCAGCTTGTACTCAAATTCGATCGGCTCACCAACAACCGGTGGTTTTGCGGGCACCCAGAAAGCAACGATATTGTCGTTCGTTTCATCCGGCGTAGGAATTTCAACCAACCGAACCGATCCACGACCCCAAGAGCCAACCGGCTCCACCCAGGTGCTGGGGCGCAGGTGATAAGCGGCTTCCAGATCTTCATAACTTTCGAAGCGACGGTCGCGCTGGATGAGCCCGAAACCGCGTGGATTTTCGTCGTTAAACGCGGTGACGCGCAAGCCCACCGGATTCACCAGCGGGCGCCAGAGCCATTCGCCGCTTCCACGCTCGAGCATCAGCCCATCAGAATCGTGCACCTCGGGCCGCAGGTCGCCTTCCTTGCTGCTGCTGTTTTCGCCGTGCCAGTACATACTGGTCAACGGGGCGATCCCAAACGTCGTGATGGCGGCACCTGCACGCACATAAACCGCCGCCTTCACCTGCATCGTCGTCGCCGCGCCGGGCGTAATAATAAACCGATACGCGCCCGTTACGCTCGGGCTGTCGAGCAAGGCGTAGAGAATGAGTTCCTTCGAATCGCCCTGTGGTTTCACCACCCAAAACTCTTCAAAAACGGGAAACTCTTCCGGTGCCGGTTCGGCCGTATTGAGCGCCAGTCCTCGCGCCGACATGCCATAGCGCATCGCCTTGCCCAAAGCCCGGAAATAGCTCGCGCCCTGAAACACAGCTAGTTCATCGAGATAGTTCGGGTTGTTGAGCGAGTAATGGACGCGAAAGCCCGTGAAACCCATATCGGAGGGCACCCGCCCGACCGAACGTGCTTTGTTATATTGAAAAAGTTTCGGACTGAATTCAATTGCCCGCTCCCGGCCGCCCTCGACTTCGAAAAGCTGCACCGTCTTGTTATAGATAAACCCTGGATGAAAAAACTGGAGCTGAAATGGCAATTGCTCGCGCAGCCACCACGCGCGATTTGGTTCAAAGCGAATGTCTCGGTAAAGATCGTAGCTCAGCTCCTGCAGTGCTTTTGGCACTTTGGTCGGTCGTTGCACGTAGGGTTTTGCCGCGAGCGATTTCGCGCGAAACTGCAACACTTCGAGATCAAAGGGCATCTCGGCGACCAGCGTCGCCACAGCGTTCAAACTGATTAATCCAATCAGGAGCAGGCGTATCATTTTTCTAGAAAGAAATTCTGTTGTTTGTCGGTAATCGGGAGTGAGGCACGTTCCATGACCTTTAGCAAATCTTCCCAAATTGCCCGCTTCGAGCGATTGGTTGCGTAATTCAATATGTACGAGGGGTGATACGTCACCATGACAGGCTTTTCGGCAAAGAGTTTCCACTGACCGCGAACTTCGCCCAACGTTTTAAAAGCACCAGCCCCGAACAGCCCTTGCACCACGGTGAAACCGAGCACCACGATGATCTCGGGGTTCACCACTTCGATTTGCGCCTTCAAATACGCCAGGCCATAGGCCAGCTCTGCCGCCGTCGGCGTTCGTTTGCCAAGCGGCACCGCGCCACCGGCCGCCACAGGCGGATCAAGCCGCCAGTTCAATAAACTGCCAAGATACACGTCACTGCGCTTCAGCCCCATCCCTGAAATCATTCGCGTCAACAACTGACCCGCAGGGCCAACAAAGGGTTCCCCTTGCTCTTCCTCCTCCGGCCCGGGCACGTCGCCACAAAAGAAGATACGCGCATCGAGATTGCCCACGCCCAACACCGGCTTTTTTCCTGCGGGTATCCGCGCCTTGCCGACCAAATCATCCTGCACCAATCGCAGCAACGCAGCCCAACGCGTCGGCTTGTCACCCATCGGCAATACGATCTTTGGCGGTGCCGGAAATTCTGAAACTGGAGCCGCCGCAACGGCTTTGACCGTGAATTTCGGCGGCGCAGCCGACTCGTAACGCGTCGGCGTTTCCGAGACCTTTGCCGACGGCGATGGGTTTCGGTTTTCGGACTGAATTGTCGCGTCAACCGCACGGCTCGGTGCCGATGTTTGTGGCCCACGGGCTTGAGCCACTTTGTGCAGCATCACCAGGCTTTCTTCCGACACCACGATAGACTTCACGCCAGACGCTTTGAGGCGTTTGAGTTCGTCGGTGAGAGCGTTGAGCGCGGCGCGCATGGGGTTCAGGCAGGGCGTGAAAAATGACCCGTGAGCTTCTCCACGTACTTGCCGAGCAAGTCGAATTCCAAATTAACCAGCCCGCCGACTTTCTTTTGGTGCAAATTGGTGATTTGGATTGTGTGCGGTATCAACCAGACGGCCAGCGTATCGCCCTCTGTTTCCGCAACGGTGAGCGAGATGCCGTCGATCGCAATGCTTCCCTTATGCACGAGGTAACGCCCGCAACCGGCCGGTCCGCGCAACTTCAAAAAATGGTCGTTTCCGCGTTGCTCGAACTCCTCGATCGTCCCAAGTCCGTCGATGTGGCCCGTGACGAAATGCCCGCCGACCTTGCCGTCGAACCGCAGGCTACGCTCCAAATTCACCGCCGAACCCGGCGCGAGCGTTGAAAAACTCGTCAACCGGCGTGTCTCCTCCAGCACGTCAAATTCCAGGTGCCCCGCATCGAACTGCGTCACCGTCAGACAGCATCCGTTGACCGCGATGCTATCGCCCAACGCGAGGGCTTGCGCCACCACCTTTGCCGCGAGGCACAAACGCCAGGACGACGCACCCAGTGTAAAGCTCTCAACACAACCTGTCTCTTCGATGATTCCGGTGAACATCCCCCACGAGTAATGAAAAAACAAATCGGCGGAAACCAATAATTGCTCCAGCCGCTCTTTTCCTTTGAAAACAGCAAAAAATATCCGCGCCCTTCCTTCGGCGCAGCGACACTTCAAAAACCCCGGATCGGAAACGGCGACGCGGTGCGCGGACGGCCGCCATCGAGCTTTTGAAAGCGGGTGTAAACATCCTTCGCGGTGAGCAATTTCAGATTTCCCAGCGGCGCTTGTGCGACATGGTTGCTCGCTCCGTTGAGCGGATACGGCCCAACCCGCTGCGGATCAGTCGGCCCGTAAACCCCGAGCACCGGCACACCGAGCGCCGCCGCCAAATGCAGCGGACCGCTGTCGTTACCGATCACCCAACACGCGCGTTTGATCAGAGCCGGCAGCGAAACCAGACTGGTGTTGCCCGTTAGGTTTAGGAACTGGTTGTCCGGCGGCGCATCCTTGAAATCAACGTAGGCGTTGCCCGCCCAGATGACTTTGCGGCCGGATCCGTCGCGCGCGATCGCCTCAGTCAATTCCTTGAAACCGTGCCATTTCTTTTCGGCGCGGCGGCTGTCGGGAAACATCACCACCGGGCTCGCCCCCGTGCGGCTTTCCAGAAAATTCAGGTTCAGCCCCTCCACCGGCTTGAACTGCAACGTGCCCTGCAGCTCCGCTTTCGCGCCGAGCACCGGACAAAATTGCAGCAAAATATCCAACGCATGGCTCTGGCGGCCAGCGGGCGGGAGCGGCACGGTGCGTTGATAAAATAATCCCGAGCACTCACGGGCATCGCTGCGGCCCACTTTATTTTTTGCCCGCGCCCGCCACGTCATCAGCCCGGTGCGAAGCAGTCCTTGAAAATCGAATACGTAATCAAACTCCGTCTGCCGCACCTGACGCATCAGATGCATAAAACCGATTGGCCCGTCGTTGCGCCTAAAAACATACGTCCGGTCAATCGCTTCGCACGCACGCACCATCGGCGCAAAAATATCGCGCACGATCCAAGAAATCTGCAGACCGGCATCCTGGCTCTTGAGCGAGGTTGCGACTTGCAGGCCGTGAACGATGTCCCCAAGCGAGGACGGTTTGATGATCAGAAGCTGGGTCATGGAAGACTGCGGCTACAGATTGTTCTTTTAACCGCGGACAGGCTTCGTTTGATGAAGTTTCTCGCTGCAAAATCAAATGATAATCGCCGTATTTCTCGCGAACCCTTTATCTCAAGGCCGTTCGCGTGTTTAAATTCATTCTACAATTCAGTGGTTGGCTCATCGCCCACACGCCCGAGATCCTGCTGAGCGCAGTTTCGCGCCTCGTCGGCCATAGCATCTTCCTTCTGATGGCGCGCCGCCGCCGACTCTATTTCTCCAATCTCGACCACGCCTACCCGAAAAAATCGCTCGCCTGGAAAACCAAAGTCGCCCGCGAAAGCAGCTGCCGAATCATCGAAACCGCGCTCTTCTCCCTAGGCTCGCCGCACTTTTCCGACGATCGCATCCGCGCCATGTCCACCATGGCACCCGAAGTAAAAAAGTTTTTTGTCGATCACCACACGCAGCCCTACCCGCTAATCGTCGCGTCGCCGCACATCGCCTACTGGGAAAGCCTAACCTCGCTTGGGCTCCACCTGGGTGTGCCTCTGCCGGAATTCGGCGTCATTTTCCGCCCGATCGACAACCCTACCGCCAATGCGTGGATAAAATCCACCCGCGAACGCCACGGCTTGCGCCTGCTCTCACGCAAAGACGGACTCACCGAATCCTTCCGCATCCTCCGCCGAAAAGGCACCGTCGGCGTCCTCTTCGACCAAAACGCCGGTCTGCAAGGAGCTCTCACCACGCTCTTCGGCCGCGTCTGCTCAACCAGCGAACTCCCGGGCTTGCTCGCCGAAAGATCCGGCGCGCGCATCATGGCCTTTTATCCGCGCCGCCTCGGCTTCTGGAAATTGCGCTTCGAGGCCATGGAAATCATCCACGACGGCACCGCCATCAGCGTCACCCTCGCCCTTAACCGCTGGCTGGAGACAATTCTTTCCTCCGACGACAACTTCTGCGCCTCCTGGCTCTGGAGCCATAACCGCTGGCGCCACCAGGATATCCCCTCACAACGCTTCCACCTCGAATCAAAACGCAACCTCCTCGCCGCCGACCTCGCCGCCCGCAACCTCGCCGTCCTCCCACGCAATACCCGCATCTTCGTCCGCCTGCCCCACTCGCTCGGCGACGTCGTCATGGCGCTCCCGCTCCTGCGCGCCCTCCGCGTTTCCCGACCCGATGCCGAGATCACCGTCATCGCCAAAGCCACCCTTCTCCCGCTGTTCAAGATCGCCGGTGTCGCCGATCACCTCGAACCACTCCCTCCGCATGGCCTCGGCTACTTCTTGCATTTCTGGAAACTTCGCCGCCGCTACCCCGACGTTTACCTGCTCCTGACCCACTCAACGCGCGGTGATGTCGAGGCCTGGCTGACCCGCTGCCCCCAACGCTTCGGCCTCGTCAAACCCGGCCACCGCCGCTCGCTCCTCACTCACTGCTACGCCGTCCCCGCCGACTTCGACGAACGCCAAAACCACCCGCTCTTGCTCTGGGAAAACCTCTTCCGCCACTTCGGACTCAACACCCCGCTCGACCGCGAGCCCTTCGACGTAAAACACTCAGCCTCGCACGCCTCCGAGACCACGCCGCCCTTCCCCGTTCCCGAACGCCTCGCCATCGGCTTCATCGCCGGCTCCGAAAACAACCCCGAGAAACGCTGGCCCCTCGCCCACTGGCGCCAGCTCGCCGAAAAACTGCTGACCGAATATCCCCACGCCACCATCGAACTTTTCGGCACCGCCAACGACCAACCGACTACGGCCGCCATCGCCAATGGCCTCGACCCTGCCCGCGTCCACGATCTCGCCGGCCGCACCCAACTCCCCGCCTACGTTGAAAAACTTGGCTCCTGCCGCCTGCTCGTGACCACCGACACCGGCGGCATGCATCTCGCCAACGCCCTTGGCGTCCCCCTCCTCGCGCTCTTCGGCCCCACCAACCCCCTCCGCACCGGCCCGGTCTTCACCGCCCCCTTCGAAATCCTTCAACCACCCGCTTGCCCCACAACCGGCGGCGGCGACCTCGCCGACCTTTCTGCCGACACCGTCCTAACTGCCCTCCACCGCCAGCTCGCCGGAAACACCTGACACTCCACCGAACTCGGTGTCTGAGCTCGGTGTGACTCATGCCTTGATCCAATTTCCATCCCATGCCTGAACTCGCCGAGGTCGAATTCTTCCGCAAACGTTGGAATCCCGGTCTGGCCCAAAAAGTCACTTCCGTCCTCGTGCACCCGAAAGCCTCGGTCTTTCGCGACTGCGACGCTGCGCAACTCTCCACCCGCCTCACCGGCACCACGCTTCAGTCCTCCCTCGCCGCCGCCAAGCAAATGCTCTTCCGTTTTAGCGGCGACGCCTGGCTCGGCATCCACCTCGGCATGACCGGAGAACTCACCCTGCAACCCGCCGACTTCGCCGCTCGCAAACACGACCATCTCGTCCTACGCCAACGCGACCGCTCGCTTGTCTTTAGCGATCATCGAATGTTCGGCCTCGTTCAATTCTCTCTCGGACCGTCCGCGCCTGACTGGTGGACCTCGATCGCACCCGCAATTTTATCCGACGCTTTCACCGTCGGCGCAGTCGCCGCCTTCTTCCGTCGCCGCGCGCGTTCACCGATCAAAGCCGTGCTGCTCATGCAAGAACGCTTCCCGGGCATCGGCAACTGGATGGCCGACGAAATCCTCTGGCGAGCCGCCCTTCACCCGAAACAACCCGCAGGTACACTCACCGCCGCGCAGATCAAAACACTCCATCGCGAATGCCGCTGGGTCTGCCGCCAAGCGTTCAAAGTCATCGACGGCGAGGGTGATGCCTTACCCGAACCACCGAAAACCTGGTTGTTTCCCCACCGCTGGGAAGACGGCGGCCGTTGTCCCAAAACCGGTTCCCTCCTCCATCGCGAACCGATCGCTGGCCGCACCACCTGCTGGTCCCCCACCCGCCAGACGTTCACCCCCTGACCCGCTCTCAGCCTAAGCGCCCTCGAACGGCTCTTTCAGACCGTTTTTAAGCCGGGCATAGGGCTGCCAATCTTGAATCGTTCGCCAGCTGCAAATTCGGGTGCGACAAATGCCATTTTCCCCATAACGTTTCCGCATGCCGCACTCTCCCGCTCCGACCCGCTACGACAACCCGGCCTTCTATCGCACCTGCGGACGCTCCGGCCTGAAACTGCCACTTCTCTCACTCGGCCTCTGGCATAATTTCGGCGCCAACGACAACGTCGCCAACTCCCGCGCGCTGATCCTGCACGCCTTCGACCTCGGCATCACGCACTTCGATCTGGCCAACAACTACGGCCCGCCCCCCGGCTCCGCCGAAACCACCTGCGGCCGTGTGCTCCGCGAAGACCTCGCCGCCCACCGTGACGAACTCATCATCTCCACCAAAGCCGGCTACGATATGTGGTCCGGCCCCTACGGCAATGGGGGCTCACGCAAATATCTCCTCGCCAGTCTCGACCAAAGCCTGAGCCGCCTCGGCCTGCCCTATGTCGATATTTTCTACAGCCATCGGTTCGACCCCGCCACGCCACTCGAAGAAACCATGGGCGCTCTCGACCACGCCGTGCGTTCCGGCAAGGCCCTTTACGCCGGCATTTCCAATTACAACCCCGCCCAAACAACTCAAGCCGCCCAAATCCTCCGCCAACTCGGCACCCCCTGCTTGATTCACCAGCCGCGCTACAGCATGCTCGAACGCACGCCCGAAAAAGGCCTCTTCAACGTGCTGCTAACGGAAGGAATCGGCTCTATCGTTTTCTCACCCCTCGCCAAAGGCACGCTCACCAATCGCTATTTTGCCGGCCTGCCCGCCGATGCGCGCGCCGCCCGCGATCCACGCTTTCTCAAGCCCGGCGACATCACGCCCGCCCTGCTCACCCAAACCCGTGCCCTCGATGCCCTCGCCCAGCAACGCGGCCAGTCCCTCGCGCAAATGGCCCTCGCCTGGGTCTTGCGCCAGCCCGCCGTCACCACGGCCCTCATCGGCGCGAGCAAAACCAGCCAGATCGACGACAACGTCGGCGTGATCAAAAACCTCTCCTTCTCCGCCGACGAACTCACCGCCATCGACCGCATCCTCAGTGGAGCGTGATCGTTGGATTTAACCAATAGCCAGGTTTTTAAAACCCAAGTACGACACCCATGAAATCACTGATCAAACTCACGCTGGCGCTCGCTCTGCTGACGCCCGTCTTAAACGCCCAAAGCCCCAACCTCGACGCCTACCTAACCAGCGGAAAACTCCAGGACGGCCTCGCCGCGTTCTCGAAACCCTCCAACGACGCCGACCGCTTTTCGCTCGCCGTGCTGCAATCACTCCAGGGCCTGCAACAATTCGCCGACGGCGCTGCCAAGCTCGGTATCAAACAATCCCTCGCCGGCAGCGGCCTGCCCTTTTTCCGCGTGCTCCCACGCTCCGCCACCGGCCCCGTCGAACAGGCCACACCCGAGAAAGTCCGCGCGCTTTTCCAAAATCTCCGCGACGCCCTTACCAAGGCCAACGCCACCCTCGCCAAAGTTGGCACCTCCGATTTCAAAGTGCAGATCAACCTCGCCCAGGCCCACCTTGAAAACAAAGACGGCGTGCCCGGCATGCCCCTCTCCGAATCACTCGGACGCATCCTCGGCCAGCGCAACAGCAAGGAAAAAGATTTAGTGATAAACTTTGATTCGGCTGACGCCCTCTGGCTCAAAGGCTACACTCATGTTCTGGTTGGCCTGCTCGATGTCTTCATGGCCTACGACTGGCGCCCCGTCTGGAACCAAGCCGCACAGGCATTTTTCGCGTCGCCCAATCCGCTCCCGCCTTTCGCCAAATACACCGTCGCCGGTCAAGGCGGCCAGATCGGCGAATGGGTCGACCTCATCGCCGCGATCCACGACATGCGCCTGGACTTGACCGACGCCGACGGATTGAAAAAAGCCGTGACCGAGTTCCGCGCCGCGATCATTTGCAGCAAAAACTGCTGGACCCGCATCCTCGCCGAAACCGACGACGATCAGGAATGGTTGCCCAATCCAAAACAAACCGGACCACGCGGTGCCAAAGTCACCCAAGAACAGATCGACGGCTGGATGACGATCCTCGCCGAAGTCGATGGCATTTTGACCGGTAAAAAACTCCTCCCTCATTGGCGCATTATCAATGGTATGGGCATCAACGTCGCCAAGCTCGCGCAAACGCCGCCGAAGTTTGACCTCGTGCTCTTTATCCAAGGCTCCGCCTTCGCTCCCTACATCCAAGGCGGCGAAGTGAGCACGCAAGCGCAGTGGCGCACGCTCACAGCCCCCTTCGGCCCCGGCTTCTCGAACTTCGCCCTCTGGAGCAACTAGTCCGAGGTAGGGCGCGTCCGCCGGGCGCGCCGTTCCGACTCCGAGGTAGGGCGCGACCGCTGGGCGCGCCGTTCCGACGTATTATGATCGAGGTAGGGTCAATGCTCCGCCATTGACCGAGCCGGATGCGGGACCATCCGCCCTACCCAAGCCCCAACAATCAGAAACGTTGGCCAAAGAAAACCTCCCCCCGGCACCGCTCCTTTCTGGCGTCCGTGCCCGAATGGCACCTAGAGTGCGCTCCATGACTCTTGCCGATCTAGGCTGGAACGATGCCCTCGCGCTCACGTTTGCCCCACACGCTGCGGCCGGGCTGGAGCCTGCCCGCGTGGTCTGCGAACTGCGCCGAAATTTCTACGCGGTACAGACTGCCGCCGGCGAAGTGCTCGCCGAATGTGGTGGCGGCTTTTTCCACCACGCGCGCAAACCCGATCAATTTCCCGCCGTCGGCGATTGGGTGGCCGTACGGGTTCGGGCCGGTGAACAACGGGCCGATCTTCATGCCGTGTTACCTCGGAAAACAAAATTTTCCCGGCGTGCTTCGGGTTCGGAAGAGATTGAGCAAATCGTCGCCGCCAACATCGACACGGTGTTTCTCGTGAGCGGCCTGGATCTCAATTTCAACCCCAAGCGTATCCAGCGTTTTCTCGTCGCAGCGAAAGACAGCGGCGCCGAAGCGGTGGTTATACTAAATAAGTCCGACGTGTGTGAGGACGCCGAAAAAGTACGCGCCGAAGTAGAGGTACTTGTGCCTGGCGTACCGGTTTTCATTACCAGCACCGTGACGCGCAAGGGCCTGAAGGCACTCACCACGAACTATCTGAAAGCGGGAAAAACGCTCGCCTTCATTGGCTCCTCCGGTGTGGGCAAATCGAGTTTGATCAACGCCCTCGTTCGCGACGAGGCTTTGCCGACGGCCGAGGTGCGCGAGAAAGACAGCAAAGGGCGCCACACCACCACGCGCCGCGAATTGGTGATCACGCCCTCGGGCGCACTCGTGATCGACACGCCAGGCATGCGCGAACTCCAGCTCTGGGGCGTGGACGGCGGGGTTGACGACGCCTTTGCCGATATAAAAGAGTTTGCCTCGCGTTGCCGTTTCACGGGTTGCGGGCACACCAACGAGCCGGGTTGTGCCGTGCAGAACGCCCTGAAAAAGGGCGCGCTCACGCAGCTTCGTTTTGATAGTTATCTCAAGTTAAAGCACGAGAAAGCCGCCAGCCTGCCGAAGGTGCGCAAGCCCAGCGCTCTGGCCAGCAAGCCAGGCTGGAATCACAAAAGTGAAGGGCAAAAACCCTTCCGCTTTCGCTTCCACCAAGACGACTAGGCACGTCGAACACGAACCTCCCGGCTTATATACCTCGCCTCCTTCCGCTCTGGCCGCCATAACACGCGAGCCGCAGGCGACATGAACCACGCTCATGAAAAAGACTGCATCACCTATACGCCGTTCGAAAAAACTCGCCAAAACGGGCGCAAAAGCGAACCCACCGCCACCGGTAAGCACGCCGTTTCCCATCGTCGGCATCGGTGCCTCCGCCGGCGGGCTCGAAGCGCTTGAGCAGTTTTTCCGTCACGTACCCGCAGGCAGCGGCTTGGCGTTTGTCATCGTTCAACACCTAGACCCGACGCACAAGGGCATCATGCCCGAACTGCTCCAACGCGCCACCCCAATGCGCGTCACTCAGGTCAGAGATCGCACCAAAGCCCAGCCGGACAATGTCTATGTGATACCGCCAAACCGGGACATGACGATCTTGCACGGGGTTCTGCATTTATTCGAGCCGGCGGCACCACGCGGACTGCGCCTGCCGATCGATTTCTTCCTCCGCTCACTCGCGCAGGATCAGCAGAAGCACAGCATCGGCGTGATTCTTTCCGGCATGGGTTCCGACGGCACGCTCGGCCTGCGCGCCATCAAGGAGAAAGCAGGCCTGACCCTCGTGCAGGAACCCGCCACCGCCAAATTCGACAGCATGCCGCGCAACGCCGTGGCCGCCGGGCTGGCGGATATCGTCGCCCCGGTTGAAGAATTACCGGGCAGAATCATCGCCTTCCTCCAACGCACGCCGTTGACCGCACAGCCCGCACCCGGGTTAATCGACAAAACGCCGAACATCTTGGAAAAGGTGATTGTCCTGCTGCGCGCCCACAACGGCCACGACTTCTCCGCCTACAAGCACAACACACTTTATCGCCGGATCGAACGCCGCATGGGCATCCACCAGATCACCAAGATGGCGAACTATATTCGCTACTTGCAGGAAAACTCGCAGGAACTGGATCTGCTTTTCAAGGAACTGCTGATCGGGGTGACGAACTTTTTCCGCGATCCCACCGTCTGGGCCCACGTGTGCGAAACGGCCATTCCCTCCCTGCTCGCGAGCCGCCCTTCCGGCCACACTCTCCGCGCCTGGGTGCCCGGCTGCTCGACCGGCGAGGAGGCCTATTCCTTGGCCATCGTGCTCAAAGAAGCCGTCGACGCGCTCAAGCCCAAGAAGGAATTTTCAATTCAAGTCTTCGCTACCGATCTGGATCGTGACGCCGTCGATAAAGCCCGCCAAGGCGTCTTCCCCATCACCATCGCCGCCGACGTCTCGGAGGAACGCCTGAGACGCTTCTTCGCCAAAGAAGAACACGGCTATCGGGTGCGCAAAGAAATCCGCGAGATGGTGATTTTCGCGCCACAAAACCTCATCATGGATCCGCCTTTCACCAAGCTGGACCTCCTGAGCTGCCGCAACCTGCTGATCTACCTAACGCCGGACGTGCAGAAAAAACTGATCCCGCTGTTTTATTACAGCCTCAATCCCGGTGGCCTCCTGCTGCTCGGCAGCGCGGAGACGATCGGCCACAACACCGACCTGTTTAACCCACTCAACGGCAAAACGCGACTCTACCAGCGGACCGAATCCGGCCTGCGCGCTGAGTCCATCGCCTTTCCCTCTTCCTTTAACCTCGGCCTGCCCACCGAGCGTGCAACTCTCCCCATGGCCAAACCACCCGCCAGTCTACAGACCCTCGCCGACCAGCTGGTCCTGCAACGCTACGCCCAGCCAACCGTGATCACCAACGACACAGGAGACATCTTCTACGTCAGCGGCCGAACCGGCAAATACCTGGAACCTGCCGCCGGCAAGGCCAACTGGAACATCTTCGCCATGGCTCGCGAAAGCCTGCGCTACGAATTAACCGACGCCTTTCAGAAAGCGCTGCGGTTGAAAAAGGCCGTGGTCGTCCACGGCCTCAAGTCCGGGCCCGAGAAGGACGATCCTTGCGTGGACATAACGATCCAGCGACTCGATGAAACCGGCCCTTTGCGCGGGTTGATGATCATCGTCTTCACCCCCGTAGCCGCACCCGCCGACACCAAAACCACAGGCCGCCTGACCAAGACTCCTCGCAGCGCACGCATGACCGAGCTGGAACACGAACTCCTCCAACTCCGTGCCGAGGCGCGCGCCACCCACGAAGAGATGCAGACCGCGCAGGAGGAGCTCCGGTCCTCCAACGAAGAGCTGCAATCCACCAACGAAGAACTCCAGTCCACCATCGAGGAGTTAACCACCTCGAAGGAGGAAATGCAGTCGATGAACGAGGAACTGCAAACCGTGAACGCCGAGTTGCAGGCCAAGCTCGACGAACTCTCGCGCGCCAGCAGCGACATGAAAAACCTGCTCAACAGCACCGATATCGCGACCCTGTTTCTGGACAGCGAGCTCAACGTCCGGCGCTTCACCCCGCAGGCGACAAAAATCATCAAGCTCATCCCCGGCGACGCAGGCCGGCCGATCACCGACCTGGTTTCAAACTTGGATTACCCGAACCTGGCGGAAGATGCACGTGAGGTTTTGCGCACGCTGGTCCCGGCCGAAAAGTCAGCGACCGCAAGCGATGGCCGCTGGTTCACCGTGCGCATCATGCCGTACCAGACGCTGGACAACCGGATCGATGGCGTCGTCATCACCTTTGCCAACATCAGCGTCGCCAAGACACTAGAAGCAAAATTACGCGACACCCAGGCTATCCTAGAAAAACGCTTCGCCGCACAAACCGTGCAGCTGGGAACAGCCAATGTCGCGTTGCAGGCGGAAAAAGCCGACCGCAAACGGAGCGGCCTCGCATCCGCGAAACGACCGAAGTCCGGTTAGAGTTTTTAAAGCAAAACCATAGGCACATCCCCCAAAACATATCTCTCCGAAATTGTCTTTGGGTAGGGCGCGACCGCTGGGCGCGCCGCTCCGAGGTAGGGCGCGACCCCAGGGGGCCCCCCGCCGCAAAACCCGCGCGCCCCCCGGTCGCCCCCCCCCCCCAAAGGCCCAA
>JANNHA010000077.1:0-2056 GCA_031404135.1 Verrucomicrobiota bacterium | reverse complement strand
GCAAAAGCCGGCGGTAATCAGTGACCATGCGAGGCCGGTTCTTCTCCTCGCAATAGGCAAGGAAAAGATCCTTGGCGTCGTCGAATGCGATCCGTGTCGGACTCGATTTGCCGAGGGTGCGTTCGGCCAGGAGACGCTTTGCCTCTGTTCGAGCGGCTGAGAGTGAGATGACGGGGAATCGTCCAAGTGTGGTGGCCCAGCGGTCACGCCCTACCACGAACCGTTAAAAATAGCTATTCGCTCGCGCTCGCGGCACTCTTGGGCATCACCGGAACATGCGCGGCTTGGCGCATCACGTCGCTCATGGACTTTCCCTGATCGCGGGCAAGCCCGTTGAGGCGAGCGTGCTCGGGCTGACTTAGCCGCGTGACTCGCTCCGTGCCGTCGCGGTCAACCCACTTCACCTGATGAATTTTCTGGCGTGAGGTTTTCACCAGATCGCGAAGAAAGGTGGGTTCGTCGATTTCGACCTTGGGTTCTTTTTCCATGAGCGCGTCAGCTGACCGTTACGTTACTTGCCGTGGCACTGCTTGAATTTCTTGCCGCTGCCGCAAGGGCATGGTTCGTTACGGCCGACCTTCGGGGTTTCGCGACGAATGGTGACGGTGGGCAACACGATTTCTTCTTCGGGCGTCGCGGAGGGCGCTTCTGAACTGCCGCCACTGGTTATGGTCGTGCTGACTTGGGCGCGCGGCGCGGCCGGTGCGTTTTCCGGGCCTTGAGTCTTCGCATTGCGACTGAGGAGCGAGAGCATGTTCTCAAACGACTGCAGGTTGCTCGCACTGCGGAACAGGCTCGTGCAGATCTGCAACCGCACGTTGTTCATCAATTCTTCGAAATACGTGTAGGCTTCGTTTTTGTATTCAACGAGTGGATCTTTCTGACCGTAGCTGCGGAGGCCGACGGATTGGCGCAGGCTTTCCATCTCGGTGAGATGTTCCTGCCAGTGATGATCGATCGCGCTGATGACGTTGTAGCGTTCGAGCGAGCCGAGCGCCTCGGGGATTTCAACGGATTCCTTGATCGCGTAGGAGTCCTTGATGCGACCAACAATGAGTTCTAGGTGTTTCTCAAGGTTGTTGCCGGCGAGGTCTTCCTGCTTGAGGGAGACGGGGAAATGGGTGTTGAGCCAACCGACCAGACTTTCGAGGGCGGCGGCCGAGGAACCAGATTTCTCGGCAAAGCCAGCGCTTTCGAGGCGGACCGCGATTTCTTCGCTGACCTGCTCGAAAATGATTTCTTTAGGACGATCGGCGTGGATGGCAGCGTTGCGAATGCCGTAGATGACTTCGCGCTGCTTGTTGAGCACGTCGTCATACTGGAGCAGGCGTTTGCGGGCGGAGAAATTCTGCTGTTCGACTTTTTTCTGCGCGCTTTCGATCGAGCGATTCAGCCACGGATGCTCGAGCTCTTCGCCGTCTTTCATCGCGCCTTCCATCATGCGGGAGGCGAGGTTGCCCTGAAGGAAGAGGCGCATGAGCTCGTCTTCGAGCGAGAGGAAAAACTTCGTCAGACCCGGATCGCCCTGGCGCGAGCAACGGCCGCGCAACTGGCGGTCGATGCGGCGTGACTGGTGGCGCTCGGTGCCGATCACGTACAAACCGCCAAGTTCGCGCACGCCTTCCCCGAGTTTGATGTCGGTGCCGCGACCGGCCATGTTGGTGGCGATGGTCACCTGCGCGAAGCGGCCGGCCTGGGCGATGATGTTCGCCTCGGCCTCGTGGTTGATGGCCAAAAAATATTTTTGCTGGTAGTGGCGGGCGCGGGCGTTTACGGCCAAACGACCGTTCCCGCCATTGCCGCGCAAACACTGATTGGCACGTACTGCCAGGGCTGTCACAGCGAGACGAATCGATCAGGCGGCGTATCGGTTGAAGGGCTGAAAACGACGGCCGTTGGCGAGGCGGGCATGACGTGGGAAAAGATTCTGCGCAAGGTTCGGACGGGCGAGATGCCGCCGTTGGGACTGCCGCGGTCGAAACCGGCCGACACCGCGAGTTTCGTTTTGTGGCTGGAAAAGGAACTCGACGGACACGCGGTTGCGAAGCGCGATCCG
>JANNHA010000076.1:0-2276 GCA_031404135.1 Verrucomicrobiota bacterium | reverse complement strand
CGCCGACGGCCTAGGCGCTGAGTGAAACCGGGCAGAAAAGGGGTCGAATTTTCCATACGTATCCAGTAAGCAGATACCATGCCGGTTTAATCTTTAAATCATTTATGTTCAATAAGTTACACACTAACTTAGCGCCATTCGCGCCTGAGTATGACGTGCGGGGCCGCTTGCAAGCTCTCGGTGTGTCACCGGCGTTCATCTCAGGCAGCGGTCCATATTTTCCCTGGGCCGCCTCGACCGCAACCGGCGAGAACTACAGCCCCGTCACCATCGGACAGCTCAAGATCGCCTTTTCGTTCGACTTACCGGCATCGATCCGACCCACCATCATAAGTCAGCCTTTGAGTCTGACCGTCGGGCCTGGCGGGGCCACCAGTTTCAGCGTTGCGGCAACCGGTACGCCAACGCTCATATATCAATGGCGTAAGAATGGGTCTAACCTCACCAATGGCGGCAACGTAAGTGGCTCAACTTCCACCACACTGACTATTACAAACGTGCAATCGGCTGACGCGGCAAGTTATACTGTCGTGGTCAGCAACAACGCAGGTTCGGTCACAAGCATCCTGGCCGCTCTTTCCGTCTCTGATGATATCGATGGCGACGGACTATCCGATGCATGGGAGACACAGTACTTTGGCAGCCTGATTAATGGAGCTAATGCCGATTACGATGGCGATGGTCTATCTAATCTCGTGGAGTGGCAAACCGGTTTGGATCCGACTTATCGGCTTGATGGAATTTCCCTGCCGAGCGAAGTCCAACTTGTGCTCCGTACGCCCGTTCCAAATTTCTTCGGTGTGAATACGTCCACTTGGACGATCACAAAGTTGGTCACTCCTTGACCTCTGATTTATCATGACACCTCGTCGCAAAAAAATTCTGATTTCGCTCACTGCGGTCTTGGTTGCACTGGGCGTGTGGCGTTTGTTTTTTTCGCCCGCCGCCACTCCCTCCCCCGCGCCCACCGCTGAAGCCACGGTCGAGCCCACCCGGGCCCCCATCGCCTCCACTCTCGCGCCGACCGCCTCACCGCCCACCCCCGCTCCAATCGCCACAATCGCCGCGCCTCCTGTCGCCCCGGCCCTCACCGTGGCACCCCCGCCGCCCGCGATTTCTCAGGCGGCCGCTGCTACTCCGACGCCGACCCCAACCCCAACTCCGACGCCAACCCCAACCGCTGCCACCACTACTGCAGTCGCACCGGTGGCCCCTAAGGTTGCGCCAAACGAGGTCGCCGCCACCGCCCGCATGTACGCCGCCCACGCCACCCTCCGCACGCCCGAGGTCGCCGACCCCGACTCCCGGTCCAACCGGCAAATATTGCGCACCATGATCGACAAGTCGCTCGCCCGTGTCCGCGCAACTCCTTCCACCCCTTCTGCCAGCTCCCAGCGCCCATGATCCCTTCAATCGAAAAATTTTGTCCCTCTCGGCTGGTGCGCCCACGCTTTGCCGCAGCGATTCTGTTGCTGAGCGCCAGCGTGGCCTTGGCGCAATCAGCAGCACCGGTTGCAACGGGCGGTGAAGACAAGTTACTAAAATTCCTGAACGAAACCCAAGGGGCAAAATCCATCTCCGGTGGTATCGCACAGCCGAACAAAAGC
This sequence comes from Verrucomicrobiota bacterium, assembly GCA_031404135.1. Taxonomy (GTDB): domain Bacteria; phylum Verrucomicrobiota; class Verrucomicrobiia; order Opitutales; family Opitutaceae; genus JADKHC01. Next base: position 669 of record JANNHA010000076.1, on the reverse strand, counting down.
CTAGCGACCTCGCCGAAAGATGAAGCCGTATTGAAGGAGAAGATCGCGCAGCTTCGGCAAATAGGTGAACGAAAACCTGGCACTAAAGAAGCGCGCGATGCCTCGGTGGAGGAATTTCATACGCTCGCGAAATTGGCTCAGCATCAGGACCCCGCGCTTGAGCAACGCAGGCATGTTTTGGCCGAACGATTAAAGAAGGACGAAGCCCTCCCAAGAAAGGAACGGGCCATGATCGATTCGCTTTCGGCCAACCTTGACGTGAGCTCTAACCGGTCGCTGGAACCTGACCAGCGCATGGACGGTTTTGCCAAGGCCGCTTGGCAAAACCTCAAGGAGTTCCCCGAACATACGGAAAACTATGCCGCGCTGTTGCGCGTGGCTCGCGACAGCAACGATCAACAAGCCAAGAAAATCGCGGAGGATTTACTCGCTTCTGCAGCCGCGCCGGAAATCAAGCAGGAGGCGCAAAACGTTCTAAATCGCCTGGCTTTGGTGGGGAAAAAGTTGAAAGCCCTCGTTGGCCAGGAAGCCCAATGGCCCAAAGTCGAAGGGCCGCTTTGCCTTTTTACTTGGACCGCCTCGCAGCCCGGCTCTCTCAATTTGGCAAAAATGCTGGGCCAGTTGGTGCCGTCAGGTACGACACTCGTGGCGATCTGCCTTGATCGTGAT
>JANNHA010000075.1:0-15358 GCA_031404135.1 Verrucomicrobiota bacterium | reverse complement strand
GCCGACGGCCTAGGCGCTGAGTGAAACCGGGCAGAAAAGGGGTCGAATTTTCCATACGTATCCAGTAAGCAGATACCATGCCGGTTTAATCTTTAAATCATTTATGTTCAATAAGTTACACACTAACTTAGCGCCATTCGGGTCAAACCCTAATGTTTGTGGTATCTGTGGGATGGTTTTGCAGGGGTGGAGCGGCGAAAAGGGGGCGGGTTGTGAGGATTACCGTTTTTACTGGTCCACGGCCTTTTTCAATGTCTTGTAGAGCGCGGTTTCTTTATTGGCGAGGTCGTGGAGCAATCCGTGCAATAGCGGTAAATCGAGGTCTTCGCGGCCTTTGCTCATGCGGGCGGCGTGCAGGGCGAATTCACGCCATTCGTCGCCGATGGCGGTGAGTTCGAGTGAGAGTTCCTGGAGGCGCGGGTTGTTGAGCAGCACCGCACATTCCTGCAGGAACGCGGCGTAGAGGAAGCGGAAGCCGGCGCCGCCGGTGCCAATTTCCTCCTGCATGCGCACGATGTGGCCAATGAAACGGCGGGTGTACGCGAGGTCTTTTTGCGCCGGGAGTTTGAGCACGCGACGGGAGAGCAAGCGGATGCCGGGGCAGCCGACGAAGGGCAGCGGCACGTGGAGCATCATGACGCAGTTTTTCTTAATCGCGCCGCGTAGGAGGGGCACGATATCGACCTTGGGCACAGGGCCGTCGATATAGTAGATGAGGCCTTTGGGTGCGAGGGCGCCGCGGACGAAACGGGCGCGTTGCAGGTCGGCGAGGGCGCAGCGGGTGGGGCCGTTGAAAACCGGGTCGCTGATGAGGTACTCGTTTCCTTCGCGGCCGTAGGCGATGAGGTTGTGCGCGTTGAAATGAAAGCGCATATTCTCCGGGAAATACGGGAGGAAAAACACGGAGGATTGCAGGCCGACCGGGCGACCCTGCGCGAGGAGTTCGTCGAGACGTTTGCGGCCTTCGGCGGAGGATTTAAATTTTTCGAAGCGCAGGGGCAGGTGCAACCGTTTACGCATGCCGTTAAGGATCCAGCGGGGAATCATCCGGTAGGCGATCAGCGGCATCTCGTTGATCTTAACCAACGGGATGTAGGCAAATGAGAGCGAGGCGCTCAGCCCGAACACCATGGCTTCCGAAAGGGGAATGCCCTCATGGTGCAGGAGCGAGGAGATGACGCCGCTTTCGCAGTGGGCGGACTGCCGGTGCTGGAAGGCGGTTTTTGATCGTTCGGTGGTGGCGGGCGGGGACGACATCGGAAGTCTGAAGGTGAGTTTTTAACCGCGAATGGACGCGAATAGACGCGAATGACGGAAGGTGATGGGCTCGGAGAGCGAGCGTTATGCTCGCAATTTGGTGGGTTTTTCTAGGGACTTGAGTTGTTCGACTGTGAGGCCCATGGCGTCAGCGTAGCGTTCGAGCTGGTTCGGCTTGAGGCTGGCGAATCCTTTGGCGGTGAGGTGGCGGCGGACGCGCCAGCGCCAGACTCCGGTTGCGCTGGCGAGGGTGGGTTCGTCGAGGCGCAGGCGACACATGTGGTATTCGAGCGGGCTGGTTTCACCGCGCAGGGCGCGTTGGTGGGCGTCTTCGGCGAGCTTGGCGAACCAGGCGACGGCTTCTAAGGTGACGGTCACCTCGGCTTCCGAACCGCCAGACTGAGCTATTTGATAATGGCCGTCTTGGTTGACGACGTAGACGGCTTTGCGTTGGCCGTCAAAGAGGGGCGAACTTTCCTGGGGTACTTCGTCGGGGCGCATCAGACGACGGTCAGGTGGATGAAGGCGCTGCTGAAACGGCTGGATTCGGGGATGAAGCCGAGGATCCGCTGGCCGGTTTTTAATTGGCCGCTGCGAAAGAGTTCGTCGAGCATGACGAAGTAGGAGGCGGAGCCGGTATTACCGCGTTCGGCAAGGTTCGTGAACCAGCGGTCTTGCGGAATGCCGAGGCCCATTTTTTCAATTCCGTCGGCTATGGGCTGGCGAAAATATTCGGACGACATGTGCGGGAGGAACCAGTCAATCTGTTCGGCATGCAGGCTGCGTTTCGCAATGATTTTGGAGAGCGGTTTGATGAGGGTGTATTCGACGACGTTTGCGTTGAGGAGTTTCACATCCTGCTTGATGGTGAGGATCGAGTGGTGGCCGATTTCGTTGTGGGTGAAACGGGCCCAGCCGGTGAGGGAGCCGTCGGCGTTTTTCTCGGCGCCGGCGTACATGCAGACGGGCATTTCGTTGGCGTAGGAAGCGACGTCGATCCAGTCGATGCGGAGGCTGGGGCCGGAGGCGTTGGGGCGGTTCTGGAGGAGCATCGCGCCAGCGGCGTCGGAGAGCATCCAGCGGAGAAAGTCTTTTTCGAAGGCGAGTTCAGGGTGAGCTTCGAGGGCGTTGACCTGCTGATCGGTTTCGGCGGTGTAGCGGGTGGCTTTTAGGAAGAGGGCACTGGATTCGGAGCCGGTGGCCACGGCGTTGGAAAATTCGCCGGAGCGGACGGCGAGCCAGGCGTATTTGAGGGCCGTGGCTCCCGCAGCGCAGACACCGGCGGTGGAAATGACTTCACAGGGGGCGCTGCCGAGTTCGCCGTGAACCATGACGCCGTGGTTGGGCATGAATTGGTCGGCCATGGAGGTGCCGGTGGCGAGGCAGGCAATGTCTTTGAGCTGGAAAGTGTCGTCGGTGAGAGCGCGAACGGCTTCGGCGGCGAGTTGGGCGTTGGTGTAGCGGACTTCGCCGGTTTGCGGGTCGATGGCGTAGTGGCGGGTTTTGATGCCGTTGCTGCGCAGGGTGATTTTCCGGGTGCGCGACGGTTTGGTCCCGGTCATGCCGAGCACGGACTCCATGGAATCGTTGTCCACCGGAGCGAGCGGTAGAAAAGACGAAGTGCGGGTGATGTAAACAGGGTTACTCATTGAACTGGTTCAGACGGGAGGAATCGGTGCCGGACGGTTGCTCAAAGTAGGCGCGGGCGGCGGCAAGTTTCTTTCGTAACAGCGGCCTGAGCGCAGCCTTTAGAAGCATGGACAGCGGGACCACAGTTAGGATAAGGCTCACTAGGAATACCAGATAAAATACGAGCAGGGCGCGCCGGAGCGGAGCGCCGGGCTGGCCGAGGGCGCGGAGAAGGCGGGACCAGATGCAAAAGCTGCGCCGGCCAATCTTTTCGCTGGCTATGAGGCGGACGTCGACGACGCAGGCGCGGAGGCCGTGGAGCAGCGGGGCACCCGTCTTTTCGCTGTCGTTTTTGAGGGCTGCGCGCAACGCGAGGCCGAAACGGCGGCAACCGGCAATATCGTCGGCGGCGACGCCGGCGGCGGGAAAGCCCCAGAAGGCATTTTTGTTGCCGGTGAGCATCCAGCGGGGCGTGGTGATAAAAGTGGCGAGTGCGCTGCCGCGATCGACGAGGGCAACGTGGTCGCAATGGCGGGCGTCGGCGGCGAGGAGTTCCTTTTTGAGAACTTCCTGCGCCATCAACCACATGTTGCGGCAGGCGGTGACGGTGATGACGGGTTTGCCGGCGACGAGGCGGCGCCCGGCTTCGCTGCGCAGGAAACCGACAAGCACGGGGGCGGGCGACAAGAACCACACGGGGTAGCCAAGAATCACAAGGTCGAAATCGCCAGCGGTGGCCTCGGTGCTGAGCGGCGCGAGGGCGGGTGATTCGCCGGCGACGGATTCGGGAAACGCGTCAAGGAATTGCCAGAACGGCCAGGGAAAGGGATACGCGGGGACGGGCTGGAGTTTTTCGCGCACGACGACGACACCCGAGTTCACGGCCTGCAACGGCGCGAGAAACGCGTCCAGCACGGAGGCGAGCTGGCCGGTTTGCGAATATTCGACGACGAGAATCTTTTTCATTTCGCGAACGGCGTCGACGGTTGGGGCGTGGCGGTTAGTTTTGCCAAGGCGGGCCGAGCGTGCGGTTTGATTTCGGAGGCGCGGGGAAGATTGCGCGGCTGGCGCGGGTGGGCGGGAAAATCCCTGCCGAGGCGGGCGAGTTCTTTTTGGCTGGCGTTAAAGTAGCGGCCGGCTTGCACGACTTTCAGGCTGTTTCGGGCGAGGTGCCAGAGGCTCCAACGGTGTTCCCAAAGGCGGCGGGCAAAACGGCGTTGGTAACCTTTGCCGTGGTAATAGCGGCGGATGTGCCAGTTGTAGAGCGCGTCCATCTCGGCGCGGTGGGCGAAACCGTTGGGCTTGAAGGTGAAATTGAGACAGTTCATGAGGCGCCAGTCCTCGTTGAAATCGCCTGCCTGGCCGCTGATGCATTCGTCCCAGATCGGGGCGCCATACATCGGGCTGAACTTGGTCATGTTCATATCGTCAAGATCCAGCGAGAGAATGAAGTCGCTGGTGATTTTGACTGTTTCGGCCGTTTCGCCGGGCAGGCCGAAGATGAAAAGGCCTTTGGCGCGCAGACCGGCGGCGTGGATCTTTTTAACGGTTTCGCGGACGGCGTCGAGGGTGACGCCGGCTTTGTGGCGTTTGATCATGTCGGGCGCGGCGGACTCGATGCCGAGGGAAACCATGAGCGCCCCGGCGCGTTTGAGCTGGCGGAGCATGGCGTCGGACGTGTGGCCGGTGCGGATGGCGCAGTTGAACTCCATGCCGAGTGGTTCGCGCAGGAGGGTTTCGCAGAGTTCGTCAACGCGGTGGCTTTGTGCGGTGAAAAGGTCGTCGTAGAAATTAATGTGATGCACGCCGAACCGGTCGCGCAGCGTCTTCATTTGTTCGTGGATGTAGGCGGCGGAATTGAACTTGTAGATGTGCTCGAAGACGGTGCGGTCGCAAAACGAGCAGCTGTAAGGGCAACCGCGCGAGGTGATCATCGTGGCGCCCCAACGTTGGCGGTACGAGAAGAGTGGCAGGTGGTAACCCTCGGGGAAGCCGGCAAGTTTTTCGTAGGCGGGGAAGGGGAGTGTATCCAAGTCTACGATACGGTTGCGGCGCGGGTTCGTCACGGTCTGACCGGCGTTGTCGCGGTAGATGAGGTTGGCGATGCCAGCGGGTGCGCGGCCTTCGGCGAGATCTAGGAGCGTGCCTTCGCCTTCGCCGACGCAGAGGTAGTCGATCTCGGGAAAATGGTTCAGCAACGGGGCGCCGATCGACGAACCGTGGGCACCGCCGATCACTGTTATTATATGCGGCTGCTTTTGTTTGATGTGGCTGGCGAGGTCCACGGCTTCCATGAAACCGGCGGACGTAGCGGAAAACCCGACGAGTTCGGGTTGGGTGGCGAGAATGGCGGCGACATTGGCTTCGAGGCCGACCGGGGCGACGGGTCCGAGGCAGTCGTGGACGGCGGTGCGGTGGCCGTGTTTTTCGAGCCAGGCTGCGAGCGTGAGTATTCCGATCGGCGCCATGCGATTGGCCAACACCGTATAGTCGGGTTGCCCGGGCACGAAATTGAATCCTGCGGGGTGGACGAGGGTGATGCGCATGTTCGAGGAGGCGGAGGCGTCGTGCTGTGATGGCGGACGGCGTAAGGCGAAGCAAGCCGCTCCATGGTGCCATGCGACCAAGTGGGAACATTTATGGGCAATGATGGCTTTTTGTGTCTCCGGGCTTGCCGCCCTTAGAACGTTAGTGTGACTATCGTCAAAATTTACCTGCATGACCGACCCGCTGATTTCCCGTTTAAAACTCCTCATTATCGACACCCTCCGTCTTGACGGTGTCACGGCGTCTGACATCGACGAAGCCGCCCCGCTGATTGGCTCGGGATTGGCCTTGGATTCAATTGATGCGCTTGAGCTTGTGGTGAAGATCGAAAAGGAATTCGGGATCAAAATCGGGAGCAGCGAGGAATCGCGCCAAGCGCTCGCGAGCATCAACAGCCTCGCCAGCTTCATTCAGGCGCGCACGTCGAAATAACCGAACCGTTGCCCCGTTCAGCTTACGTCGTTGTCACTCCCTCGCATGGCTGGACCAAATGCTTCTGGAAAGGTGTTTCTCAAGGCCTGTGAATGCCTAACGCCCTTTGGCCAGTCGGCGGATACGCTGGCGGCGTTATTGCGCGGTGAGCGAGCGATGCAATTGCGACCCGTGCTCGGTCGTGAAGGGGGCGACGCGGTGCCCATCGCGCTTTTGCCGGGCCGGGTACTGGATGAAACAGCGCCGCCTTCGTGGCTGGAGCCGGTGCGGAACTTGCTGACACCGGTAAATGACACGGGGTGGGGCACGGCTCGGCGGCCGGTTTTCGTGACCAGTAGTAATTTCGGCGCGGGAAATCTCTATGCTCATCGGCGCAGCGGCGACGAGGCGCACATGAAATACGGCGCGTTGGTGAACTGTGTGGATTGGTTGCGCCAACAACTCGGCTGGCAGGAAAATGTGGCGATTTTCTCGCACGCGTGTGTTTCGGCACATCTGGGATTGTTGCAGGCTTCGCGTATGGTGGAGTCGGGGCTCGCGGACGAAGCGCTGGTTTTTTCCTTTGATTTTTTGAGTCCGTTTGTGAGTGGAGGATTTTACGCGTTGAAGATTCTCAACGCCGAATTCCCCGCTCCGTACATGAACCGCGCAACAGGTTCGATCGGGCTGGGTGATGGCGCGGGTTACGCGGTGCTCTCTCGCGCCAGGGGTGATTTTTCGATCTCGGCCCAGTCGATGTATAACGAGATGCATCACTTCACGGCGAACCAGCCGGATGGTACAGGCTTTGAGGCGTGCCTCGCGCCAATCGCCGCGCAAATGGCCGGTCGTCGGGTGTGGCTCAAGGGTCACGGTACGGGCACGCTCGATGCGGGGCGCATGGAGTCGGGTGCGTTTGCGAAAATGTTTCCTGGTGCGCCGTTGGTTGGCTGGAAAGGCAGTCTCGGGCACACGCTGGGTAGCTGTGGACTGGTTGAGCTCGTGATCGCCTGCGCTGCGCTTCGGAACGGTCGCACACCGGGCACGATCGGCAGCGGCGCTCCGGCCTTTACAGCGGAGGTGGCGCTGGAACCTTTTGCCAACGACAAATTCGACGGCGTGATCTGCGCCAGCAACGCTTTTGGCGGCGCCCATGCGGCGCTCCTGCTCAGCCATGCTTGAACGTTTCATCCAGAATATCAGCACGGACGACGCCGGCACCGAAGCGCTGGCGGAGACGCGTGAACGGCTCAAAGGCTTTTTCGCGTTGGGTGCCACGCGGCGCATGACGCAGCTCGGCATGGTGGTGGGCGCGGCCTTGAACAAGATCGTTCCGGCGGGAGAGGACACACTGGTTTACGCCTCGACGTATGCCGAGAGCCGGTCGTTGGAAAGCTATCTCGACAGTTTTCCCACCGCGAGCCCGACGCTCTTTCAGACCTCGATCCATCCGAGCGGTGCCCAACAGGCGCTGATCGGCAAGCAGCGCAGCCTCGGCGAAGTGTTTTCTCATTCCGGTGTGGACCAGCTGCCGTCGCAAGCGCTCCTGACTGCGCTGCTGGCCCCGGCCCCACGTGTGATCCTGTGCGGCGGTGAGGAACGTGGCGGCTGGTTGGTTAACTATTATTCGGCGCAAGACCGAACCTTTGGTTATGCGCTGGCGCTCACCCGGGAGCCCGGACCAGCGCCGCTAGGCCGACTGGCACTCGTGCCTTCGGAGGAAACCGGCCAGATGACGCAGTCGGCCTGGTTCGACCTGCTGCATCAGCGACGCGCGCTTGATGGGATGATCGCCCTGGGCTGGCGTCTGCAACTCAGCTGGTCGTGAAGCCTGAGGCACAAATCCCGAACCCGCCTGCCGGCCCGCTCCGCAATCCCGGGCCGGGCTGGGGCTATCAGTTTTTGCGCGTGGCTGACAAGGTGCTCCCTGAATTCATTTTTAGGCCTTTTCGCGGTTTTGGTACAGCGGTCGCGATGGCGTGCATGCCGGACGAGCGCCGCCATTCGCGCGACTATCTGGCGCTCGTGCTTGATCGGCAACCGACGCTGCTCGACGTCTGGCGGCATTTTTTTGCGTTTGAAGAGTCGTTGATGGATAAACTGCGCGCGGGCGACGGCAGGATTCCGCCTTGTACCTACGCGGCGGGTTCGGCGATTTGCACGAAGTGGCTGATGGGGGACGTGCCGCTGTTGCTTGGCACTTTTCATGTGGGTGCCTCGGATCTGACGGGCTTTTTGCTCACCCGGTACATGAAACATCCGGTGTACATGGTGCGGCAGCGGGTGGGCAATTCCCACGACACAGACCGGCTCGCTGAGCGTTTGGGTGACCGGTTGCAGTTTGTTTGGGTAAACAATGCCGATGAGATTATTTTTGCGCTTAAAGATGCAGCGACCGGTCCGGCGGCGATCGCGTTGCAATGCGATCGCGTGGGCTTTAGCGCGCGCACGGCGCCCTTTGAGTTTCTCGGCGCGCAACGCCTTTTCCCGGTCACCATTTATCACCTCGCGATGATTTTTGGCCGCTCGGTGATTCTGGCCGTCGGCATGCCGACGGCGACCGGAGCGGAGTTGTTTGCTTCGCCGCTCTTCACGCCGCAGCCAGGTGAAACGCGCGCGGCGTTGATGGTGCGGGCCCGGGAGCACTTTCAGGATTTTCTTCGTCATCTGGAAACACTCCTGCACGAAAAACCTTACCAATGGTTTAACTTCACGCCGCTCAATCCGACCGCCGCGCCGGCTCCGGCTCCTCACTCATGATCGCGGCGTTAATCAAGGGTTACTACGTCCTGACCTACTTGATGTCGTGGGGAATTTTTTTTACCGGGGGCATTTGTCTCAATTTGCTTTCGCTTCCGCTGTTTCTGCTGCCCTGTCGGGAGGCGTGCGGCACGGCGACGCGGGCAGTGATTCGCCGGCTTTTCCGAATGTGGATCTGGTGGTTTAACACCAGTAACGTGGTGCGAGTTCGCTGGCACGGTTTCACCGAACCATTGGCTGGCGGCACGATCTTTATTGCGAATCACCCCACGCTGGTCGATGCCCCGTTCCTGCTTTCCCGCCTGCCGGACACGATCTGCATTTTTAAGCCGGCGTTGATCCGCAACCCGGCAATTGGCCCGCCCGCCATCATGGCCGGTTATGTGGCCGGCGAACCCGGGGTCGATCTAGTGCGGACCATCGCTGAAAAGGTTACGCTTGGCCGGTCGCTATTGGTTTTCCCGGAAGGCACGCGCACGGATCCCGAGCTTGTGCTCGGGCCGTTTAAACCAGGTTTTGCGCTGATTGCGGCCCGCGCGCATGCGCCGGTGCAACTCGTGATTGTTCGCTCGACGCCGGAGCTCGCGACGCGTGGCCGTACTTGGTGGCGTGCGCCCACGATTCAGCCCTCCACCGTCGAGTTCACCCTCGACCGTCGTTGGGAATATGATGCGACGCGCACGCCGACCGAATTTTGCACCGAGGTGGAAAACCATTTGTTGGGTGTGCTCCGCCCGAAAACCGAATGACGGCCTCGGCGACGCATCTTGTTTTGGTTCCGAGTTACAACACCGGGCCGCGCCTGCTCTCGACGGTGAAGGAGGCGCTTGGCTGCTGGCAACCGGTTTGGGTCGTGATCGATGGCAGCACCGATGGCGGTGAACACGCCGTGGTGGAACTGGCGGAAAGCGAGCCGAATCTGCGCGTAATCATATTGCCCCGCAACGGCGGCAAAGGAGCGGCGGTGCTCGTTGGGGCGGAGGCGGCTAAACGCGTAGGTTTTTCTCACGCACTCGTGATGGATGCCGATGGCCAGCACCCGGCCGACCGCATCGGCGATTTCATGCAGGCGTCGTTGGCCGCTCCGGCGGTGTTGGTGTTGGGGCGCCCTGTGTTTGGCCCCGAGGCTCCGTTGGTTCGGCTGAAAGGCCGACAGATCAGCGTGAATCTGGTGCATTGGGAAACCTTCGGACAGGGCATTGATGATCCGCTTTACGGCTTTCGTGTCTATCCACTGGTTCCGCTGGTGCGCGTGCTGCGCAGCACGCGGGGTGGGCGTCGTTATGATTTTGATCCCGAGGTGGCGGTGCGCCTTTTTTGGGCGGGCACGCCGACTTTGAACATCCCCGCTTCCTGCCGCTATCTCTCGCCTGCCGAGGGTGGCGTTTCGCATTTTCACTATGTTCGGGATAATGTGCGCATGGTCTGGCTGCACACGCGGCTGATCACGGAGCTGGTGCTTTGGCGCTGGTTCGGTGTCTGGCGTTTGCGGCGTTCAACCCCTTCAATCAAATGATCCGACGTTACACCTTTCTGTTTCTTTTAACGCTCGCGCCTGGTTTGGCCCAGGCGGCGGACGAGGCTGCGAAGCTGGTCGTGCCTGGTCCCGTGGTGGAGTTGAGCGGTGCCGGGGCCGACTGGCAGGCCTTGTTCGAAAGTCTTGCTGCGCAGGGCTCGGTCTTTTCACATTTTACCGAAAACCGTTGGTTCCCCATCAAGAAGATTCCGGTGATCCTAAAAGGCGAGATGCGGTTGGAGTCGGGTCGTGGTATGAGTTTGCGGTACACCGAACCGGAAGATCGCACCATGATCATGGATGAACGCGGTTTGTTGTTGCGTGATGATCGTGGCCGCAGTCGCGAGATTCCGCCTGATCCGCGTTCGGCGAACATCAATGCCGCACTTTTGCCGGTCATGCGTTTCGACCAGAAGGAACTGGCTAAAATCTTCACGCTGCACGCTGTCCGCGAGGGAAAGGTCTGGCGCTTGGATTTCGAGCCGCGCGATGCCGCGCTGGTCAAAACCATCGGACGCATCACTGTTTGGGGCGAGGATGCGAAGATCAAACAGCTCGAATTTCGCCGCTCGAGTTCGCAGCGGGTCGAGATTGTCATCGACGATTCGCAGGCCGGCGTGGTGTTCACCGCCGACGAGCAAAAACGTTTTTTTCGCTGAGCCTGAATGACCTTCTTCCGACAAAAATGGTTTATCAGAGTGCTGCTCGCCGTGGCTGCTTTGGCGGGCCTGGGTTGGTTGGCGCAACTGGATTTCGATCATAAAATTTCGTCGAATATTCTCGACCTGATTCCAACGGATGAACGTTCGCCAGAACTCGCGCTCACCCGAGAGCTCGCGAGCAAAGAACAATCACGGGTCGCATTATTCGCTTTGGATGTGTCGGGTGACACCGCCCGGCGTGAAGCGGCGGCGGAGGCGTTTGTGCGGACCTTGAGCAAGGCCCCGGCCTTTAACGAAGTCGTAGCGCTCGATGACAAGACAGCGCGCGATGCCTTGGGCCAGCAGGTGTTCAAGCAACGGCTTGATTTGTTGCTGCCGGAATGGTTGGAAACCAACTGGCAGAATTATAAGAACGGAGACCGCCGCGTGCCCTGGGAGGACTGGCTGGCAGAGCGGGTGGCGGTTAATCTGCAAACTTTCCTTGGCACACCCGAGGCGCTGGCCTTCCAGGAGGTTTTGCCCGCCGATCCGCTTTTGCTGTTACCTCGATTGATTGATTCGGTTCAAGGCGTGGAGAATCCGGTTTCTGTGGGTGGCGATGGCCCCATTTTGATCTGGGCGCGCACGAGCGGATCTCCGTGGAAACAGGAAGGGCAGGAGCCGGTTTTCAATGCGGTCCGGCAGGCGCAGGCGGTGGCGGTCGCGGAAGCGCCGGACGCGAAATTGCGCTGGGTTTCGATTGGGCGGATCGCGAGTGCGAGCCGGGCGCGGATCGAGAGCGAACTTTCAGGGCTCAACCTGCTTTCGCTGGCCGTCGTGATGGGCATTGCGGCCGTTTGTCTCCGACGGGTGTTTAAGGCTCTGCATCTCGTCCCCGTGATGCTGGGCAGCCTGCTCGGGGCTTGGGTGGCGACGCTGCTGGTTTTCGACCGCGTGCACGTGCTGGTGTTTGTCGTGGGTTCGCTGCTCGGTGGTGTGGCGATTGATTATGGTTTTTATCTCTACCTGCAGCCGCCCGCCTTTCCCGAGGAACCTTATCGCTCAAAGGTGGGTCGGCTAATCAAACCGCTGCTCTCCAGCGCGCTCACCACGGTGATTGGGTTTTCGCTGCTGTTGTTTTCGGAACTGCCGCTCATTCAGCAACTGGGCGTGTTCGTCAGCGCTGGCTTGTTGAGCGCACTCGTGACGGCGTTGCTCTGGTTCGGTCAGGTGGGAACCCCGTACATGCAGACACGCGGTTTTGCCCGTGCCCGTTTTACTGGAGATCGGCCGAAGATTCGCTGGCTCGCGCAAGGACTATTAGCAATTGGCGTGATCGTGGCGTTGGTGGGCCCGTGGTGGTTGCGCTGGCGTGACGACATCCGTCAACTGGAAATCCCCACGCCCGCGTTGCAGGCCGAGGCTTCCGAAGTGCGCGCACTTTTTGGCGATGGCCCGGATCGCACGGTCTTTGTTACGCGGGGTTCCGATGTGGCCAGCGCCCGTGAATCGCTTGCACGTTTTGCTGCCTGGCACGCGCAGGAATACCCGGCCACCACGCTCGCTTCGATCGGGAACCTCGTGCCGACACAAGCCGACTGGAATACTCTGCCTGAACGGCTTGGCGGTTTGGATGCGTTCGTGCCGGCGCTGAAAGTCGCGTTGGAACGCCAGGGTTTTGAGCCGGGCGCGTTCGCACCGTTTTTTGAGAACTGGCAGGCTTGGCGGGCCGCACCGCGTTCGGGGTATGATGAAAGCGTGGCCAGCTTTTTGGCTGTATTGCGCGGGCCTTTGCAGATGATGGCGACGGCCGAGCCCGGACGCTGTTGTTTCTTCAGCATCGCCGACCATCCCGTTGGGCGTGAACCGCCTGGCGACACGGCGACGGTGTGTGTTTCCGGTCTGGAAAACATGAACCAACTCTTCGGTCGCTACCGGGCTTCGGCGTTGCGGCTGAGTGCCTGGGGATTGGGTCTGGTTGGGCTGAGCATGCTGGTGCTTTATGGCCCGTGGCGTGGCGCGCGGATTTTCTCGCTGCCGCTTGGTTCGTGTCTTTTTGCCTTTGGGCTGCTCGGATTGCTGGGGCAGACGATGAACCTCTTCCATCTGCTCGGCGCGTTTTTGGGTGTTTGCCTCAGTCACAACTACGCCATATTCACCGCTGAAAATGCGGCACGCGGGGAGGAGCAACCGCCGTCGATTCGCCTATCGGCGCTCACCACGGCAGCCTCGTTTGGCATCCTTGCCTTGAGCCAGATTCCGGTGGTTAAGGCGCTGGGCACCACGGTGGCGCTGATCGTGTTGACGGCGTTGGTCGCCGTGGAAATCGTCCCGCTGGCCGGACGGCCGATCCCAACTGGGAAAGCGGATACATAACCTTCAGCTATGGGCCTTGATTCACAACCAGCTGTTACTCCTTCGCGAGTGCTGCTCGTTAACATTAATCGTTACGACCAGCCGTATCCGGTATATCCGCTTGGGCTCGCGTACATCGACGGCGCGTTGCGGGCGGCCGGGCACGTGACGCGAGTGTGGGATTCGCTAGCGGACAAAACATCGCTGGAGGAAACGGTCGGGGAGTTTCAACCGGATTTTGTCGGACTGTCGTTGCGCAACATCGACACGGTGCAATGCCTGAATCCGTTTTCCTTTGTGCCAGAGCTGGTCGAGTGTTGCGAACGCTTGCGCGCAGTCACGGCGGCGCCGCTGATTCTCGGCGGGAGCGGTTTCTCGATTTTCCCCAAGGAGCTGTATGCGCTGACGGCGGTGGATTTTGGGGTGGCCGGTGAAGGTGAACAGCCGCTGCTCGCCTTGCTCGCTGCTCTGCGTACGGGTGGTTCGGTGGCGGAGATCCCCGGCGTCGTTTGCCGTATGGCAACGGGTTCGGTCTCGGCGGCTGCGTGTCGGCTTTCTGGTGAGTTCAGTGATGCGCCTTTTCATGATCCGCGCCTGCTGAAGGCTTACGCGCAGAATGGTTCACTTCCCGGCGTGCAGACGCAGCGCGGTTGTCCATTGAAATGCTGTTATTGCACGTACCCGGTGATCGAGGGCAAACGCAGCCGTTTTCGCAGTGGCGAGGAAATCGTGGAGGAGCTGCGGCAGCTGGCCGCGCACGGGACGAAGTACGCGTTTTTTGTCGATTCGGTGTTCAATACACGAACCAGCCACGTGGTGGAAACCTGCGAGGCGATCATCCGGGCCAAGCTCGATTTTCAATGGGAATGCTTCTTGCGTCCGGGTGGGATCACCAGGGAGTTGCTGCAATTGATGCAGCGCGCGGGCTTGCGGCACATTGAGTTTGGCTCCGACAGTTTTTCCGACACGACGCTGGCCAGCTACGGGAAAAGTTTTTCCTTCGAGGAAGTTCGTGAGGCCAGCGAACTGGCGAATACCCTCGGCGTGCAGTACAGCCATTTTCTGATTTTTGGCGGGCCGGGAGAAACAGCGGAGACGGTTGAAGAAACGCTGACGCGCGCGGCCACGCTACCGGCGGCATTTTTCTTTGCGACGATCGGCATGCGCATTTATCCGGATACCGATTTGTGGCGAATGCTGGCACCTGAAATGCAGCGGGAAACAGCGGCGGATTACCTGGTGGATCCGCGTTTTTACGTAGCGCCGGGCCTGACCGCTCAGGGGCTGCACAGTCGGCTGCGCGAGCTTCTGAAGAGCGCTTCAAACTGGATTGTGGGCGATCCGCCGGCGGCGTTTTCGGAGACGATCACCAAGTTGCGCAAACGCGGCATCAGCGGCCCGATGCGCGAGTATGTGGACCTGCTGCAGCGCCTGGCGACACCGCCGCGTTGAGAGGCGTTCCTTTGCACTAGCGCAAGGTGGCGCGAGACATCCCGCTGGTTCTTGTAACCGGTTCAGCAACCCCAGCCGGTCAAGAGTCAAGACATGACGTCTTCCGCTCGTAGAATAAACAGATATCGAACTAATAGCTACCGACGACAAATTGCAAAGTTTGATTCCTTCGGCTTGGCCCTAGGATTGACAAAACACGAACCCTTTTGATTAGCCCCCTTCGGCTTGTTTCTTATCCGAACGCCTTTTGTCGGAGCCCGCGCAGGGAGTTGAGGCCGCCCCAGTCGGTGATGGGCGCAAGCGGACGCGGGGCGGTGCGTTCACGGGCACCGTGACGCTGACGATAGGCGGCCAGATGGGTTTCCACAAAAGCCTGACTGCCGAGCACAGCGCCATCGGTAAAATACCGCACGCGGCATCGCAACACCGTCGCAAGCGGGAGGCGTCCTTTTTCTTTAATCACCTTTTCGAAGGCGGCGGGGGAGATCGCTTGGGCGTGTGACTTGGTTGTCGTGCCGGTGCCGAAGAGCGCCTCGCGGTAGGCGCTGTGAGCATTGGCCCAGGTTTCATTTAGCCCGATCACCGCCTGAACGCCCTGGCGCGCCGCACGGTGCCCGGCGACCGCTTCGCCGTAGCCGCAGAAACGATATTCCTTCGGATCTTGCGCGAGCCCGGCGCGAACGCAGTTGAGGTCGATATAAAGTGCGACGGTCTGGATCGCGTAGTTTTTCGGCTCGATGAGCACCGATTTAAAACGCTCGGACCAAAGCGTACCGTAGCGCTGATGACT
>JANNHA010000074.1:0-81092 GCA_031404135.1 Verrucomicrobiota bacterium | reverse complement strand
AGACCAGGCGGATACTTGAAGGCTGACCTCGTGCATACCCATGATTCTTATCGCCAGCCCATCTTCGCGCAAGCCTCGTGCAGGCATTTCAGGAAGGCCGCGCGGGGCTTCTCCGAAAGAAAAAGATCTGAACCGACAATTTATTGGCCTTTTTTATTGGCCTCCATCCATCCGTGAACGGCTCCCTACGAAAAAACCCAAGCCTTTCGACTTGGGTTTCAAAGTTAACGTTTTGTCTGACGATTGCCTCAAAACGGTACGTCTTCGTCGATGCCTTCCGGCGCGGGTGCGGCCGGTTTGGCACTCGGACGGGCGGGCGGCGAATGCCGTTCCACCGGAGCCGTCTGATCGACGCCTTCGTCAGCGCCAGGACCTCCACCGGGACCGCCAGCGTTGCGGCCAGGGCCAGACGAGAGGAACTGCACGTTGTCGAGGACGACCTTTAATTTACTGCGTTTCTGCTGGGTCGTCTTGTCTTCCCACTGATCGAGCTTCAAACGGCCCTCAACCATGGCAGGACTGCCCTTAGAGAGGTACTTTGAAACGAGCTCGCCTTGTTTACCCCAGGCTTCGATGTCGATAAAGGAAACCTCTTCACGTTCTGCGCCGGATTCGTCCTTGAACTTGCGGCTGACCGCGAGGCCGAATTGGCAGATGGCGGTGCCTTTGGGCGTTACCCGTAGTTCGGGGTCGCGCGTCAGGTTGCCGATCAGGAATACTTTATTGAGATAGGCCATGGGGTGGAAGCACGCGCCGTGTCCTTAGACGGACTCGACGAAGGTGCGGTAGACGTTTTGGTTGAGGCGAAGGCGTTCCTTGAGGGCGGCGGGGCCTTCAGCGGGAGCGGAGAAGCTGACGTGCACGTAGGTGGCGCCAGTCAATTTGGCGTCGGTCACGCGGACGAAATCTTTTTTTCCAAGATTTTCGACGGCAGTGATGTCGCCCTGGATCGCGGCGATCTCGGTCTTCACGCCTTCGAGGATCTGTTCAATGGTGTCTTCTTTGCCGCGGTTATCGAGGATGAAGGTGGCACGGTAGTTGCGTTTTGTGGGATTCATTTTGGGTCTCTTCGGTTAAGTGAATTCATGGCCCGGTCGGCGCCCTGTTCGAGCAGGAGCGTGAGACCGGTTACGTAATTTTCTATTTTTTGGTCAACGAGTGTCTGTTGTTCAGGAGTGAATTTTCCGAGGACGAAGTCTTTAAGGTCTATTTGCGCGGGTTGTTTCGGACCGATGCCGAGGCGATAGCGGATAAAACCATCGCCCAGCTGTTCAAGCAAGCTCGCCACACCATTGTGACCGCCGGCACTGCCCGTCGTGGAAACTTTGACGAGACCCAGATCGATCGTGAGATCGTCATAGATCGCGAAAACCGAACCAGGCTCTATTTTATAAAAACCAGCAAGGGCCTGGAGCGAGCGACCGCTTTCGTTCATGAACGTCTGCGGTTTCGCAAAAATAAAAGTCTGCCCGGGTCGGCGGTCCCAGCGCGCGGTCTCCGCGTCGAACTGCGCCTGTTTTTTCCAGGCGAGCCCGAGTTTGCGGGCCAGGGCCTCGATGACGATGAACCCGAGGTTGTGTCGGGTTTTCTCGTACTCGCGGCCCGGATTGCCGAGACCGGCAACGAGCGAAATAGACATGACTCAAAGAACAATCGTCCCGGCCGGTGCGGTCAAGCAGCCAGCCGGAACGGGGGAAACTTACTTCTTGGCGGGAGCAGCGGGTTTGGCACCGGCGGCAGGCGCGGCGGCTTTGGCGCCAGCGGCAGGAGCAGCGGCTTTGGCATCGCCAGCGGCGGGAGCGACGGGCTTGCCATCGGCACCGACAGCAGGAGCGGCACCAGCGGCGGGAGCGCCTTCGCCAGCGGCGGGCGTGGCAACGACGGCGGCAGCGACTTCGGCCACGGGCTCGACGCACGAAACGACGGGCTGGCTCTTGTCATCGCGGTACTCGACGCCGGCAACGGCCTTGAGTTCGCCGACATGAATGGTTTCGCCCACTTTCAATTCGGTGACGTCCACTTCGATGAACGTCGGCAGATCCTTCGCCATACAACGGATGCGTACGAACTGGTTCGACGTTTCCAAAACGCCGCTCTGGTTCTTAACGCCAAAAGACTCGCCGGTGAGCTGAATCTTGACGCGGATTTCAAATTTCTCGTCCGCTTTGACCTCGTGAAGATCGACGTGAAGGAAACGATCGGTGATCGGATCACGCTGAACTTCCTGGAGGAAGGAAAGCGCGGCCTCGGGTTTATCTTTGCGCTTCAGCTCGATGAGCGTGGCGGAACCCGCGATCGACTTGATCAGGCGGGTGAATTCGGGGCCATCGATGGAGAGAAGCTCCGGAGGCGTGTGTTTCCCGTACAAAATAGCGGGAACTTGGTTTACTTTACGGAGGCGGCGAGAGGAGCTGCGACCGGTGTTGGCGCGTGAAGCGACGTTGAGGATGAACTGTTTTTTTGACATGGATTCGTTCCCCCTGTCTCCCCGGGAATCGAGGGCAGGCGTAGTGGAAAAGGGTTCGAGGGAATAGGCCGAGGGGTGGGAATGGCAACCAAAACTTTAGGGTGCGCGTAGATTTCGGTGGATGAAAACAAAAGGAGCATTGACAACGGGGCGCGTCCGATTGTTTTTCGACCCTCTTTTGATGCCCGGTAGCTCAGTGGCAGAGCAGGTGACTGTTAATCACTTGGTCGAAGGTTCGATCCCTTCCCGGGCAGCCAATTTTGAATGGCTTACGCAAAGGCAGAAGACCCCCGAATATTTTGTCGATCCCTCTTCTGTCCCTCGGCAGTCGCTAGATGCAGTTGCCTTCATCGTTGCGAGGCCGGTAACGGAGCCGAGTGTCTGCTGATCACTTCGGCCCCGCCAAAAACGCTTCCATCGCCTCGCGTGTGACGGTGTGTCGCGCACCACAACGTGGACACCGGATTTCGATTTTTTCATCCGCTTCAAAGAGTTCGCCTAAGTCCTTTCTCGCCGCCGGAGCGAGCACTTCAAGCATCCGCTTCTGGTTGCAGCCACACTGCCATCGATAAATGCGCTTCTCCATCAGCGCGAGCGTCTCCGTTTTCTCGAGCGTCTTCACCAACTCCGTCGTGAGCGAGTCGAACCAGGCGCGATCGAGATCCGGATGCTCCGCCACCAAAACGAACTCCTCCTCATCGACTTGAAAAAACTTCACCGCACGCTGTTCGCTTTGTGTATAGAAATCCTCAATCGTCCTCAATGGATCGGTACCGGTAAAGTTGATCGTGCTCCGCCGCGTGGGTTCTTTGCCCCGTACCACATCGGTGTAGAAAATATTTGCTCCCATCTCGCGCACGTTCTCCTCGAATACCCGCCCCGTGACCGCGCCGTCGCCATTGTCGCCCGTCAGAAACAGATTCACCGACGGGTTCTCATAGTGAATCGTCCACGCGACCATTTCGTTCCAGGGTCGCGACGCGCAGTGCAACGTCAGCGCCACAAGTGCGCGCTTGAACATCACGTCGTTCTCCGGCTTCGGCTTAATCTTCTGATCACCCAGATGTAGGTAGTAATCGACAAACATCTCGCTGAACGACGCACGCGCCACGAGGGCATTGCGATTTCGCACGAAATGGGTGCTCACCTCATGGCCGTCCGCCGCAGGATTAACAGGAGTCGATTCAGGCATGCCTCTGAAGGAGCGCAGTCCGCCGCGAAGCTCAAGCTCCGTTCACGGTGCCACGACGCCCGGCTTAACGTTTCAATGCTTCCCGAGCGTCTTCTTCGCCTTGTCAACCTTCCCCTTCACCACAAAACGGCAGTAACTCTCACTGGGATTCTTTTTAAAATAGTCCTGATGGTAAACTTCCGCCGCATAAAATTCCTTCAGCGGCACGATCTCCGTCACGATGACGTCGGAAAGTTTTTTCTGAGCCTCAGCCTTTGATTTTTCGGCGGCGGCTTTCTGCGCGTCGTTCGCGTAAAAAATAGCCGACCGATACTGCGTGCCGCGATCGTTGCCCTGCGCATTGAGCGTCGTCGGATCGTGAATCGTCCAGAAAAACTCCAATAGTTTCTCCAACGTGACCGTCGCCGGATCATACTCGATCTTCACCACCTCGGCATGCCCGGTCGAACCAGAACACACCGCCCGGTACGTGGGATTCGCCACATGGCCACCCGTATAACCACTCACCACATCCTTGACCCCCGGCATGAGGCGATAAGTCGCATCCAGACACCAGAAACAACCGCCACCGAGCACGAGCGTTTCTGTTTTGTTATCAGTTGTGGCAGTCATGGGAAGCGCGAGAGCCGCGAAAAAGAGAGCGAGAAGGATGGGTTTCATAGAGCACGTGAAACCATGCGGAGAAAATCCAGATATGCAAAAACGCCAGACCGACCGGCACTCATTTCCGCCCCTCTCCCCACCAGAAAAATATCACTCAGCATCGGCCAACAGCCCACCCGATGCGCCAGCCACCCGATTTGGTGAGTGAATTAAATTTAGAACCCGATACGGTTCCGAAACAGCATCCCCCCGTCCGCCCCGGTACCACCCCTAAATCCGAGCCGTCACCCTTCAAAACGTGCCCACCGGCACATTTTCCGTCAGCACCTGAAACTTTACGCCAAAGCGCTCTCTGCACCCGAAGTAATTGTAAATAGCGTATTTTTTACATCTGTTTAACTTTTACCCGTCTTGGTCGATACATCCTTTATGAATCCACGCTGCCCGGCTTGCACCGCCACTGCTCCACCTAGGGAACTGGCACGCTTTCAGGGAAATCCACCGCTTTAAACCTCTGTGAGTCTTCCCGTCACCAACCCCTCGACCGCCCAAGCCTCCTTCACGGAACTGCCCGACGTGCTCCAGGAGATGCTGCGCGACGAAGCCAACCTCTCGACCGCACGCAGCGTCCTCGAAGACGCACGCAACGATGTCCGGACTCGCGAGGACGAACTGCGCGCCAGCCAGCCCAAAATCAGTTTTTTCACCTCGAAAAAGGTGCGCCAGGAAGTCGCCGCAGCCAACGCTGTGATCCAAAATCAGATCACCATGATCGATGGGCTGCTCGCACGGGTGAACACCTGCCGCGAACGGCTGCAAGGCCCGCTGCGCGCCATGCTGCTCCAACACTTGGAACAGATCGATCCGCTCTATCGCCAGGGCCTGCGCGCCTCCCGCTTTCACGAACACTGGCGGCGCGGCCACTCGATTATTAGCGATCGCCTACTCGGATTTTTGCGCGACTTGAAGACCGCGCGCCTCACCCACTCCGATGACATCAGCCGCGGCCTTGGCGTGCATTCTGAAGAATCAAACTGGGCAATCAAAACCCTGCTCACCTCCGGCACCTCCCTCGATTTTGAAATCGAAAAAATGAACCGCGCGAGCACCGAACATACCGCCAGCGTTCTAGGAACCCAGTTCGCCCGCATTCATCTACCCGTGCTCGAACAATGGTCGTGCGTGACCCGTACCGAGACACTGTCCAGCGCCAATCCCCGCGATGCCCTGGCCATCGTCGACGCCACCCTCAGCGAATTCCTAGAATACCGTCAGCCAAGTCTCACCACGCTGAGCGGCATGTTTCAGGCCGCCGCCGACGAACATACCCAGATCGCCGAAACCCGCCTGCGCGACCGCTGGAGCCAGCTGCTCAACTACGCCGAATGCCACCTCGTGACCGACGCGGCACTAGAACCAACACTCACCGCCATCGAACAACGCATCTCCTCGAAAGAGCGCGCCCGCCTGACCGCACAGATGCCCTTCACGCCCTTCAGCACGGAGCGGTGATCGTTCATGAAGCCTTGCCCCTCCCCTGCACGGCCGCTTGATAACCCGATCTTGTTCCCACCGCCAGGACCCGCGCATTCCTCACCCCGCGTCTAATAATCGTTCGCGTCACCATCGCCTCGCAAACGATCCGCTTACTCGTAGCGCAGCGCCTCGATCGGATCGAGCCGCGCGGCTTTCCAAGCCGGGTAAAACCCAAAAATCACGCCGATACCGCCGCAGACGAGCAAGCCCGCCGCCACCCAGCCCCACGGCATGACCAGCGCGCCTTTCATGAAAACCGCGACCGCACTGCCACCGGCCACGCCAACAACGACACCGGCCAAACCACCGATCAGCGACAAGACCACGGCCTCAATCAAAAATTGCATTAAGATATTACTCTGCTTCGCTCCAATGCTCTTGCGCACGCCAATCTCTTTCGTGCGCTCCGTCACGCTCACCAACATGATGTTCATCACGCCCACGCCGGCAGCGAGCAGGGCAATGGCGCTGATGACGAAAGCACCGATCGCGATCACGTCCATGATCTTGTTAAACGACTCGATCAGCGAATCGTTGGAGAAGACCTCAAAATCATTTCCGTCCTCGGGCTCCAATTCACGAACCAATCGCATGAAACCAATCGCCCTGTCCTGGGTTGCCTCAAGCTCCGCCTGACTCGGTGCCTGCACGGTGATTCCAATCGAACGCCAGGCGCGACCATAAATCGCCAGCCAGCGCGTGATCGGCGTGATCAAAAAATTGTCCTGGCTCTGGCCGAACGACGTTCCCTTCGGCACAAATTGGCCGACAACAGAGTAATTCTGCCCATTGACACGAACCAATCGCCCGATCGGATTTTCGTTGGGAAAAAGAACTTTGGCCACCTCATCGCCGATGACACAGATCGGCCGCCCCAGCGCCACATCCTCCGCCGTGAGATTTCGCCCATCCGCCACTTCGTAATTGCGCGCGGTGATATAATTTTCATCCGTGCCGAACAACAATGTATTCGGATTTGTCTTACGGTCGCCATTGATCACGCGTTGGCCACGGCGATAAATCGCCAAGTTCACTTTCGCGCTGTCGCCCATCAGATCCTTGAAACGATCCGCCATCGGATAGGTGATATCACGCCGATTGCGAATACGATCCGAGGGTCCGCCAAAATTAATGGCTGGATATTTATTGATCTGAAAACTCGCCGAACCAAGAAACGTCAGGTTTTCCTCCACCTGGCCTCGCAAACCGGCGATCACGGTCATCACACCGATCACGGAAAATACACCCACAGAAATCCCCAGAATCGTCAGACTCGAACGAAGCTTGTTCGCATTAAGTGCCGCTAGGGCGAGCCGAAGAATTTCGATGAAGAGCATGTTATTTTTGATTCTCGATTTTCGATTTTCGATCTCTTGCCAACAATGTCTTACGATATGCCACCATGATCGCCGTTAGTTCGCCGGCTTCCGTATGTAGAGGAGTGATCTTGGGCGGCGACATGAGTTCCGACTCAACAATGAGCTCCAACCAAAACGCACTTTCGTCAGCCTCCTGTTCCACAACCGCCAGTTTCGAAATCATATCTGCCACAGACCGCGCACGACAGGCCGCGCGATAATTGGCACCCACCGACGTTCCTGAGCGACCAAGCTGATTGGCCAAAATACGTCCGCTCTTCGTATTCGGCAGCGCTTCGATCAATTTCAAAATCCGCAATGCGAAGACCTTAGTTCTGTTTTTAAGTTCAGCTTCATTCATAGTGCACCTTCAAATCGAAAATCAAAATTCCAAATTCGAAAATCCAATCATTCGTAGCGTAGCGCCACCACGGGATCGAGTTTGCTCGCCTGCAACGCCGGAATGAATCCGCTCAGCACACCGGTTAACACCGACAAAATTAATCCCGTCAAAACCAAGGGCAGCGAGAACACCAAAGGAAACGTCGCCGAGATTTGCCCAACCAACGAAGCAAGCCCCCACGCCATCACAAGCCCCGTCACGCCACCGATCAAACAGATGCTCACCGCTTCAATTAGAAACTGAAATAGAATCGTTCGTCTCCGCGCACCCAGCGCCTTGCGCGTGCCGATCTCCTTCGTGCGTTCTTTCACGCTCACGTAGGTAATATTCATAATCCCGATCGCACCCACAAACAGCGCCAGGCCGGTGATAAACAAGCCTGCGATCGCGATGCCTTTCTTGATCGGTTCAAGCTGCTCGCGCACCACCTGCTGGCTGTTGATTTCAAAATCGTCTTTCTTTTCAGGCCCGAGCTGACGAATGCGCCGCATGAGTCCGCGCAACTCCTCCTTCGCTTCCTCCATCCGCGTGACATCCACCTGCACGCGTAAACTTGGATCAGCCCAGTTGATCGGAAAGTAACGGCGAAATGTGTTGATCGGCATGATCGCATTCGAATCCAGGCTAAACAATCCAAGAAAACTCCCCTGTCGGGCAGCCACACCAATCACCGTAAACTGCTGATCGCGTATCCGTACGGTTTTACCCTCAGGCGATTCGTTCGGGAAAAGCGCATTGGCAACATCGATACCGATGATCAGCACGTTGCGGGCATTGTGGCCTTCAATCTCGGTAAAGAAACGCCCTTCCTTCATTTCGGTACGCATGATCCGCGTGTAATCCGCGCCGTAACCGTTGATGTGAATATTGATCACCCGGTACTCACCGCGAATGATCGTCGCCGACCAATCAGCCGCGGGGACCGCCAGCTTGAACGGGCAATCCGGGTGCGTCTCGATCCACTCATTGATTCGTTCCGCGTAAGCCGGTTTGATCGGTGGACGGTTACGATAATTCCACCAATCATTCGAAGCATCGCGCCAAGGCCACTTCGTGACGTAGAGTATATCATCGCCCATTCCCGCCAGACTCTTTTCCACACCGGCATCTATCCCTAAAATCGCCGTGCCCATGAGCGTGACGGCGATGATGCCAATGATCACGCCCAACGCCGTCAGGACCGAACGCAGCTTGTTCGCCAAGATTTGCGCCCAGGCGATGCGAAACGATTCAAACAACTCGTAGAAAAAGCGGCGCATGGCGCAAGATCACACACGCTCATCCGACTCGATCAGCCCGTCGCGCAACCGCACGACGCGGCGGGCGTGGCGGGCGATATCTTCCTCGTGCGTGACGACGATGATGGTGTTACCCTGTTCGTAGAGTTGTTCGAACAGTGCCATGATTTCCTCGCCTGTTTTTGAGTCGAGGTTACCGGTTGGTTCGTCAGCGAGAATGATGGAGGGATGATTAACGAGAGCCCGAGCGATGGCCACACGCTGGCGCTGGCCGCCGGAAAGTTCGTTGGGTTTATGAAACATGCGTTCACCCAGGCCCACATTGGTGAGCGCCTGCCGCGCCTGTTCGATGCGTTCAGTCTTGCGCAAACCGGCGTAGATCAGCGGCAGCTCGACGTTGTGCAGGGCATTGGAGCGTGGCAAAAGGTTAAAGGTCTGAAAGACGAAACCGATTTCCTTGTTACGGATTTCGGCCAGTTCGTCATCCACCATGTGCGCAACGTTCTTTCGGTTAAATTCGTACAGGCCCGCAGTCGGCGTATCGAGGCAACCGAGCATGTTCATGAGCGTCGATTTGCCGCTGCCGGACGGGCCCATGATCGCGAGGTATTCGTTGCGATGAATTTTCAGGCTGACACCGTTAAGCGCACGGATGACCTCCGAGCCCATCTTGTAGAATTTGGTTACTCCTTCGATCTCGATGACCAAAGCGCCCGCTGGCCGGGTGCGCCGCGAAGCAGTTTCAGGAACAGGTGGCGCGGGAGTGATCATGGCGAACGGTATTCAGTTTTATGTTACGGCCGCGCGCCTGCATGCGCTTTCAGCCGGATGCCTTATTTCTTTAAGTCTTTCGCGTCTTTCTTTGGGGCATCGACCTTCACCTTCAGGTCGTTCTTCAACGTGCGGGTGATGGCGCTGAAACTGCCGCTCACCACTTCGTCGCCGTCTTTGACCCCGGATTTGATTTCCATGTGCGTTGTATCAGCGATGCCGGTCTCAACCGGGACCATCTTCACCACATCGCCAACGCGTACGAAAACGACGCGATTCAGTTTCTCGCGATCAGCGCGTTCAGCCTGCTTTTGCTGCTTTTCATTCACAGCGGCGGCTGAATCGGCGCCCTTCATTTCATTGGCTTTCTTGGAGCGATCAGCCGCGAGATCGTCAATCGACTTATTCCCCTCGCGCGAACGAACCGTAACGGACTGTATCGGAACGGCCACTACGTTTTCAGCGGTCGTGGTCTCGACATCGGCATTGGCGCTCATGCCGGGGCGGAGCGGTACGTCCTTGTCGATAATGCGGATCTTGACTTGAAAATTGGTGACTTCGTCCTGCGTACCCTGCCCGGTGACCTTGGCGGCCGAACCAATTTCCTTCACCACGGCTTCAAACTTACGGCCGGGGAAGGCGTCGATCGTGATCTTGGCCTTATCGCCAACCTTCACATTGACGATGTCATTTTCATTGATGTTCACGCGCACTTCCATGTTGGTCAGATCGGCCACGCGCATGACCTCAGCCATGCCGTAGGAACCGGTGGCGGCCACGCGCTCGCCGACTTCGCTGGAGCGCGAACTGACCGAACCATCGATCGGCGAATAAATCGTGGTTTTGTTCAGCATGTCGTTGGATTGTTTGAGCAATCCCTCGTTGCGACGAATGGCGGCCTGAGCGCTCTCCAGCATGGCGTGAGCGCTATCGAGCACGGTCTTGTCAGCCGTGAAAACTGCGTCAGAGATGAGATTGCGCGCGTGTAAATCCTGACTGCGCTTAAAATCCTCTTCCGCTTTTGTGAGTCGAGCCTGGCTATCGATCAGCGAGGCCTTGGAAGAAGCGAGCGACGCCTCGGCTTGATCAACTTGATAGCGGTAATTGTCGGGCTTGATGCTCACCAGCAGGTCGCCTTTTTTGACGGCGTTGCCCTCGCGGAAAGGAAGTTTGATAATCTCACCGGAAACTTCGGGCGCGATCTTCACCTCGACCTCGGGCTGGACTTTGCCCGTAGCGGAAACGAGCTGTGTAATGGTTTTGACCACGGCCTTTTCCGTGGTGACGCGCACGATGCTGCCTTCGGCCTTCTTTTTTGAGATCGCAGCAGCGACCAGCGCGATGAGCAACAAGGCCCCGCCGACGATGGACCACACCAAGCGTGAACGTTTCTTTTTAGTTACAGGGACGGCGCTCGGCCGGGCAATGTCGGTAGTGGCTGGTGTCATATTAAAAGCTTGGCTCGATTCAAGACAGCGAAAGGCGCTCTCGGGTTACATCAACTTACTGCAATCCGTGCAAACACCGGATAAACGGTAATCCCTCTCCTTATGCACAATAAAAGAGATTCACACAGGCCCAACCCGGGGAAGTACATGCCAAAAACTTCGCCCTCAACACGTGCAATGTCCATCCTGACCGTGCGGGTGCCCATGAGAAACCTCCTCCTCCGTCGCCGTCCGCACCGCGACCACCTCAACATCAAAGACCAAATCCACACCCGCAAGCGGATGGTTGGCGTCGAGCCAGACCTCATCGCCTTCGATTTTTGTCACCATCACCACCGGCGCAAAACGATCCTCGCCCGCCTGGAATCGATCACCCGGCTGCAACTCGCCTTCAACCGGCAAAGCCGTCCGCGGCACCCGTTGAACCTGCGTTTCATCGCGCAAACCGTAGGCCTTGGCCGCGCCTACCGAAATACTCTGCTTCACACCCACCGCCAGACCACGCATCTGCTCCTCCAAACCCTCGATAATCATGCCCGCCCCTTCCAGATAACTGATGGGCTCGCCGCCGTCCGACGTATCGAGCAAGCGCGCCTGCATATCCCGCAACGTGTAGTGAAAAGTGACGATTGACCGCTTCATGCCCGCCATGCAGGCAAATCTTCACGACGTCCGCAATCCCTCCGATACGAAAACCTCCTACCCATTGCTTACCCGCTACCTATGAATTTCTGCCCCCCCCTCGAACCAGCCCCTTGGTCTCGCCCTTCTCACTCCGTTCGCGCCCACCCCGTCCCGAAAATGCCCCAAAAACCACCTATTTCACCCTCTCCCCACCCTCTGCCGACTCCCTATCCCCCCAAGTAAAAGGGCTTTAAAACTCCTGATTTATTATGGCTAACGGCTTGCAACTAGGAAATTCTGAGGCCTAATCCCTACTATGCCCGCGTTGCGTCTCCTCTTCTTCATGCTCGCTGCGTCCCTTTCGGCCGCAGTGACAGCGCCCCCTTATGTGTGGAGCGGAGGCGCGGGTGATCACCATTACAACAATTCTGCCAACTGGTTCGGTGGAGTCGTTCCACCCAACAACGGCACGGCGATCCTCGTCTTCGGCAACGTGCCCGACACCACAGTCGATCTGCCCTTCGTCATCGATGTGGCCCAGATCCAGTTCACAAACACCAGCGCCTCGGCCTACGCGTTCGCCAGCTCCTTTGTATCCATTATCACCCTACGCGACGGCCTCAGCCTCTCCCCGCTCGGCGGCGTCGAGCGCATGGGCGAAGGCGTCACGCTCAACCTTCAGGGAACTCAATCCATCGACATCGCCTCCGGTCGCCTCGAAATCGCCGGCGCGATCCTCGGCAGCGGCTTGGTCAAAACCGGTTCAGGCACGCTCCGGCTAACCGGCCTCAACCTCCTTTCTGGAAACGCCCAGGTCGATGGCGGCGCGCTCATCTTCGCCCACTCACTCGCCGTCCCCGCGTTCAGCCAGATCAGCACCAGTGCGACCGGCTACGTCGGCGCGGAAAACGCCGCCACCCTCAAAACCATGCTGGGCCAGATCAACTCGCCCGCCTTCTACGGCTCCATCGGCCTCGACTCCGCGCCCGGTGCCTCGACTGCCACTTATTCCGACCAAATCGACGTCACCAATCTCACTCACTACGCCGGCCTCGGCTCCACCACTTCGGCCAAACTCTCTGGCAACTTCCGCGTCGGCTCCCATCAGGATTACCGCTTCAGCGGCGGCGCCGGCACGCTTTACGTCGAGACGAACCTGACCAACAGCAGCTCAGCCCTGCAGATCAATTCCGCTTTCGGCACGCCCCTCACCGTCGTCCTGCGCGGCTCCAATAACTTCGGCGGCGCCCTCAACGTCCTCAACTCTGTCCTCGTGCTCGACAACGCCCAGGCCATCACGCCCGGCCGCGTCCTCAACCTCGCCAACCCCGGCTACATTGGTGCCACCGAGAAGTTCGCCACCTCCACCTCCAGCTTTCTCTCGCTGCTGCGCGCCACCAGCCCGAGCGCCATCGCCGGCCTCGATTCCTCCAACCTCGCCGCCCCGCGCACCATCACCGACGACATCGACCTCTCCGTCGGCGGCACCCGCACCGACCCATACTACCTCGGCACGAGCACCAAAGTCACCCTCACCGGCAACCTCACGCCCACCGTCGGCGACTCGCTCTACCTAACCGCCGTCAAAGGTGGCCACCTCGTCGTTGGTTCGACCCTGGGCAACAACATCCCCGGCCTCGTGGTCGGTCAGGCCAACTCCTTCGATCCACAAGGCGGCATCGTCGAGCTCACCGGCCACAACAACTACACGGGCGGCACCAAAATCCTCGGCGGCACCCTCCGCGCAAGCAACAACGCCGCCCTCGGCACCGGCGCCGTTGACATCGGCAACAAGTCCACCCTCGACGTCCGCTCCGGCATCACCGTTTCAAATTCCCTCTCGATCGCCTCGGGCGGACGACTCGCCGGCCGTGGCACCATCGCCACCCCGAGTGGCGTCTACTTCGGCCCCGGCGCAATCATGTCCCCCGGTGGCGTGAACTCCGTGGGCAGCCTCACCTTCAACACAGGCGTCACCTTTGGCCCTGGCTCTATCATCGAGTTCGACATCAGCAACGCCAACAGCGCCGCCGGCTGGGACGTAGCCAACTTCAGCAGCGTGCTCAACCTCACCGCCACCTCGCTCTCGCCGATTATGATCGGGCTCAATTCGCTGACCCCCGGCGGCACGAACGGCCTGCTCACGGGCTTCGACGCCAACCAATCCTACAGCTGGCTCTTCCTCACCAGCAACAACGTCACCGGCTTCTCCAGCAATAAGTTCACTTTCGACACCACGAACTTCGCAAACAGCCTAGGCAATGGAAACTTCTTCATCACCCAAGGCAATGCCGGGCTGAGCATCAATTTCGCCCCCGTGCCCGAGCCCAGCACCTACGCACTGCTCGCCCTCGGCCTGACCGTCGTATCCGTTTTCCAGTTACGCCGCCGGCGGAAATAAGACCGACCTAAAGGAACCGCAGTTCGGCCCGCACTCGCGCTGAAAACTGTTTTAGGTAGGGCGTGACCGCTGGGCACGCCGTTCCGAATACCCGGCGCGCCCAGCGGTCGCGCCCTACCCCGATCCCTCCGACATCAGTGCTTTCAGTGAACATCCGTGGTTAAAAACTCCGTCCCCGTCCTCCGCCCAGATTGTCATCCCGAGGGCTGCAGAGGGATCCACTTGGAAGCAGCAAACCAACCATAACTAAATACAAAGTACCAAATTCCAAACCGCCACACCCCTTCATCATTCTACCTTCATCATTCACCATTCACCATTCTACATTCTACATTCTACATTCTGCATTCTCCTCCCTCCCTCCCTGCTCAGCCGCTGCAGGCCTTCGCCTGCTTCACGAGGGACATAAACTCGTGGCGGTATCCGCCTGCGTCTTCGCCCAGCCCGTCCTCGGCCCAGCCGAGCACGGAATCAAACGTCACCGCACCTTTGTGCGGCGAATCGCGCAACATCATGCCGAAGCTGGCCACCGCCGCCGCGAACTTGAAATCCTGACTCGCCGTCGCGAATTCCGCTCCTGAATCCACCAGCGGAAATACCAGCTTGCTGCTCACGTCCGAGGTCGGCGCTTTGTAACGAACCTTCAGCGTCAGCAACTCGGCCGATTCAGGAAATTTCCCCGCTTTCCCCTCCGAATACTTCAGCGCATCACCCGCCGGAACCGCCTCCGTTGGCGAATCAACGCCCACCGGCACGACTTCGTAGAGCGCCGTCACCGTGTGGCCCGCGCCGATCTCGCCGGCATCGATCTTGTCGTTGTTGAAATCTTCCTTCTTCAGCATCCGGTTCTCGTATCCGATCAGCCGATACGATTTTACCCTGGCCGGGTTGAACTCGACCTGCAGCTTCACGTCCTTGGCGATCGTCACGCGTGTGCCGCTCAACTGATCGGCGAGCGCCGGCCGTTCGGCCAGGGAAAGCTCGCGGCCCTTCAACCCGATGCGCACCAGACGATGCGACGGATTCCAAGGCGCGCTGGCGACCTCCATCGAAGCGGCAAACGGCGTAGCCGCATCCTTTGGCACTGTGTAACGGTACGGAAAATAGTTCACGAGTTCCTCGATCCGCACGGCCTCGCGCGGCGGACGCTGACCGCCCTTTAGGAAGCGCCGCAGGTTGGAATAACCAGCCGTGTCGACCTCCATGGAGAACGTCGAAAGCGGAGCCTCCGCCACGGCGAGGTAGGCATTGTCCGCCTGATAAGCGTAGGCCTCGATGTTGGAAGCCTGGCCTGCAATCTGAACCGGCACGGAAGGCGGAGACGTGGGTGAATTAGAAAAAGCCGGCATCGATACGGCATGAGCGTCGTCTCCGAGGGAGACCTCAAGAATGCTAGGTGAACCGGCTTGTGCCGCGTAGGGCAACGCCATGCGAGAGGCAGCTCGCTCCACGTTCCTACGCTGCTGTTCAGCTTTGGCGATTTCCTGCCGCTTCGTCGCCAACGTCTGCTGTTGCACAAACAGCACCGCAAAACAGGCCGCAGCCAAACCAGCCACTATATAGTACGGAAAACGGACCATCTTCCTCCGCTCATAATCATCACGAACCGGCGTGGCTGTTTTATTTTCCGTCGACTCCGCAGCCACGCCCGCCGTAGCACGAACCACCGGCAGCGGCTCCTTCGCGAGCATGGCAGACAGCTCGCCACCGAGTGCGCGGATTTGCTCCACGAACGCTTGCGCGGCCGGATCGTCTTTGATCGCGGCTGCGATGGCGACCCTCTCGGCAGCTCCAAGTTCTCCCAGCGCAAAAGCGGTCAGGCGCGGATCGTCAGATGTGATTTTAGAAATGTTCATAGGTTCTTTCTCCTCGGGCTCAGGGCTGCTGCGCGGCGTATTCGGCACGCAGGCGGGTGACGGCGTGGTGAATCAACACCCCGACGTGGCTCACCGAGAGCGCGGTGATGCGACTGATTTCTTTGTAACTAAATCCACTCTGAAACTTCAGGCGGAGCACTTCTTGTTGGTTCGGCGGCAGGAGTTCGATCATGCGCAACAGGGTATCGTGCGTCTCGGCGGCCTCCAGTGCGCGGGCCGGGCGCGGCTCCTCAGCGGTCACGCGTTCCATTTCGCCGTCTTCGAAGCGTTTCATGCGCCCCTCCTTTCGCAGCACGTCGAGCGCGCGATGGCGGCAAACGGTAAACAACCATTCGGCGACATGGCCATCCACAGCAGCGGGTGGCTGGGCCATGAGTTTGACAAACGTGTCCTGCACAATGTCGCGGGCACGGTCGGGATCGCCGACGAGGCGCGTAGCGTAACGCGTAAGGGGCGATTGGTAATCGACCACGGCGGTCTGCACAAAATTCTCAGCGAGTTCATGGGCGTTTTCCCTGTTCATGGGGTCTCTGGTTGAAGTGACCTACGCTGAGTTAAACGCGCGACACGGCATTTTATTAATAGGCTTGGGATAAAAGAAAATCGCTCTCGGGAACTAACAGGTTCTTCGGGAAGAACGAGGCGTTTTTGAACTTCCGCACATCTTAGAAAGGCGCGCGGTTGGGACGCCCTCTCGGGCGTACAAAACCCATCGATTGAGACAAAGCAACCCGATAGGTTATTCTTCACCGCAAGGTCCACCGCTTGAGAACCATCAATCAGTACCAACACCAGCTACCGCGTGAGCTTGCGATATTTGATGCGGTGCGGCTGGTCCGCTTCCTTGCCCTTGCGACGGCGGAAATCCTCGATGTACGACGAGTAGTTGCCCGCAAACCATTGCACCGTGCTGTCGCCTTCAAAGGCGAGAATGTGCGTAGCCACGCGGTCGAGAAACCAGCGATCATGTGAGACCACCACAGCGCAACCGGCAAAGTTCTCCAGGCCTTCCTCGAGCGAACGAATGGAGTTTACATCGAGATCGTTGGTCGGTTCGTCGAGGAGAATCAAGTTGGCGCCACTCTTAAGCAGCCGGGCCAGATGCACGCGGTTGCGTTCACCACCGGAGAGGATGCCGACTTTTTTCTGCTGATCCGCACCGGTAAAGCCGAACTGCGCGCAATAGGCACGGGCATTGATCTCGCGATTGCCCAACCGGAGGATCTCCTCGCCATCACTGATCGCCTGAAAAATCGTCAACGCATCCGGCAATGAATCGCGCGACTGGTCAACATGCGCGATTTTCACGGTTGGACCGACACGAAGTTCGCCGCCATCGGCGTTTTCCGCGCCAGTGATGAGCCGAAACATCGTGGTTTTACCTGCACCGTTCGGCCCGATCACACCGACAATACCACCGGGCGGCAGGGAAAACGTGACGTTTTCAAAGAGCACGTTTTCGCCGTAACTCTTGGAAAGGTTGTTGGCCTCCACGACCAGTGTGCCGAGACGCGGACCGGGCGGAATGAGTAACTCGAACTCCTTCTCCTTTTCGGTGGTGTTTTCCTTGAGCATCGACTCGTAGGCGCTAATGCGGGCCTGTGATTTCGCGACGCGCGCCTTGGCGGATTTGCGGATCCATTCGAGTTCACGCGACATCGCCTTTTGGCGACGGTCCTCGGTGCGGTGTTCGACGGCGGAAAGACGCAGTTTTTGCTCAAGCCAGGAAGAATAATTACCTTTCCATGGAGTGCCGTGACCATTGGCGAGTTCGAGGATCCAGCCCGCGACGTTATCGAGGAAATACCGATCATGCGTCACGGCTATAACGGTACCCTCGTAGCGGGCGAGATGCTGCTCTAACCAGTTAACACTCTCGGCATCGAGATGGTTGGTTGGTTCGTCAAGAAGCAAAATTGCGGGCTTTTGCAGGAGGAGGCGCGCCAGAGCCACGCGACGGCGTTCACCACCGGAAAGTTTATCAACAATCTGGTCCGGCGGCGGGCAACGCAGGGCGTCCATCGCCATATCCACCTGCGACGCCACGTCCCAAGCGCCTAGTTGGTCAATTTTTTCCTGCAGCTCGCATTGCTTTTCGGTGATTTTATCACGCGTCGCCTCATCAGGCGCATCATTGATCTCGTCCCAAGATGCATCGTAGGCCGCGACTAGATCGGCTAGGGCCTTCACCCCCTCCTCGACGCACTGGCGCACCGTTTTGCCGGTGGCGAGCTGCGGCTCCTGCTCGAGCAGACCCACACCATAACCAGGTTCGAAGTGAACATGCCCATCGAAATCCGTGTCCCGTCCCGCCAAAATACGCATGAGCGAAGACTTACCCGAACCATTGAAGCCAAGGACGCCGATCTTGGCACCGTAGTAAAATGAGAGAGATATATCCCGGAGGATTTCCTTGCGCTCGATCTTTTTCGAGACGCCGATCATGGAGAAAATTATCTTCGGTTCATCTGGTTTGGCCATGAGCGAAATAAAAATGGAACTGGCCCCATGAAGCAAATGCGAAGCAGCCGAAACCTTCTAGAGTGCCAAAATTACCTGTTTTGCGTGCATCTAGTCCTAATAACTAAAAAAAACGCAACTTTGACTGGCAAACCAGCCGATACCGTTTACGTTGAAAACTCATTCCTATGGCAAAAAGCAAAAAAACAAAGTTCCCCTACGTCTATCGCGCGGTGTATCCGAAAGAATACATCGACGGCTACATCGCTAAGATCGTTCGCAAGAGCGGTCGTTTGTTTACGGTCTTCCAATTGGCTGACTACAAAGGCGACCACGATGCCTGCTTGAAAGCTGCTTCGAAAATCGCAGCCGCTTTCGACAAAGCTCATCCGAAACTGCCCCGCTGGCAGATCGCTCAGATGCGCCGCGACAAGAAAGACAAAGATCTCCCGACCGGCGTTCGCCGCGTTGTGAAGGTCGTCAACGGCAAGAAGTACAAGTTCATTGAAGCTTCTTGGTCCCCTGAGCCGAACGTGCAAAAGAAGCGTCACTTCGCAGTGCACAAGTACGGCGTGAAGAAGGCCCTCGATCTCGCCCTTGCTGAACGCAAGGCCGGTCTCGCAGAGATGGCCAAACGCTAAGTAACACTCAACCCACGCCACCTGCCGCCTTGACTTTGGCGGTGGGTGGCGTTTTTTGTTGCCCACTTTCATGGACCTCCCCGGCACGACAAAACTCCTCTCGACCCGCGTCCTCGCGCTCGTCGTCGTAGTCGTCGTAGCACTCACACGTGCGCCGAGAGGGTCTTGACCTAACCAAAGACTTTGCCCCTCCGGTGTCGCACCGGAGGGGCTTTTTTTTGCTCCAACGGCTGCGTTACGGGAAGGGCTACACCCAACCCAACATGAAAACAACAGGAGCCAACCTCCTCCGTATCCTCCTCGAACGACAAGGTATTCGCACACTCCCGGGCATCCCTGGCGGTGCGATTCTTCCTTTTTACGACGCGCTCCACGGCAGCGCCATCCGCCACGTCCTCGCCCGCCACGAACAAGGTGCCGGCTTTATCGCCCAAGGCATGGCCCGCGTCACCGGCCGCGCCGCCGCCTGCCTCGCCACCTCCGGCCCTGGTGCCACCAATCTCCTCACCGCCATCGCCGACGCGCGCCTCGACTCCGTGCCGCTCGTGGCCATCACCGGCCAGGTCTCTCAGACGTTGATCGGCACCGACGCGTTCCAGGAAGTGGATACCTACGGCCTCACGCTCCCGATCACGAAGCACAACTTCCTCGTGCGCTCTGCTGCCGAACTACTCGACATCGTTCCGCTCGCCTTTCAACTCGCCGAATCCGGCCGCCCCGGCCCCGTGGCCATCGACGTGCCCAAAGACGTGCAAAACGCCTCCGTCGAAATCGATACATTGCCCGAACCAGGCCGACGCCAACCACCCTCACCCTGCGCAGACGAACCGATCGATGCGCTCGCCCACTTGCTCGCGCAAGCCCAACGCCCCGTGCTCTACCTAGGCGGCGGCGTTATCGCCTCCAACGCCACCGAACTAGCCCGTACCCTCGCCCACCGGGCCTGCGCACCCGTCGTGTCCACGCTGATGGCCCTCGGCGCGGTCCCGCCCGAAGATCCCCTGTTCATGGGCATGCTCGGCATGCACGGAACACAAGGCGCTAACTTCCTGCTCGAAGAAGCCGACCTCGTGCTCGCCATCGGCGCACGCTTCGACGACCGCGCCACCGGCAAAGTCGCCGAATTCTGCCCCCGCGCAACCATCGCCCACATCGACATCGATCCGGCTGAAATCGGCAAAATTAAAACCGCCTTCCTCAGCCTCGTGGGCGATGCCGCCGACATCCTCCGCCGCCTGCTCGACCGCGTGCCGCCGCAAACGCGCCCAACCTGGCTCGCCCGCGCCACCGAACTACGCGCCAGCTACCCGTTGCAACATCCGCCACGCAACCAAGACCCCCTGCACCCGGTGAACTTGTGCCGTTTCCTCGGTGAGCAACTTCCTGCCGACGCCATCATCACGACCGACGTGGGCCAGCATCAGATGTGGGTGGCTCAAGCCTATCCCTTTCGCCAACCGCGCACGCTCCTCACCTCAGGCGGACTCGGCACGATGGGCTTCGGCCTGCCCGCCGCGATCGGTGCCGCCCTTGCCGCACCCGATCGCCGCGTGGCCTGCGTGACCGGCGACGGCTCGATCCTGATGAACATCCAAGAACTCGCGACCCTCGCCGAAGAAAACCTGCCCGTAGCCGTGTTGATCTTTAACAACACGCACCTCGGCCTCGTGCGCCAGCAACAAGAACTTTTCTACCAGCAGCGTTACAACGCTTCGCGCTTCGCCACCAGCCCTGACTTCGCGGCCATCGCCCGCGGCTTCGGCGTGCGCGGCATCCGCATCGATCCGACCACCGACCCACTCGCACAACTCTCCCACGCCCTCGCCGCCGAGGGCCCGTGCGTGATCGATATTCCCATCCAAACGACCGAAAACGTGTACCCAATGGTTCCCCCCGGTGCCGCCAACCGCGCCATGATAATCGCCCAACCCGAACCCACCCATGCCTAACCAAAAAACACCCCAATCCACCCAGCCGACTTGTAACGTATTACGTTACAAGTTGGGATCGGCGAAACCTGCCCTCCTCGAACTCATCGTGCGCAACCATCCCGGCACGATGTCGCACATCACCGGACTTTTCGCCCGCCGCGCCTTCAACCTCGAAGCCATCGTCGTGGTTCCGCTGCCCGGCACCGAAACAAGCCGCATCCTCCTTCACCTGGCCGACGAGCCAAAACTCGAACAAGTCGAACGCCAGCTCGCCAAACTTCACGACGTCCTCTCGGTCCACCACCGAAACGACCTCTCGCCCGAAATCTTCAACCGCATGATAAGCCAAATCCCCGCCGCACCATGAAACATGTTTTAATCACCCACGAGGTCGCTGACTATTCCGCGTGGAAAAGCGTCTTCGACGGCGCAGCCGGCATTCGCAAAGAGGCCGGTGAGCGCTCGTATCAAGTCCTGCGCTACGAACACGAACCTAACAAAATCGTTCACTTCTCCGCGTGGACATCGATCACCGCAGCCAAAGCCTTTTTCGAATCACCGCGCCTCGCAGCCATCCGAAAAGAAGCCGGCGTAAAAGCACCCGAGTTCGTTTACCTCGATTCACTGGAATCAGGGATTTTGTAAACGCGGCACCTCCGACCAGGACTATCAATCGCTGTTTCCCCACGGTTTCATCGCCTGCTCCAGAGCCGACTAACCGAACCGCAAGCAACAAAAGATCGCCTGCGTCGCTTCTTGCCATATGGTGGCCTCACCCCGAAACAGCGGGGAGGTCCAATGAAATTCACACTCCTACTGTGCGTCCATGCAGCCCTCACATGAAGCTGATTCCGCTCTTCACCGTTTGCATTCTATTTACTGGTTGTATTTCTGCCCAAACACCAGAAGTACCACGACAGCAGCCCGCACAGTCGCGTGCTCGGCCCCCGATCTTTGCTGAGGACAAAATTGGGGTCAAAAATGTCGGATTAGCAGGGATGGATGCGCAGTGGGCCAAATATGGCGCCTACCTCCAGCGTCTAATCGACTCCGTGCAAATCTCGTTCGACACGATCATTACCAAAAGGGGCATCTATCCGCCCACAGGTACCGTGGTAACCATAAAGTTCCGGCTCGAAAAAACAGGCGCAGTTTCAGAAATCATCAGCGCGGAAAGTTCGGATGCCAGCGAGGAGGCGAAGTCGATCTGCAAGGACGCAATCGCGTCAAAATCACCCTATGGCAAATGGACAGACCGCATGATTGCAGCGCTGAGAGATTCGCAGGAGTTTACTTGGAAATTCTATTTTGGCAGTCCGTGACTGCCGGACCGCCTGTTTGGCTTCGGGCTTCAATTGCCGAGGTTTCAGTGTCGGGATCTGGTCCTCTCTCTACCAAGTAGCTACCGCTGAGCCTTAGATACTGCTTGTCCAAGCCGACTGTGTTGTATAAATTTTGCTGAATGTCTGACCCAAAGAACGTCGGGGTTACTTTCGAACTAGTCGGAGACCAGTTTCCGCACGGTTGGTTTTTTAATCGTTTTCGAGTTGAGCGTATTGGAAAGAGCATGCTCGTTACTCTCGCCCTCGTGACCGAGTCAGCGGGCGCTATCGCCACCAATGCCGTAGTTTTGGGGAACGCCGACCTTCTAAACAACAAGGAGCGGTCGATGCTTTTCCTGCAAAACGCTGGAGACGTGCAAACTGATCCGCGCTTTGGTGTTGGGATTACAAGTATACCGGCACGCATATATCCGGTAAATCACTTCAATCTATCGCGGGTGGACGAATTGGCAGAAATTGGATTTTACAGGTATTCAATCACGACAGCGGCGACTGTGGTCAGAGAGACGGAAGAAAAGCCTAACCAAAAGCAGGCTATCCGCGCCTACCCTATTGTTATGTTTAGATGTGACCTTTCCGTTCAAATAGCTTTGATTAAGGAACTTTACTCCTCGTGAAGACTGAAAAAATTGCATCCACTATGTCTGCTGCCCTGCTCGCCGTAGCGGGTGGAGGCATCGTCCGTGAGGAAACCATGAGCGCTTCTACGACAGATACCTCTCCGCCCTCGTCACAGATGTTCAGGGATGCGCAAGTGAGTAAAACCGGAAACTTATTTTCAGCGGCTGCAACCGCGTCATATGCGGGAAGTACAAGGTTTACGACGCAAATTAAAGCACGCCACGGGTGGGAGGAAAGCGAAGAGCACGAGTTCTCGCAGCTCGTGATAAAAGAAGCCGTCGATCACCTTTCGGAGACGGAGCTGAACCGGTTGACGAATTTGCAGAACAAGCGAAGGACAACAAAATCGCCTGAGCCCGCTGATTTGATTCTTCTGCGGTATCGACGCGAAAAACTAGATCGAGAGCTTTTGGAACTACTCAGCCGTTACGTCTACGTCCCTGAGAATGCCACGAATCCAGCGTAAAGAAGTACCTCCGAAGTACTATTTTGGGCACCGAAACTACCTCCCGTACCTACGGAAGGATTTCGAAGACCGATGTGCTTATAGCATGCAGCACCAGCAACGGGCAGGGGGTATGACAGCGATGGAAGTTGACCATCACGATGCTTCGCTACCGAAACATATCCGAAACAATTACGAGAACCTATTCTTAGCTACAAAGCACTGCAACGGCCACAAGCTAGATCACCCAACAAAGGACGAGAAAGCGTTCGGGTTGAGGTTCCTCAACCCCTGTAAGGAAGACGACTACGGCGAACAAATATTTGAAGACCCGGAAACATTCAAGTTATGGGGAACGACGCCGAACGCGAAATTCCATATACGATACCTTGATTTGAATGCCCCGCATTTGATTCGAGAGAGGGAGAGTCGGCACACCTTCATGAAAATAGTCGATGCCAATTTTATCAGGTTCACGGGAAATAATGGTTTGGATGAGTCAACGGCTCTTAAGGGCATCCAAAAGTTCAAGGAAGAGGTAGCGCAGATGATCCCTCCCATAATGCAGAGGAGGCAACCCACCAGCCCGGATAAGGGAGCGTAAAGAGTGGCACATAGTATTTGCCCAAAAATCTGAGCAGAGATCATCACTCATCAGGCTAGGCTCGTCGCCCGGGAAAACAGCGTGCTACAGGTCCGTAAGGTAACAGCACACAGTACCAGAATCTGTCGGCCATTCACTTATTAGCGCCCGCCAAACGAAGAAAAGCCATACCGGCATCTCAGCCGGTATTATTGGGAGAAAAAATCTGAGTGGTTGAGGCGTATAAAGGCCCGCGTGTTGATCCCCGTGCCAGGTCGTACTTTGAAATCCAGGGTAGGCGGGGCCTAGTACATGACCGCTGCATATCTAGGTGGGAGCAGATGGTGTGGTATCCGTTTCAAGGGTTGCGAGGTAGTTCATCGCCTCTCCCCTATTCGTTCCGCACATCGCCTGTGTGGGGCGTAGGCTAGCACACACCGCAGGGCGCTCCGGCTTGCCGAACAACGCGCAGCGGTAGTCTGGTAGTAACTGCACACAAGGAATCCCTGCGGGCTTTCCGTGCCTCATGCCGGGAATCGGTGATGTGATCGAGGGCTCGATACAACACGCCCCGCAACCGTTGCGGCAATCCATGGCCAATGGTTCGGTGCGCTTACTTCAAGCGCAACTCGACGCGTGCGCCCTTGGCCGCTGGTGTTTCTGGCGTGATCTCGGCGAGTGAAATCCGCTCCGCCGGCACTTGCCCCGAATTGACGAGATACTTTCTGACCGCGGTTGCGCGCTCAACGGCAAGTTGCCGATAAGTCTCATCGTCGAGCTTCAGCTCCCCCAGCAGCCGCACTTTCATTTCATCCGGCGTGAGTGTGGCTTTTGATTTCAATTCCACCTGCGCATTGTCCGGCGGCAGGGATGGATCGGCATTTTTGTCAGGCAACGGAACCGGTTTAGCCACCGCTCGCCGCTTCGAAATTGTTATTTCGTTACGTTTAAACGCGCCCAGGTTGCCTCGTGCTCCCGCCACCGGGCCCGAGGGCTCGCCGCCCCCAAACGATGCAGGATGCGGTTTTTCGCTCGGATATGTTTTGTAGTAAAGCCGCCGGATCATTCCCGCTTTTTGCACCGGATCGATTTGTACCTGCTCCAGCGTGAGCTCGGTCTCCACCATGCGGCGATCCGCCCAGATGATAGCGCGCATCTTGTTTTCGAGTGCGAGTTCGCGCAATCCAGGTCCATCGGCCACCTCATCGTAACCACCCACAACCTCTAGATTCAGCGTCGGACGTCCAAGCAAGGCCTTCGCCACGACATCGAGTTTTTTGACCTCCGCCTCGTCCTGCGGATCGGCCGCACCGACGGCAAACTGCAGGAACGAAAGATCCTGCCCTTTTTCTGCACCGAAGAGCGCACCAAGCAGCGAGAACGGTGCCGTCGCCGCTTTGACCAACAGATTTGTGATCACCCGCCAAATAACCCGGCCACTGCGAATATCCGGATCATCCAAACTACCCTGCACCGGCACGTCGATCACGATGCGCCCCGCCGTATCTTTCAACAAGGCCACGGCCAGACGAACTGGCAACGTTGTCGCTGCCGGACTGTTCGTTGCATTGCCGAAGGTAAGGTGGTCAATCGTGACAACATTCGTGCAATCAATCTTCCGCTGCGCGACCCGGCATTTTACGTCAAGATTCAGCTTGCCGCGCGCGAGTTCATAGCCCGCAAACTTGCCTGCGTACGGTCCAACCGGCACCAGTTCGATCGCTTTCATCGTCACCGCCAAATCGGTAAACGCCTGAGCACTGAGCGGGTTGATCCTGCCCGTGATCGCCACTGGCGCTACGCCATTAACCTTGCCGCGCAAACTGACCGTCGCACGCGCCAACTCGGACGACGCCAGCCCTTCAATCTGGCCCGACAGCGCGTTGATGGACACCCGCACGTTCGGCTGCAGCGAGCGGTCGACAAAATCAAAAGCCGCCCGATCCAACACAAACCTTTCCAGTGTGATAAACATCGCCTCAACCTGATTCTTCTTTTCGACCGGCGCTCTAGGCAACTTCACCTCCGGCAGCACCACCGCACCGGGCGGCTTGAGCGCAAGCGCGAGGTTGAGTGTGCCGTCGGCATTCACGATCACGTGGCCCGATGGCTCCACCCAGGAAACATCGTTAATCATCAACTTCGCCGGAGCCGAACTGTATTCGATTCCCTTGATCGCCAGACTGCTCCAGCCAGCAATTTCATCCACCGAAGCAGCATCGTAGGCGGCAAATTCATCCACATTCACGTCGCCCTGCGCGAACACGACCGGGGCCGATCCAACCGGCAGCTCCAACCGAAGATTGAGCGCCGTCGAAAGGCGGCCCTTGCCGATGCGCAGATTTACAAACGTCTCCGCATACGGGCTTAGGTTGGCAAGCGAAACGGAGTTCAACTCCAAGGCGAGGACAGCCTTCAACGGCGCCAGCGAGATCGTTCCGGCCGCGTTAATCGCACCCTCGGGCGCGAGCTTCGCTTTTACGCCGAAGGGCATCACCACAGCCGGGTTCGCAAGGGAAAAATTGCGCAGATCGCAGGTCAGCTCGGTCAACTCATGCCGGGCCAGCCGGGGCGTGGAACGATCCTCAATGGTGACGGCGAGTTCACGTATCGAAATCTCCGATACATCAACATTGAGCGGGCCCGCTGCCGTCGCGGATGCAACCGCAGGCGACAATGCCACGGCGGGCGGCACCTCCGGCATCACAGGCGTCAACAAATCAATCAGATCGATCGCTTCAGCCGTGCGTTGAACGGCGACCGAACCACCGGTAACGGCCACGCGAGCCACCTCGGCTGAAATCTTTGGCCAGGTGGCGGTGAGGCCGGTCAGCTCCACCTGATTGAACGCAATCACCGGCGAGCTGGCACCACGTTTGGCGATTTGCAATGATTCGAGCAGGACACGGGCGTTGGCGACGCGCAGCGACGGCTTTCCGTCGTTATCCTCGAACTCGTAGTCCAGCGCCACGCCCAGCCAGCCGTCTTTCAGGTCGAATTTCACCCGGTCCGAATAATACGGGGCATATTTTTTCAGCGAAATTTTCCCGAGTTCCACGCGGCCATTCGAACGTAACGGAGCGAAGCGCAGCGCTCCGCTCCACGCGAACGTTTCGCCCGCTTCGGTCGTGGCGGCAAACTCGCCCGGCGCATGATTTGCCCCACCGGTGTGGAAATCGCGCAACGAAAAACTCGTCGGCCCCAAAAGGGTGGTAAATAGTTCGGTCCGGCTCGCATCGCTGTAGGCGAGCCGTGCATCGGTGATCGCCATCCGCCGCACCAGCAACGGCCACGAATTCGCGCCGGGCTTGGGCGCTGCGGCCGATGAACCACCGAGCGAAGTCAGCAAATCCGCGAAGTTGAGCTGTCCGTCTTTTGCCACGGCGATCTGGCCAGAAAGACCATCGAGCTCAAAAGCCTGAAAACGCCATTCTCGGAACAACAACGAAAACATATCGAAATCGACAAAAAGTCGCCGCCAGCCAATGAATTGTCCGCCCTCCGGTACAGACTCGGCGATCGAGAACGACTCGACCGCGACCGACAACGTCAACGGATTCAACTGAATCTTCCCGATCGTCACACGGCGATGGAGTTGCTCCGAAAGACGCTTTTCCAACTGCCCGCGAAGAATCGGCGGCAACGCAAAAAAACCCAGCACGCACCAAAATACAAAAAAACCTACGACCCAAAAGAACCCGCGCATCCACCGGGACATGCGTTTCCGTTCACGTTCCTGATTCTGACGCAATTCGCTGAGACTGGGGTTCTTCACGTTAATTTGTTTTCAGTTAGAACAGGCCGTCGCCGATATCAAGCGAGCTACCAGCCACATTCACATAGCTTTTACTCACACACCATGCTTTGACGGCTAAAGAAAAAGCCTACAACGTTCGAATTAACAGTGAAGATGGAAGTTACAGCACCCGGCTTAGAAACCTTTTTGCATGAAATGATCCCGCTCGCGCGGGCCATGGGCGTACGCATCGAAGTGAGCGATAAGAATAAGCTCGAACTCGTTGCGCCCCATGAACTCAACCGGAATTCCCTCAACACCGCGTTTGGCGGCAGCCTCGTCTCGCTCGCCACGCTTGCCGGCTACGGAGTGGTTTGGGAGCTGATGCGCAACGAAGACACCAAGTGGAAAATCGTGATTAAGGACAGCAAGGCCGCCTACCGCCGCCCGGTGCTCGGCGACTTGCGGGCGATCTGCGAACGTCCGACCCAGATCGCGATCGAAGAA
Source organism: Verrucomicrobiota bacterium (assembly GCA_031404135.1). Lineage (GTDB taxonomy): Bacteria > Verrucomicrobiota > Verrucomicrobiia > Opitutales > Opitutaceae > JADKHC01. The sequence continues at coordinate 52,907 of JANNHA010000074.1, read as the reverse complement.
TTTAAGGCCGCCCTCGCCCGTTACGGCCAGGCCAAGCTCAAAATCCGCGCCGCCGTCGTCGAAAAAGGTGCGGTCGCCGTCGATTTTCAAGCCGCGTTTGTGGTGTCAGCGACCCGCGCCTAAACCACCGCACGCGCTCCAAGCGCGCCGCCCTCCGCCCGACTCAGCTCTCACCAAGCGCTTGGCGCAATTTAACTAGTTCGGCACGCAGTTGGCCGACTTCCCCTTCGAGCGCGGCCAGCCGGCGGTCCACTTCGGGCGGCAACGCGAACGACACTGTCAACGGCACCGGCTCAGCCCCAGCGGTTTGCGGCGCATCTCCCGTGAGACGTTGGGCCCAGCGAGCTTCTTTCTGGCCGGGTTGACGCGGGAGTTTTTGGACCAAACCACCGGATGGGCGTGCTTCCATTTCAGCCAGCAACGTTTCGATCTCGCTGGCTTCGGGCATCGCCTGCAGACGCTCGGCATTCCCGCGCAAGGACGCCGTCGTCTGCGGCCCGCGCAACAACAATTCCGCGAGCACCGCCTTCGCGACCGGCTCGAGCGGGAAGATCAGGTCCAGCGTGTGTTTATGTTTCGGCACGCGTGCATCCGCGCCGGCAAAAACACTCGCCAGCCGCCGATCACGCAGACCCGCCAATGCCGCTTCCACCTCGGACGCGCCCACGTTGAGCACCGGGTCGCGGTTACTCCGTTGATTACACGCCGCCACGAGCGAATTCAGCGTCAGCGGATAGTACTCCGGCGTGGCAAACTCCTTCTCGATCAAACACCCAAGCACACGAGCTTCAAAAGGAACCAGCGGTGGAACGAGCGGATAAGTCGATGCAGTTTCCATGGCTTTCATGACACAAAACCGGTGATTCGGAGCAAGGGTGAACGCGGTATTTGTGCCGACGAAGAGGGCAATGAGCAGTATCACCTAAAGTTGCCCCCAAATCCCCCGATTACAGAGGGATAGCCACAATTATGGTGCCCACTTCCTCCATCACCGACGAACTGATTCAACAAGCGATCATTCGCGCCGTCGAAAACGTATGCAGCACGATGCTAAAGCAGAAAGCTGGCTTTGAGGAGAAGCTCGTCGATCAAGACCAAAACCGTTTCAAGAGCCAGGCCCACATTTTTGGCTGCGTGGGCTTTGTCGGCAAGATTGACGGCATGGTTTACCTCTGCATCAGCGACGATTTTGCCGTCAACTCAGCGGCAGCCATGCTCGGCATGAGCACGGCCGAAGTTTTGGCCGAAGGCGACGCCGTGATCAAAGACGTCATCGGCGAAATCACCAACATGACCGTCGGCGGGTTCAAGAACGCCCTCTGCGACAAAGGCTTCCCGTGCAAACTGACGCTCCCCACCATCGTTCGCGGTGAAAACCTCAGTGTAGCCGCGATGAAATCCTGCGCGCGCCACATCTTCCGTTTTGAATGCGCAGGCCACTGCCTGATCGCCGACATACAGATTAAGGCCGGTTAGGCCCGCCGGACGTTTCGCCCGGCTGACTCAGCCGGAACGAAACCATCGAACAGAACTTACTTGCGCATATCAGCCGCCACGTAGTCGCGAACCGTTTTGCCGGTATAGATTTGACGCGGACGATAGATCTTGGGCTTCGGATTGGCCGCGACCTCACGCCACTGGGCGATCCAGCCCGGCATGCGGCCGATGGCGAACATGACGGTGAAGATATTCTCAGGAATGCCGATCGCGCGCATGATCAGACCGGAATAGAAGTCGACGTTCGGGTACAACTTGCGAGAGACAAAATAATCGTCGCTGAGCGCGCACGCCTCGAGCTTCATCGCGATGTTAAGGAGCGGATCGTCCTTGATACCGAGACTCCCGAGCGCCTTGTAGAAGCTGGCCTTGATGATCTTCGCGCGGGGGTCGTAGTTTTTATAAACACGGTGACCAAACCCCATGAGACGAGCGGCACCCTTGCCGGACTTCGCGGCCTCGATAAACTTCGAACCATCGTCGCCCTCGGCATGGATGCTCTTGAGCATCTCGATAACGGCGACGTTGGCGCCGCCGTGCAATGGGCCCCAAAGTGCGTTTACGCCGGCAGAAACGGAGGCAAAGAGATTAGCACCGGAGGAGCCAACCATCTTCACTGTCGATGTTGAGCAGTTCTGCTCGTGGTCGGCGTGAAGGAGAAGGAAAAGATTTAGCGCTGAGGCGACCTCCTGAGTCGGGATGTATTCGTTGTACGGCTCCGAGAACATCAGATGCAGGAAATTCTCACAGTAGCCGTAGTTGGGGCGTGGATAGTTGAACGGCAGGCCGCTCGTCACGCGGTAGGTGTGAGCCGTGATCGTGCGCACTTTCGAAATAGCGATAGCAGCCGCTTCGTCAAAACTTGCCAAATCATGCTGATGATTGTTGGTAGCGAGGTGTGGATAATAAGCACCGAGCGAATTAACTCCGGCGGAAAGGACAGCCATCGGATGCGACTCGCGCGGGAAACTGCTCAGGAACCGGGTCATGCCCTCGTGCAGCGGAGCGTGCTTGGTGAGCAGACGGGAGAAATTCGCCCGCTGTTCGAACGTTGGAAGCTCTCCGTAAATCACCAGATAAGCGCATTCGACAAAGGAGGATTTTTCCGCGAGCTGCTCGATCGGATAGCCGCGATAACGCAAAATGCCGATATCGCCATCGATGAAAGTAATGTTGCTGGTGCAGGAACCGGTATTACCGAACCCATCATCATAGGTAATGTATCCGGTGTCGGAACGAAGCTTGGCAATGTCCACAGCTTTTTCACCCTCGCTACCGACGATGATAGGCAGGGCGATTTCCTTATCATCCAGTTTCAGTAGAGCAGTATTGGCCATGTTGTTAAAATGAACGAAATCATTTCGCACAGGCAAAACAAAGTTGGCTTTTTCTGTTGGTCCTAAGCGTTTCTACACAAGGCCGACGCAGCATGTAAGCAAAACTGTTGCATGGAGAGCTTCAGCCGGAGGTCCGGTCTACCTTCATCGGGCGACGTCAAACACCAGCGCGCACAGCCACATCGGAAAAATTTCGATAGATCTGCAAACCCTTGGCTTGGCTCTTCTCCGGGTGAAACTGCGTGGCAAAACACCGGCCGCGTGCAATCGCCGCTGTGAACACACCACCATAGTCCGCCTCGGCCAGCACGAGCGAAGAATCGGCTGGCTCGCAATGAAAACTGTGAACGAAATAAAACGCTTCGCCCTCCGTCTTGAGCTGGGCCGCCAAAGGAGAATTCGCCTGCTTAAAGGTAATAGAATTCCAACCCATGTGCGGGATCTTGTACTCCGGCGGCCGACGAAAACGCACCACCTTGCCGGGAAACGCACCGAGGCCGATCACGTTGCCCTCTTCGGAAAACTCAAAAAGCGCCTGCATGCCGAGGCACACGCCCAGAAACGGGCGATTCTCCGCAATCCAGCCGCGCACGGTGTCGTCGAGTTTCGACGCGCGCAACGCCGCCACGCAGTCGCCGAGGGCGCCGACGCCCGGCAACACCAACCCGGCCACGTCGCTAATTTCGGCCGGCGTGCGCACGACCTTCGGCTGCGCGCCGACCGCCTCAAGGGCCTTGGTGACACTACGGAGATTGCAGATGCCGTTATCGATAACGGCGATGACGGGAGACGATTTCACGAGAAAATAAAAGTAACCTACAAAAAAACAGAAAACGGATCGAAGGTAGGGACAATGCTCCGCATTGTCCGGTTTATGAACAGAAGACAGGCGCTACCTCGGGCCAACTAGATCAGCCCCTTCGTACTCGGCAACAGGCCGACCGAACGAGGATCGATCTGCGTCGCCCCATCGAGCGCACGTGCGAGCGCCTTGAAAATCGCCTCGGCGACGTGATGCGGTTCTTCGCCGTATTCGAGTTTCACATGCAGATTCGCCCCGAGCGCATTGCTAAACGAGCGGGCAAATTCCTTCACGAGCACGATGTTGAAATCGCGCACGAACATCGTCGGCGGATTCGCCTCGTACACGAGATGCGGCCGGCCACCGATATCGATCACCACGCGGGCGAGCGACTCATCCATCGGCAAAATGAAAAATCCGTAGCGGCGAATGCCGAGCTTGTCGCCCAGCGCCTGCTTGAACGCTTCGCCCAACACGATGCCGACATCCTCAACCGTGTGATGATAGTCAACGTCCACGTCGCCCTTGGCTGCTACGTGAAGATCGAACAACCCGTGTTTCGCAAACAGCGTGAGCATGTGGTCAAAAAACGGCACGCCCGTGGAAATATTCGAAACACCACGACCATCGACGTCCAGCGTGAGGGTGATGTCAGTTTCAGCGGTTTTCCGCTTGATGGTTGCTATGCGATTTTGCGCCATAACTCTAGAGTTTGGTTAAGGACGAACATTTCGTCATCAGTCCCGACGCTGATACGGAGGAACGACGCGGTCAAGGCATGGCTAGCGAAGTAACGCACCAACACCTTGTTCGCATACAAATAATCGTAAGCCGCCTTCGCCACCGCCGGGCCGCTTTCCCCGCGAGCATTGCGCGGCTCGGTGAAAATGAAATTCGCCTGCGACGGATAGGTGAACCAGCCCTGCCCGCTCCAGGTTGTCACGTAACGATCACGCGTGGTTTTGATCTTCGCGATCACGCCAGCGTAGTAAGCCTGATCGCCAATCGCCGCGACCGCCGCCACCTGTGAAAGCCGGCTGGTGTTGTAGCTGTCGCGCACCCGATCAAGCACATCGATCACCTCGGCATGCGCCAACGCATAACCAATCCGGATGCCCGCAAGCGCATAAGCCTTCGACAGCGTGCGCACAATCACGAGATTCGGATAACGCGCCAAAAGCGGCACCGCGTCCTCCTCCGCGAACAACGCGTACGCCTCGTCCACGACCAGCAATCCTTTAAAAACCTTCAACGCCTCTTCGATCTCCGCGCGACTGAAACCCACGCTCGTCGGCGCATTGGGCGACGTCAGGAAAAACGCCCGCGCCGACGAACCAGCCATGCGCGCCAAAGGCAGTTTCATCGAACGATCAAACTCGATCACCTCGCTGCGTCCGTCCTGGATTTCCACCAGCACCGGGTAGAGTGAATAACTCGGCATCGTGAAACCAAGCGGCACGATCTGCGTGCAAAAAGCGCGCACGAGCAGATTCAAAATATCGTCCGAACCATTGCCTACACACACATTTTCCGCGCGCAGTCCGAGACCGTGATGCTCCGCAACGACACGCCTCAACGTCGCACTCGTCGGATTCGGATAAAGTCGAAGCGACTCACCCGCGGCGCCTACTTCGGCGCGAATCGCCTCCGCCACGCGCGGACTCGGCGGATAGGGACACTCGTTGGTGTTGAGCTTCACCCAACCCGATTCGGTCGGCTGAAGACCAGGCGTGTAAGCGTGGAGCTTGGCGACGTGCGGAAGAGCGAGTGATGACGGCGATGACATGGCAGCGCTTTAGGGATAAAGCGCCCTACCCTTGTTTCAAGTTCTGATCTTCACCGAGCGGCCGTGCGCGTCAAGACGCTCCATCGCAGCGAAGGCAGCGACGACTTCGTTACCCTTTTTGATGCTGGCTTTGCCGTAGCGAATAATGCTCGTGCGGCGCAGAAAATCCGCCACGCGCAGCCCACTGAAAAACCGTCCTGCGCGGCCCGTTGGCAACACGTGGCTCGGGCCCGCCGTGAAATCGCCCAGCGCCGTCGGCGTCAGATTGCCGAGCATGATCGCGCCCGCCGTGGTGATTTCACCCAAAAGTTTTTTCTCAGCCGCTTCCTCGACGATCAATTCGAGATGCTCCGGCGCGACGTAGTTCGCGATCTCGACGGCTTTCGCAAGCGAATCAACCGTCACCGCCAAGAAACCCTGCGCGAGCACAGCCTGCGTTTTCTCGCTGCGGCTGATCAGCTGCAACTGCGACTTCACCTCGGAAATGATCGCGTCGATGATCGCCTGCGACGTGGCAACGAGGTAGATCTTTTCCCGACCAGAACCGTGTTCGGCCTGCGCCAACAAATCCGCTGCGACAAAATCCGCGCGCGCCGTTTCGTCAGCAATGACCATGACTTCGCTCGGGCCCGGCAACGAATCGACGCCCACCGTGCCGAAAACCTGGCGCTTTGCCTCGCAAACGTAAGCGTTGCCCGGGCCGTAAACTTTATCGACCGCCGGAATGCTCGCCGTGCCAAAAGCCATCGCACCGATCGCTTGCACGCCGCCGATTCGGTAAACCTCTTCGATGCCGACCAACTCCAAAGCGGCCAACAACCCAGGCGCAACTTTCCCCGATGCATCCGACGGAGTAAAAACCGCGATCTCGGGACAACCGGCGATCTTCGCGAGCGTCGCGGTCATCAACACGGTCGAAACGAGCGGCACCTGACCGCCCGGAACATACAGTCCCACCCGGCGAATCGGATAAAACCGCTCGCCCACTTCGGCGCCTTGCTTGTTCTTGCCCATCCAATCGGCGGGCAGGCCTTTCTTATTGAAATCAACAATGTTGGCGTGCGCCTCAACCATCGCCTTGCGCTCGGCAGCGGAGATCGCCTTGGCGGCAGCAGCTAGATCGGTTGGCTTTACGCGAATCTCGCGAGCCCGGAGTTTGGCGCCATCGAACTTCGCCGCGTAGTAAACAACCGCTTCGTCGCCGCGCACGCGCACATCGGCCAGAATCGCGGCCACGCTGTCGGATATTTCCTTCGGAACCACCGATCCCCGACAAAACCCGGCGAGATCGGCCGCAAACGTTTTGGAGTTGGATTGGAGGAAACGCACGGCGGGCTCGGGTCGAATTAAGTTATTGCTGATTGAGGTAGGGCGCGACCGCTGGGCGCGCCGGTTCGATCACAGCGGGCCCAGCGGTCCCGCCCTACCCTCGAACCGTTTCCGGAAAAATCGTTTTTCATACCGCAGCTAGTTTGGGTGTTACTCCCACTCGATCGTTGCCGGCGGCTTCGAGCTGATGTCGAGCACCACACGGCTGACCCCGCGCACTTCGTTGGTGATGCGATTGGAGATTGTCTGTAGCAGATCGTACGGCAAACGCGTCCAATCGGCCGTCATCGCGTCGATGCTCTCGACCACACGAACCGCAATCACGTAAGCGTAGTTGCGCTCGTCGCCGATCACACCGACGGATTTCACCGGCAGGAAAACGCAGAATGACTGCCAAACTTTCCAATACCAGTCGGACTTCATCATTTCCTCCTGGAGGATGTAGTCGGCATTGCGAAGGATCTCGAGTTGATCGGCTTTGATTTCGCCAATCACGCGCACACCGAGACCCGGGCCGGGAAACGGCTGACGCCAGACGACTTCGCGCGGCAGGCCGAGCGCAGCACCGACCGCACGCACCTCGTCCTTGAAAAGTTCGCGCAACGGCTCAAGCAGCTTGAGCTTCATGCGCTCAGGCAACCCGCCGACGTTGTGGTGACTCTTGATCAGCGAGGCGGGGTTATTACCGATCGAAACGCTCTCGATCACGTCGGGATAAAGCGTGCCCTGAGCAAGAAAATCAGCGTGGCCAATTGATTTTAGCGACTTCTCAAAAACCTCGATAAAGGTTCGGCCAATGATCTTTCGCTTCTGCTCCGGTTCGCTCACGCCCTTGAGCTTCTTCAGGAATAGGTCGGCAGAATCCGACACGCGCAGATCGATCTTGAAATTTCGCTTGTAGAGACCAACCACGTATTCGCGTTCGCCCTTGCGGAGCAAACCGTTATCGACAAACACGCAGGTGAGCTGCTTGCCGATCGCCTTGTGAATGAGCGCAGCGGCCACCGATGAATCAACGCCACCGGAGAGACCGAGGATCACGCGAGACTTGCCGACCGTTTTGCGAATTTCCTCGATTTTGCTTTCGATAAAATTAGCCGTGGACCAATCGCCCTTGCAGCCGCAGATACCTACGAGGTAGTTGCGGATGACGTCGAGGCCGCGCTCGCTGTGAAAAACTTCCGGGTGAAACTGCAACGCGTAGAACCGGCGCTTGGAGTTTTCGATCGCCGCATATTCGGAATTTTCAGTGCGGGCAACGGCGTGAAAATCGTCGGGCAGTTTGACCAGTTTGTCGCCGTGGGAATTCCAGACTTTTAGCTTTTTGGGCAGACCTTTGAAGAGTGGACTTTTGCCCATAATCTCCAACGTGCCATGGCCGTACTCGCGACGCTCACCCTTGGCGACTTTGCCACCGAGAAAATGTCCCATGAGTTGGAGTCCAAAACATATGCCTAGGATCGGCACGCCGAGATCGAAAACGGCGCGATCAGGATGCGGTGCGTCTTTCCCGTAAACACTCTGCGGGCCACCCGAGAAAATGATTCCGATAACGCCGTCAGCCTTCAACTGCGCGGCCGGTGTCGCGTAGTGGTAGATTTTTGAATACACTTGGCACTCGCGAATACGGCGCGCGATGACCTGGGTAAACTGTGAACCAAAATCGAGGACGGCTATGGTCTGTGGCATGGAATTTCTCGAGGCCTGTGAATTAAAAGAAACGATAAAACTGCCAGAGCGAAAGTGAGGGTGTCAATGCAGGCGATGGAAAACTAAAGGCTGGAATGAAACGGCCTCATGGCTCAGCCGAAAGCTAGAATTTCAATCGGGAGTTTTCGCAGCCACAACGCGGGCAACGGCCAACGTCCGGCCGACCTTCGGCCGAATACAAATGCTGACACCGCACGCAGCAAAACGTGGACTTTTTGCGAGCCTGTTCGAAAAGCGCGTAATCGCGCCGGTCGTAATACAACCAGAGGCCGAGAAAAATCACGGCAACAAGCAGGCAGAAAATGACGGTGGCGGTAACGAAATCCATCTGGGCTAAAATATGTCTGAGCCGAAGCCGTGGTGCAAATTGTACCTCTGGGTTGAATCAGGTCGTTGGTTATATCGGAAAACAAAAACGCGCCGAAGTTTCCTTCGGCGCGTTGTAAGTTTTTGAGATCGTTAAGCGATCAGTCTTAGGCCTGGCCTTCGGCGGGAGCTTCAGCGGCGGGAGCAGCTTCAGTCGTCGCAGCAGCAGCAGGCTTCTTGCCCTTGGCGGACTTGCGACGGGTCTTTTTGTAACCCGTGTCGTCGGCCTTCACGAATTCGATCAGAGCCATTTCAGCGGCATCGCTGATACGCATGCCGAGCTTGTAAATGCGGGTGTAGCCGCCGTTACGATTGACGAACTCCTTGTACTTTTCGTTGAAGAGCAGGGTGACGGCATCTTCATTGCGAATATCGCGGAGAACGAGACGGCGCAGGTGCAGCGCATCCTTCTTGTCAGCTTTTGCCGCTGCCTGTTTGGCTTTGGTGATCGCTTTCTCGATGAAGGGGCGAAGCGCCTTGGCTTTGGTGACGGAGGTTTTGATCCGGCCGTGCTCGATCAGCGAGGCTGCCATGTTGGACAACATGGCCGAACGATGTTCGCGGGTGACGCCGAGTGAGGCGTGATGTTTTTTGTGACGCATTGTATTGGTTTTTTAAGTGGCTCCCGATCGGCAATCCGGTCGCAGCGTTGCGCGGCAGCGGACGGCGCGAGAGCCAAAAGTTTTTAGTAGCGAGTGATGAGTAGCCGGTAGCGAGTAGATGGAGGAGTGAGCGTGATAGTAGCGATGCTCGCTACTCACTCCTCGATACTCGCTGCTGAGACTTATCCTTCCTTCTTATTATCGAGGAGGCGTTCGTCGAACTTCATGCCAAGGGAGAGGCCGAGAGCTTCGAGCTTTTCCTTGATTTCGTTGAGCGACTTCTTGCCGAAATTGCGGTACTTGAGCATCTCTTGCTCGGTCTTCATCGCGAGTTCGCCCACGGTGGTGATGTTCGCGTTGTTCAAGCAGTTCGCGGCGCGAACGGAGAGCTCGATTTCGTTGACCGACATGTTGAGCAGCTTGCGGAGCTTATTCTGCTCTTCGCTGACTTCGCTCTGTTGGCTTTCGAATTCGAAGGACTCGTCGCTGACGCGATCGAAAACATCGAGGTGATGCTTGAGAATCGAGGCCGATTGCTTGAGTGCGTCGTCCGGAGTGATGCGGCCATCCGTCCAGATTTCGAGGTTGAGCTTGTCGTAATCGGTGATCTGACCGACGCGCGTGGCTTCGATCGCGTATTTGACAAGACGAACCGGACTAAAGAGGGAATCAATCGGAATGACACCGATGGATTGTTCTTCTTTCTTGTTCTGCTCGCCAGGATAGTAACCACGGCCGGTCTTGATCTCGATCTCGGCTTCGAACGTGCGGTTCTTGTCGAGGGTGCAGATGACTTGGTCGGGATTGACGATCTGGATGGCGGCGTCGGCCTGGATGTCGGCGGCGGTGACGGCGCCTTCACGGCTGACCTTGATCGAAAGGGTAAGCGGCTCGCGTTTCTGCGAGACGATTAGTACTTTCTTCAGGTTAAGGACGATATCGGTGACGTCCTCGACGACACCTTCGATGCTTTGGAACTCGTGGTTCACGCCTTCGATCTTGATCGAAGAAATAGCGGAACCCTCGATGGAGCTCAAGAGAACGCGGCGAAGCGAATTGCCGATCGTGTGGCCGTAGCCGGCCTCGAAAGGTTCGGCAACGAATTTAGCGTAGGTCGACGTGGAGCCTTCCTCGATCTTTGTGAGCTTTGAGGGGAGTTCGAACTTTCCGAGACGTTTTGGCATGGCGGTGAACTCTGCAGGTTGAGGAGTAAGAGAAGTGGTTGTTGAATACGAACTAGCTTAGAAGCGCGAGTAGAACTCGACGATCAGCTGTTCATTAACGCCTGGTTCCATCTCATCGCGTTTGGGAAGGCGATTGACGATGGCTTTGAAGGCCTCGGCATTGAGCGTGAGCCAGCCGGGGACGTTACGAGCGCGGTTTTCTTCGAGACAGCGCGTGGCGAGCTGACGGGAGCTCGGCGAGTTCTTGATTTCGACTTCGTCGCCGGTCTTCACGTTGTAGCTGGCGATATCGACCTTGTGACCGTTAACGCGCACATGTCCGTGATTAACGAACTGGCGGGCAGCGGCACGAGATTTGGCGAAGCCGAGAAGATAAACAACGCTGTCGAGGCGGGTCTCGAGGAGTTGGAGGAAGCGTTCGCCGGTGATGCCGCGTTCGCGCTTGGCGTTTTCGAAGACGCGGCGGAACTGACGCTCCAGCAGGCCGTAGATATAACGAAGCTTTTGCTTTTCGTTAAGGCCGACCGCGTACTCGGAGAGTTTGCGGCGCAACTTCGGACCGTGCTGGCCCGGAGGATAAGAACGCTTTTCGTAAGCCTTGGTGGCACCGAAGATCGGTTGGCCAAAACGGCGGCTGATTCGGGTGGTAGGTCCGGTGTAACGAGCCATGGGAAAACCTGGTATTTAAAATGTTAAACTTGGAGTGGGCGTATTACACGCGACGGCGCTTGCGAGGGCGGCAGCCGTTGTGCGGGACGGGCGTGACATCGATAATCGAAACGATTTCGAGGCCGATCGCTTGGAGAGCGCGGACAGCAGAATCACGACCGAGGCCGGGACCGCTGATTTCGATAACGACATCCTTAAGACCATGAGACATGGCGTTACGGGCGGCGTCTTGAGCAACAACCTGAGCGGCGTAGGCGGTGGACTTACGCGAGCCGCGGAAGTTGCACTTGCCGGCGCTGGACCAGGCGATGACCTGGCCCTTGGCGTCAGTGATCGAAACGATCGTGTTGTTGAAGGAAGCAAGGACGTGAGCGACACCCGAGGTGACGTTCTTAGAGCCCTTGGCCTTGCGGACCTTGATGGTGCCCAGCTCTTCCTTGAGGAGATCTTCAGCCGTGGGCTGTTTGGCGACGCCGCCGATCAATTCGACAGGTTTATCGCTAGCAGCAGGTGTGGTTTGTTCGCCGGCAGGAGCCTTAGCGGGCTTTTCTGCGCCCGGAGCTTTCGCTTCGGCGCCGGCGGCGGGTGTGGCTTCCTTCTTGGGAGCTTTCTTGGAGGATGTCTTTTCTTCGGCCATGACTTTAATTATTCAGCTGCTTTTTTGGCGACACCCACAGTCTTGCGGGGGCCCTTGCGCGTGCGGGCGTTGGTACTTGTGCGCTGACCGCGAACCGGGAGGCTGCGGCGGTGACGGATGCCACGGTAGCAATTAATCGCCTGGAGGCGTTTAAGATTGCCGGTGAGTTCGCGGCGAAGATCGCCTTCGACCACCCATTTGTGTTCGGTAATAACCTGGAGAATCTTGTTGAGCTGCTCTTCTGAGAGATCAGAAGCGCGCATATTGGCATCGAGGCCGGCTTCCAGGACAACCTGGTCAGCGCGCTGAGGGCCGATTCCGTAAATATAACGGAGGGAGATCGCGACTTTCTTTTTCGCGGGAATTTCAACACCGAGTAGACGTGGCATGTTGGTTTTGGTTTAGAGTTTAGTTTGGAAAGTGAGAAAAATTAGGAGGCGGCCGTCGTGGCGGCTGCGGGAGGCGTGGTGCGCGGGATCGTGAGGATCTCGGGACCTTGATCTGTGGTGAGCACTGTATGTTCGAAGTGGGCGGAGGGCGTACCGTCGGAGGTGACAACAGTCCAACCATCGCTCAGCGTCTTGACCCGATAGGCGCCGAGGTTGACCATGGGCTCGATCGCGAGGGTCATGCCGGGACGAATTAGTTCGGTCTTCGCTTTTTTTCGGTCGAGGAAGTTCGGGATCTGCGGTTCCTCGTGCATCGAAACGCCGACCCCGTGGCCAACCATTTCACGCACCACACTGAAACCGTGTGATTCAACAAATTTCTGGACCGCTTCAGAGATGTCTCCGATGCGATTGCCGACCGTGGCCTGGCGGATGCCGATGGCGAGTGCTTCCTCGGTGACTCGTAAGAGTTCGTCAACACGAGCAGGCACTTGGCCGATTTTGACCGTGGTGGCGTTATCACCGATGTAGCCGTTGTATTGAACAACGATATCGAGCGAGACGATGTCTCCTTCGCGAAGAATCCGTTTTATCGAACCGATTCCATGAACGACTTCTTCGTTCACTGAAATACAGCTGAAAGCAGGATAGCGGCGGGAACCGAGTTGGTAGCCGTAACAGGCGCTCCGGGCTCCGAGCTGGGCGATTGTCTCGCGCGCAGCCTGATCCAAGTCATAGGTCGATACGCCGGGTTGAACACGTTTTTTTAGTTCGTGTAAAACGGCCGCAGCAACAGCGCACGCGTCGCGCATTCGGCCGATTCCCTCTTTGTTCTTGATCGGGATCATATCAGGCCGCAATGGCGTCGGCCTCAATGACGAGGCCATACGTACGATAATGTTCAATGACGGAATTAGCTGAGGGCTTTTGGCCGACGATAACGCTGTGGAGCGTTTCGTCGCGAGTCTCGATCCATTCATCGAACACTTTAGCTTGGAGCAACGTAGCCGGGAAGCCGGTCAGGGCGAATCCCGCATCGGGTTTGCGCGTCCAAAACCAACGGCGCATCAGCGCAAGCGTGGTTTCATCATCCACGGTTTTGCCGTGGCTGGCAGCGCGCTTGGCCAGATGGCCGAGCGGCGTGCAACGCGAAATCTCCTGCTGCATCAGACCAGCGAGAGAGACGTGCTCAAAATTCAAAGAACGGAGCTGGATCATCAAGTTATCTGTCTGAGAACTTGTTAAACCAACGAGTAGCAATCTAATCTTGGCGGCAGCGCCAAAATTGGAAAAGAGGTCAGAAAGTGAAGACACCCGGACCAAAGTAAAGAGCGAATTACCGGATAACGATTATTTCAACAGCCAGGCGACCATACCAGTCGCGAACAGAATACCGAGAACGAGCCAGAGCTTGCCAACGGTTTTTAAGTCAGCCGCCTCGCCGATGGCGCTAGCCACTGCCGGATTGCGGGAACGAATGCGGCCTTTTTTGAGGAAGCCGTCGTAGTGACGCTGAAGAAGGAAAGTTTCAACTTGGCGCATCGTGTCGAGGATGACGCCAACCGTGATTAACATGCCCGTGCCGCCAAAAAAGTAGGCGACGCGCTGGGGAACATTGAGTTGGTGAAGAAGTATGTCCGGCATGACGGCGATGAACGTGAGGGCGAGAGCGCCAGCGAGCGTCATGCGGGTCATGATGAAATCAAGGAAGCGAGCGGTCGGTTCGCCGGGGCGAACGCCGGGAATGTAGCCACCGTATTTCTTGAGATCGTCAGCAATCTGAATCGGCTTGAACATCACCGAAACCCAGAAGTAGCTAAAAAAGAGAATGAGGAGTGTATAACCGGTGTAGTAAACAACGTTACCGCTCTGTAAGTTACTCGAGAACTCCATCATCCACTTCCAGTTCATGTAGGCACCGAGCTGGGAGAAAATCTGCTGGGGGAAGAGCAAAATGGCACTCGCGAAAATCACGGGCATAACGCCGGAGTAATTGATCTTCAGCGGGAGGAACGAACTCTGGCCGCCCATCACTTTGTTACCCACCACGCGTTTGGCGTATTGAACGGGAATCTTTCGCTGCCCTTGAACGATCAAGATAATGAACACAATGACAGCGACAAAGAGCAGAATCATCACGGCCGCATGGCCAAGATTAAGTTTTGCAACACCGACAGGTCCGAAAAAGAGATTCCTTGTCGCGGTGGCTGCACCGGGGATATCCGCAAGAATACCCACCGTGATCAGGAGCGAGACACCGTTACCAATGCCGCGCTGCGTGATCTGCTCGCCCAACCACATGAGGAGCATTGTACCGGCCGTCATGAAGATGACCGAGGTGATCAGGAAATTCCACTTCGAGGCAATAACGATGGGGCCGTAAACATTAATATCAAAAGCGTCACCGAAGAGCCGACTCGGGTTTTCCAAGGCGAGAATCAACAACGTACCCTGCACAATACAGATCAGAACCGTGGCATAACGGGTCAACTGCGTGAGCTTCTGGCGGCCGACGTCGCCTTCCTGTTGAAGGCGGCTGAGTGACGGAACGACGGCCGTCATCAACTGAAAGATGATGGACGCGCTGATATAGGGCATGATGCCCAGTGCACAAACAGCGCCCTTAATAAGGGCACCGCCCGTGAACATATTATAGAGGCTGGCCATCGCACCACCGACACCACCCGACTGCGCTGCAAAGAAATCCTGTAGCGGCTGCGGATCGATGCCTGGGAGCGGGATATGAGCGCCAACACGCGCGATAAACAACAGCGCCAGCGTATAAAAGATTCTCGAGCGGAGCTCGGGAATCTTCAGCGAATTCGTGAATGCGGAGAGCACAGAGGTAAGTGGTGGAGGGTGAGACGAGGCGTAAGATCAGGTGCGTGATGCGCACCCGAACCGATCATTAAACAATAATTGCCTGGCCGCCAGCTTTCTCGATTTTCGCTTTCGCGGCGTCGGAGAACTTCGAGGCAGTAATATTGAATGCGCGGGTGATTTCACCGTCGCCGAGAACTTTGAGCTTCTGGCCGTCGGGACGGATGATCCCGTTTTGCGCCAGCACGGCGGCGTTTACCTCAGTGATCGAAGCGTCGAGCCGGGCTAGATCGCCCAGATTAACAAGGGCGTAGGACGTACGGAAATTGTAGTTATTGAAGCCGCGATGGGGGAGCTTGCGGTAGAGGGGCATCTGGCCGCCTTCGAAACCGGGGCGGATGCTGCTGCCGGAACGGGCAGTCTGGCCTTTGCCACCGCGACCTGAGGTCTTACCGTGGCCGCCGCCTTCGCCGCAACCGACGCGCTTCTTGCGGTGAATAGCACCTTTTACGTTCTTAAGTTCGTGTAATTTCATAGGATTCCTAAAGGCGCCCTACCCTCCGTATTTGAAAGGCAGGACTCGGATTATGGTTTAAATAAATCAGGCTTGACGGGCTTTCTTGATATCAGCGGCCAAACGCAGCTGCTGGAGACCGTTGAGCGTCGCATGCACCACAGCGATGTGGTTCTTGGAGCCCATGGACTTGGTGAGGACGTTCTTGACGCCAGCGGCTTCGAGGACAGCGCGCACGCCGCCACCAGCGATGAGGCCGGTACCGGGCGAAGCGGGCTTGAGCAGCACTTTGCCACCGTCGTAAACGCCGAGGACGTCGTGCGGAATGGTGTCACCCTTGAGCTTGACGGTCACCATGCGCTTGTGGGCGTTGGCGGTGCCTTTCTTGATCGCTTCGGGGACTTCATTTGCCTTGCCGTAGCCGATACCGATTTTGCCCTTGCGATCACCGACAACGGCGAGCGCGGAGAAGCTAAAGCGGCGGCCACCCTTCACTACCTTGGCGCAGCGATTGATGAAGACGACTTTTTCAACCATCTCGGGTAAACCATCGGCACCGAGGGCTGGTCCATTGCGGTTGTCGCGACGGGGACCGCCACGATTAAATTCACGACGGGGACCGCGGTTGTCACGGTTCTGGCCCGCAGGTGCAGGAGCAGGAGCGGCGGCCGGGGAAGGCTGAGGAGTGGATTCGGTGCTCATGTGTTAGAATACCAGGCCACCTTCACGGGCGGCTTCTGCGAATACTTTTACTTTACCGTGATAAGGGGCGCCTGCGCGGTCGAAAACGACGGAGGCAACTCCGGCGGCTTTAGCTTTGGAGGCAAAAGCGACGCCGAGCTCTTTGGCTCCGGCGATGTTGGCACCGAGCTTCTTCTTGCGGATCTCGGTATCGAGACTCGACAGGAATACGAGGGTGACAGCGGTGTCGTCGTTGATGGCCTGGGCGTAAATATGCTTGCCGGAGAAACGGACGCAGAGACGTGGACGTTCGGCGGTGCCTTTGACTTTCTTGCGAATTCTCCAGCGGCGTTTCTGGAGTAGGTCGGCTTTGCGGATAGTGTTCATTTTAAAGACGAATGATGAATGGTGAATGTAGAATGAAGAATATATTTCGAATGATGAGCCTGATTAGACAGCCATTCTGAATTCTACATTCGTCATTCTTAATTTGGCCGTTAGGCCACCGTTTTGCCTTCCTTGCGACGGACGCGTTCGCCGACGATGCGGACACCTTTGCCCTTGTAAGGCTCAGGCGGATAGTAGGCACGGATGTTGGCAGTCACAGCACCGACGAGTTGCTTGTCGGCGCCTTCGATCTTGAGCTTGGTCTGATCGGTGACGGTGATTTTGATGCCCTCCGGGATGTCGAAGAGGATCGGATGCGAGTAGCCGAGCGCGAGGTCGAGCTGCTTGCCTTTGAGGTTGGCCTTAAAGCCGACGCCTTGGATTTCGAGTTCCTTGACGAAGCCGTCGGTGACGCCTTTTACCATCGCGCCGATGATCGAACGGGCGGTGCCATACATGGCGCCGGCGAAACGCGTTTCTTCAACGGGTTTGACGATAACGTTTTTATCGACGACTTCGATCTTTACGACCGGGGAGAACGTCTTGGAAACTTTGCCTTTGGGTCCTTCAACGAGAATCGTGCCACCGGTGATGGTGATTTTGACCTTGTCGGGAATGGGAACTGGAACTTTGCCGATGCGAGACATGTGTATTCGTTCTCCGGTTACCAGATGTTGCAGATGAGTTCACCACCCAGTTTCTGCCGACGGCAGTCCTGGTCTTTAAGCAAGCCCTTCGAAGTCGAAAGGATGCTGATGCCGAGGCCGTTAAGGACGCGCGGGATCTCGGTGTAGCGGAAATAGAGGCGACGACCGGGAGTCGAAACGCGGTTGAGTGCGGTGATCGCGGGTGCGTTATCAACGTACTTCATTTTGACGATGAGGGTCTTGTGGCCCTGGGCATCGACGCCATCGGAAAGGTCCGAGACGTAGCCTTCGGCTTTAAGGATGCCGGCGAGGCTTTCCTTGAGTTTAGAATGCGGGGAAACGCATTCGGCGAGTCCGGCCTTCGACGCATTGCGAAGGCGGGTGAGGAAGTCACTGACTGGGTCTGTCATGGTGGATGTTTTCTATTTTGAATGCTACCGGGTCATATCCGACTCCCGGTGGCGAAAGAGTTTACCAGGAGGATTTGGTGACGCCGGGGATTTTGCCAGCGAGGGCCAATTCACGGAAGGTGAGACGGGAAACGCCGTACTTGCGCTTGTAACCGCGGGGGCGGCCGGAGAGTGCGCAACGATTGCGGACGCGAACGGCCGACGAGTTACGGGGAAGCTTGGCCATCTTCTTTTGCGCGGCGAAGAAATCTTCGTCGGTGCTGGCAGGATTGGAGAGAATCGCTTTCAACTCAGCGCGGACGACCTTGTGTTTTGCGACGAGGCGAATGCGCTTCTTGTTACGTTCGATGGCGGAAGTTTTCGGCATGGCAGTAAGCGTTTAAAGTTAAGCGGCGGTCGGGGCTTTGACGGGGGCGGACTCCGTGCGGCGGAAAGGCATGCCGAGGAGTCGGAGGAGTTCACGGCCTTCTTCGTCGTTCTCAGCGGTGGTGACGATCGAGATATCGAGGCCCATTTGCTTCTTCACGTTTTCAACGGTGATTTCCGGGAAAATGGTGAAGTCGCTGACGCCGATGCTGTAGTTGCCTTGACCATCGAGTTTCGGGGAAAGCCCGCGAAAATCGCGAATGGTCGGGAGTGCTACGGCGAGGAGGCGATAAAGGAATTCCCACATCGAATTACCGCGAAGGGTCACGTAAGCGCCGACGATCTGGTTGGGCTTAAGTTTGAAATTCGAGATGGCCTTGCGGGTGCGGGTGAGGATCGGCTTCTGGCCAGCAATCAAGCCGAGGTCGCGAGCGGCGTCGGCGATCTGGTTCTTGTCGGCGTCGGCATCGATACCGGTATTGAGCACGATTTTAGCGATCTTTGGGATCTGGTGCTTATTCTTGTAGCCGCGAGTCTTGAGGAGCTCGGCAACGACTTGCTCGTTGTAAAGTTTTTTGAGGACGGGTGTGTAACTGCTCATGGTGCGAAGCCCTCGGATTTCCGACCCGAAGGCATAGAGAGTGTGTTTGGAAAGAGAAAAGGTTCGACGTTAGCGGCCGGAGGGCTGCGGGATCAAGTATCAATATCTTTAAGCGGTCTTTTTGGCAGCCTTGCTGCCATCAAAGTCGGCCTGCTTCATCAAATTAGAGATGTGCACAGAACCTTCACGTTCCGAGATGGTGCCGTTAGGATGTTCCTGCGACTTCTTGAGGTGCCGCTTGATCATCGCGACGCCTTCAACGACGGCGCGGTCTTTCGCGGGAAGAACTTCGAGGATTTTGCCCGACTTGCCCTTCTGGGAGCCGGCGATGACGACGACTTGGTCGCCGCGTTTGACGTGATATTTCGTAGCCATGTTAGAGAACCTCCGGAGCGAGCGAGATGATCTTCATGAAATTCTTCGCACGCAGTTCGCGGGCGACAGGTCCGAAGATGCGGGTGCCTTTAGGATTGCCGTCGGTTCCGAGGATGACGATGGCGTTGCTGTCAAAGCGCAGGTAGCTGCCGTCGCTGCGACGGATAGCGGTCTTCGTGCGAACGACGACGGCTTTAGCAACCTCACCCTTTTTAACGGTGGCTTCGGGTGTGCTTTGTTTAATGTGGACGGTGATGATGTCGCCAACCGCTGCGGTGTCAGTGACCTGACCTTTGCGGCTGATCATGGCAGCCCGGCGGGCACCGGTGTTGTCGGCTACATCTACTACGGAACGAAGTTGAATCATGGCGCGAGCCTCCTAGGGTTAAACTTATTAGGCGGGCGTGTTGGCCTGCGTGGTTTTGGTGGGAACGGTTTGCGCGACGTCGTTTTCGGTGACGGCGGCGCTGGCGATAATAGCGGCTTCGATGACGCGGATGACGCGCCAGCGTTTCAAGCGGCTGATCGGGCGGGTTTCCATGATCTCGACCTTGTCGCCCACCTTGGTTTCGTTCTTCTCGTCGTGCACGTGCACAACGGTCTTACGATTAACCACCTTGTGGTAAAGTGGGTGCGGCGTCTTGAACGGAACGGTTACCTTGATCGATTTGTCGCCAGAGCGGCTGGTGACGAAGCCGATGAGATCTTTGCGTTTGCTACGGGTCGGAGAGGACATGGTCTTAAAAATGAGTTAGAGGTAGGCCTGAGTTCAGGCGGCGGCCTTCTTCTGGGTGAGGGCGGTTTCGAAGCGAGCGATGTCCTTGCGAAGGATGCGGATCTCGTGGGTCTTTTCGACCTGGCCGGTCTGCTTGCGCAGGCGGAGCTGGAGAAGCTGTTCGCGGGTTTCGCGGAGTTTGTTTTCGATCTCGGCGAGCGAGAGTTCACGAATTTCTTTGGAAGTCATGGTACGTATCCGGTTGTCTGTTCCGGTTAGACGACAGTGCCTTCACGCACGATGAATCGGCAATGAAAGGGGAGCTTGGCGTCGGCGAGGCGGAAAGCCTCTTTAGCGATAGTGGCGGGAACACCGGCAAGTTCAAAGAGAACGGCGCCGGGTCTGATCTGGGCGATATAGTACTCGACTGGGCCTTTGCCCTGGCCTTGACGTACTTCGGCCGGTTTCTTCGTGATCGGCTTGTGCGGGAAGATGCGAATCCAGAGTTTGCCCTTGCGCTTGAGATGGCGCGAGATGGTGACGCGGGCAGCTTCGATCTGCTGGCCGGTCATAGGTCCACGGGTAAGGGACTGCAGGCCGAAATCGCCAAAGGCGAGTGTGTTGCCGCGCTTGGCATTGCCGGCGCGGGAGCCTTTTTGCGATTTGCGGTATTTAGTGCGTGCGGGTGAGAGAGCCATGGAATTTTCGATTTAAGATTTTGGATTTTCGATCTTGGTGATTTTCGGGTTCGAGCCTCAGCACGATCGAAAATCGAAATTCGAAATTCTAAAATTTGTTTCTATTAGTTGTTGTCGGCTTCTTTTTTGCAGATCCAGCATTTAACGCCGATCTTGCCGTAGACGGTTTTGGCTTCAGAGAAACCGTAGTCGATGTTCTCGCGGAGGGTGTGCAACGGCACGCGGCCTTTGCGCTGCCATTCGCGGCGGGCAATGTCGGCGCCACCGAGGCGGCCCGAGCATTGGATACGGATGCCTTCGGCACCGAGAGTCATGGCCATTTCAACGGCCTTCTTCATGGCGCGGCGGAAAGCAATACGGCGTTCGAGCTGGAGAGCGACGTTTTCAGCGACGAGCTGAGCTTCGATCTCGGGCTTCTTTACCTCTTGGATGTCGAGAAGGATTTCTTTGCCGGTGAGCTTGGCGAGCTCTTCCTTGATCTTCTCGATTTCCTGGCCCTTGCGTCCGATGACGATGCCGGGACGGGCGGTGTAAATCTTGACACGGACGCGGTTGGAAGCGCGTTCGATGAAGATGCGCGGCACGGAGGCCTGCTTGAGCTTCTCCATGAGTTTCTCACGGATCATGTAATCTTCGGCAAGGAGCTTGCCGAAATCTTTTTTCTTCGCGTACCAGCGAGACTGCCAGTTACGGCGGACGGCGAGACGGAACCCGATCGGATTGGTTTTTTGGCCCATGGCGAGTGTTAGTTCGTGTTACCGTCTGAGAGGATGATGCGGATGTGCGACATTTTCTTGCGGCGTGGAGCAGCGGAACCGCGAGCAGCGGCTTTAAAGCGCTTGAGAACCGGGCCGTTTTCGATGACGGCGCTCTTCACGATGAGGTTATCAGCGGAGAGGTTGTTGTTGTTCTCGGCGTTCGCGATGGCGCTTTTAAGCGTCTTGGCGATGAGGCGCGCGGATTTGCGCGGGATGACCGAGAGAAGACCGACCGCGTCGGGGGCCTTGCGACCCTGGATGGTGCGGACGACTTCGCGCATCTTTTTTGGAGACATGCGCGCGTAGCGTGTGAGGGCTTGGATTTCCATGTGCGTGAGATTCCTTCGAGTTCGGAGGCGGCAGCAGTGTCGCGGAGGCGGCACCCGGCCCTTTTTAGTTCGGTTAAAGGGTTAAATTTCTTTGCGTGTCATACCGCCGTGCGCCTTAAAGATGCGCGTCGGGGCGAATTCACCGAGTTTGTGACCAACCATGTTTTCAGTGACGTGAACAGCAATGAAGGCCTTGCCGTTGTGAACACTGAAAGTGTGGCCGATGAAGTCAGGAGTAATGGTCGAACGACGTGACCAAGTCTGGATGGGCTTGTGGGCGCCGGCTTTAGTTGCCTTCTCGATCTTCTCGAGCAGGTGCAGGTCAACGAAAAAGCCTTTTTTGATGGAACGTGCCATGGTGCGAAAAGTTCGAGGTTACTTCCGGCCACGCGGCTTGCGGCCGTTGTGGTGGGTGATGATGGAGCTGTTCGAGAGTTTCGAACGACGACGAGTCGGGAAGCCCTTCGCGAGCTGGCCCCACGGGGAGACGAGCTGTTGACGGCCGCCACCACCCTTGGACTTACCTTGACCACCACCGTTGGGGTGATCGACGGGGTTCATGGCCACACCGCGAACGGTTGGGCGAACGCCGAGCCAGCGACGACGGCCAGCTTTACCTAGGGATTGTTTATTGTGGTCGAGATTGCCAACGATGCCGATCGTGGCGCGGCACTTCGGATGGACCATACGGAGTTCACCGGAGGGCATCTTGAGTGTGGCTTGGCCGTTTTCGACGGCGATGAGTTCAGCCGCACCACCCGCAGAACGGGCGATTTGCGCGCCACGGCCGGGGATGAGTTCAACCGCGTGGACCTTGGTCGACGGCGGGATGAGTTCGAGCGGGAAGTTGTTGCCAACGAGAAAATCGTTAGTCGTGGCCTTGTTTGAGGTCACAATCATCGCGCCGACTTTCAGACCCTCGGGGGCGAGGATGTAGAATTTCTCACCATCGGGATACGAGATGAGGGCGATGTGCGCGGTGCGATTGGGATCGTATTCGATCGCCTGCACCTTGGCCGGCTGATCGAGCCGGTTGCGCTGGAAATCGATGATTCGATAGAGCTGTTTGTGACCGCCGCCGCGATGGCGGGAGGTGACGCGACCGTAGACATTGCGTCCGCCGGTTTTGTGCTTGGGCTCAGTGAGGGCGCGTTCTGGACGCTTCTTGGACACGCCGGTCGCCTGGTTCAGCGAAGTGAAACGTTGGGCGGGCGTGAGCGGACGGCGGAAAGGTTTGATAGCCATGTTGGTGGTTCCGGTTGGCTTCGGTTAGACGAGTTCGATCTTGTCGCCCGACTTCAGTGTGACGATCGCCTTCTTGTAGTCGGAGGTCGTGCTGGGGCGGCCTTGGCGGCTCTTTTTGTTTTTGCCGCGGTAGTTTTGAATGTTAACGCGTGTCACCGTGACCTTGAAGGTCTTTTCTACGGCGTCAGCGACGGTGTGCTTGGTGGCGTCAGAGAAAACTTCGAAGGTGTACTGTCCGAGTTCGGACGAGAGCTTGTTCGATTTTTCCGTGAGACGGACGAGCTTTAGGACGTTGCCGGGATTCATGACTTACCTCCGTTGACGCGAGCGATGATTTTTTCGAGCGCTGCAGTGGACACGATGATTTTCACGTACTGAGCGAGATCGAGAGTGTTGAGCTTGGAAGCATCTTGAATGCTGACGCGCTCGATATTGCGCGTGGCGCGGACGGCTTCGGCGGTGAACGGCGCGTCGACAACGAGGATTTTGCCCTTCGGTGCGATGCGGCCGAGAATCTGAACGACCTGTTTGGTCTTAACCGCAGAGGCCTCGAAGTGTTCGATGACGTCGATTTCGCCGGCGATCGCGCGATCAAAAAGAGCGCGGCTGAAAGCGAGGTCTTTGACCTTGGCGTTGATTTTCTTAGAGTAATCGCGTGGTTTCGGGCCGAACACGACGCCACCACCACCCCAGAGGGGCGAGCGGATGGAGCCGGCGCGAGCGCGACCGGTGCCCTTTTGCTTCCAGGGCTTCTTGCCGCCACCGCGGACTTCACCACGAGTTTTCGTGGAGTGCGTGCCGAGGCGGTTGTTGGCGTTGATGGCTACGATGACTTCCTTGACTGCTTGAAGGCCTTTGTCGCCTTCGAAGGTGGGGAATCCGGCGAAATCTTCTTCGCGCGAGGTCGTGCCGTCGGGTGTAAAAACTTTGAGCTTCATTGACTATATCCTCCGTGGGTTAGGCTTTTTTGGGCTGACCTTTGATCGCGGAGCGGACGATAACATCGTCGCCATTTGCGCCGGGGATCGCACCCTTCACGAGGATGAGGTTCTTTTCGGGGAGAATCTTCACAACGCACAGATTCTGCACGGTGCGCTTTTCGCAGCCCATGTGACCTGGCATCTTTTGGTTCTTCCAAGTGCGGCCAGGAGTCTGGCGCATGCCGATGGAGCCGATGCGGCGGTGGAACATCGAACCGTGGGCAGCCGGACCGCCAGCAACACGGAAGCGTTTGACAACACCTTGGAAGCTTTTGCCCTTGGTGATGCCGATAACGTCGACGAACTGGCCTTCTGCGAAGGACGTTACGGTCACGATGTCGCCCACCTTCAAAGTGGATTCGCCTTCGAAGCGAACTTCACCAAGGACGCGAGGAGTCTCTTCGAGACCCGCTTTTTTCGCGTGGGCCTGTTCGGCCTTCGGCGTGTTCTTGGCTTTCTTGGTGGAGAAACCCAGTTGAACGGCGTTATAGCCGTCGGCTTGGGAGGTTTTGATTTGAAGAACCGGGCATGGGCCGGCTTCAACCACGGTGACAGGGATCAAGACGTTTTGAGCGTCATAGACCTGCGTCATTCCGATTTTTTTGCCTAGGAGCGTAGAGATCATGGGCTAAGTGGTAGGTGGAAGTTATTCCGTTTAGGACCTACATTAACGAGGGGCTCAGCGGTGCGCGGGGCGCACATGAGCAACTGCTATGTATGAACTGTTAGGATACGAAATTTTTATACGTTGATGGTGATGTCGACGCCGGACGGAAGGTTCAGCTTCTTGAGCTCGTCCACGGTCTGTGCGGTGGGCTCGATGATGTCGATGAGACGCTTGTGCGTGCGGGTCTCGAACTGCTCCATCGACTTCTTGTCGACGTGGGGAGAGCGATTGACCGAAAGCTTCTCGATGCGAGTCGGGAGCGGGATCGGGCCGGACACACGGGCGCCGGAGCGCTTGGCGGTCTCGACAATCTCCGTAGCCGATTGGTCGATCACGCGGTAATCGAAGCCCTGGAGTTTGATGCGAATACGTTGGCCTTTCATGGCGATAAAAGAACGAGGTTTAAGTGCGGGCGGGAGCTTTGGAGGAGCTCTCGACAATTTTGAGAAGGGACGCATTCGGTACCTGCGCAAAATGCGACGGTGTGATCGATGCGGAGGCGCGTCCCTTGGAAAGAGAACGGATGTCTGTCACGTAACCAAAGAGAAGCTCCAGCGGAACGTGTGCTGTAATGATGCAGGCACCGGTCTTGTTTTCCATACCCTGGATCTGACCACGACGACGGTTGATGTCGCCCATCAGGTCGCCCTGGTATTCTTCCGGAGTCGTGACTTCGACGCCCATGATGGGTTCGAGCAGGATAGGATTGGCTTTCTTCATCGCGTCCTTGAACGCGAAGATACCGGCCATCTTAAACGCGAGTTCCGACGAGTCGACTTCATGGAAGGAACCGTCGATGATACGAATGATGACATCGACCACCGGATAACCAGCGACCGTACCGTTGTTCGTACCTTCGCGGATACCTTCGATCGCGGGCTTGATGAATTCTTTCGGGATCGAGCCACCAACGGTTTCGTTGAGGATTTCGACGCCTTTGCCCTTTTCGTTGGGATCCATCTTGATCACAACGTGACCGTATTGGCCCTTACCACCGGATTGGCGGATGAACTTACCTTCGCCATCAGCGGACTTCGAAATGGTTTCACGGTAAGCAATCTGCGGTTTACCCGAGGTCGCCTCGACCTTGAACTCGCGCTTCATGCGATCAATAATGATTTCGAGGTGAAGCTCGCCCATGCCGGCAAGAATGGTTTGACCCGTGTCTTGATCGGTCTTGACGCGCAGGGTCGGATCTTCCGCAACCAAACGTTGGAGGGCAATACCGAGTTTTTCCTGATCGGCCTTCGAGTTCGGCTCGATGGACATCGAGATAACGGGCTCGGGGAAAGACGGTGGTTCGAGACGGATGTCGTAATCTTCGTCGCAAAGGGTGTCACCAGTGATGACTTCCTTAACGCCGACGACGGCACAAATATCACCGGCATACGCGACTTCGATTTCTTCGCGCTCGATGGCGCGCATGAGAACGAGGCGTGAAACGCGCTCCGTACGGCGGGTACGGGGATTATAAAGCGACATACCGCGCGGAAGCTGGCCGGTATAAACGCGGAAGAACACGAGACGACCAACGAACGGATCGTTCCAAAGCTTGAACGCGAGACCCGCGAGCTTGGCTTTGTCGTTAACAACGGCCTCAACGATTTTGCCATCGCTATCCTGACCCTGCATGGGCGGAACGTCGATCGGGCTGGGGAGGAAATTGACGACGCAATCAAGGAGGCGTTGCACGCCCTTCTTCTTGAAAGCCGAACCAGGGACTACGCCAGTAAACTGGAGGGAAATCGTGGCCTTGCGGACGCCGAGCATGAGCTCGCTGACGCTGATCTCTTCACCGTTGAGATACTTTTCAGCAATGACATCGTCGAAATCCGAAACGGCTTCGATAAGCTTGTCGCGATAATCCTTAGTCTGCGCAGCGTATTCGGCCGGGATTGGATGCGTCTTGGGATTCATCCCGAGGACATCGGTGGGATCTTCCTCGAAGAAATAAGCGACGTTTTGAACCAAATCGATCACGCCGGCAAAATTTTCTTCCTTACCGATCGGAATAAAGAGAGCGTGGGCGTTGGCCTTCAGCTTCTCACGCATTTCTGAGATAGCGCGAAAGAAATCGGCACCGACGCGATCCATCTTATTGATGAACGCGATGCGCGGAACTTTGTATTTGTTAGCCTGGCGCCAGACGGTTTCAGACTGGGGCTGCACGCCAGCAACGGCACAGAAAACAGCAACAGCGCCGTCGAGCACGCGGAGGGAACGTTCGACTTCAGCGGTGAAGTCAACGTGTCCGGGCGTATCGATAATGTTGATACGTTGCTTGATGCCTTTCCAGGGACCCCAAGAAGCGTTCCAAGCACAGGATATAGCGGCAGCGGTGATCGTGATGCCACGTTCGCGCTCTTGCTCCATCCAATCGGTTACGGTCGTGCCCTCGTGGACTTCGCCCATCTTATGGACGGCACCTGAGTAGAAAAGAATACGTTCGGTACAGGTGGTCTTGCCGGCATCAATGTGCGCGGCGATACCGATGTTACGCGTCCATTCGAGCGGGAACGGACGGTCCTTCGAGTTGACCGGAGAAACTTTAGCCTTGTCGGTGACGACAATAATGGCAGGTGAGGCGGCGTTGGACATGGTATCTGGCTGGGCTAAAGGTTACCAGCGGAGGTGGGCGAAGGCGCGATTGGCCTGGGCCATCTTATGGGTATCTTCCTTCTTCTTCACCACGGAGCCTGTGTTGTTGTAGGCATCGACGATCTCAGCGGCGAGGGCATCCTTCATCGGAATACCTTTGCGCGATCCAGCGGCGTCAACGATCCAGCGAAGCGCGAGGCTCTCTTGACGTTCAAACGAAATTTCAACGGGGACTTGGTAGGTCGCACCACCGACACGACGGCTCTTCACTTCAAGACGCGGACGTGCGTTTTCCAGTGCGCCGACCAAGAGATCGACCGGATCGCCCTTTTCCAACTTCTCGGAAACCTTTTCGAAGGCACCGTAGACGATGCGTAGGGCAAGGTTCTTCTTGCCGCTCTTCATGATGACATTGACGAGATGGGCTACGAGCGGACTGCTGTAGCGGATATCGGGAACGACTTGACGTTTTTCGGCTCTGTGGCGGCGTGACATGACGAAATAGTATGATTAAAAAGAACAGGTTACTTGGCGGCCTTCGGGCGTTTGACGCCGTACTTGGAACGACTGCGACGGCGTTTTTCAACACCGGTGGCGTCGAGGGTACCACGGACGATGTGATAGCGGACGCCGGGAAGATCTTTAACACGACCACCACGAACGAGCACAATGGAATGCTCTTGGAGGTTATGACCCTCGTCAGGGATGTACGAAATGACCTCGTTGCCATTCGTCAGACGAACCTTGGCCACCTTACGGATAGCAGAGTTTGGCTTCTTGGGGGTGCGGGTCATGACCTGCACGCACACGCCACGACGAAAAGGATTGCCAGCCAATGCCGGGGATTTGGATTTGGCGCGCACCTTGCGACGTCCTTTGCGCACGAGTTGATTGATGGTTGGCATATCTAAAGATGGTCAGGAAATGAGGAAAAGACGCGGAAACTACCAACCGACAAATTGTCGGCAAGCACTTTTTCGTGAAAAGTAAATTTAGTGAAGATTCGACGAGAACTCGCGAGTCTCCGGTTAAAAAAGCGCCATCAACCCCGTGGCCGACAACGCGCGTAACTAAACAAGAAATAGAAGGGTCAGAACACCATGCCCGCCACCCGTTATGCAAGCCCAAATCCCCCATTTAGTGTGTTTACCTCTCAAAACAAAACATGCGGGCCGTCAATTATCGCTGGCGCGCCTTCTTGCTCGCCCCGTTTCCGACGCGGGAAAAACGCGTCGGCCGACAACCCGAGACGTTGAGCGTATTCCCCTGATCCATGGCAAAAATGATTCGCCCGCCTTTGTGGAAGACAAATCAGCCGGGATGCACACGAACAATTTAAAACGTTTGCCTTCAGGAACCAGGGTACATCGGAAATAGTTCGTCAATCGGACAATGACGAACCTTGTTCTATCGTTGTGATCGCACACACCGAGTTTTTAGCAACTCAGCAACTTCTGCCGGATCAAAACCGAACGCGCCACGGTATCCAACTTTGCTCTGTCGGAATATCTGTATGGCTGTGGCTGCGGTCATCCAGAGTCATGGCCCCGTCGTGTGGGCCTTAAACGATAGATCAACCTAAAATATAACCTTCCTCCGACCTACCGAAAAAATTTATGAAACGTGACGGACACTACCAATCACGCGGACCACATCGCTGCGTCTGGGCAAAAAAAATCGCCCGGCACTGAGCCGGGCGATTAAATCGAACGGAGCTAAGCTCTACGTTACGATTTTTGGCGGGAGGGAATTGAAGACTCTTTTTTTGCAGTCAAAATGCAAGCTGAAATTTCACCCATTTTGCGTATTTTACGGAACCCACGGGTTTTCTTTTTCTTGAGTCATAAAAATAGAAAAGCCGCAGGGTTTTTCCTGCGGCTTTGAGTCTAAAACAGTGGGTGGAACGATCAGCTGGCTTCGCTCTTCACAACGACTTCCTCGGCTGCGGGGATGTCGGCACCAAAAGGAAGACCGATCCTGAGCTTCTTGTAGCTCGGCAGACCTGTGCCCGCCGGGATCAAGTGACCCATGATAACGTTTTCCTTGAAGCCCTTCAGCATGTCGACCTTGCCCAGGGTGGAGGCGTCGGTGAGCACGCGGGTGGTTTCTTGGAAGGACGCGGCCGAGATAAAGCTCTCGGTTTCCAGTGAGGCTTTGGTGATGCCCAAGAGTATCGGTTCCGCTTCGGCGGGTTTACCACCGGCTGCTTCGATGCGCTTGTTATCAGTGAGGAACGCCATGCGATCAACCTGCTCACCCCAGAAGTATTCGCTGTCGCCCGGATCGGTGATGCGGACTTTGCGGAGCATCTGACGGATGATGATTTCGATGTGCTTGTCGTTAATCGTCACGCCTTGGAGGCGATAAACTTCCTGCACCTGTGAGATGAGGAAATCGTAGAGCGCCGATGGCCCGAGGATTTCGAGGATCTCGTGCGGATCAGCCGAACCTTCAGTCAGGTGTTGACCCTTGTGCACGACGTCACCGGGTTGCACAATGATGTGTTTGCCGGTGGGGATCAGATGCTCTTCTTCCTGGGCGGTCTCTTCATTTTTGACGACGAGCTTGCGCTTGCCGCGGACGGAACCTTCGAAGGAGACAACGCCATCGATGCGGGCCATCTCGGCGGCATCCTTCGGGCGACGGGCTTCGAAAAGCTCGGCGACGCGAGGGAGACCACCGGTAATGTCCTTGGTCTTGGAGGCCTGACGCGGGGTCTTGGCGAGCAAGGCACCGGGAGCGATGGTATCGCCTTCGTTGACCGCGATCTGAGCGCCAACGGGAATCGAATAAGACGCGAGCGGCTTGTTCTTTTCGTCGCGAATTTCGACCTGCGGATTGAGATCTTCTTTGTGTTCGATGACGACGGTGGCAATGCGGCCCGAGCTTTCGTCGAGTTCGCGCTTCACGGTGACACCAGGAATCATGTCTTTGAAGACGAGCGTACCACCCTTCTCGGAGAGAACGGGGATGTTATACGGATCCCACTGGGCCAGAACCTGGCCCTTGTCGATCTTCTCGCCATCGCCAATCGGCAGATAGGAGCCGACGACAATGTTGTAGGTCTCAAGTTCCTTGTCCTCGCTGTCAATAATCTGAATGGTTCCGGTTTTGTTGAGCACGATGCTGGCGCCGTCGGCCGTGGGGACGAGACGCAGGCCTTTGTACTTAACGATACCGCCGGAGCGAACGCGGATTTCAGGAGTTTTGAACCCGCCGGACGCAACACCACCGATGTGGAAGGTACGCATGGTGAGCTGGGTGCCAGGTTCACCGATGGACTGCGCGGCGATGATGCCGACGGAGTCACCGATTTTAGCGATACGGCTGGTTGCGGGATTAATGCCGTAGGATTTGGCATCGATACCGAGCAGCGTGCACGAGGTGAGCGGCGACATGACTTTGACGCGCTCAATGCCTGTTTCCTCGATTTTCGAGGCAACTTCCTCGGTGATAAGTTCGCCGGAGCCGACGAGCAGCTCGGTCGGGCTGAGTGGATTGTACACGTCGTCGCTAGAGCAGCGGCCGACGAGACGTTCGCGGAGGCCAACGATTTCGTCGTCACCTTCGAAGATGGCTTTCTTCCAGACGCCGTCACGGGCGCCGCAGTCGTCTTCAGCGATAATGACGTCCATGGCGACGTCGCACAGTTTACGCGTGAGGTAGCCGGCGTCAGCGGTCTTGAGCGCTGTATCCGCCAAACCCTTACGGGCACCGTGGGTGGAGATGAAGTATTCGAGAACGGTCAAGCCTTCGCGGAAGGACGAAAGAATCGGGCGTTCGATGATTTCGCCGGAGGGCTTGGCCATGAGGCCGCGGGTACCGCACAGCTGACGAACCTGCTGTTTGTTACCACGAGCACCGGAATCCATCATGATGTAAACCGGGTTCACTTCAGGACGGCCGTCGTTGTTTTCGAGTTTGGCGAAAACGGCTTTGGCAATCTTGTCGGTGGCGCTGGTCCACAAATCGATGACCTTGTTCTTACGTTCGCCTTCGGTGATGATGCCTTTGTTGAACTGGCCTTCGACTTCGGCGATTTTCTTACGGGTGTCGGCGACGATATCCTTTTTGTCTTCAGGGATGATCATGTCGTCGATACCGATCGAGATACCGGCCTGCATGGCGGTCTGGAAACCGAGCTCCTTCAACTTGTCGAGGGTTTCGACTGTGATGGGGCCGCCTGAGGTTTTGTAGGTATTGAGGATGAGATCACCGAGCTTGCTCTTCGGAACAGCGAAGTTGATGAAGCCTAGCGCGGCTGGCCAGATCTGGTTAAAGATCACGCGACCAACGGTGGTGCGGATGACCCGGCGTTCTTTGTTACCGAAGATCGTATCGCGACCGAAGTCGGGATTGGGAACATCAACCCAGTCGTGCTTTTTCAGCGCGGCGTCGAGAACGGTAAATTGAACTTCTTGCAGGCCCGAGAGAATCGGAACCCGGACGCCCTTGGCCGGTTTGGTGCGCGGTTCGATGGTGAGATAATACGCACCAAGGACGATGTCCTGCGAGGGCGTGAGGATCGGCTTGCCGGAGGAAGGCGAAAAGATGTTCGACGTCGCCATCATGAGGAGTTTGCACTCCATGATCGCTTCGAGGGACAAAGGAACGTGAACGGCCATCTGGTCACCGTCGAAGTCGGCGTTGTAGGCCGTACAGACGAGCGGATGAATACGAATGGCTTCACCTTCGATAAGGATTGGCTCAAAGGCCTGGATCGACAGACGATGCAGCGTCGGCGCGCGATTGAGCAGCACTGGATGGCCCTTGGTGACTTCCTCCAGGATGTCCCAAACTTCGGGGGATTTTTTCTCGATCATCTTGCGCGCACCGCGGACGGTGTGCACGAAACCGAGTTCCTTCAGTCGGCGAATGATGAACGGCTCGAAAAGAACGAGCGCCATCTTTTTAGGAAGACCGCATTGACTGAGCTTGAGCTCAGGGCCGATGACGATAACGGAACGGCCGGAGTAATCGACGCGTTTACCGAGCAAATTCTGACGGAAGCGGCCCTGCTTGCCCTTGAGCATGTCGGAGAGCGACTTCAGCGGGCGGTTGCCGGCACCCGTGACAGGACGACCGTGACGGCCGTTGTCAAAGAGTGCGTCAACAGCTTCCTGCAGCATGCGCTTTTCGTTATGAATGATAACGTCAGGCGTCTTCAACTGCATGAGGTTCTTCAACCGGTTGTTTCGGTTGATCACGCGGCGATAAAGATCGTTGAGATCGGAAGTGGCGAAGCGGCCACCCTCGAGGGGAACCAACGGACGGAGGTCAGGAGGGATCACCGGCAGTACTTCGAGCACCATCCATTCGGGGCGCGAATGGGAGTGGATAAATCCTTGGATAACCTTGAGACGCTTCGAGAGCTTTTTCTTAATTTGCTTCGATTTGGTGGCACGCATCTGCTCCTGCAGTTCGGCGACGGTGGCTTCCATATCCATCTTCGTGAGTGCATCACGGACGGCTTCGGCGCCCATCTTGGCGACGAACGAATCGTCACCGTATTCATCGAGAGCCTGGCGGTACTCGGTGTCGGTGAGCAGTTGCTTGAGGTCGAGCGGGGTTTTGCCCTGATCGACGACCATGTAGTTCTCGTAGTAAATCACGCGTTCGAGAGAACGCGCGGTCATGTCGAGCAGGAGACCGAGACGACTCGGCATGCTCTTCAAGAACCAGATGTGAGCGACAGGAACAGCAAGTTCGATGTGGCCCATGCGCTCGCGACGGACGCGGGCGATGGTGACTTCGACGCCGCAACGATCGCAAACGACGTCCTTGTACTTGATGCGTTTGTACTTTCCGCAAGCACACTCGTAATCACGAACGGGGCCGAAAATCTTCTGACAGAAGAGGCCACCTGGCTCGGGCTTAAAGGTGCGGTAATTGATGGTCTCGGGGTTTTTCACTTCACCCTTCGACCAGTTGCGGATCGTTTCGGGCGAAGCGACCGTGATGGAGACGCAATCGAACGGGCTCTCGTCGAGACCGAGCGTAGAACGGACTTCCTCACGGGCAGAGGCGGCGGTTTCTGCGGGTTGAATGCTCATTTAAATAATTCCCTGGATAATGTCGTTAAAGAATACGCGTTGCGTTGGCATCAGGTGCCGAAGCCCAGCGAGTCACGTTTGTTGAGCTTGATGTCGAGGCCGAGGGATTGGATTTCCTTGATCAAGACGTTGAACGATTCAGGTGTGCCGGCGGAGAGCGTGTTATCGCCCTTAACCAATGATTCATAGATCTTGGTTCGGCCCTGAACGTCGTCGGACTTGACGGTGAGGAGTTCCTGGAGCGTGTGCGCCGCGCCGTAGGCTTCGAGCGCCCACACTTCCATTTCGCCGAAGCGCTGGCCGCCGTACTGGGCTTTGCCACCCAGCGGTTGCTGTGTGACGAGCGAGTAAGGACCGACCGCACGAGCGTGGATCTTGTGGGAGACGAGATGGTTAAGCTTCATCATGTAGATGTAGCCAACAACGACCTCTTGATCGAGGCGCTCGCCGGTACGACCGTCGAGCAGCGGGCTCTTGCCGGTACTCGGGAGTTTGGCCTCCTTGAGGTATTCGCGGACTTTCTTTTCCGGAATGCCGTCGAAGACGGGCGTCGCCACCTTCAGACCGAGCTTTTTACAAGCCCAGCCGAGATGGGTTTCGAGCACCTGACCGACGTTCATACGCGAAGGAACGCCCAACGGATTGAGACAGATTTCGATCGGTGTGCCGTCCGGGAGGAACGGCATGTCTTCTTCGGGAACAATCTTGGCGACGACACCCTTATTACCATGGCGGCCGGCCATCTTGTCACCGACTTCAAGCTTTTGCTTGGTGGCGACGTAGACTTTGACCTGCTTGATGGCACCGTTGCCCGCGTCTTCGCCGGCTTCGATGCCATTGATCTTGCGCTCGCGGTCGCCTTCGAGTTCGTCGAATTTCGACTGATACGAGCCAATGATCTCCATGATCTTGATGCGAACCGGTGAGGGATCGATCTCAACGAATTTGGATACGGCGGCTAGTTTACGCAGGAGGGTCTTAGTGATCTTGCGGTTGGCCGGGATGATGACTTCACCGGTCTGGCCGTTGGTGACGTCGAGCGGAATTTTTTCGCCGAGGAGGATGTTGGAGAGAGCCTCGGTGAGACCTTCGCGCAACTTGTCCATCTGAGTTTTGTAATCTTCTTGGATCTGCTTGGTCTGGCGGCGGCGATCGGAAGGAGACAGTTTCTCCTTCTCGAAATCGATGCGGCTGGAGACTTTCACGTCCATGATGATACCGGTGACGCCGGAAGGAACCACGAGTGAGGTGTCCTTAACGTCGGCGGCTTTTTCACCGAAGATGGCGCGAAGGAGTTTTTCCTCAGGGGCTAGTTCGGTTTCGGATTTTGGAGTGATTTTGCCGACAAGGATGTCGCCAGGTTTCACTTCGGCACCGATGCGGATAACGCCGTTGTGATCGAGGTTCTTAAGGGCCTCTTCACCGACGTTGGGAATATCGCGGGTGATTTCTTCAGGCCCGAGTTTCGTGTCGCGAGCGGTGACCTCGAATTCCTGAATATGAATCGAGGTGAAGATGTCTTCCTTGAGAACTTTCTCGGAGATCAGGATGGCGTCTTCGAAGTTGTAACCGTTCCAAGGCATGAACGCGACGAGCACGTTGCGGCCGAGGGCCATCTCGCCCTTGTCGGTCGAGGGACCGTCAGCGATGATGTCACCGGCTTTGATTTTTTGGCCCTTTTTAACGATTGGGCGCTGATTGAAGCAGGTGCCTGCGTTTGAGCGCATGAACTTGCGCAGTTCGTAAACGTAGACGTGATTTTTGGAATCGGTCTTCGGACTGCGGTCGAAGTTACGGGGGAGTTCGCCGTCCTTGGTGGTGACGATGCGGAGGGCATCGACGGAAGCGACGATCCCGGCGTCATCAGCGACGACGACGATTTTGGAATCGCGGGCAACACGTTCTTCAATACCGGTGCCGACCAACGGCGACTCGGCTTGGAGGAGCGGAACGCCTTGGCGTTGCATGTTGGCGCCCATGAGTGCGCGGTTGGCGTCATCATGCTCAAGGAACGGAATCATGCCGGCGGCGATCGAAATCACCTGCTTAGGCGAGACGTCCATCAGGTCGACTTCGGCCGCGGAAACCTCCAAGAAGTTTCCTTGCTGACGAACCGTTACTTTACCGACAAAATGATTTTTGTCGTCGAGTTCGGAGTTGGCTTGGGCGATGACCTTGCCTTCTTCCTGATCGGCGGTGAGGTATTCGATCTTGTCGGTGGCGCGACCGTCTTTACAGACGCGATACGGCGTTTCGATAAAGCCGAATTCGTTGACGCGGGCGTAAGTCGAGAGGGAGTTGATGAGACCGATGTTCGGACCTTCAGGGGTTTCGATCGGGCAGATGCGGCCGTAATGCGACGGATGAACGTCGCGGACTTCGAAGCCAGCACGTTCACGGTTAAGACCGCCAGGCCCGAGGGCGGAGAGACGACGCTTGTGCGTGACCTCGGCGAGCGGATTGATCTGGTCCATGAACTGCGACAGCTGCGAGCGGGCAAAGAAGTCGCGGATGACGGTGGTGAGAGCTTTCGGGTTGATCAGCTTCTGCGGCGTGATCGAGTCAACGCTCTGGTCGTACATGGTCATGCGCTCGCGAACGAGACGCTCCGTGCGGGAAAGGCCGACGCGGCATTGGTTGGCGAGAAGTTCGCCGACGGTACGAACGCGACGGGAACCGAGATGATCGATATCGTCAACAACGCCCTCACCCTTCTTCAGGCGGACGAGGTATTTCGTGGCGGCAACGATGTCACCGCTCTCGAGAATGCGCTGTTCGATTTCAACCTTTAGGCCGAGCTTCTGGTTGATCTTGTAACGACCGACACGGCCGAGATCGTAACGCTTCGGATCAAAGAAAAGACGCTTGAGCAACGCCTTGGCGTTAGCGGTGGTTGGCGGTTCGCCTGGACGGAGGCGCTTGTAGATTTCCTTGAGCGCTTCTTCTTCGTTGCGGGTCGGATCTTTCTTGAGAGCGCGGATGATGGCGCCTTCGTCGGCCGCAGTATCGATGACGCGAATCGTGGTGATGTCGTGTTTTTCGAAGGTGCGAACGATGGCCTTGGTCAACGGTTCAAAAGCGCGGGCGAGAACGACACCCTTCTGGGCGTCGATGGCGTCTTCAACGAGCACAAGGGTCGACACGTTTTCCATGTCGAGGGCCTTCACGACTTTCAGGTCTTTGATCTCGTAGAAGAGATTCAGGATGTCGATATCCGAGCTGTAGCCGATGGAGCGAAGCAGCGTGGTGATGAGGAATTTACGGCGACGACGACGGCGGTCGAGGTAGACGTAGAGCAGATCGTTGTTGTCGAACTGCACTTCGAGCCAAGTACCGCGATCAGGAATGATGCGGAAAGAATGGAGGGGCTTGCCGTTGGCGTGCGGGGCCACTTCGAAGGCGATGCCGGGCGAACGGTGGAGCTGGGAGACGACGACGCGCTCGGCGCCGTTGATGATGAACGAACCACGCTCCGTAACCATGGGGATTTCGCCCATGTAAATTTCTTCGTCCTTGATGAAGTCTTCTTCGCGTAGGCGGAGCTTTACGTAGAGTGGAACAGAGTACGTAATGCCTTCACGGATACATTCGATCTCACTGTTCTTGGGCTCGCCAAGGGTGTAGGAAACGTACTCGAGCACGAGACGTCCGTCATAGGACTCGATCGGGAAGACTTCCTTGAAAACGGCTTCAAGGCCCTGCGGCTTGCGCTGCTTTTCGGGCACGCCTTTCTGCAAATAGTCCAAGTAGGACGTAATCTGAATCTCAATTAGATTCGGCGGTTGAATGACTTCTCTAAGCTTACCGAAGTTGACGCGGTCGGACATGGGTGTTCCCGGTTAATTGAATAAGAATCGTATGCGCGGGGGGCGCAAAAGAATCAGCCTTGATGCTGGCGTTGGGCGTTATCAGCAGAGGCTGAAATACCAAACAAAGAACAAAAATGAAAAAAGGCAAAGGACAGGCCGCGTAAAGACACGGCCTGTCCTGAAAAGTTGAAACGATTTGCGATGTTGATCGCCAAGTGTTTACTTGAGTTCGACCTTGGCGCCGGCAGCCTCGAGCTTCTTTTTGATTTCTTCGGCTTCGGCTTTCGGTGCGTTTTCCTTGACGTTCTTCGGAGCGCCTTCGACGAGGTCTTTCGCTTCCTTGAGGCCCAGGCCGGTGATGGCGCGGACTTCTTTAATAACGCCAATCTTGTTCGCGCCGGCTTCCTTGAGGACGACGGTGAACTCGGTCTGCGCTTCAGCAGCGACGACAGGTGCAGCGGCAGCAGCAGCGGGAGCGGCGGCGGCGGC
The DNA here is from genome assembly GCA_031404135.1 of Verrucomicrobiota bacterium. GTDB lineage: Bacteria > Verrucomicrobiota > Verrucomicrobiia > Opitutales > Opitutaceae > JADKHC01. Next base: position 15,457 of record JANNHA010000074.1, on the reverse strand, counting down.
GGCGGATACGCCCCACTTGGTTTCGAGGTCTTTAACGAGGGCAGCGAGGTCGATGATCGTTTGACCGGACAGCCATTCGATAACTTGATCTTTTGTGATGGTACTCATGATGATTTCCTTGAGGTAGCTAGCGGTTTCGGGAGTGAAACACTTTTAAAAGACGTATCTTCTAGTCAGACTCGGTGGATGGTTGAACTCTGGAAGTGCGCCGACGAATCGCCGCGCTTCCAAAAAGGGTTTGGGTTTAGGTGGCAGGGACTTCAGGCGCGGCGGGAGCTGCGGGAGCTGCGGCGTCAGCGGGTGTCTCTTTCTTGACTCGGGCGTCGAGGACGCGGACGAAGGCGGCGGCGTTCTGTGAGAACAAGCCGAGCAGTTGTGCGCGAAGGACGTCGAGTGAAGGCAGATCAGCCATCTTCGAGAGGTCGGAAGCGGAGATCGTCTTCTTTTCGATGACGCCCACTTTGATTTCAAGCTTCTGCTTGTCCGCGAAGAACTTCTTCAGGACCTTGGCGACGCCAGCGGGGTTTTTACCACCCACGACGACGGCGGTCGGGCCAGCAAGCGAGGCCTCGATATCGGGCAGGCCGAGGGCCTTGGCCGCAACGCGGAGCGAGCTGTTCTTGACGACGTGAAACTCGGCTTTCTCAGCGGCGAGTCTGTTGCGCAATTCAGCGACGTCAGCGACGGTGACTTTGGTGAAATTGGCGAGGATGACGTAGTCGGACTTCTTGAGGTGAGTCTCGACCTCAGCGATCAAATATTGTTTTTCGGCTCTCATGGTCGGGAGGTGAGTTAGGCGTTGTTGTACTCGCCTGCGGCAACGTGCACAGCCGGGCTTTGGCTGGACGAGATGGCGATGGTTTTGATGTAGATGCCGCCTTTGAAGGAGGCGGGTTTGGCTTTCGCGATGGCGTCGATGACAGCATTCGCGTTCTCAATAATCTGGTCAGCGGTGAAGGAGCGCTTGCCCACGCCGACGCCGATATTGGCGGTCTTGTCCATCTTGAACTCAACGCGGCCAGCCTTGACGGCTTTGATGCCTGCGACGATATCGTCGGTCACGGTGCCGGACTTCGGATTGGGCATGAGGCCCTTGGGGCCGAGGACGCGAGCGAGTGAACGGACAGTCTTCATCGCTTCAGTCGTGGCGATGGCGACGTCGAAATCGAGCCAGCCTTCGGTGATCTTGGCCATGATATCCTGCAAGCCAGCGGTATCAGCGCCAGCAGCGATTGCCGCGGCAGGATTGTCGGTAAAGACGAGGACGCGGACCTTCTTACCCGAACCGTTCGGCAGGGGCGTGGTACCACGTACGTTTTGGTCGCCGGAAGTTCCGTCTACGCCGAGCGAGAAGGAAAGTTCAACGGTTTCGTCGAACTTGGCTTTCGGGAACTTATTGAGGATCGCCACTGCTTCTTTGAGTGGATAATCCTTGGTGAGATCAGCGACCTGAATGGCGCTGCGGTAACGCTTACTTTGTTTCTTCATTATGGACTCCTTGCGGTGCGAACGTCTCGGGTGAGACTCCCGCGGTGAGTTGTGGTTGAGGATTGGACTGCGGCAAAACCGGAGTCCCCTAAATAGTTTAGTCGACGACTTCGATGCCCATGTTGCGAGCGGTGCCGGCGATGATCTTGATACCAGCGGCCTCGTCCTTGGCGTTGAGGTCCTTGATCTTGATCTTATAGATCTCGGCGAGCTGTTTCTTGGTGACCTTGCCGACCTTGTCCTGATTCGGCTTGGCGGAACCGCTGGCGATGTTGGCAGCCTTTTTGAGGAGGACCGACGCCGGGGGCGACTTAAGGATGAAGGTGAAGCTCTTATCGGAGAAGACGGTGATGACGACCGGCAAAATCATGCCGTTCTGGTCTTTCGTCTTGGCGTTAAACTCCTTACAGAACGCCATGATGTTGACGCCCTGGGCACCGAGTGCGGGACCGACGGGAGGAGCGGGATTGGCGGCACCAGCGGGAAGCTGGAGGCGAATGTAACCTTGGATCTTCTTGGCCATGATAGTGAGGGTGGCGGGTGTTTAGACGTGTGTTTGGGCGAACGTCGGCGGTTGCAAAGAGGGCGGCGCGTCAGTCTGTAACGCGTTGCACCTGCCAGTATTCGAGCTCGACCGGGGTGAACCGGCCGAAAATGGAGACGGAAATTTTGAGTTTGCCGCGCGCGGGGTCGATTTCGTCGATCCGGCCGGTGAGGTTGGCGAAGGCGCCGTCGTTGATTTTAACTTCTTCGCCGATTTCGTACTGAACCTTCGGCACTTCTTTACCGCTGGCGGCTTCGATGCGGGCGCGGATCTCGTCGATTTCGGTTTGACGCAGGGCGGCGGGATGATCACCGCCGACAAAGCCGATGACGCCGGCCACTTCTTTAACGAAGTACCAGGGCTTGTTGATGACTTTCTTGTCGTCACCGTAGAGCTTCATCTGAATGAAGACGTAGCCCGGGTAAAGCTTGCGGGTTTTGGTGGATTTCTTGCCGCCTTTGACCTCGGAAACGACCTCCGTGGGCAACAGGATTTCGAAGATCGAATCGTCGAGCTCCTCTTGTTTCTTAAACTTCTCAATGTAGAGTTTAACCTTGTTCTCCTGGCCGGAGAGCGTGTGGATAGCGAACCACTGGGCGCCTGGAGGGGCGGAAACGGGGGCGGTCATAATTTGAATTAACTAGCCAGCTTGGTGACGATGCCGGTGAACAAGTCGACGACCTGATAAAGGGCAAAATCGCTGATGCTCGTGAAGAGGCCGAGAATGACGGCAGCCACGATGACCACGAGGGTGGAGTCACGCAGCTCCTGGCGGGTGGGCCAAGTGGCTTTCTTCAACTCGTCAACGATTTCGCCGGCGAAGATGCGGGTGCTGCGGAACGGGTTTTTCATGGGAGGGAAACTTGGCAGGCGCGGAGGGAATCGAACCCCCAACCAACGGTTTTGGAGACCGCTACTCTACCAATTGAGCTACACGCCTGTGATATTATGCCTTTTAGACGACGCAGCCGAGGCCCCTAGGGGAGGCCTCGGCGGTCTGAGTTAAAACGTTGCGTGCGACCTTATTCGGTGATCTCGGTGATACGACCGGCACCGATGGTGCGACCGCCTTCGCGGATAGCGAAGCGCTGGGTCTTTTCCATGGCGATCGGAACGATCAGGTCGATGTCAACGTTGACGTTGTCACCAGGCATAATCATTTCCACGCCTTTCGGGAGGATAACGATACCGGTCACATCGGTCGTGCGGAAGTAGAACTGAGGGCGGTAGCCGTTGAAGAACGGAGTATGACGGCCGCCTTCTTCCTTCGTGAGGACGTAAATTTCGGCTTTGGCCTTCTTGTGCGGGGTGATCGACTTCGGAGCGGCGAGAACCTGGCCGCGCTCGATGCCTTCTTTTTCAATACCGCGGAGGAGAATACCGACGTTGTCACCGGCTTGGCCGCTATCGAGCAGCTTGCGGAACATTTCGATGCCGGTCACGACAGTGGTCGAGGTGTCTTTGAGGCCGACGATTTCAACGGTTTCGTTGATCTTGACGATGCCGCGTTCGATACGACCGGTGGCGACGGTGCCGCGGCCGGTGATCGAGAAGACGTCTTCAACGGACATGAGGAAAGGTTTGTCGTGCTCGCGAAGGGGTTCCGGGATGTCGGTATCGATCGCGGTCATCAGATCGGTGATCGCTTTATTGCCTTCGGGCTTGTTATCGAGAGCAGCCGTGGCAGAGCCGCGGATGATCGTGGCGGTGTCGCCGTCGAATTTATACTTCGTGAGGAGCTCGCGGATTTCCATCTCGACGAGTTCGAGGAGTTCCGGGTCATCGATGAGGTCGACCTTGTTGAGGAACACCACGATCTTCGGCACGCCAACTTGGCGGGCGAGGAGGATGTGCTCACGGGTCTGAGGCATCGGGCCGTCAGCGGCGGAGACGACGAGGATAGCGCCGTCCATCTGAGCGGCACCGGTGATCATGTTCTTGACGAAGTCAGCATGTCCCGGGCAGTCGACGTGAGCGTAGTGGCGCTTATCGGACTGGTACTCCACGTGCGCGACCGAGATGGTCACGATCTTGGATGCGTCACGAACTGTGCCGCCCTTGGCGATGTCTGCATAGGTCTTAACCTCTGCGAGACCTTTACGTGCTTGCACCGCGAGAATCGAGGTGGTCAGCGTGGTTTTACCGTGATCGACGTGGCCGATGGTGCCGACGTTGACGTGCGGTTTTGTGCGTTCGAATGTGCCTTTAGCCATGGAGTTTGTGACGTTGTGAGTTAGATGTTTTGACCTCAATTTATCGTCGGGAAGTCACCGACGCTGACCCTGGAGCCCAGAACCGGATTCGAACCGGCGACCTCGTCCTTACCAAGGACGTGCTCTGCCAACTGAGCTATCTGGGCAGACCAAGGAATTGGGTCAAATAACACGAAAAAGAGCGAAGAACGTGAAGGTCGGTTTTTCGCCCGTCAACTGAAATTATGCGCTTTCTCTGAATATTCCTACTGACCTATGCGCAATATGTAAAAACCTGGCGGTAGACGGGCGCCCAGTCGAAACTGTTTCCCAATAAATGCACGGAAATAATTATCTATTTCTTCGAATTCCGAGCCTTTGGTCACCGTGGGGGCCCCAATCAGCCCGGTGGACTCGACGGCGATCATCATCTCAAGCGGTTGCCAGTCAGCGGTGGGCAGGGCATCTGTGCCGGTGTTGAGTGGTACGGCAAGTACGATTCGCCCGGTCTTCGCTTGCAGGACTTCGATGAAGGCGAGGCGCTTGGGAAGCGGCGTGTAGGGGTAATTGATGCGGCCGAAGGTGAAAAAAGGATTCGCGGTTTCGCCGGTGCCCAAGGCGTCGACGAGGTTCTTTGGTACAGCGATCGGTTCGGGTAGGGCGATTGCCATTTCGTATTCCCCAAGGGTGAGCTGGGGTGAGATGGTTTTGAAGGCCTTGCCCGGTTCCCGCCGCAATCCCGCCGGAATCATGGGGTCGCTACTATTAATAGATGTGGGCAGGAAAAGAGGTCTGTTATCGTAAAGGTCGATCTGGGCGCGCAATGCGGCACCGCCACTTTTCGAGTCGAGCCCGGTAAGATCAACTGAAGCGACGGGCTTGGGCGTTTTCAGTCCATCGGACTTGGGTAAACGCACTTGAGTCACCGCCAGCAGGACCAACACCACCAAAACGGCGGCAATGGCGATGGCGATTCCGAGAGTGTTCCCCTGCCCTCGTTTTGCGCTCATCGAGCGGACCCCGCCGGCAACGCATCCAACTGCTCAGCGAACTGAATTCCTTTGAAGCCAGCCGCAACGGCAGCGTCTTTGATCGTCATGATCACGCCCGTGGTCGCACTTCGATCGGCGATCACCAACAAGGTGGAGCCCGGTGCCCGCTTGATCTGGTTCAAAAGCCATTCGTTCAATTTCGCATCGGGGATCAGGCCGGTATCCCCCCAGACCTGACCGTTCGCGTTAATACTGATCGAAATCGGCGTGGCCACAGGGTTATCTAAAGCCCCGGAACTCTCAGTCAGCTTGAGATCAGTACCGTTCACCCGTAGTCCCGGCGACAATACAAAATGTGAACTAAAGAGCGTGAAAAACAGTGCTATAAGGCCTCCGTTCACGAGGAACAGAAAATCGAAATTTCGCGGTGGCGGCCGCAATTTCGAAAGAAGATCGAGCGGGCGCGTGATCACGACGAGCGGGATGAACTGGCTGACGGCGGCTTCGGTACCGAAGCCGGAGGTGGATTCGCCGCCGGTGCAGAGGGAGCGACCGTTGGATCAGGCAGCTGGATAACGTTGCCCCCGAGTCCGCCGTTACGGTATTCAGTAAGCAAATACTGCATGATCTCGTTGCCGGACCATTCGACATCTCTAACAAGCGCACGGACGCGACCGCTCAGAAAGTGATACGCTAGATGAATCGGGATGACGACGATGAGGCTGGCCGCCGTGGTGAGCAGTGCCTGCCACATGCCGCTCGCGAGGGCGTGCGCCGTGGCATACTGGCCGCCTTGCATGAAGGAATGAAACGTCGTGATCATGCCGAGCAGCGTGCCGAGCAGGCCGACCAGCGGGACGATCTGCCCGAGGGCGGCGAGTGAACCGAGTCGGCGTTCGAGCGAGGGGATTTCGACCAAGGCAGCCTCTTGCACGGCGAAGCGCATCGTATCGGCATCCTCGGCTGCGTTAAGTAACGCGGCCTTCACCACGGCGGGGACCGGGCCGGGTGCTTCTTCGCACAAGGTCAACGCTTCGACGATGCGGCGTTTGGCGAGGGCGTTTTTAATTCCATCTAGAAATTGTTTCGACCGAATCTGGCCGCGATGGAGATAGAGCGTGCGCTCCAAACCGATCACCAGAGCCAGCATGGCGACGAGCAAGACCACGATCATCATCGGGCCGCCATCGGCAAAGAGACTGAAATCAAAAGCGGACATCGGGTTGGATGAAATGGTTAAACCGGCAAATCTTAACGTCGTAAATGTTAAAACCGTGGCGAGTCAGTTGGTTTAAGTTCTTACTTAAGGTGTTTTCTGGGGCCGGAAGCGAGCGAGACGCTCCTGCGCCTGCGCAGCATACGGCAGATCCTTACGCACGATAAGGTCATAGGCCTCGCGTGCCTGTTCGAGTTTTGCCTGTTTCTCAAAAAGATCGCCCAACTTAAACAGCGTCTTCGAAATCCATACGCGGCCATTGGCACCAAGGGTGGCGGCGTTGGCGGCGTCGGGAAGAATGGTGGTGATCAGCCGACCCCACACTTCCATGGCACGCCGAGTGTCACCGCGCTCGGCGAGGCCAATACCATATTTGTAACCCGCCTCGGTGCGGACATCGATCGGTGCCGTCTGCAAATCCATGAGACCTTGATAAATCGTGGCGGCGCTTTCGCGGTGCGACGGGTCGGCTGTAGCCTGCGCGGCATGACAATCCGCCAGCGCCAATCGTGCAGCCAGCACATCTTGATGCTGGGAAAACTCATTCACCAACTGCTCGAAAATCGGCTGCGCACCCGGGTTATCGTTGGTTATGCGAAGAAGGTTTCCCTGCTTCAAGCGGGCATAAAACACCAGGTCGCTGCCGGGATATTTTTTGACCAGCCCTTCGAGAATGCTGAAGGCGTCTTCCAGATATTTTTTCTGACCGCGGCGCACAGCGTATTCGGCAGCCTGATACAACGCATACGGAGCATAGGAACTGGCGGCGTAGCTGTCGGCCAGGGTTTGGAGCTTTCCCTGTGCTTCGACGAGCTGGCCGTGAGCGGCGGCGTAGTCGGCCTCGACGATGTACGAATACACGGCGGCATCGGAGTTTTTGTAATCCTCACGCAGCTTGATCAGGCGCTCCAGCGCCGCTTCGGCCTTCGGCGGAGTGAGCGCGAAATTCGCCTGAGCCTGAAGGAGCATCGTCATGCTGACAACTTGCGAACGGAGCGACGCCTCGGCCCCCTCAAGCGAATCCAATAACCTTTCTGACAACGCCAATGTTCGCGCGGGTTCCCCGGCCTTGTAGGAAAGGCTGGCCTGCAACCAACCCAGTTGCGCCCGCAAATCCGGCGGCAATCCCGCGACCTCGGCCGCCATCAAACGCGTGAGTCGCGCATAAGCCTTGGCGATTTCGCCCGCCGCTTCGAGCGCGCGCGCCAGATTCCATTCGGCCTTCCAGCGATTGTCGGTATCAAATCGTGCGTCACGCGCCATCTGGTCGAGCATCGCTTGCGCCTGGTCGAACCGATCGGCACGCCCCTCGCCTGCCACGGCGACTTCGACCTCCGAAATCAACCGTTGAAACATCAACAGCCCCGGTTTCACTCCGGCCGGAATCTCATCCAGCGTGCCGGCATAAGCATCGGCGGCGTTGCGAAAATCTCTCGCGCGAAAATACGCCTCGGCCACCAGCACACCGAGTTGCGCACGGGCCTCGCCAGCCGGCAGTTCCCCACGCGCTTTCGTGGCCTGATTGGCGGCGTTGCGATACATGCCCCGCTCCCATGCCACACCTGTCAACACGCCCAACGCAAGGCCTTTGAGTTGAGAACCAGGGAATTGTTCTAACAACCGCGTGGCATCGGCCTCGGCGCGCGTGTAGTTTTTTTCGTTCAGGCCGACTTGCGCACGAAACAACAATAGATCCTCAATCAAAGGATGCGTGGTCGGTGCGTTGAAAAGTTCATCAAGGCGACGGCGGAAATCATCACGAGCCGTACCGCTGGCCGAGTACCGCGCGAGCAACTGGAGCGCCACACGTTGCTTCGTGCGATCCGAGCCGGTCGCGAGCAAAGCGCTCAGGGCATTGCGGCCAACCCCATCATTCGGGCCACCAATCAAACCCAACATCAAACGCCACTCATCGTTGGTCGAACGTTCCTCTAGCGGCAAAGCCTGCAAATAACGCTGCAACAGGGCCACCGCTTCTGATTTTTTCCCCAGACCGTTCAACACGATCGCATAAGAACCCACCGCCATATACAAAGCGCGCCCCTGAAGACGCTCGACGTTCTGACGCAAAGCCGCCGCCCGTGGCTCCGAAAATTCACCCAGCTTCAGTCGCGCCTGCTCGTTTTCCAGCTCGAACCGGATCCGCTGCGATTCCGAAACCGCCGCGTCCACCGCCTGTTGATAAAGCGGTACCGAACGGTTCACGTCACGCACCACGTCCGCCAACGTTGCCTGCAAAAAATAGAGCCAGCTGCGATCCGACGCGGGCAATTCCTCCACCGCGATCCCCGCCGAGGCGTTCCGCGCGTCGTCATAACGGCGCTCCCGCATCGCCACCAACGCCTGGCGCAAACGATACGCCGCCGTGGGCAAACCAATAAATTTTTGCAACGCCGCCGCCGCCTCAGTCGTACGATCCTCATCGAGCAACGCTGTGGTCAAATCGATCGTCATTTGATTGCGCACCTCCGCCTTCGTGGCCGGGTTGTCCAGCAAACGTTGGTAAAGGTCAGCTGCGATCGAGGGAAATCCCATCTCAATCGCCCGCTGCGCGGAAATTTGCAGAGCGAGCCCATTGCCCGGCAACGGCTCGGCCTTCGCCGTCATAAACGGTGGCAACGTGATCTCCTGAGCCCGGCCGAGACCCGCCGTCAACAGCAAGGCCATTATCCAGAAAAACAAGGATGGGCGTGATAAAAAGCGCATGTGCTCCGAAACCATGAGCACGTCTGGCAGACGAGGCAAGCCCGTGCCCGGCTGGAAAAATCGCTCCGCCTTATAATCACTTGGTTCTGGAACCAACGCTCAGGTTGGCCACACTCCACACCTTTCCCATGAGCACACTCCTAATCGCACTCGGCGTTCTCGCCGCCATCGTCGTTATCCTCGGCCTCTGGGTCATGGGTATCTACAACACCCTCGTCACGCTCCGCAACCGCTTCAAAAACGCCTTCGCTCAGATCGATGTGCAACTGAAGCGCCGCTACGACTTGATTCCGAATCTAGTCGAAATCGCCAAAGGCTACCTCAAGCACGAGAGCTCCACCCTCGAAGCCGTCATCAAAGCCCGCAACATCGCCGCCTCCGCCGCACAAGCCGCCGCCGCCAATCCCGCCAACGCCAACGCCATGCGCAGCCTCGCCGGGGCCGAATCGGGTCTCGCTGGCGCACTCAGCCGCCTGATGGTCGTCACCGAGGCTTATCCCGAACTGAAGGCCAACCAGAACATGATGCAGCTCACCGAAGAGCTCACCTCGACGGAAAATAAAATCTCCTTCGCACGTCAGGCTTACAACGACTCCGTGATGTCCTATAACACCACGCGCGAAACGTTCCCCAACGTCATCTTTGCCGGCATGTTTGGCTTCCTCCCGGCCGAACTCTTCAAAATCGAGGATCCTTCCGAACGCAACGCGCCCAAGGTTCAGTTCACGTAATGGGGAAGGAGAAGACCTATCTGGAACTCAGGAAAGCTGGAAAATACCTTCAGCGTTTTGGTTCGTTCCTGAGTTCCTGCGTTCCAGATTAACAAATTCCGCCTGCTCGGCGCCATGGATTTTTTCCAAGCTCAAGCCCACGCCCAACGCCGAACCAAATGGCTGGTTTTTCTCTTTGCGTTGTCCGTGATCGCCACGATCGCCGTCATGTACGTCGCGGCGATTCTGATCGTTGGGCAAACACCGCTCACCTACAAGAAACACCAGGGCGAATATCAACTCCAGTACCACGAGCCCGCCACTGAACTTCCCACCGCCTGGTGGGACCCACAACTCTTCGCCATCGTCGCCGGCGGCACGATCCTCCTCGTGGCCGGCGCGGCACTTTTTAAGACCGCGCAACTGCGTCACGGCGGGCCCGCCATCGCCGAAATGGTCGGCGGGCGCCAGGTCGAAACCAACACCACCGACCTAAAAGAAAAACGCCTCATCAACATCGTCGAGGAAATGTCCATCGCCTCCGGCATTCCCGTGCCCGGCGTCTATGTGCTCGACGACGAAGCGGGCCTCAACGCCTTTGCCGCCGGACTCACCACCAACGACGCCGTCGTCGCCGTCACCCGCGGCACGCTCGAAAAACTCAACCGCGACGAGCTCCAGGGCGTCGTCGCCCACGAGTTCAGCCACATCCTCAACGGCGACATGCGCCTCAACATCCGGCTCGTCGCCGTGTTGTTCGGCATCTTTTTCCTCACTATCATCGGCCGCGGACTGGTGCGCGCCCTTCGCTTCTCTGGAGGAAACCGAAAGAAAGGTGAAGGCAACATCCTCTACGTCATCGCCGCCATCGGCCTCGCGTTGATCATCATTGGTTACATCGGCTATTTCTTCGGCCGCCTGATCCAATCCGCCGTCTCGCGCCAACGCGAATTTCTCGCCGACGCCTCCGCAGTCCAATTCACCCGCAACCCCAGCGGCATCACCGGCGCGCTCAAGAAAATCGGCGGCTACGTCCTCGGCGGACGCGTCAGCAGCGAAAAAGCCGCCGCCATCGGCCACTTCTTTTTCGCCGACGGCGGTATTTCAAATTTCTTCGGCTTGCTCGCCACACATCCGCCCCTTGACAACCGCATCCGCGCCATCGATCCGAATTTTGACGGGAGCTATTTCACGCCGCCCGAAACAATCGACGTGGAAAATGAAAGCTTTGTCAGCGCCGGCCTCGTTCCGCCCCCCAGGCCGGCCGCGCACGCCAAAGCCCCCTTCTCCAACGCGCTGCCCCTCGCCGCCATCGCCACCATCGGCACGCTCACACCCGATCAAGTCACCAACGCCCAAACCCTGATCGACGAGATCCCCGCCCGCCTGCGCCAGGCCGCCCGCACCCCCCGCGAAGCCACCGCGCTGATCTTCGGCCTCCTGCTCGACACGCAACCCGAAGTCCACCAGCGCCAGCTCGCCCTGCTGCCCGCCGCCGCGACAAGCTTGCTCCTCGATTTCACCGAACCACTCGTCGCGCTCAAGCCGGTGCACAAACTACCGCTTTGCCAGCTGGCACTGCCCGCGCTGCGCGAACTGACCGACACCGCACTGGCCGATTTCTTTGTCACCATCAAAGCCTTGGTCGACGCCGACAGACACATCTCCACTTTCGAGTTTGCCCTGCAAAAAGTTCTCCACCGCCAGCTCGTGCTCAGCCATTCGCCGAAACTCTCGCTAGGGGCACAACTCTACTCGTTTCAAGCCGTCCGCGAAGAAATCGTCATCGTTCTATCCGCGATCGCCCACGCTTCGACCAACGATCTCGACACCGCCGAAAAGTCCTTCGCGAAAGGCACGCAGCAACTCAAGGTCCTGGAAGGCACGCTCGAACTGCTCGCCAACGAATCCTGCGGCCCGGCGCACCTCGACCCTGCGCTCGACCGGCTCGCTCTGGCCGCCGGCCCGATCAAACAGCGCCTCCTGCTTGCATGTGCCCACGTTGCCAGCGCCGACGGCGAATTCCGCGTCGCCGAAGCCGAACTGTTGCGCGCCTTCGCCGCGACGCTCGATTGCCCCATGCCGCCGCTCACGCTCCCCGCACCAGCCGCGTAAACTAGGGGCGGGGAATCCACCGCGGATAACGCAGATCGGATACCTGCCATTTCCGTCCCCATCAGTGTATTTTAGTGAGCATAAGTGGTTAAAAAAATCCGATCTTCCCTCCTAAAATCCGCGTTCATCCGCGAAACCTGCGGTTAAAACTCCGTCCTCCGCCCCATTCTCCATTCATCATTCTTCATTCACCATTAGCGCGCCAGCGCGTCGAGCGAATCCCCGTCCGAATTAGCGAAAATGAGCGCAGATCAGCGGTTAAAAGAGCTCCGATCTTACCTCCTAAAATCCGCGTTCATCCGCGAAATTCGCGGTTAAAAAATGATCGACCGGTTTCGACCCAATTTAACGCAAAGCACGCAAAGAAAACTATCGGACGCAAAGATCACAAAGCCGAACTTTTACAGACCGCCACAAACTCCACCGGATCGAATGGAGGGCGACGCGCCGTCGTCGCCGGGCAGGTCTCCTTGGGTAAGGGACGTGACTTTCCCGACACAACCCCGGGCTTTACCTGTGACGCTGATACCGGGACTTCGTTCTGTGGTGCGAACTCGTCCGCGTCACCGGCCTTGTAGCCCGTTCCTGTTCGTGGGCTCGTCGGTTTGACTCGAGCTTCTTTCCCACGGGGTCTCGCGACACCGCAGTTGCTTTTGTCTAATGCTTTGGTTTCCATTTTTGGTATCTTGCATCGAGGACTTTCACCCCGTCAGTTCACTCCCATGCCAGGCACACACCAGACGGTACAGACAACTCCGGGGCTTCGCCCCTCCGTGTCTGACCTCAATTGATCGCCGGAAGACTTCACCCCATGACGTATAAAAATCTCTACTTCGGAATTCTTGGCCTGCTCGTCGGTCTTCTAGGCGGTGTCTATTTCTCGTCGAAAGAACTAAGACCAGAGTCCTTCGGCAGCGAGGACTTTAATGAACAATTCGTCGTCTCCACCCAAGCGGGCGTTCTGAAGAAGGACGACTACCGATTGAGCTATTCTCCGAACGTCCATCGACGCCTCACCTTGCCGATGGTTCTTGGCGCCGTTGTCGTGATCGCGACTGTCTTGGGCGTCATCGCGAGCAAAAAAGAATCCAAAAAAGAGGCGATCCAGAGCATCACAGACCAACGCGCTTCGCGCGTGGCTGACTGCTGACGTTGGCAAAATGAGAGCCTTCGAAATTTACCGTAATGGGAGGAAGATTTGCACCGCAGGTATTCCTGAAGCTGGCGTCGTTACATCCTGTGTCACTTGGGTCATGGGTTCTAACCCGAAAGAATCGGAGGACATGGATTTTCGCGTGGGCGGACTCATTTCCCGAAGCAATACCTTCGTTGATTGGGCTCATGGGCACCTGAAGGACGGCGACGAGATTCGGATTGTCGTTTGCGAGAAGGCAAAGGTATCGAAGCCAAAGAAGAGTCGCACCGAATCGGAAAGAACGAAGAAGAAGAGAAAGTTGGAGTATTTGAAGCGCTTGGCGAAAGAACTCTCCTATGAAATCAAACCGGCCTAACAAGATCACTACAGACAACTCCGGGGAGCTGACGCTCCCCTCCGTGTCTGACTCATGGCGTTGCCAATGAAGAAACTCCTCCTCCTGTTCGTGATGGCGATTGTCGGTCACGTGAATGCCGCAGAACCGCCGGCGCCATCAAAAGCGATCATCGAGGCGGCAAAGAAAGCCGGCCTCTTGGTCGCCGAAGATTTTTCCAGCAAGGTTCTATCGAGCGATGAGCTGGCGTCGCTCAAGAAAGAGATACCGAAGCACGATTGGATTGCAGAGATTCCAGATTTGGCATCGACGCTTACCAGCAATTATCCCGCCGAGATCGGGGTTCACAAGTCGTCAGGTTTTAGATTAGCGGTCTATCATTCTGGAGATAAGATCATGCTCTTGAGTTGTTCAGTTCCCCTCGTGAATGGCGGGCAGAAGGAGCAGAAAGAGATGATCGAAACCATGCTTTCGGCGACCGAGGCGTTGGTTGGACCCAATACCGATGTTCGACCGTGGCTCGACGCTGAGTGGCAGCGCGCATGGGAGATTAGCGCCAAGCTTTTTGACAAGGTGCCCGTCGACCGAAAAGAAATAATCAGAAAGAAGGAGTTCGGGCCTATTCTAGTTACGGTGTGGGGTGTGGTGCCGGACATTGTCTTTCTTAATTGCGTAAGAAGGGCTAACAAGGCGTCAGAGCCAACGGCCCCGAGCGGCCGTGGCTCACCTTGAACGTTGCCAAAAACATGACGCCCAATTCTCTAGTCTTAGGAATGCAGATTAGCTTGATGCGTGCAGAGCTGCTTTCGCGCTACGGGCGCTCTGACGGTTGTTCGAAGGCGCAAGTTGATTTGACGTTTCAAAAGATGAAGATCCGAGAAGAATTTCGGCCTTTTATCTATTGTGCCTTTCTCGAAAAAGAGGCTCTCACTGCCGTTAAGAAAGCGGCCGATCTCGATTGGGACGCTATTCAGACGGGTGCGCGAAAGTCATTGGACACTAAAACGATTGTCGGCGGCTGCCCTTTTTACGAAAGTGGGATTGGCCAACAATGAAGAACAGAACTGAGGCGAACCCGGAGAGTTGTAGTCACGCGAAGCCGTGACTACGACTCTTGAACAAGATCATCACAGCGTAACGCGCTTCGCGCGTGGCTGACTGATGGCGTTGGGCAAAGATGATGACTCGCTGGCTACAACCCGAATATCTCGATTCGTTCCCGCTGTCGTTTTTGATGCGCCAGCGGTTTCCTGAATACTGGCTCCGCATCCATTCCCTACCGGAATCGAAGCGATATCCAGAAGATGAAGCAGAACGAGAGATCGTCTTAGAGCGCTATGCGTCATTTGGGACCGCCCTTCTCGGAGACAAGACGCCCTGTCTTATCATCCGCGCGCGATTTGCGACTGAATATCTCGGCTCAGAACTCCAGCGTTCGCTGAGCTGGTCGCGTCTGCACAAAATTGAAGAGGAAGAGGATTTCTGGTGTTCGTGGGTTGCAGAAATTTCGTGGCGTCCCGACGCCATTCGCGATCTTTTGATCGATATCGCTGAGGATCGCGATTCTCACGTCTTGTTCGTCTCGAAGTTATCCGATGCCGTTTTTGCGCCATACGACGGAGGTGCAGACGGTTTCAGTTTTGATTCAGGAATGATTGCGCGACTGAAGCAGGAGTTCGCGCCTTGGCGATCAGCACGCGCCGACGGTTTATGAATGGCTTAATGATGAGGTGAAGATTTTCCTCTCGCACAACGAGTCAATGATCCCCCTCCAGCTAAAATCGCCAACCCCGCATCATCTCGGGATCGCGATACGCCGACCAACGGTGAGCTATCTTTTGGCAACGAAGTGCCGCGCCTGTCGTTCCCCCGATGCGTGGCTATCGGGGTGACTACGATGACTTGAAGTTTCTGATCAAAAAAATGGAAATTCGTAGCGTCGATCAGGCGGATGAGCACGTGGAGCGGCATTTCCCGCGTTACGAACTCGACGACATTAAGCGT
>JANNHA010000073.1:0-33234 GCA_031404135.1 Verrucomicrobiota bacterium | reverse complement strand
TGGGAAGGCGGCCATCGCGTGCCTTTCATTGCCCGCTGGCCCGGCGTGGTGAAACCCGGCAGTGTCTGCGACCAGCTCGTGCATCAGGCCGACATCATGCGGACGCTGGCCGACATCTTCGGCGCAACCTTGCCGGGTAACGCTGGTGAAGACAGCTTCAGTTTCCTCGCGCAGTTGAAGGGCGACGACCGCCCGATTCGTCCGCACGCCGTCAGTTGCTCGACGGGCGGTGTGCCGGCGCTGCGTGAGGGTTCGTGGAAACTCATCGCCGCGTCCTCGGGAAACGGACAATGGAACAAAAGCACACCCGTCAAACCCGCCACGCCCATGCTCCTCTTCAACCTCGCCACCGACCTCGGAGAAACCAACAACCTCGCCGCTGACAAACCCGAACTCGTCACCCGAATGAAAGCGTTGCTCGAGAAACTCATCACCGACGGTCGCAGCACGCCTGGCCAACCACAGAAGAACGATGTCGAGGTCCGCCGCTTTCCCGCCAAGTCACCTGTGCACGAGGAGAAAGCCGAATAGTTTTATGAAGCACCTCTCCGCCATTTTCCTCCCGTTCGTTTTTTCCGGCACGCTGGTCTTCTCGGCGCAACCGAACATCCTGCTCATCATCGCCGACGACTGCACCTACCGCGACCTCGGCGTCTATGGCGGCCAGGCCAAGACCCCGCACCTCGACAAGTTCGCGGGCGAGGGCATGAAGTTCAACCGCTGCTTCCAGGCCGCGCCGATGTGTTCGCCGACGCGACACAACCTCTACACCGGGCTCTATCCGGTGAAGTCCGGGGCCTATCCGAACCACACCATGGCTTACGACTGGGTCAAAAGCATCGCCCACTATCTTCAGGCGGCCAAGTACACCACCCACCTCGCGGGCAAAACCCACATCCTTCCGGAATCCGTCTTTCCTTTTGAATACGGCAGCAAAGGCGGCCCCGATCCCAGGTTCTTTGCCGAAGTGCTCAAGTCGAGCATCGCGAGCAGCAGACCCTTTCTCTACATCGGCGCGTCGCACCAGCCCCATGAGCCGTGGGACAAGGGCGACCCCTCGCAGTATCCGCCTGCGAAGTTGAAATTGCCTCCCGTCCTCGTGGACTCACCTGACACGCGAGAGGCTTACTCAAGGTACCTCGCGGAGGTTACTTACTTCGACGGGGAGGTGGGGGAGCTTCTCCAACAGCTCGACCAGTCGCCGCACCGCGACAACACGCTCGTCATCGTCTTGAGCGAGCAGGGCAACAGTTTCCCCTTCGCCAAATGGACCTGTTACGAGGCCGGTTTGGCGAGCGGCTGCATCGTGCGCTGGCCCGGAAAGGTCAAAGCCCGCTCCGAGAGCGATGCGCTCATCGAATACGTTGATGTGGTGCCGACCTTCCTCGAAGTGGCGGGTCTGCCCGCCCCGGCGGTTCTCGAGGGCCGCAGTTTTCTGCCCGTGCTCACCGGCGCGGCGACCACGCACAAGACGCACGTCTACGGCTTGCAGACCACTCGAGGCATCGCCGGCGGCTCCGAGTATTATGGCATCCGCACCGTGCGCGACACTCGCTACCGCTACATCCGCAACCTCACGCCTGAAGCCACGTTCAAGAACAACGCCACCAAAGACCCGACCTACAAGACCTGGGAAAAGATGGCCGCCGCTGGCGACACCCAAGCGCAACGGCTCGTGCACGATTATCAGCATCGCCCGGCCGAGGAACTCTACGATTGCGAGGCCGATCCATGGAACCGCCACAATCTCGCCAGCGATCCCAAACTCGCCGCAAAACTCACCGAGCTCCGCCAGAAACTCGATGCGTGGATGCAACAACAAGGCGATACCGGCCAAGAGACCGAAATGCAGGCGCGCGAAAGAATGCCCGGAAAATCGTCCGCCGAAGGTGCGCCAAAAAAGGAAAAGAAGAAATGAACTCCCCTCTCCTATCGGCCCTGCTGCGGGCCGTCTTTGCGACTATCTGCATCCCGTTGCTCGGCTCCACCGTTCTCGCAGCCGCCCGGCCACCGAACATCATCGTCGTCCTAGCCGACGACTTCGGCTACGAGTGCGTCACGGCCAACGGCGGCGAATCCTATCAGACACCGCAGATCGACCGGCTCGCCGCGAGTGGCATGCGCTTCGAGCATTGCCACTCCCAGCCGCTCTGCACCCCCACCCGCGTGCAGCTCATGACCGGCAAATACAATGTCCGCAACTACCTCAACTTCGGCACCCTGTTGCGCGCCGAGACCACCTTTGCGCAGCTTCTGAAGCAGGCCGGCTACGCCACCGGCATCTGCGGCAAGTGGCAACTCGGCAAAGAAAAGGACTCTCCGCAGCATTTCGGTTTCGACGAGTCCCTGCTTTGGCAGCAGACCCGCCGCCCGCCGCGCTATGCGAACCCCGGCCTCGAACTCCAAGGCGAGGAGAAGGAGTATCCCGAGGGCAACTACGGCCCGGCGCTCATCGACGACTTCGCCCTCGACTTTGTCACGCGGCACCGAGCGAAGCCCTTCTTCCTCTATTACCCGATGATTCTCCCGCACGATCCCTTCCAGCCGACGCCGGACAGCCCGGACTGGAATCCCAAGGCCCAAGGGGAAAAGATCAACGACCACCCCAAGCACTACGCGGACATGATCGCCTACATGGACAAGATGATCGGCCGGCTCGACGCGAAACTTGCCGAACTGGGCATTCGTGACAATACGCTGGTCCTGTTCCTCGGCGACAACGGCACCAGCCCCAAGGTGACCAGTCGTTTTCGCGGTGCCGACTACCGGGGCGGCAAAGGCACCGCCACGCGCCGAGGCCATCACGTGCCCTTCATCGCGAACTGGCCCGCCGTGATCAAACAGGGCCGCGTGAACGGTGATCTCATCAGTTCCACCGACTTTCTTCCCACGATTTGCGAAGCCACCGGCATCGCCATCCCGGCGGGCTGCGATGGCGTGAGCTTCCTTCCGCAACTGCGCGGAGAAAAAGGCACACCCCGCGACGCGCTCTATATCTGGTATTCACCGCGCCAAAAGCTCGACCTCACCGTGGATGAGTTTGCCTTTGACCAGCACCACAAACTCACCCGCACGGGCCAGTTCTTCGACCTGAAGGCCGATCCAGATGAACGCTCCGCCCTCGCCACCCTCAGCCCAGATCAGGCCGCCGCCAAAGCCAAGCTCCAGGCCGTTCTCGATCGCTACAAAGACGCGCGCCCCGCAGAGCTAGACCGGCAGTTTGAAGAATCAACAAAAGGCAAAGCCCAAAGCCTAAAGAAAACGAAAGAGCCCGCCGAGTAGTTCTATTACGCTGAAGCCATTTTGACCCTACCCATGATCCCTTCCTACGCCCGCCTCGCTCTCTCGTTTTTCATTTGCCTCACGGTGTCGGTTCGGTCCGCCGCCGAACCAGCGCGGGCACCCACGCCGCCGTGGCAGGAACTTTTTGACGGACACTCGCTCGCCGGCTGGAAAGTCAACTGCCTCCCGGCCGATGCCAACCAAGAGTTTTGGACCGTCCGTGACGGCGCGATCGAGTGCGACTCAATCGGCCGCAAGAACCACCATTACGTGTGGCTCATGCACGAGAGCGAATGGGCCGATTTTGAACTCGAGCTGGAGTTTCAGGCTTTTCGCGCGTCGCCGGGCAACACCGGCATCCAAATCCGCAGCCGCTTCGACGCGACGCCCTCGGCCCCCAACGGTGGCTGGCTTGACGGTCCGCAAGTCGATATTCACCCGCCGACACCCTTCCGCACCGGCCTCATCTACGATGAAACACGCACCGAGAAGCGCTGGATATTCCCGAGCCTGCCCAATTACAAAATCGACCCGCGCCCCACGCCCGACGGCTTCACCTTTCACTATGCCGAGGATGCTAACCGCTGGAACCGCCTCCGCATCGTGGCGCGCGGAACTTCGATTTCGACCGAACTCAACGGCGTCACGATTGCCACCTTCGACGGCACCGGCCTCCTCGACAACGACGCCCACCGCCAACTCAACGTCGGCCTGCGCGGGCAAATCGCCCTGCAACTTCACGTCAAAGACGAATTGAAAGTGCGATACCGTGCGCTGCGGATTCGCCCTCTTCCTTAGCCGTAGATACCTGCAGCTGACATCATTTGGCTGAGTTTCGTCTGCGAAAAAACTCCGCAAAGCTCCCCGCAGCGAGCTCCGGTGGCATTGCAGAAATTGGAGGAGCGGCTTTACGCCGCGATTCATCCTAACCATCGCGGGATAAACCCGCTCCTACAGGCGAACCAAACCGGAGCGAGCTTCAGGGCTAGGCCCAGCGCGAATGAAGATCCCCTCCCGAAGCGCCTGGCTCTTTCCTCCTGTTCGTCTATCCCCGATTGCTCAGGCGGCGTCTTGGTCGCTTTCAGTTTTGGGTGTCTTCTTTAGTATGGGGCGGCGTTTGCCCGCCACGACGGAGGCGTCAATCACGACTTCGTTCACGTCGTCGCGTTGCGGCAACTCGTACATGACCTCTAACATAAGGTTCTCCATGATCGAACGCAGGGCGCGTGCGCCGGTCTTCAACTCGATCGCTTTCGCGGCAATCGCTTTGATCGCATCGGAGGTGAAGCGCAGGCGAACACCGTCCATCGCGAACAGTTTCGAGTACTGCTTCACCATCGCGTTCTTCGTCTTCAATAGAATCTTTTCAAGGTCTTCAATCTTGAGCTGATCGAGCACCGAAACCACGGGCAAGCGGCCAATAAACTCGGGGATCATGCCGAACCGGATGAGATCTTCCGGCGCGAGCGCCTTCATCATTTCATCCGGGTGGAGTTCGGTTTCTTTCTGAGAAGTGATGGCCGAATAACCCACGCTGCGCTGGCCCAGACGGCGTTGCACGATCTGGTCGAGACCGACGTACGCGCCGCCACAGATGAAGAGAATGTTGCTCGTGTTGATTTGCACGTACTCCTGGTTCGGGTGTTTGCGGCCACCCTGAGGGGGAACGTTGCAGACCGTGCCTTCGAGAATCTTGAGCAGCGCCTGTTGCACGCCTTCGCCGGAGACGTCGCGCGTGATGGAGACGTTTTCAGTCTTACGGCCAATTTTGTCGATTTCGTCGATGTAGATGATGCCGCACTCGGCTTTCTTCACGTCGTAATTGGCGGCTTGCAGGAGGCGCAGAACCACGTTTTCAACATCTTCGCCGACATAGCCGGCCTCGGTGAGCGTGGTGGCGTCGGAGATCGCAAAGGGCACTTCGAGAATGCGGGCGAGCGTCCGGGCGAGCAATGTTTTGCCGGAGCCGGTGGGGCCGACGAGCAGGATGTTGCTCTTCTCAACTTCGACGTCGTTAAACTCCGGGGCCATGGCGAGCGAATCTTTGCTCGTCTGGGCTGAGTCAAACGTAAGGCGTTTGTAATGGTTATAGACGGCGACTGAGAGCACCTTCTTGGCGTGATCCTGGCCGATGACGAAGTCGTCGAGCATCCGCTTGATCTCGGAAGGCTTGACCAGACGCAGGGCCGGACGGGCTTCAGGCGTGGTCTGTTTGGCCTCACGGTCGATGATCGTCTTGCAAACGTTGACGCACGAGTCGCAGATATAAACGCCGGGGCCGGCGATTATTTTTTTAACTTCCGACTGCGATTTCCCGCAGAAGGAGCAGAGCGTCATGCGCGACGATTTAGCCATATAGAAACAGTGAGTTCGGAAAAGGACGTGTGTCGAGGTGAGAGTTCAATCCCCGGTTAATCGACACAATGGCCGCCGAGGTTCAGTCGGCGCAGGAATATATCAGCTCAGCCGCTCAACCGCCTGCGAATCAGGCGGGAGCGGCGAGAATATTTCATTCAGCCGGGGTCGTCGGAGTCGCGGCAACGGCGATGTTCTGAACTTGGCGGGTCGACTCCACAACGTGGTCAACGATGCCATAAGCTTTGGCTTCGTGGGCGGTCATGTAGTAGTCGCGATCCGAATCTTTTTCGATCTGGTCGGCGGCTTTGCCCGTGTGCTTGGCGATGGTCTCGTTGAGCACTTTGCGCCAGCGAAGGATTTCACGCGCAGCGATGGCGATGTCAGCGGTCTGACCGCCGGCGCCACCGGAAGGTTGGTGAATCATCACGCGGCTGTTGGGAAGAGCGAAACGTTTGCCCTTCGTGCCGGCGGAGAGAATCACCGTCGCCATGCTGGCGGCCATGCCGATGCAATAGGTCACCACATCGCACTGGAGGAAGTTGATCGTATCGTAAATCGCCATACCGCCCGTGACGACGCCACCGGGAGAGTTGATGTAGAGATGGATGTCCTTCTTGGGATCTTCCATCTGGAGGAACAACAACTGGGCGATGACGTTGTTGGTGATCACGTCATCGATCGGTGAACCGATAAAAACGATGCGGTCTTTCAGCAGGCGGCTGTAGACATCCCATTGCCGTGATTCACGGCCATTGTTTTCCCAGACAGTCGGCAGATAATAGCTCACAAAAACCTTTGGTTACGCGTGTTTCAAAACTGCGGTTAGATGGTTTTAACCGTAGCCTTGGAGACGAGTAAATCAAGGGTCTTGTCGAAAATGATGGCTTGCTGCACGGAGCGGAGGCGTTCGCGGTCCTTCGACAAATCCTTCACGAGTTTGTCGGGGCGGGCGTTGTTCATCATCGCTTCGCGGTAGATGTAAGCGTCGATATCCTTTTCGGTAACGCTGATCTTTTCCTGCTCGGCAATCTTGGCGAGGATGAGCTGGGTCTTGACGCGGCCGGAAGCGGCTTTCTTGGCGCTTTCGAAAAGGCTCTTTTTGTCCTTCTCGAACTGTTCCTGAGGCACGCCGCGACGCATGTTTTCCTCGATGAAGTTGCGGAGGACGCTCTGCGTTTCGCTTTCGACCATGCTTTCCGGAACGGAGAACTCGACCTTCGAGGAAATCGCTTCGGCGACCTGCTGGCGCTGTGCCTGGCGGTTGGCCTGCTCTTTGCGGGTCTTGAGGCCGTTGGTGATTTTCGCCTTCAGGCCTTCGATGCTTTCAACCTGCTGGGCCTTGAAGAACTCGGCGTCCATCGGCGGAAGGACGCGTTCGCGGATCTCTTGAACGTCGACGGCGTACTCGGCGGTCTTGCCAGCGAGCGCGGGTACAGCGGCGAAATCGGCGCCAAAGGTGATCGCGACGGTCTTCTTGTCACCGGCCTTTAGGCCTGCGAGTTGTTTACCGAGACCGGGGATCAGGCCTTCCTGTTCGCCTTCGACCTCTTCCCACGTTTGCGGGACTTTGCTGTAGATTTGTTTGTCGGGAGCGAGCTCGAGAATCGATTTGCCGTCAACGGTGCCTTCGTAGGCGAGCTTGACGTAGTCGCCCTTGGCGGCGGCGCGGTCGGCGACCTTGAAATCGGCGCGTTCCGCACGCATGCCTTCGACGACCTGATCGACTTCGGCATCGGTGGCTTCGACGGAAACGATCTCAGTGGGCAGGCCAATATAATCAGGAACGGTGAACGTGGGGCGTACGTCGAGCGTGAGCGTCACGACGGCGGCTTTGGTCACATCGATCTCGCCGGGGCTGACGTCGGTGAGTGACAGAACTTCGAGTTTAGCCTCTTCCAAACCGTTGCGGTAGGCCTTGCTGATGACTTTCTGCTTAAACTCCTCGGTGATTTCTTTCCCGTAATGTTTCAGAATCAACGTGGCAGGAACCTTGCCGGGGCGGAATCCGGGCAGCTTGGCCATCTTGGAAAATTCGGCCACCGTGGCCTTATGCTCAGCGGCGACTTCACTCTGATCGAGGGTCACGACGAGGCTCTTGCGGGTTTCGGACAGATCTTTGATTTCGATGTTCACGTTGGAAAATTTCGGACGGGTTTGCTTGTCTGAATTGGTCAAGCTACGGAACGCCTGCGCCAGCGGTCAATGCCGGATTCTGCTTTAAAAACGTACTCAAGCGTGCCGTTAGGTTGATCAAGCCCTGCGCCTCCCCATTCATCTTGGCCAACCCTTGATTACCACCATGAGCTTTCGTTGCTTCGTATTGCCTGTAGTCAGCTTGGTTTTCGCCGTCAGCGCCTTCGCCGCCGCCCCGTTGACCGATGCCGAAATCGAAACCGCCATCGAGAAACTCGTCTCGCAAATGACGCTCGCCGAGAAGCTCGGTCAGATGAGCCAGCAGCACTACAACACCAAATCGGCGACCAATCCCACCGACTCGGCGAACGCCGTGCGCAACGGCCAAGTCGGCTCCTTCCTTAACCCCGACAGCCCCGCAACCGTCAACCAGCTCCAAAAAGTCGCCGTCGAAGAGTCACGCCTGAAGATCCCGCTGATCTTCGGCATCGATGTGATCCACGGCTACCGCACGCTTTTCCCCATTCCGCTCGCGCAATCCTGCAGCTGGAATCCCGAGCTCATCGAAGCCGCCGCCCGCGTCGCCGCCATCGAATCATCGGCCGAGGGCATACGCTGGACCTTCGCGCCGATGCTCGATCTGACACGCGATCCACGCTGGGGCCGCATCGCCGAAACGCTCGGCGAAGACCCCGTGCTCATCTCGCGCCTCGGTGCCGCCATGGTGCGTGGCTTTCAGGGTCGAACCCTTTCCAACCCCCAAAGCATCGCCGCCTGTGCCAAACACTACGTCGGCTACGGCGCGGCCGAAGGTGGACGCGATTACAACACCACGTCCATTCCCGAACCCGAACTACGCAACACCTACCTGCCGTCCTTCAAGGCCGCGCGCGACGCCGGCGTGCAGACGTTTATGAGCGCCTTCAACGACCTCAATGGTGTGCCCACCTCCGGCAACGCCTTCACCCTGCGCAAAATCCTCCGCGATGAATGGGCCTTCGACGGCTTCGTCGTGAGCGACTGGGAATCCGTCTTGGAACTCATTCCCCACGGTTACGCCGCCGATAAACGCGACGCCGCCCGCCTCGGCATCAACGCCGGTGTCGACATGGAAATGGTCTCCACCACCTACCGCACTCACGGTGAAAGCCTCCTGAGCGAAGGTGCGATTTCCACCACCACGCTCGACGACGCCGTGCGCCGCATCCTGCGGGTGAAATTTCGCCTCGGCCTTTTCGCCAACCCGTACACGGATACAAAACAACCCAGCGTTCAACTCACCGAGGCCCACCTCCGCGTCGCCCATGCGCTCGCCACCGAAAGCATGGTGCTGCTCAAAAACGAAAAAGCGCTCCTCCCCCTTTCTGCCGACACTAAAACCATCGCTATCATCGGCCCGCTCGCCGACAGCCAGACGGACATGCGCGGCTGCTGGTCCTGCCAGGCCCGCGTCGAAGAATGCAAAACCGTGTATTCAGCTTTCAAGGACGCCGTCGGCAAGAAATCGACCCTACTCTTCGCCCCCGGCCTCAAGCACGCCACCAGCAACGACACCACCGGCATCGCCGCCGCCGTGAAAGCCGCCAGCCAGGCCGACGTCGTTGTCCTCTGCGTGGGCGAAAGCCACGAACTCTCCGGCGAAGCCCGCTCCCGCGCCTTTCTCGACCTGCCCGGTGCCCAAAACCAACTGGTAGAAGCCATCGCCGCCACAAAAAAGCCCATCGTGCTTGTCGTCTTCAGTGGACGCCCCCTCACCTTTGGCCGCGCTGCCGAACTATCCCAATCGATTCTCTTTGCCTGGCATCCGGGCACCATGGCCGGCCCCGCGATCCGCGACCTCTTGTTTGGCGATGCCAACCCGTCCGGCAAACTCACCACCACCTTCCCACGAACCATTGGCCAGATTCCGCTCTACTACAATCACAAGAACACCGGCCGCCCGTCCGACCTCGCCGTGGAAGACATCGGCGTTCCGCTCGGCACGCCGCAGGACCCGCAGGGCTATTTTTCGAAGTACCTCGATGTCCATTCGTCGCCCGCCTACCCCTTCGGCTTTGGGCTCTCCTACACAACGTTCGCTTATTCGAATCTGACCGTTTCAGAACCAGATGCCAGCGGCTTGATCACTGCCACCGTCGTCGTCACCAACACCGGCAAGCGGGTCGGCACCGAAGTCGTGCAACTTTACACCCGCCAGCTCACCGGCAGCCTGACCCGCCCGGTGAAAGAGCTCAAAGCCTTCGACCGCATTTTGCTCAATCCCGGCCAGCAACGCACCGTCACGTTTTCCTTGCCGAAACAGTCGCTTGGTTATTTCAACGGCGAAAACCGCTTCGTTATCGAACCCGGAAAGTTCCATCTCTGGATCGGCGGCAGCTCCGTCGACGGCCTGCAGGCAGAGTTCACCCTGAAGCCGTAGTATTAGCCTCAGGCAACCGCCTCTGAGGCTGACTTGGCACCCGTCACGGCGTCGGCGATGTTTTGGGTTTCGATGTCGCCGTGCTCGTGGTTGAAACGCATCGAGACGGTCTTCGAAACGCCACGCTCCTCCATCGTCACACCGTAAATCGCGTTGGCGGCCGAAACCGTGCGCTTGTTGTGCGTGATGATGATGAACTGACTTTCCTTGACGAACCGTTTCAACAGGTCCGTGAAACGTCCAATGTTCGATTCGTCGAGCGGCGCATCCAACTCGTCGAGCAAACAGAATGGCGACGGCTTCACCATGTAGAGCGCGAAGAGTAGGCCGACCGCCGTGAGCGTTTTCTGTCCACCGGAGAGCAGCGTGATGCTCTTCATCTTTGTGCCCGGCGGCTGCGCCACGATTTCAATACCGCTTTCGAGTGGATCGTCTGCCTGCTGCAATTCCAGCGAGGCAAAACCGCCACCGAACAAGGTCTGAAAGGTAAAGGCGAAGTTCTTCTGGATCTGCTCGAACGTGATCGCGAACTGCTGCTGCGAGGTCTGGTTGATCTCGTCGATCGCCTTCAACAAATCGGCCTTCGAGGTGGTGAGATCGTCACACTGGGCCTTAAGGAAATCGTAGCGTTGCTTGAGCTCCGCATATTCCTCAATGGCGACTAGATTGACGGCACCCATGCTGGAAATTCGTTGGCGGAGCGCATCCACCTCAACCTTGACCTCGCCCCAATTTGTCGCATCGAGCGCGGCCAGATCGGCCTCGGTCGCTTCACCTTTCTGCTTAGATTTTGTTTTCCGTTTTTTAGGAGCGACGACTGCCTCGGCGGACGGCTCGCTGCCGGTGGCAACCGGTTCGGCCGCCTCTGGCTTCGGCTCCTCCTCATCGTCTTCGTCGAGATCGAGCACCTTCATGCCTTCAGGTTCGTCGTCGGCATGCCAGAGCAGTTGCTTCCAATCGAGACCCGCAACGTCCGTCTGGAATTCGTGCTTCACTTCGTCAGTAAGGAACTGCGCACGGGCGCGGCTTTCGGCAAATTTCACTTCGCAACGGCTGAATTCCATCTGCGACGTCTCGGCTTCGGTGCGCAGACTGTGTTGCGCGGCCTCGACGCCGTTGATCTCGGCTTCGATGTCGACGAGCTTTTTGCGGATCATTTCCACCTGTTCTTGGGCGACAACGAGTGTTTCGGTAATCTGAGCGCTGCGAACGCGTTTGAAATCGGTCTCGCGTTCGAGGTCCGCGATCTGCTGGGTCCAGACTTCGATTTCCTGTTGGCGCTGGACGAGCAGTTCGCCCAGTTGGCCGCGACGGCGTTCCATATCGGCGATGCCGCGATCAAGAACTTCAACCTTCTGACGGCGTTCGGCGAGTTCGAGTCGGGCCTGGCCAAGCGTTTCGCGTTTCATGTCGCGATCCGTGCGGACCTCGACGATGCGTGTCTCAAGTTGTTGAATACGTTCGCGACCTTGCACGAGGGTGGCATCGGCCTGGGCGAGCTGAGCCTGGGCTTTTTCCCAGCGGTTGTGCGCCTCGTTACGAGCGGCTTCGACCGCACCCATTTCGGTCTCCATCCGACGCAGGCGAACGCCAATTTCGTCGAACGCGCGCTGGGCGTTGCGCTGTTCGGCCTGTACTGACGCGAGCTCCTGGGTGACGGCGAGCACTTCGGCGCGTTTTTGTTCGAGCAGCGATTCGGCCTCGCCGATGCGAACGTTCAACGCGTCGGCGAACGACTTCTGCTCGTCGTGTTGACGCTGGTCTTCGATCAGCGCTTTGCCGGTTTCACGTAGATCGATTTCGCGCTGCACGATGCTGCTCGAAGATTTCTTGGCGTGTCCGCCGGAGACGAGTCCACGACGATCCACCACTTCACCCTTGCGCGTGGCGACCGCAAGAAATGCGAACGCCGGGTTGGCTTTCCAAAACTCTAGGAAAGAACCAAGGTCGTCCGCAAGGTAGCAAGCCGAGAGCAGGCTCAACGCCGGATGATTGCCATCAATATCCGAAAACATACTGAGCGCCGGAGCCAGACCTGGCGGCAAGACGTCCGCGTTGACGTCCGATTTTAGGGCACCGGCTTCCGCTACCTGCAAACACACGCTGCCGATTTGATCGGCTTCGAGTTGGGCAAGGATGCGTTGGGCCACGCCGAGATCGGCCACCGAGATTGCCTCGACGGCCGAACCAAGCAGCGCCTCCAACGCCCGCCCATACTCCGGCTTCACCTGAAGTCCGCTCAAGATGGGCATCGGCTTGACACCCCCCAGCAAGCCGTCGAGTCGGCCCTGCAAAATCGCCTTCGCGCCTTCGCCGAAGCCTTCGAGTTTTTCCTGGAGCTGTTGGAGGAGTTTCAGGCGCGCCGTGCGCTGCGCGACCTGACGGTCGATATCCTGCAACTTGCGCTGCGCTTCGCGAAACTCGCGGGTCAGATTGACGATAGAGAGTTGTGCGTCAGACGATTCTTGATTGGCGCGGGATTTGGCGACGAGCGATTCTTCGACGCGTGCCTCGAACTCCGATACGACCTGGGTGGCGGCAGATTGCTGCTGACGCACGCCTTCGATTTCGTTCACGAGAGAATCATGTTTGTGCAGGCTCGTCTTCTGATCGACTTCGTAGGACGAGCAATCGGTACGGAGACGGGCGACGCCGCTCTCGAGTTGCAGAAGTTGGAACTTCGCCTGCTGCAGTTCCTGTTCGAGTTTGTTCAGTTCGCCTTCGACAATCGCGAGGTCGCGGTTGCGATTCTGGAACGTCGCGTCGGAGGTGCCGAGCAGACTGAGTTGCATCTGTTTGTCTTGGGCACCGGTATCGACTTGCGAAGTGAGTTCGCGCAACTGCATTTCGGTTTCGCCGAGGTTTTGGCGCGAGGATTCGAGGCGATCCTGCAAACCGGTGCGTTTGATCTGTGCGAGATTTCCGGCGTTTTCGGCCTGATCTTTTTCAGAGCGCAGATCGAAGACGGCCTGTTGCGCATCCTGGACGCGTTGGTTGAGACGGCTGCGTTCGGCTTTCTTTTCGTCGAGCGCATTATTTTCCACCTCGAAGCGGGTTCGGCGCGTGTCTGCCGCGGTGCGCAGCGTGGTGACGCGGCCTTCGAGATCGGCTAGCATGGCGGCGAGTTGTTTGTACTGAAAACCACTGTTCGCGAGACTTTGGTGGCGGAGGCGGTGGCTGAGGCGCTTGAAGCGCATCGCCTTGGCGGCCTGGCGGCGCAGCGTGCCGATCTGGCGACCGACTTCGCCGATGACGTCGGCGACGCGAGCGAGATTCTGGTCGGTCAATGTGAGCTTCTGCATCGCCTCGCGACGTTGGCTCTTATAACGGGTTATACCCGCTGCTTCCTCGAAGACCGCGCGGCGTTCCTCGGGTTTGGAGGAAAGGATTTGATCGATCTGGCCCTGCGCCATGATCGAGTAACTCGTCCGGCCAATGCCGGTGTCCATGAAAAGTTTATGGATGTCTTTGAGGCGGCACGGCTGGCCGTTGAAATAGTATTCGCCCTGACCGTCGCGGTAGACGCGGCGCATGATCTCGACCTCGTGAAACTCTGTGCCGAGTTGTTTCTCGCAATCGGTGAGCAGCAGCGAGACTTCGCACATCTGCGAAGCTTTCCGCGTGTCGGCACCTTCGAAAATGACGTCCTGCATCTTTCCACCGCGAAGAGCCTTGGCGCTTTGTTCACCGAGCACCCAGCGGATGGCGTCGGCGATGTTCGACTTGCCGCAACCATTCGGCCCGACCACGGCGGTAACGCCCGGCTCGAAACGGAGGGTGGAAGGATCAGCGAAGGATTTGAAACCGTGCAGCTTTAGCGCCTTGAGATACATGAAAGCCGGTGAGTTGAGCGGCGGGCATTTCGCGCGGCAAATGGAAAAAGCTCCCAGTTGTTCACATGGTATTCCCAATACCCGGCCGCCAGTCGGCATCGGGACAGCAAAACCGGCCTATGCCAGCAGCGAAGTTTATTTCCCGTTGTACGAAATGGAGGGCGACGCGCCGTCGGAGCCGGATCGAGCAGGTTCAAAGATTCAAGCCATTTTTTGGCTTCAACTTAAAACCGCAAAACACGGCCCATTTTGATTGGCCCCACAGCGGCATCGGAGCGAAGGGAAGAAGCCGGGCGAGTGATCAAACACGTAGCGGTTGGCGCGAGACGTGCCGCCTAGGCGGAGGCAATTAGCCTCCGACCACACACCACCCGGCGTGCGGGTCCGTACCGGGCGGTTCTGATCGGGTTACTTCGCTTTCACCTTCGTCTAAGGAGCTTTCCCCCTTGGCGTTAGTTTCGGCGGGAGATGATAAGCGGTCCATTGGGTTTTCAGGTTGGGCACCCCTTGTGTTGCTCGGCTCACGGCCCGTTGCACGGGCACCCGCTCGCCTCGCCCTTCGCTTAGCTGGCCACGCCATGCGGCGTGACCATCTCCGCGCTGCGCGCTTCGTCTAACCATTCGTTCGTCATCGCGGCTTGCACGATTAACAACGTATCCATTTATCCAACTCGATCACTTGTTCGGCTCACCGCCCGTTGCACGGGCATAACATGTCACTTAATAGGTGACATGCCTCACCGCAAAATCGCCCCCCGTTTCGAGCTCCCGAGTGAAATTGTTGAGGCAATCGTCGCCGCAACCGTCGAGATGACGAAACACTCGACCAAGGCGTATCGATTCAAGCGACGATAGTTAGTTCGTTTTTCAATCTGTTTTCTGCGGACTCTATGGTTCAACCAATCGGTTGGACACCATCAAAGCGTAGCATGACGCGGGATTCGGAGCGGCTCGCGGCGAGGTCGATGGTGAAGGTCGCCTCCCAGTCGTTTTGGTCGACGGCGTCGATCAGGACTTGGGCAACGGTGAGCTGGTTCGGTTCGTTGTCGTCGCTCCAGTGCGTGTGCTTGACAGAGCGGCCTTCCGGGTCGAGGCGGAACCGGTCGCGAGCGGTAAAGTAAGCACTGAACGCTGCTTCCAGCCGCGAAGTAGTAGCGAGTAGCGGGTAGTGAGTAGCAGGTAGTATTGAAGCAGAGTCGCTGGCAATTGGAACTTGGTCCTTGTTACTTGGTACTTCGCTCGCCGTGAGGCGAGCTGCTGCATTTTCCCAATCATGCGCCGCCACATCCTGCAAGAAACCGAGAATCGTAATGCGCACCAGCCGTCGAAACGCCGACACGTCGCGCGTGATATCGTAGGTCGCTGGCTGCGCGGGTTTGTCCGTCGCATCAGCGGCGACAAAATCCGGATTGCGCAGGCGTTCCCATTCTTCGAGCAAGCTCGAATCAATGCCGCGGATCAGCTCGCGGAAATATTCTTCCATCTCAAGAATGGGTTCGGTTTTCGCGTTCTCCGGCACCGTCTGCGAAAGCACTTTCCAAACCTGCGACAGATGCCGCAGGAGCAACCCTTCGGAGCGCTCGAGTCCGTACTCGCGCACGTAGTCGGCGAACGACTGATAACGCTCAAACATCTCGCGCGCGATCGACTTTGGCCGGACGTTTTCCTGGTCGACCCACGGATGCGCAGCAGCAAAAAGATTGAACGTTTCGTACAAGAATTCGCGCAACGGCTTAGGGTGCTCAATCAGTTCGAGTTTTTCCATTCGCTCCTCGTACGGCACGCCATCGGCCTTCATCTCGTTCACTTTCTCGGTCTTCAGCTTGTCCACCTGCCGACGCAAAATCTGATCGGGATTTTCCACGATCGCCTCGCACAGCGTGAGTACGTTAAACGGATAATCCGTCGACGCCACATCGAGCAGCGGTAGCGTGTCGATCAGGTAAAGCGACAGCGCTTGATGCAGCGAAAAATCTTCCTGAAGCTCGATGTTGACGCGCAGCTTTCGGCCCGAAGGCTGTGGCGGAATCCAATCGACAATCTTGCGTTCGAGCAGCGACCGAAACAATTGCCATGCTCGGCGTCGCAGCGCCTTTTTCTTGTGCGGAGTCTCATGGCAATCGTCGATCAACTGGCGCATCACGCGGCAGCCGTCGGCATCGCGACTGAGCACGAGCAACATCATGCCGTGGGTAACAATGAAACGCGACACGAGTGGTTCGGTTGGCGCGACCATCAAGCGTTCGAAGGTCTTCGCATCCCAGCCGACCTCGCCCTCGGGTGCCCGCTGTTTCACGAGTTTCTTTTGTTTCTTCGGATCACCGCCGGCGCGCTCCTCGGCGCGTTTGTTTTCGATGATGTGCTCGGGCGCCTGTACGACGACGTAGCCTTTGTCGTCGTAACCCTTGCGACCCGCGCGTCCGGAGATCTGGCGAAAGTCACGGACGTTGAGGATCGCGGCCTTCTGGCCGTCGTACTTCCACAATTGGGTAAAGACGACGGTTCGGATAGGCACGTTGATGCCTACGCCGAGTGTATCGGTGCCGCAGATAAGTTTGAGCAGGCCCTTTTGCGCGAGCTGTTCGACCAGGATGCGATACTTCGGCAACAAGCCCGCGTGATGCACGCCGATGCCGTGGCGCAACCAGCGTTTGATGTCTTTCCCGTAAGGGCTGTTAAAGCGCACGCCTTCGAGTTCTTTGGCGATGGCGGCCTTCTCGTCTTTCGAGCAGACGTTGAGGCTCATCAAATCCTGCGTGGCCTCGCTCGCCGCGCGTTGAGTAAAATACACGAGGTAAACCGGTGCCTGCTTCGCTTCGAGCAGTACGGCCACCCGCTCGGCGAGCGGCGTGTCGGAGTACTCAAATTCCAACGGCACAGGCCGCCGATCGCTGCGCACGGTCACGCTCGGCGCACCCGTGAGCGTGGTCATTTTCTTTTCGAAAAATTCCGTCCCGCCCAGAGTCGCCGACATCAGCAGGAATCGCGCATGCGGCATCGTGAGCAACGGCACCTGCCAGGCGTAGCCGCGCTCGACGTCGGAGTAGTAGTGGAATTCGTCCATGATCACCACGCGAATGTCGCTCTCGGCACCGCGGTGGAGCGCGATGTTGGCAAGAATTTCCGCCGTGCAACACAGCACCGGTGCCTGCGGATTCACGCTGGCATCGCCGGTCATCATGCCAACGTTTTCGGGGCCGAAATCACGGCAGAGCGAAAGGAATTTTTCGTTCACCAACGCTTTGATCGGGCAGGTGTAAACCGAGCGTTCACCCGCACAAAGCGCCTTGAAATGAAAGGCCGCCGCGACCAGTGACTTCCCCGAACCGGTTGGTGTATTCAAAACAACGTTATGCCCCGCGAAAAGTTCGAGAATCGCCTCCTCCTGCTCCGCATAAAGCGAAAGCCCGCGTGCCGCCGTCGCCGTCAGAAACCGATCCAGCACGGCGTCCGCGTCGTACGGCCCCGACAAAGGAGCAAGCGGAGCAGCGGGAGTGGGATGGGCGGTCGTCGACATGCGCGTACTGTCATCGCAAAATCCGCCAGGTTGGCGAGCGCAGTTTCATTTCAACAACCGCACCTAAGCGCTAATCGCACCCACATCGCATGAGCGCTGCTTTTCTGCTCGCGCCTCAAAACAACCGCACTTGCCGCAGCGCCTCGTAGCAAGCGATGCCTGCCGCCGTGCTTAGGTTCAACGACCGCAGCTCCGGATTGGCGTGTGGGATCGTCACCCGTTGCGTTTCGCCAATTTCGTCGTGCAACCATTCGGGCGCGCCAGCACCTTCGTTACCAAAAACCAGCCCGTCGCCGTCCTCGTAACGCACATCCCAGAAACTTTGCGCGGTTTTAGTTGTAAATAACCAAAGGCGTTTCGGTGCCGCCGGACTTGCCCGAAATACCATCCAATCAGCATGATGGTGCACGTCCAGCGAGTACCAATAATCCATGCCCGCACGCTTCAAATGCCGATCAGTGATCTTGAAACCCAAGGGGTGAATCAAGTGCAACCTCGACTTGGTCAACGCACACATTCGGCCAATATTCCCTGTGTTTTGTGGGATCTCCGGTTGAAAAAGTGTAACGTGAAGCATTATTTAGGGAAATCTTAACGACGCCATATAATGCAACATAACAATTGACGGTTTAACGCTGGCTCGATGCCCCTGCCCCGGAGAATCAGCGCGTTACGTCCAAAACAAAACCACGCCATGACTTCTCCTCAATCTGTGAGCCGTCCGATCTTTCTCGTCGACGATGAACCCTTGATTCTCGAATCTTTTGGTCAGTTGCTCCGCACTCATCTTTCCTGCGAGGTTCACACCTTCTCCAGCCCGTTTGCCGCCCTGCAGCAGGTGGTCGCCCTCAATCCCGGTCTCATCATCAGCGATTACTCGATGCCCGGTATGAACGGCCTGAGATTCCTAGCCCAGGCCCAGCAGTTCGTGCCCGACACTCATTTTGTCATCATCACCGGCGGTCCCGCCGATTTCGAGCCCGAGGAACTCCGGGTTCTTCCCAAACTCAAAGGCATTCTGAAAAAACCTCTCCATTGGAGAAAACTCGCCGAGTTCGCCGTGAGTAACTGGCCCGACGCCGCGCCTCCCGTTCTTCACGAACCAGCCATCGCATGCTAAAGCTTCCGTGGTAGGGCGCGACCGCTGGGCGCGCCGTTCCGAACCAATCCCGCTCAACCCAGCTGAGCCTTGATCACGTCCATCAAATCGCGGTACGTGTCCAACGCACGGAACTGAGGAAACTGCTGCGTGATGCTCAACGGCGCGTGAAACAAAAACCCCACGTCCGCCTCGGCCAGCATCGCGGTGTCATTAAACGAGTCGCCAGCGGCAATCACGCGATAATTCATCAACTTGAACGCCGCGACCGCTTTTTGCTTCTGCTCCTGCACGCGGATCTTGTAATCCGTGATACGATCATTTTCCACAACCAGTCGGTGGCACAAAAGCGTCGGCATCCCGAGTTGGCGGATCAGCGGCTGGGCGAATTGCTCAAACGTATCCGAAAGAATCAAAACCTGCGTCAACGAACGCAGCTCATCCAGAAATTCCCGCGCGCCCGGCAGCAGCGGCAGCGACGCGATCACGGCCTGAATGTCGGAAAGCTTGAGCCCGTTCGAATCGAGAAGCTGGAGACGCCCACGCATCAGCTTGTCGTAATCGGGTTCGTCCCGGGTCGTCAGGCGCAACGCCGGGATCCCGGTCTTTTCAGCCACGGCAATCCAGATTTCCGGCGTCAAAACGCCTTCCATGTCGAGGGTAACGATCGTCTGTTTCACGCGGCGTGAGTGTTTGAAAGATTTTCCCGCTGTCGAGCGAATGGTGCCGAAGATCTTTCTCTTTATTCGTTATCATTCCACTTTCTCCCCGAAAACCTCGAGCGAAGAACCCCTGAGAAAGATAAAGAGAACGAGAAAGAGAAAGAGGGATCTTCACCGCCGCTGATCTTTCATCGCCTTGTCGATCTCGCGCGCCGTCACCTTGCTTTTCAAATCGTCGCGTTTGTCGTAAATTTTTTTGCCGCTGCAAATCGCGATTTCGACTTTCACCAACGCCTCTTTGAAATACATGCGCAACGGCACGAGCGCCTTGCCGCCGATCTGAAGCGCCTGGCCGATTTTGCGAATCTGATGCCGATGCAAAAGCAGCTTTCGCGTGCGGCGTATGCTATGGTTATAGATGTTACCAAACGCATATTCCTCAATGTGCGCGTTGTGCAGCCACAATTCACCCTTTTCGAAACGCCCAAACGCGTCGCTGATCTGCGCCTTGCCCGCACGGATGGATTTCACTTCCGTCCCTTTCAGCGCGATACCGGCCTCGAACTTTTCCTCCACGAAATAGTCGCGCAGCGCCTTGCTGTTTCGAATCTCCGTGAAACGGACTGAGTCTTTTTTTTGTGCGGACATGGTGGTTGGTCAGGTGGCGAACCACCTGGTCAGCGAGCTGCTGAAATTCACCGACGGCCTGCCGCCCAACGGCGTCAGTTGTTCTCGCCCATCTCGTAACTGATCTTGCCCTCGATGACTTCGCGCAGGGCGATGTCTTCGGCGGAAAGTTTTTCTAGCGACTCGACCAACGCACGGCTGCCGCGGCGCAATTGCTTAACCCGCCGGGAGATCACGTTGATCAGCAAATTAGAATCCGGAATCACTTTTTGAGCTTCTTTGAGATAGTCGTCGCGCATGGCTGGGCGTTTGGCTTGGGTGAAAATGTCAAAAGCAAAGTCAAAGCCGCACTCCGTCAAGGGCAATATTTCGGCCGCACCCCACCACTTTTTTAAATTCGCCTTTGCGCCAACTGGTTTTTCTACGAACGTCCAACCCATGTCGAAATACGTCGCCCCCGCTTTTCTCGTCGATCTGCTTCACGCGCGCTCGCCTTCCGGATACGAGTTTGAAGCGCAAAAAGTTTTCGACCACCACGTTAAACCTTCGGCCGACGACTATGCCCAGGACGCGATGGGCAACCGCCTCGCCACACTCAACCCCGCCGGCGATCCAATCGTGATGTTTGCCGGCCACATGGACGAACTCGGCCTCATCATCACCTTC
The DNA here is from genome assembly GCA_031404135.1 of Verrucomicrobiota bacterium. GTDB lineage: Bacteria > Verrucomicrobiota > Verrucomicrobiia > Opitutales > Opitutaceae > JADKHC01. The sequence continues at coordinate 12,638 of JANNHA010000073.1, read as the reverse complement.
GTCAACAAAGACGGTTTCATCTATTTCGACACCATTGGCGGCCACGACCGCATCATGATTCCCGGCCGCCGCGTCATCATCCGCACCGCCAACGGCCCCGTCAAAGGTGTCACCGGCAAACGCGCCATCCACCTGATGGACGAAGCGGACCGCAAAAAAGTCCCCGAAATCCACGAAATCTGGATCGATATCGGTGCCAGCTCGAAAAAAGAAGCGCTCGCCCGCGTCGCCATCGGCGATGTCGCCACCTACGACCACGATTTCGAACTCATTTACGGCAGCATCGGCACCGCCCGCGCTTTCGACAACAAAGTCGGAGCTTACGTTGTCGGTGAAGCATTGGTTCGGCTTTCAACGCAAAAGAAAAAACTCGCCGCCCGCATCGTCTCCGTCGCCACCACGCAGGAGGAAATCGGCGTGCGCGGCGCCACCACTGCCGTGTATTCAGTTAATCCCCACATCGCCGTGGCGGTCGACGTCGGCCACGCCACCGATCATCCCGATTGCGACAACCGCAAGTACGGCGAGACCAAACTCGGCGGCGGCCCGATCCTCTGTCGCGGTGCCAACATCAATCCAAAGATCTACGAACGCCTCGTAGCCTGCGCCGAAAAGCTCAAAATCCCGCATCAATTCGAAGCCGATCCACGCCCTACCGGCACCGATGCCCGAGCCCTCCAAGTCGGCCGCGCCGGCGTCGCCACCGGCCTCGTTTCGATTCCTCTGCGCTACATGCACACACCCAGTGAAGTGGTTGATCTACAAGATGTTGAAAACTGTGTACGGCTCTTCGTCGAATTCGCCCTTTCGCTCAAAAAAGGCGACTATGCGCATTGGTAAACTCAGCGCCGACCACGATTCGGCGCTATAATCATCGTAATCGCATGGCCGCGGAACGCATTGGCCGCATCGTTGGGCCAAACGGATGATCGCCATCGCGTTTGCGCAGCCCGTTTTTTATAATCGTTGTCGAGTGCCAAGAGCGAATGCCGCTAAAAGCCGATCCATTCTAGATCGACCTCATTCGGCTGCCCTTGGTCACACGAGCCATTACGACGATGATCACAAAACCAAGAAAGCTATTCGGACAGCGTTTTACCTCCCGGCCATTTCAAGACCGAATCGAAGTCATTCAACGCCCGGCGACGCATATCCGAATGCTGAAAAAAGCGTCGTACAAGGTGAGCTATGCCGACTTCACCTATTCGGTCCAGCCGGTCATCCTCGAAGACGAAAAGATTTCCTACATCGCAGCGCAGATGTTGGCACCTAATGGTCGGTTATGTCAGCCACTCCACGAGTACGAACTGACTCGCCGCTTTCCCACGGTGACGGGTGCCGAAGAAGCGTGGGGTGCCGGCTTCGAAGCCAAAGGGGACCAATTCCTCTCCCGCGCGATCATCGAACGCCTGATCGACGAAGAAGCGGCCGAGCTCATCCCCGCTCCCGAAAAACTCATTCCCCAACCTACCCCGACCCCGTAGGTGTAACGATTCGACTATTGCAGGGCCGGACCTCGTTTCCGTGCCGGTTTGATCGCAAGCGGCCCATCGCGTTTGCGGTTTGCTTAAACGGGAGCCGAGCAATCAAGAATTGACCGGCTCGAAATTGTATTCGGGTAGGGCACGACGGCTGGGCGTGCCGTTCCGAAAACCACGGCGACCCCAGCGGTCCCGCCCTACCAGTAACGGCTGCGATATCTCAGGGGAACTGCTCGAGAAACCCACAAAACGTTCGGTTTTTCCATTTTCGCCCACTTTCGGGCGATTTTTTGCATAAACCGGCTTTCCGAGGGCTCAGCGTGAATATTCAAAAAACACATACCCCTAATCGGAAAACTTATGCCGGTTTGCCTTTCGGGCTCTGATCTCACGCCCCATTCCCTCGTAATCAGCCCTGTTTTGTTGCTCCGTTTTTACATGCGATTTTCCGCAACCAACAAACAAGCTTTTTTCGCCACTATTCTGCACTAAGGGAAACCCTTAGTACGACCTTAAGGGTAAGCCCGGTTCTGACCTTTTGAGGGCCTTTTTGATTGTTATATCCCCCCTCTGGCGAGATCTGTTTACCCGTGGATATTGCAAACGAAATTCGATACGGCCGTAACCAATCACTCGGCACCTCGATTAACTCTCGCGGGTTGGTTTGCAATTTCTTCGCCCGGTTTATGCAGGCGGAATTCCGCCTTTCTAGCTCTAGCACGAGGTTGTTCTCCGCCAGTTGGGAATAACGACGTTTTTTTCACCCCTCAAACCCTCAGCCATGTCGGTTCAGCTCAACTCCTCAATCCAAGAAACCGTTTCATCCAGCCAAGGATGCACCGGAATGGCGGCAGCTTGTGCCCAACCGATCAAGATGCTGAATCCCCTGAACTGGTACTGTATCCACACTAAACCACAGAGAGAAAAACAGGCTGCCGAGCAGCTCTCCATGGTTGCGAATGTTGAAGTATATTTCCCCCGCATCCGGATGCAAAAAACCATCCGTCGCGTCCGCAAGCAGGTCACCGAGCCGCTCTTCCCTCGCTATCTGTTTTGCCGCTTCGATCTCAGCTCCAACTACCGGGCCGTCCGCTACGCCCACGACGTGATCAATCTCGTCAGTTTTGGCCCTCAGCCCGCCGTAGTCGCCGACACCCTTATCCACGATCTGCAATCTTGGATTAGCGAAAACAGTCTCTCCCTAGCAAAACCGCAATTCTCCTCCGGCGACACCGTTCAAATCGCAGCCGGCCCCATGCAAGGCCTTCAGGCCGTAATTCTTGAGGGCCGCAGCGACAGCGAACGTGTTGCCGTCCTCCTCAACATCCTCGGTTCCGAAGCCCGCCTGACCATCGACCGCCGCCTGCTCGCCAAAACCGCCTGATCAATTTCAAAAATCCTCCACTTCACATCATGAAAGCCTACGCCCAATCCGTTCAACCCGATCTTTGCACGCCAGACTCCAACCCCTTGCCGGTTTGGAAACGTGCTCTGGACATCGCTTGCAGCCTCGCTGCCATGCCGGTGCTCCTTCCGCTGGTGACCGTCATCGCGGTGATCACGAAGGTGAGTTCTCCAGGCCCTGTTTTGTTTAAACAGGCCCGCGTCGGATACCGCGGCAAACAGTTCCTCTGCTACAAATTTCGCACGATGCACATGAATGCCGACACCGCAGGTCATCAAGCGTACCTCAACCAGCTCATGGGCTCCAACGCTCCGATGATCAAGCTGGACTCCAAGAAAGACTCCCGCCTGATTCCTGGCGGCTGGATCCTCCGCGCCACCGGCCTCGACGAACTTCCCCAGATCATCAACGTCCTCCGCGGCGAAATGAGCCTCGTCGGTCCTCGCCCCTGCATTCCGTATGAATACGAGAACTACACCATCTGGCAGAAAGAACGCTTCGCCTCCGTCCCCGGCCTCACCGGCCTCTGGCAGGTCAGCGGCAAAAACAAAACCACCTTCAGCGAAATGATCCATTTCGACATCCAGTACGCGAAGACCAAGTCACTTTTCCTTGATGTTAAGATCATGGCCTTGACCTTCCCCACGCTGTTGAATCAGTTTGTCGAGACCCGCATGAGCCGCAAAGCCGCCCCCGTCACCGTTGCAGCCCCACAGGTTTCGTCGGAAACGGCCACGCAAAACGCTCAGCTCAGCGCGGTCTAATCACCTCTAAAATAAAATATGAAGACCGGAATTAAGGTTGGCGTCGTTGGCTGTGGCTACTGGGGCCCAAACTTAATCCGTAACTTCCGAGGGCTGGGCGATTGCCAGCTTAAGATGATGTGCGATGTCAGTGAGCAACGGCTCAAGCACATGAATTCCCTGTATCCGGAAGTTATAGCCGAAACCAACTACGAAAAGATGGTCACCGACGGTGGCCTCGACGCCATCGTCATCGCCACCTCCGTCCGGTATCACTATCCGATGGCCAAAGCCGCGCTACTGGCCGGCAAACACGTCATGATCGAGAAACCCCTCGCGGCATCCGTCGCCGAGAGCGAGGAACTCGTTGAAATCGCCAAGAAAAAGGGCTTGGTGCTGATGGTTGGACACACATTCCTGTACTCTCCGGCCGTCCGCCGTATCAAGGAAATCGTCGACTCCGGCGATGTTGGCGAAATCCGCTACATCAGCGCCCGCCGCCTGAACCTCGGCCTCTTCCAGAAAGACATCAACGTCGCGTGGGATCTGGCACCGCATGATATTTCCGTCATCCTCCACATCCTGCAGGATCAACCTTTGAGTGTCAGTTGCCGTGGAGCCGCCCATGTCACCCCGGGGATCGAAGACGTCACCTCGATGTCGCTGCTCTTCTCCAAGAGCCGTTCCGCCATCATCCAAAGCAGCTGGCTCGACCCGCGCAAAGTGCGCGAAATGACCATCGTCGGCAGCAAACGTATGATCGTTTATGATGACGTCGCGCCTCAGGAGAAAATCAAGATCTTCGACGTCCGCGTTGATCGCCCGCCGCACTACGACACTTTCGCGGAATTCCATTACGCCTATCACTACGGCGACGTCTATGCTCCTTACATCAAGCAAGACGAACCGCTGAAAACCGAGTGCCAGCACTTTCTCGATTGTATCAAAACCGGTGCCACGCCCATCACGAGCGGCGCCAAAGGTCTAGAAATCGTTCGCGTGCTTGAAGCCTCGTCGCAGTCGCTCAAATTGAACGGTGCCCCGATCGATTTCGCACCCTCGGGCAAATAATATTACCCGATTCAATCGGTCCGATTTCATATTTGGACATCCGCAACTCGAATTATGACCCTGGCGCGGCAGCGCCGGTAGGGACAATGCTCCGCATTGTCCTCGAGCAATGACGGGGCATTGACCCAGCCCTTAAGTCCAAAACCAATTTAGAGTTGGCCACATTCCAATCACACCCCGAAAATTTCTCATGGATTTTGTCCCTCAACCGAACCAGCAAATCGCACCCAGCGTAAAACTTGGGCGCAATGTCCGCATCTTCGGCTTCACCAATCTCTACGGCTGCGAGATCGGCGACGACACCAAAGTCGGCACCTTTGTCGAAATCCAAAAAGGTGCCAAGGTCGGTGCCCGCTGCAAAATCTCCAGCCACAGCTTCCTCTGCGAAGGCGTGGAAATCGAAGACGAAGTTTTCATCGGCCATGGCGTCATGTTCACCAATGATCTCTTCCCCCGCGCGACCGCAGAAGGCGGCACCCTCCAGACCGAAGCCGACTGGAAGGTGATAAAAACCGTGGTTAAAAAAGGTGCATCAATCGGTTCGGGCGCAACGATTCTCTGTGGAATTACCATCGGCGAAAATTCCATGATCGGCGCAGGAAGTATGGTGACAAAAGACGTCCCAGCCAACAGCGTCGTTGCCGGTAATCCCGCCCGTATAAAAAAATCTCTCAATGCAAAGCGATAAAATCCACGTCCCGTTTCTCGATCTTAAAGCTCATCACGACCCCATCCGTGCTGAAGTGATGGCCGCGATGAATGAAGTCATCGATGCCAACGCCTTCGCCGGTGGCAAATTCGTCACCAAGTTTGAAGAAGAATACGCGAAGTATTGCGACACCCAGTTCTGCGTAGGCGTTGCCAACGGCACCGACTCGCTCTGGTTCTCGCTTCTCGCCCTCGGCATCAAGGCCGGTGACGAAGTGATCACCCCGCCCATGACTTTCATGGCCACTGCGGAAGCCATCACCTACGCCGGTGCAAAACCCGTTTTTGTCGATATCGATCCGTCCACGTTCACCATCGACGTCACCAAGATCGAGGCCGCCATCACTCCCCGCACAAAGGCCATTATGCCTGTGCATCTGTTCGGTCAATGCGCCGACATGGACCCGATCATGGCCATCGCCAAGAAACACAATCTGGCCGTCGTCGAAGACGCCGCCCAAGCTCAAGGCACGCTCTACAAAGGCCGCAAAGCCGGCTCCATCGGCCAAGCTGGTTCCTTCAGTTTCTACCCCGGCAAAAATCTCGGAGCTTGGGGCGAAGCCGGCGGAATCACGACCAACGATCCTGCCCTGCGTGAAACCATGCAGATGTACCGCGAGCACGGTCAAAAGAAGAAATATTTTCACGACGTTGTCGGCTGGAACGGCCGCATGGATGGCCTGCAAGGTGCCGTCCTCTCGGTAAAACTAAAGTATCTCGACAAAGCCAACGACGGTCGCCGCCGCGTCGCTGCCCGGTATAACCAATTACTAGCAGGAACGCCCGGACTTACGTTGCCTGTAGAGGCCAGTTACGGCCGCCACATCTACCACGTCTACCCTCTGCGCGTCGCCAATCGCGACACGATCCTGAAAAAACTGGGCGAACACGGTATCTCCGCCGGCATCCACTATCCGGTACCAGTGCATCTGCAGAACGCCTATTCAAATCTCGGATACAAGAAGGGCGATTTCCCCGTCAGCGAAGCCTGCGGCGATTCTTTCCTCTCGCTCCCGATGTACCCCGAACTCACCGACGTCCAAATCGACGCCGTCGTCGCAGCGCTGAAAGCAGTCCTCGCGGAGCCGAACTCATCTTAACACCTAGGCCACCCACCTCACCGCACACAAAGAAACCGTTCTGTCCTTTGCGTCCCTTGGCGATCTTGGTGTAAAATTCCGCCGGATCGAATGGAGGGCAACGCTCTGTCGTCGCCGGGATCGATTTGCGGCCACGGCGGATGTCGCGCCGATCGGTACGCGGTTAAAAAACGTTTTCTGTTTTAGATTTCAGCCCTCTCCCATTAGCTTTTCTGAGTAACCTGCGGTATCAATTCGATTCCCTGACTGTCACCGCTCTTTACAGGTACGTTGCCTAGGTATAGTCGCTTTAGAAAACAAATCGGTTACCGCCCTTCTTTTTCCCTCCTTTTCTGTGCCAATGTCCTCTCCGACGCCCGAACCACGCAACGTAAGCCGCATCGCGCCCCCGATTCAGGCACCGGCCGAACCAGCAGGGCTCAATCTAAGTATCGGTGATATCTACTACACGCTGTTTCGGCACAAGTGGAAGATCATCCTCTGCTCCTTGGCTGGCTTGGGCTTGGCCTTCGCCGCCTACAAGTTTTCCCCGCCGCCCTATCAATCTGAAGCCAAACTTTTCATCCGCTACGTCATCACCGAAGGGAAGGCCACAGGTCCTGGGCGCGATGACACGATCACCAAATCACCCGATCAACGCGGTGAAACGATTATCACCTCAGAACTTGAGGTTCTCACCAGTATGGACTTGGCCGAGGACGTAGTACGCACACTCGGTGCCGATAAAATCCTGTCCGGGCCAGTAAAAGGCGATGCAGCCAACATCGCCGCCGCCGTTGTCAATGGCGGCATGTCGGTCGAGGTCCCGCCAAAAAGCAGTGTCATTTCCGTCAAGTTTCGGCATTCCGACCCTACGATCGTCCAAAGTGTTCTCCGCGAAATCGTAGGCAGCTACCTCAAAAAACACGTCTCGATCCATCGCGCCGTCGGCATCGTCGGCGATTTTCTCACCCAGGAAACCGACCAGTTGCGCGCCCGTCTGGCTCAAACTGAGGAAGAATTGCGACAGATGATGAACAAGGCCGGCGTCATCTCGCTTGAAGATTCAAAAAGAACATCGAGCGAACAAATCGCCCGTCTCCGGCAACAAATTTTCGACCTTCAGACAGATTTAGCCGGCCGTTCTTCAGTATTGAAGGAAATGACAAAAACTGCGCCCACGGCAGCCACCGCCCCGGCCCCCACAGCTGAAAACCCTTCGCCACCGCCAGCCGAAACAATCGAAGCCTACCAGAAGATCGCTGCGCAGCTCGCGGTGCTCCGTCAAAAAGAGCAAGTTTTGCGTACGAACTACACGGAACAAAGCTCGCCGATTCAGGAACTCTTGGCCCAGCAAGCCGAAGCCGAGGTGCAAAAGAAGAAACTGGAAGCTGAGTTTCCTGCCCTGACGAATCCGTCGATAACGATGGTTGCGTTGCCGAACCAACCCGCTAACGCTTTTGATCCCGTCAGAGAAGCCGCGCAGATCGTCGCTATCCAATCTAAAATCAAGATCCTGAATTCGCAGCTAGAAGAAGTTCGAGCCGAAGCCGCCAAGGTCGACCAGCTTGAGATCTCGATTCTCGAAATTCGTCGCCGCAAGGAACTCGAGGAGGCCAATTATCGCTACTATTCTGCCAACTTGGAGCAGTCACGTATCAACGAAGCCCTCGGCACCGGTCGAGTTTCGAATATCAGCATGATCGAGTCACCCACCCGGCCTGTGAGAGACTGGAAAAAGAAAACCAAACTCCTCGGAGGACTCGCAGTCGGTGGCCTCGTCCTCGGCCTAGCTTGGGCCTTCGCCATTGATATGTTTCTAGATCGCACACTCCGACGCTCGGTCGATATTGAGCGCGCCCTTAAGCTGCCGATATTCCTCTCCATTCCGAAAATCAAGACGCGTGGCGATCTGGTCGGCGGCAAATCCGCTAACCTTGCGCTCCCAACATCCGAGAAGGCATCGGCTTCAACCGAGTTAGCGATAAAAACAGCTGACAGCGAACTCGCCCTCAATCCGTTCTATGAGACCCTGCGTGATCGCCTCATCAACTACTTCGAAACCCTCAACGTCCAGCATAAGCCCAAGCTCGTGGCCGTCACCGGACTGGGAAAAGACACCGGTGTCACCACCATCGCGGCGGGACTCGCCCGCAGCTTCTCCGAAACCGGTGAAGGCAATGTGCTCCTGGTTGACATGACCAAGGGCCAAGGCTCGGCACAGCATTTCCACAAAGGCGTCACGGGAGTCGGTCTTGAACAACTGCTCCAAACCAAAGACTCCGCCCAAGTACACACGAACCTCTATGTGGTGTCGGAAGATTCAAACAGTGACCGACTCGCCAAAGGCATGCCGCAGCGGTTCAACCAATTGATCCCGAAACTCAAAGCGAGCGACTTTGACTATATCATTTTTGATATGCCGCCCGTGAGCCAGATTAGTATCACCCCGCGTCTCGCCAGCTTCATGGACATGATGTTGATGGTCGTAGAGTCAGAAAAGACAGACCGCGATGCCGCAGCCAAAGCGTGCGACATGCTCGCCAAATCAAAATCCCCCGTTGGCATCGTGTTAAACAAAACCAAAGCCTACGTCCCGCAAATCCTGCAGAAAGACGATCTCAACGATCTTTGACCTGCTTTGCGCCCTCGCGTTTGAAGCGCAAACGACGAACCTTTATTAACCGCTAATGCACGCTCGTTAACGCTAATAGAAGGGAATACGCCCAAACTCTTTTAACGCAAAGATCGCCCAGCAAATCTCGGACGCAAAGTTCACAAAGAAGCCACTCCGTCCTTTGCGCCCTTTGTGATCTTAGTGTTCAAAATCCGTTCGGAAAACTTCCATTCCAAGGGACCAGCTCATTTCCATTCTTCATTGTGGCCTCACCCGCCCAAAGGGTACCCTGTTAAGTCCACCCTCCGCTAACGCTTCGGGCGAGCCGCTTGACACAAAACGCGCGCCTCACCATCTCCGCCTCCGGCTCCGTCTAAATTCTTCATTTGCAGCCCACCCTCTCTCTTGCCCTCTTTCCGACCAGATCGTCTGATCACACTTGGCTTGGTTAACCCGGTGCTCCGCGTTTTTCAGAAGCTCATCGCAAACGACGACAAGCGAGTCCTTCCGATCCTGATGTACCACAGTATCTCGGAAGATCCAGAGCTTGGTGTTTCACCCTACTACAAGGTTTGTACTTCGCCCCGCCGCTTTGGCGAACATATGCAATGGTTAGCCGAGGCTGGCTATCGTGGCGTTTCCGTCAGCGAGGGCCTCGCTTGGTTAAACGCTAAAGCAGCACCTCACGTTTCAGAGAAGCTCGTCGCCATCACTTTCGATGACGGCTTCCGCGATTTTCATAACGCTGCATTTCCCGCTCTCCGACGTCACGGTTTCACCGCCACGATGTACCTGCCGACCGCGTTTATCGGCGATGAACGAAAGTCATTCAAATTTCGCGAATGCCTGACTTGGGCCGAAGTAAACGAACTTAAAAAAGCCGGGATGGAATTCGGTTCACACACCGTCAATCACCCAACGCTTGTTAAGCTTTCGTGGCCCGAAATCGAACTGGAGCTAGATGCCTCAAAGAAGGTCATCCAAAATATACTCGGCCTTCCAACCCAATCATTCGCGTACCCATACGCATTCCCTCAAGAAAAAAAGGCTTTTGCGTCAACGTTCCGACAACTGATCCGCGACCAAGGCTACAACAGCTGTTGCACTACGGTTATTGGCCGGATGCACCCCTCCGACGATCCTGCGAACGCGAAAAGGCTCCCCATTAACGACTGCGATGACCAAGTGCTATTGAGGGCTAAACTCAGGGGTGCCTACGACTGGGTGGGATTTATACAACGCCTGACGCGAAGTGCCAAAACTTGCTTTAATAAGAACTGCTGACACCGTCGTAAAAGCGACGAATTTAAAGTTATCACTAAAACCAACCATTAATCCCGTTTGTGAAATATATCGTCATATCTCCAGTCAAAGACGAGGAACGCCATATCGAGCATACGTTGCGATCCATGGCCAACCAAACAATCAAGCCCGTGCGCTGGATCATCGTCGACGATGGCTCTAATGACTCCACCCCAGATATCATTGATCGTTATACTACCGAGATGGATTTTATACACGTCATCAAGAATCCTCGCGGTCAAATAAGACAACCAGGTGCCGGCGTCATTCGAGCATTTAATGTTGGTTTCGCTGTAGCCAAAAATATCGAGTACGATATTGTCGTAAAACTGGATTGCGACCTGAGTTTTGCTCCGGACTACTTTGAGCGGCTATTAACCGAATTCGCCGCCGATCCTCGTCTCGGTATCGCATCGGGAGTCTATCAGGAAACTCAAGACGGGAAGAATTGGCAGGTCGTCAATATGCCAAGCTACCACGCAGCAGGGGCATCGAAACTGGTTCGTCGAGACTGCTTTGAGCAAATCGGCGGATTTATCGCATCGCGCGGCTGGGATACAGTCGACGAAATCCGTGCCATTGCACAGGGATGGCACACCACCCATTTCAAAGAACTTCAGATGTATCACTGGAAGCCGGAGGGGGCTGGGATTGGGCGCTGGAAAACAAATATCATGCATGGTGAAATTTATTATCTTACCGGCGGCGGATTGGTTTTCTTCCTGCTTAAGGTTTTGTTCCGGATGAAATCAAAACCTTATGTTGTCGGTGGCCTTGGCATGTTTTGGGGTTATTTGAGTAACGTCCTTCAACGCAAACCGAGGCTTGTCGCTCCCCATGAAGCAGCTTGTTACCAGGCCTTGCTGAACGCGCGTTTAGTAAAAAGGTAAGCAACCTGAAGAACTCAGTTCGGCAAAAATCTATTTTCCAATATGTGCGGCATTTGTGGTATATTTGACCTTTCAAGCCAACCCGTTGATCGCGACCTTCTCAACCGGATGATGGCCATCATCCGCCATCGCGGTCCTGATGGCGAGGGGCAGCTCATTGATCACGAAATCGGCTTGGGACACCGTAGATTAAGTATTATCGACGTTGGCGGCGGTGCCCAGCCCATCGGCAATGAGGACGGACGCATCCAGATTGTTTTTAATGGTGAAATCTATAACTTCATCGAACTGCGCGATCAACTGGAGAACGCCGGTCATCACTTCAAGACCCACTCAGATACAGAAGTGATTGTGCATGCCTACGAGCAATGGGGGACAGCCTGTGTGAGCCGCTTTAATGGCATGTTCGCCTTCGCGATCTGGGATAAAAACAAACGTGAACTTTTTCTCGCCCGCGATCACCTCGGCATCAAACCGCTCTACTATACACAGATCGGTCAACAACTGCTCTTCGCCTCAGAAATCAAGTCACTCCTTCAGCACCCAGCCTGCCCGCGTGAAACGGATATAAATGCCCTAGCGGAACTCTTTACTTTCCGCTACGTCCCCTCGCCGAAAACCCTGTTTTCGAGCATCATGAAACTCCCACCCGGGCACCTGATGATCGCCCGACAAGGTAGTTTTAAAATCGAACGCTTCTGGAACTGGGTGCCCCAAGTCCGGGCAACGTGGAACGAAGCCGACCTGATCGAAGAATATCAAACCCTACTGGAGGACGCCGTTCGCATTCAATTGCGCAGCGATGTACCACTTGGATTATTTCTAAGCTCCGGTGTGGATTCAGGCGTATTGCTCGCCATCATGAGCAAATACTCCAGCACTCCCGTTCACGCCTTCACCATCGGCTTTCACGGTGGCGGCGCGGCCAATGAAGTCGACGATGCAAAGGATATGGCCCGGATGTTTGGCGCCGACCATCACTACCAGATGATCGGCCCGGATGACTATATGAAGCACTACGAGCGCTACATGTGGGACATCGAAGAGCCCGTCGGCAACGAGACGGCGGCCGCATTCTATTTCGTTTCGCGTATCACTGCTACAAAAGTAAAGGTCGCCCTGAGTGGCCAAGGAGCAGATGAGCCCTGGGCCGGCTACGACCGGCACCGCGGAGCTAAACTATCCGGCCTCTACAGCCAGATGCCGCGCTTCGCCACCTCCGGCTTCGCCTCGCTGGTCAAAGCCCTGCCTGGCCGCATCGAACGGCTCAAACGCGGCGTAGGCTCACTGGCCGAACCAGATATGCTGACGCGTTTGGCAAAGATCTATTCCTTCTTCAACG
>JANNHA010000072.1:0-27888 GCA_031404135.1 Verrucomicrobiota bacterium | reverse complement strand
GTCTATGGCAACAGCGCGCCATTTGGCGGCTTATTCTCCATATATGGCCTCACGGGAATTCTGCTGGCCCATGTGTTCTTCAACATGCCGCTTGCGGTGCGTCTCATGCTCACGCGGCTTGAAGCCATTCCGGCGGAAAATTTTTCGCCTGGCGGCGCAACTGAATTTCAGCACGGGACAGGTATTCCGTTTCATTGAATGGCCGCAGCTTGCTTCAGCCCTTACGGGCATTGCCAGCCTGATTTTTCTTCTCTGCACCGCGAGCTTTGCAGTGGTCTTAATCCTCGGTGGCGGCCCACAGGCGACCACTCTTGAGGTTGCGATCTATCAATCACTGCGGCTTGATTTTGACCCGGCGCGGGCCTCCATCCTCGCGCTGGCACAACTCATAACCTGCGGTCTTTTGGTACTTGTCGCGGGCCAGTTTGCGCGGGAGATCCAGGTCGTTCCGCCGACGCTCGCCAGGATCCAGCGCTGCGACGGGCGGTCAGGCTTTTCAAAGGCAATGGATGGATTGGCGATCGCCTTAGCCATAGTAATCGTTGTGCCGCCCATTCTCAGCGTTGCCCTGTCAGGCATTGGCAACATTCGGCTGGATGCATCATTACTTTGGGCGACAGGTACAAGCCTGCTGATTGGTCTTACATCGGCGTGTCTCAGCATTGCGTTGGGATGGGTGCTTGCGGGGTCGGCGGCGCGACAGCCGCGCCCATTTTTGAAATCGGCCATCACCTTGGCCTGCCTCGCCTCGCTGATCATGCCGCCTGCCGTTCTGGCTACGGGCTGGTTCGTGACCCTTAGCCCCCTTGCCGATATGAGCCGCTATGCGATTGTCCTTGTGATCATTTTGAATGCGCTCATGGCCCTGCCTTTCGTTTGGTCGCCGCTTTACCCGGCAATCACCGACTCGGTTCAACGGCATGACCGGCTTTGTTCAAGTCTTGGATTAAGAGGCTTCGCGCGGCTTTCGCTCATTGATCTGCCTGTCTTGCGTAAACCCCTTGGCCTCGCGTTCCTGATGGCCGTGATTGTTTCCCTGGGCGATCTTTCGGCGATAACGCTGTTTGGCAGCGACAGGCTCGTCACCCTGCCCGCTCTGATCTTCCGGCAGATGGGCAATTACCGGATGAATGACGCGGCGGGCACGGCCCTGGTGCTGGCGGCTTTCTGCTTTGCCCTGATAACCCTCGCCCAGAGATGGAGCCAAAGCCATGATCAAGCTTGAGAACGTCGGCTTTCGCTATGAAGACATGGTGATGAATTTTGACCTGCAGGTTGCGAAGGGCGAGCTTGTAGGGATTATCGGGCCGAGCGGGGCCGGCAAATCCACCCTGCTCTCGCTCGTTGCTGGATTTGATCTTCCGGTCTCAGGGCGGATTTCGATTGCCGGCGCTGATATGGCGGGTGTTGCGCCGGACCAGCGCCCGGTGAGCATGATCTTTCAGGACCATAACAGTTTTGCCCATCTCGATGTGTGGACCAATGTTGCGCTGGGCATATCGCCTGATTTGAAACTTGATTCGAAACAGCGTGAGCGCGTTGAAGAGGCCCTGGCGCGGGTTGGGCTTTCGGATTTCAGGGCGCGCAAGCCCACGGAATTATCGGGCGGTGAAAGGCAGCGTATCGCCATTGCCCGCGCCATGGTGCGGGACAAGCCCGTGTTGCTGCTGGATGAGCCCTTTACCGCACTGGGGCCGGCGCTGCGGCGCGACATGCTCGATCTCATCAGGGAGATTCAGAAGGAGCGCAAGCTGACAGTTCTTATGGTCACGCATCAGCCGGAAGACGCCAAGTATGCGGCCTCCCGGATTGCTTTCGTGCAAAATGGCCGGATTGCTCATGTTTTGCCTACAAAACAGTTCTTTACGAATAAGGCGCCCGCGAGAATTCGCGCTTATCTGGCGTGAATTTATTCCTTGTCCGATGAGGTTGGGTTGGGGCCGGCAGCCCACAGAGTGGTCAGGTCCAGAACAATAATATAGGGTGAATCCATGTCTATATCGCTTGGCGTGATTGAGGTCCACCTCCGAACAGCTGAACAGCTTTTCAATTCACTCGATCCGTCGCCATTTCACGAACGCGATCTCGACGACGAAGCTGAGCGCTACATTGTCGGCTGGGCGCGGGAAATCAAAGGGACAGGGCGATTGCGGCTCATCGTCACTCTCCCCGAAACGGCCCACAAAACCGAGGTCGCGCAACACATACCTCACGCGATACCTAATTATTTCAGCTACCGAGCCCTTCAGACCAGGCAGGAACTTCGTGAACTTCTGCGCATTGGCTGGCGCTCCCTGGCCATCGGACTCGTCGTCTTGTTGGCAAGTTTTGTTGCAATTCAATACATGAGCATAGCTTTGAGCCAGTCAACTGCCGGAAGATGGATGGAACAGAGTCTGCTCATCCTCGGCTGGGTTGCCAACTGGAGGCCCTTAGAAATATTTCTTTACGACTGGTGGCCCATCTGGCGGCGCATCGTTTTGTTCAGGCGGCTCGCGGAAATGTCGGTTGAGGTACGGGCGGCTTCCAGCGGCCTTTCATGAAACCGCCTCAGCAAACTGCTGGATCGACCAGACACCGCCGATATAATGGCTAGAGAACCTACCAACAATCAGCTAACCACCCCTCTGCAATGGCCAGACTCCTCCTTAACCTGCAAGATATTCACCTCACCTTCGGCGGCAAGCCGGTGCTGGAGGGGGCGGAGCTTATGTTGGCCGACGATGAGCGCATGTGCCTGGTGGGGCGCAATGGCTCGGGCAAGTCAACGCTTTTGAAGATTGCGTCGGGGCTGATTGAGCCCGATGGCGGCGAGCGCTGGCTGCAGCCGGGAACCACCGTAAGGTATTTGCCGCAGGAACCGGATTTCGGAAATTTTGCAACGGTGCTGGACTATGTCGAGGCGGGCCTTGGGCCCACGGACAATCCTTACCGCTGCAAGCACTACCTCAATGAGTTGGGCCTCACGGGAGATGAAAAGCCTTCGACGTTGTCAGGCGGTGAAATGCGCCGTGCGGCTTTGGCGCGGACGCTTGCGCCTGACCCGGATATTCTTCTCCTCGATGAACCGACAAACCATCTGGACCTGCCCGCCATCGAATGGCTGGAAAATGAACTCAAGGCGTCGCGTTCGGCCTTCATCCTGATCAGCCATGACCGGCGCTTTCTTGAAGCCCTGTCAAACCGAACGATATGGCTGGATCGCGGCACATCGAAGCGAATGGATCGCGGCTTTTCGGAGTTCGAGGCTTGGCGCGACGAGGTTCTGGAGCAGGAAGAGATCGAGCAGCAGAAACTGGCACAGCGCATTGCCACGGAAGAGCACTGGATGCGCTACGGCGTAACGGCGCGGCGCAAGCGCAATATGCGCCGGGTGGGTCTGCTTACAACGCTGCGCAAGGAGCGGCGCGAGCATGTGGGCAATCTGGGAAATGTGCGGCTCACGGCATCAAGCGGCGATGCTTCGGGCCGGCTGGTTGTCGAGGCCAAGAAAATTTCCAAATCCTTTGGTGAGCGGGCGGTTGTTTCCAATCTCGATCTGCTGATGCTCCGGGGTGACAGGCTTGGCATTGTGGGGCCCAATGGCGCGGGTAAATCGACCTTGATCAAAGCCTGTATGGGACTATTGCCGCTGGCGAGTGGCTACGTAAAATTTTTCGGACAGTCGTTCAATCGCGTGGCGACGCGGGTCGGCTACGTGCCACAGCGCGAGTCGGTGGACTGGGATTTCCCGGTCAATGTCATGGATGTGGTGCTTATGGGGCGTTATGGACGGCTTGGTTTACTTCGGCGGCCGGGAAAATCCGACCAGGACGTGGCGCGCGCTTGTCTCGACAAGGTGCAGATGCTACCCTTCGCCAATCGCCAAATCTCCAATTTGTCGGGCGGTCAGCAGCAGCGGGTTTTTCTGGCGCGGGCGTTGGCGCAGGAAGCGGATTTCTATTTCATGGACGAACCGTTTTCCGGGGTGGATGCGGCGACTGAGGCCGCGATCATCACGGTTTTGCGTGAACTACGCGACCGGGGAAAGACGCTGCTGGTGGTTCATCACGATCTGCCGACTGCGCGACAGTATTTCGACATGCTTCTGTTGCTCAATATGCGGCTGGTCGCCTTTGGGAAAACGGAGGACGTCTTTACGGGCGATCTTTTGCAGAAGACTTATGGGGGTCGATTGACGATCCTATCCGAGGTGGCAAAAACCCTTGGGGCGGTCGAGCAGGCCGTTACAAACCGAACCGACGGATGAGACGTTCATCTTTCACTTTTTCCTTGGTTGTTTTTGTTGTTTTGGCTCCGCTGTGCGCGACGCCGCTCTTTGCGGCTCGGGTGGGCGATTTAACCGAGGCTTCGTACACGACCCAGTTTTTTAGATTTCTGACGTTTAGTGATCCGTCGCTACGCTACGCATTAGTGGGTGTTGTATTGTTGGGGTTGAGCTGCGGATTGCTGGGGAGTTTCATCGTGGTGCGCAAGATGGCGTTGATGGGAGATGCGCTCTCGCATGCCGTGCTGCCGGGCGTGGCGGCAGGTTTTTTGTGGAACACCAGCAAGGATCCCGTCGCGATCCTGATCGGCGCGACCATCGCAGGCATGCTCGGGACGGCTACGGTGAATGCGATTACGCGCACCACTCGCATTAAAGAAGATGCAGCGCTTGGTTTGGTGTTGGCGTCATTTTTCGGAGCAGGGTTGTGCCTGCAATCGATGATTCAACAGCTGCCTACCGGCAACAAGAGTGGTCTCGACAAATTTATGTTCGGGCAAGCGGCGGCGATCGGGCGTGACGATGTGGCGTTGATGGCGCTGGTCACGCTGGGAGCGGTTGGGTTGGTTGCGGCACTTTACAAGGAGCTCCTTGTGACGAGTTTTGACCAGGACTTTGCTCGCTCGGCCGGGGTCCCGACGCGTTGGGTGCATCATGCGTTGATGCTGCTGCTGGCAATGACCATTGTGATTTCGTTGCAGGCGGTGGGGGTTGTGCTGGTTTCAGCCATGCTGATCACACCGGCGGCGGCGGCCTACCTGCTGACCGACCGGCTGCACCGTATGCTGATGTTGGCGGCAGCGTTTGGTGTGGCCGCCGGGGTGGCTGGCGCTTTCGTATCGTTTGTGGGGAGGAATCTGCCGACCGGACCATTGATGGTGCTGGCGGCGAGCGCGATTTTCACCTTGGCGTTTTTCTTTGCGCCGCGGCACGGCGTGCTCGCGCGTTGGTGGCGTCAACGTGCGACGGCCGGGCGTACCCAGCGGGAGAATACGCTCAAGGCGATTTTTCACGTGTGGGAGCAGAATCAGTCGGCGAATGGAGGCATTGGATTCCCGGCGTTGGCAGCGCGGCGGCGTATCAGTCTGGAGGCGGCGCGGAAAGAGGTAAAGTCATTGGTTCGGCATGGCATGGTCACGGTCCATGGCCAGATGTTTAGTTTTACGCCTGCGGGGCATTGGCGCGCGGCGGAGATCGTGAGAAACCATCGGCTTTGGGAACTTTACCTAACCAATCGGGTGAATATTGCGCCCGACCATGTTCACGACGATGCGGAGAAGATCGAACATGTTCTCGGCGATGAGCTGGTTCGGCAGCTGGAACGAAGACTGGATCATGCGTCGGTAGATCCGCATGGCCGGGCGATACCGAGTCCCCAAGAAATCTACAGGCATGCAGGACTGCGCGATGAAGCGAAAGGACGAAAATGAACGGCCTTGTCCCGATTTTCGACGCACGAAACATTTTTGTCATGCCGTGGACCGACGGGCGATCGGTATTTGGCACGATCATGGCGATGGGTTTTTTAGTGACGGCAGCCTGTGGTTTAATTGGAAATTATCTCATTCTGCGCCGTATGGCGTTAATGGGCGACGCGGTGAGCCATAGTGTGTTGCCTGGATTGGTGATCGCTTTTCTCGCTACGGGTAGTCGAGGCACGGGAGCGATGATGCTGGGGGCCTTGCTGGCCGGTGTCGCCACGACGATCATCGTGGAAACAATTCATCGGAAAACGCGTGTGAAACAAGATGCGGCGATCGGGGTGACATTCACGACGCTGTTTGCGTTAGGTGTGGTGCTCGTTTCGGTTTATTCCAGTCAGGTGGATCTTGATGCCGAATGTGTTTTGTATGGAGAGATTGGTTTGATGGGGCCGATTCAGGGATGGCTGGATTGGCCCACGCCGCTCGTCCGTATGCTGGTGGTGGTCGTGTTGTTGGGAGGAGTGATCGGGCTTTTCTACAAGGAGCTACTGGTGAGTTCGTTTGATCCCGGGTTGGCGCGGTCACTTGGGGTTAATCCGGTATTCGTGCATTATGGCCTCATGGTCACGCTCTCGGTCGTGGTGGTAAGCTCATTTGAAGCGGTTGGATCGATTCTGGTGGTGGCGATGTTGATTCTACCAGGTGCGACGGCATCGCTGCTTACGAACCGGCTGCCGCAGGTGCATATTTTGTCGCTGGTGCATGCGGCACTGAGCGCAGTGGGGGGCGTTCATCTGGCGTTGGCCCTCAATTGCCAGATTGGTCCTGCGATGGTGGTTATGGGTGCGTTTTTGTTTGTACTGGCTTGGGTATTCGGCACGCGCGATGGCTTGATCGCACGTTGGTGCCGACGCAGACCTTTGGTTCATGGCACGCGAACGGCGAATGGGTGATGCCGTGGTGTCAAATTTAGCCTTACCTAATCTTTTTTATTGTACTTAATTAGTGCTGGCGTATCGGTGTTCGCAAAGATGAACAACCAGGAAGCGGCATCGAGCGAAAGCACGAATCGTTTGAAGACGGCAGAGCAGCAGCCCAGTTTGCCCGAATCGCATCGCTCGATAACGGTGCCGGCGGGCGCGACTTTTTGGCGGAAGCTACTGGCGTTTTCCGGGCCGGGTTATCTGGTGGCCGTGGGTTACATGGACCCGGGCAACTGGGCGACGGACCTGGCGGGTGGTTCGCAATTTGGCTACACGCTGTTGAGCGTTATTTTGCTATCGAATTTGATGGCGATATTGCTGCAGGCGCTGTGCGCGAAGCTCGGCATCGTAACGGGGCGCGATCTGGCCCAGGCGTGTCGCGATCACTATTCGCGGCCGGTTTCACTCGGGCTCTGGGCGTTGTGCGAGGTGGCGATTTGCGCCTGCGATTTGGCGGAGGTGATTGGTACGGCGATCGCGTTGAACCTGCTTTTCGGCATTCCGCTCTTGGTGGGTGTGTGCGTGACGGCTTTGGATGTGTTCGTTGTGCTTTACATGGCGCACAAGGGTTTTCGCATTTTGGAATCGATGGTCGTCGCGCTGATGTTGGTGATCGCGGTTTGTTTTGGGTTGATGATCTTGTTCGCAAAGCCGGAGATCGGCGCGTTGATGGCCGGGTTCATTCCGTCGACCGAGATCGTCAAGAATCCGATGATGTTGTATATCGCCATCGGGATCTTGGGGGCGACGGTTATGCCGCATAATTTGTATCTGCATTCGTCGATCGTGCAGACGCGCAAGTACGAACAGGACGCCACCGGCAAGAAGGAGGCGATCCGGTTTGCCACGCTGGATTCGTCGATCGCGCTCATGTTCGCGTTGTTCATCAACGGTGCGATTCTCGTCGTGGCGGCGGCGACGTTTCACACGCAAGGCAAACACGTCGGAGAGATCCAGGAGGCGTATCAGTTGTTGTCGCCGATGTTGGGTGTTTCGGTGGCGAGCACGTTGTTCGCGCTGGCGTTGCTGGCGTCGGGGCAAAACTCAACGCTCACGGGAACGCTGGCGGGGCAGATCGTGAGGGAAGGTTTTCTAAATTTGCGGCTGCGGCCGTGGTTGCGGCGGTTGATCACGCGGGCGATCGCGATTGTGCCGGCAGTGATTTGCACAGCGATGTATGGCGAGAGTGGCACGGCGAAACTGCTGGTGTTTAGCCAGGTGATTTTGAGTATGCAGCTGCCGTTTGCCGTGGTGCCGTTGATTATGTTCACGAATGATCGGGTGAAAATGGGGCAGTTTGTGAATCCACTTTGGGTAAAGATTTTGGCTTGGGTGGTCGCGGTCGTGATCATCGTGCTTAATGTTAAGCTGTTGCTTGATTTTTTCGGTCTCACCGGCTGAGTTGCGCGTAACGTTTTCCTGAAATCCACCCCGTCATGTATCGCAAAATTCTCGTCGCTCTCGAAAATGGCAAAGCAGACGTCTCGCTGCTTCCGCATGTGGCAGAGCTGGCGAAGATCGTTGGTGCAGAATTGTTGCTCGTGCATGTGGCGGATGGTTGGGCAGCGCGGAATTTTGATCAGCTGAGTCTGGCCGAATCCGACGAGATCAAGGCCGATCGGGCGTTTCTCGCGAGCACGGCCGAGGTTTTGCAAGCCAAAGGTCTGCGCGTGCAGACGGAGCTCGCGATGGGAAATCCACCGCAGGAAATCTTGAAAGTGGCGACGGCTCAGGGTTGCGACTTGATCGCGCTGGCTTCGCACGGACACAAATTAATCGGCGACATGATTCACGGCAGCACGATTGAAAAGGTCCGGCACAATACGACGATTCCGCTGCTGGTGGTGCGCGCGGTGAGTGTTTGATGCCGGCACGGTTTGGGCGGACGCTGATTCAAATGGTGTTGGGCGTGCTTTTTCCTCTTGCCGAGGGAGGTGGCCTTCGTGAGGCTGGCGGTTTGCGGCTGTTCATTTGATCAGGCCAACGCGCCGCATTGCTCCCGTTGGCTTTTCCTCGTTAGTTAACCTTCAACCAGGGTCCTCACGGACCACCGCGGAGGGTCGGCGTCCCGGAGCAAGGGCGGCGTCCATTCGCATCGTCATCATGAGTTCAGTAATGCAAGAACTGCTCGCGCAGTCCGCCTTCGATAAACTTAAAGAAGGCTCCATCGTCGCCGGTACCATCACCGAAATCCGCCAAAACGAAGTAGTCGTCGACATCGGCGGCAAATCCGAAGGCGTTATTCCCGCCAACGAGTTCATCGATCTCGGCGAACTTCAAATCGGCTCCAGCATCGACGTTTTCGTCGAAAAACTCGAAGACAAGAGTGGCGCGCCACTTCTCTCGTTCGACAAAGCCGAACAGAAGAAGAACTGGGACAACATCCTCACGAAATTTCCTGAAGGCTCCATCGCCGCAGGTCGTGTCAAAGCCAAGGTCAAGGGCGGCCTGATCGTTTCGATCGGCGTCGACTCCTTCCTCCCGGCTTCGCACATCGACGTGCAGCCGCCCAAGAATCTCGACCAGTACGTGGGCCAGACCTACGACTTCAAGGTTCTCAAAATCAACCTCGACCGTAAGAATATCGTTCTTTCTCGTCGCGAACTCATCGAGGAGCAGCGCACGAGCAAGCGTCGCAACCTCCTCGAGTCGATCCAGCCCGGCCAGGTTCGCAAGGGCGTGGTTAAGAACATCACCGACTTCGGTGCGTTCATCGATCTCGACGGCATGGACGGTCTTCTCCACATCACCGACATGAGCTGGGGCCGCATCGCGCACCCGAGCGAGATGTTGAAGCAGGGTGAAGAAATCCAAGTCATGATCATCGAAGTGAACCGCGAAAAAGAACGCGTTTCCCTCGGCCTCAAGCAGACCACCAAGAATCCGTGGGACGAGATCGAGCACAAGTTCCCCGTCGGCGCAAAAGTCCGCGGCAAGGTCGTCAATCTTGTACCTTACGGTGCGTTCATTGAGATCGAACCCGGTGTCGAAGGCCTCGTGCACATCACTGAAATGTCCTGGACGAAGCGCATTTCGAAACCTTCCGAACTTCTCAAAGTCGGTCAGGAACTCGATGCCGTTGTTCTCGGCATCCAGAAGGACGAGCAGAAGATTTCCCTCGGCTTGCGCCAGCTCGAACCAAATCCTTGGGACATGGTTCGCCACAACTACCCGATGGGCGCTCGCGTCCGCGGCAAGGTTCGCAACATGACCACCTATGGCGCCTTCATCGAACTCGAAGAGGGCATCGACGGTATGGTTCACGTTTCCGACATGAGCTGGACCCGCAAGGTCAACCATCCGAGCGAAGTGCTCAAGAAGGGCGACGAAGTCGACGCAATCGTGCTCGACGTCGATCCTTCCCAGCAGCGCATCAGCCTCGGTATGAAGCAGCTCGCCACCGATCCGTGGTCCGACATCGACGCTCACTTCAAGATCGGCGACGTCGTCACGGGCAAGGTCACGAAGATCACCTCCTTTGGTGCGTTCGTGGAGCTCAAGGACGGCATCGACGGCCTCGTGCACATCTCGCAGATCAGCGAAGAGCGTATCGAGAAGGTCAAAGATGTCCTCAAGCCCGACCAGGAAGTCACGGCTCGTGTCATCAAGATCGACCGCGACGACCGCCGCCTAGGTCTCTCGATCAAGGCCGCCAACTACAGCAGCGACCAGCTCGCGGCTGAGACGGCGACTTACGAGGCGCTCAATCGCAATGCCGGCAACGACATGATGAATCTGGGCGACATCCTCGACGAGGCCTCTCGCAAGGAGTAAGCCGCTTCGCTAAGCAGCTAATCAGTCAATCACTTCAAGGGCGCCCGGTATATCGGGCGCCCTTTTTTTGGCGTTTTTGTGCGGGGGAGGTTGCGGATGCTGTCGGCACAACGATTGAAACCCGAAGCGTCGGTTGCGGACCCGCGCGTCGTGTGACGCGTCACTCGACCCATGTCCTGTGCTCTTACTGACACTTAACCCGCTTCGAAATGAGCCGATTATAAAATAAACGTAAGCCGCGCCTGCCGTTGAAAAAAACATACCACCCCAATATCCTCTCCTTTGTGAAAGGTTTCCTTGGTTTTGGGTTAGAACCGAGCGGCCGTTTCGGCACTTGGACTTACCGGTCTATCATGGTTGCGTTGGGACTGGCCTTTACCGTGCCTTCCTTCGGGCTCAATCCGGAGCGGAAGGCGGGAAGCTACATGATCCACGGCTGGTTTACGGAGCAAGGGCTGCCGTCGAATAAGATTCGCGCGATCACGCAAACGCGGGAGGGTTTTCTCTGGTTAGCTACGGCGCAGGGAATCGCGCGTTTCGACGGCAGTCATTTTACCGTCTTTACGGTTTCCACAAATCCTGAATTGCGGGTCGGAGGTTTTTATTCGGTGGCCGAAGGTCTTGACGGTTCGGTCTGGTTTGGTGGCACCAGCGGACTCTTTCGCTGGCGCAACGGCCATTTCGACCGGTATACAACGGACGATGGTTTGATGCATAATTGCGTGGACTCGCTGGCTGTCGCCAAAGACGGAACGATCGTCGTTTGCACGCGCACCGGCTTGTCGGCGGTCAGGGATGGGAAAATCGTCACGGCTCCAGCGGCGTGGAAAGCGCTCAGTGGCGTGATACGCGGCTATCTGGAACGATCCGATGGCAGTGTCTGGGTGAGTGGTTCGGCTTTGTGGCGAATTTCGGGCGATGAGGTGGTTCGTGTTTCTGACAAGCTCGGCTTGCGCGGAGAAAGTTTTAGCAATGCGCTCGAAGGGGCGGATGGCACGCTCTGGGTGGGTTGCAGCGAAGGTGTCTATTGCCTCTATCCGGACGGGAGGACGGAAAATTTTGGCGTAGCGGCTGGTTTGAGCAATACCGGGGTCACGGATATTCGGTTTGACCGCGACGGTTGTCTTTGGATCAGCACTTATGGCGGGCTCTTTCGGATGATAAATGGACGGGTGGAGGCCGCGGCGTACCCGGAACACTTTGGCGTCACTTCCATTCAGCAGACGCTGGAGGATCAGGATTCTGGATTATGGGTGGCCAGCGCGACAGGTTTGTATCAACTCACTAATTCGGCGAGTTCGAACATTGGCAAGGCACAAGGACTGGAGCAGACGGCTACGAACTGCGTTTTCGAGGCGAAGGACGGGGTGGTATGGATCGGGCTTTCGGGCGGCGGCCTCTATCGTTTTGATGGCAAAGTGGCGACGCGCTTGGAAGCACCCGGCGCGGGCGATCTTGCGCAGATCATGGCATTGGCGGAAGAGCCTGCCGGTACGCTCTGGATCGGTGCCCAGAACGGTCTGTATCGTTACGATGGGAAAGACATCACGAATTTCTACCACGCCGCCAATGCTTCGGAATGGCGGGAAAGAGTGGCGGCGGACGAGACGGTGCTCTTGCCAGGACTCGCGCATCCTCGTGTCGCTATGATCACACCCGACGGCAAGGGTGGTTTGTGGGTCGCCACCGAGGGTGCGTTGTATCACAAAACGGAGGGAGGATTTCGCGTCTACACCGCGATCCCGGGGCTGCTCAGCAACACGTTCAAGGCGGTCATTTGTACTTCCGATGGCGACGTCTGGGTCACGGTTCCGCCGGCGGGTGTCGCCCGGTTGCATGAGGGACGCTGGACGGTGTACCAATGTGGACAGGAGATATCGGATGTGCTTCCGCGCACGGTCTATGAGGACAGTACGGGATCGATTTGGGTGACGACGGAGGGCGGCGGGCTCAGTCGGCTCAAGAGTGGTCGCTGGCGTAATTTTACGACGCACGAAGGACTGCTTGACGATTTTATTTCCGGCATAGTTGACGATAACAAAGGTTTCTTATGGGTCGCCTGCCCACGGGGCCTGACGCGTGTGCCGCGCGAGGAGTTTGATGCAGTGGCCGCAGGAACCCGTCGCGTTCTGGAGCCGCGTCTTTTCAATCGTTTTGATGGTTTGGTCTCGGCGGAATGCAATCAGGAGGGCGCGCCCAACACCTGGCGCACCAAGGACGGGCGTGTGTTGTTTGCGACGGATAGTGGCGTCGTGGTGATGCATCCTGATCACATTGCTATCAACAAGAGTGCCCCGATGGCCCGCATCGAACGCGTGCAAGTGAGCGGTGGTGACATCCCTCTCTCCGAAAAGGTCGTGATCCCGCCGGGCAGCAACGATCTGCAGATTCACTACACGGTTATAAATTTTATAACGCCTGGGAAAATTCGTTTTCGTGTGCGGTTGGAGCCGCTCGATCCAAATTGGGTGGAGGTCGGTGACCGTCGCAGCATTCGTTACGACAAGCTGCCTCCGGGCAATTATAGGTTTGGCGTGCAGGCCCGTGGCGGCAGCGGTGTTTGGAACAAGCAGAGTGGCGAACTGGCGTTTATCGTCCAGGCACGGTTTTATCAAACGATTTGGTTCTTATGTCTTGTTGTAGCTGGAGTGCTGGGTGCTGTTTTTCTATTTGTGCGCATTCGCGTGCGGCAGGCCCGGCGTCGATCGGTGGAACTCGAAGGCCAGGTGGAAACACGCACGCACGAGTTGCGTGTGGCCAAAGAAGCCGCTGAAACAGCCGCCAGGGCCAAGAACGAGTTCCTCGCCAACATAAGCCACGAGATTCGCACCCCGATGAACGGCGTCATTGGCATGACCGGTCTGCTGTTGGATACCAAACTGGATGCGCAACAATATGACTTTGCCAACACCGCTCGCAGCAGTGCGGATGCGCTATTGGGGATCGTTAATGACATTCTGGATTTCTCCAAGATCGAGGCGGGCAAGCTCACGTTCGAGATTCTTGATTTTGATTTGTTTGAAGTCGTGGAGACCACGCGTGACATGCTGGTGGGGCAGGCGATAAAAAAAGGCATAGAGATCGCGAGCTACGTCGCAGCGGATGTGCCGCGTCGTTTGCGGGGCGATCCAGGACGGCTTCGCCAGGTGCTGCTCATTCTCCTCAACAACGCCATCAAGTTCACCGAACGCGGTGAAGTCGTGATTCGCGTTGCGCGCGCGAAGGAGGCTGAGGGGAAGGTTATGCTCCGGTTCGATGTGATCGACACTGGCATCGGCATAACGCCGGAGACGCAGGCCCGACTTTTTCAACCGTTCACCCAGGCCGATACGTCCACCACGCGCAAGTACAGCGGCACGGGCCTCGGCCTCGCTCTCTCAAAACAACTCGTGGCGATGATGAATGGTTCGATCAGCGTGCAGAGTACCGTGGGGAAAGGGACGACCTTTTGGTTCTCCGCTCAGTTTGAGAAACAAAAAGGCCCGTCTACACCGCCCGGCCAGCTTAAGCGCGAATTGAGTGCGGTGCGTGTGCTAGTCGTCGACGACAACGAAACCAACCGCCAGATACTCTCCCAGCAGTTGGCCTCCTGGCGCATGCAAAGCGACGCCGTTGCCTCAGGCAAAGCCGCACTGGCTGCGTTGCGTGCCGCCGTGAGTGAAGGAAGGCCCTATGGACTGGTGTTGCTCGACATGCAGATGCCGGAGATGGACGGGCTCATGCTGGTGCGCGCGATCAAGGATGATCCGGAGATCGCCGCCGCACGCATGATTATTCTTACGTCATCAGGCAACGTCCATAAAAACGAAGAACTGCGCGCCTTCGGCATCGATGCGTTTCTGGTCAAGCCGGTCAAACAATCGTACCTCTACAGCACGTTGGTGAAGGTCGTAAACGACGACACCGAGGTTGAGGTCGTCCGGGCGAAACCGCTGCGGACCGATGAACTTCCTCCTCTTCCTAAGATGCGTCTTCTGGTCGCCGAAGACAATCGCGTGAACCAAAAGGTGGCGCTCTCTCTTCTGCAGAAAATCGGATGCACGGCCGATGCTGTTGCCAACGGTTATGAGGTGCTCTCCGCGTTGGAAAGCATTCGCTATGACGTGATCTTCATGGATTGCCAGATGCCTGAAATGGATGGCTATGAAGCCACCCAAGCCATTCGACGAATTGAAAATGATACGACAACATCCTGCCCCTGGCCGAACCGGATTTCCATCATCGCGATGACGGCGAATGCCACGCAGGACGACCGCGAAAGATGCATCGCCGTCGGCATGGACGGTTACTTGAGCAAGCCGCTTCGCCAGGTGGATATGCACGCGGTCCTGAGTCGCATGAAGCTGCATCGGCCGCTGCCGCCGAGTGCATAGCCGCAACCATCTGGTTGTTACTGGTTCGCACGGGGTCAAATGCCGCGGAGCGTGCTCCGGCTGATTTGTCTGTAGGAGCGGGTTTACCCCGCGATGGATTGGCTGAATCGCGGCGTTAAGCCGCTCCTACAATTTCTGCAATGCCTCGGAGCTTGCTCCGGGGATCTTTACGTATCCGTTTTCTCGTTACGTAATTCTTTGACGACGTCCTTGAAGCGTTCGCGGTTGCTGGCGGAGGCTTCCATCAATGCTTCATGCGCCGAAATGATCAGGTCCGAACAGGCCTGTTGCGTTTCGTTCGGAGTGATCGCCATCGCCACTTGTGGTTGGGGACTGGTTTCTTTGCTGATGTTGAAAAGGTGGAGAACGCCCATTTCGAGCAGTTGACTGAGCACGCGTTTGCCGGGTTGGTGTAAAATGAGCTGCTCGACCCGCTGGAGCAGGAGCCCGAGCATGGTGGAATCCATCGCGGCGCAGGCGGAGGCATCGATGTGGAAGGGGGGGGTGGCGCGGCTGGCCGGCTGGTCCAACATTTCGCGCAGCGCCGGGGCCAGCTGCCAGGTCATGAGTCCGCTTAGCTGGACGATGCAGGAATTTTCGCGGAAGCCGGCGTGAATCTGGCCGCGCACGTCGGTGCGTACATCGGGCAGCTTTTCGGGCAGGACGATCTTGACCGAATCCACGAGAATGGCGTTGGTGTTGGCCGGTTCTTTAGCTGTTTCGAGTGGGTTTCGAGCTACAACGAGAAAGGTGATGTCGTCGGTGGGTGAAGAATTTTCAAGGTGGCCGTGAAGTTGCTTTTCCAGCTGATCGCCGATGGCTTTGGCGGTTTGAGCATGTTGCGAGCCCATGATTTCTTCAAGGCGGGCGGACGAGAGTTCGTTGCCCTCGGAATTGCGAACTTCGGATAGGCCGTCGGAGTAGAACAACAGAGCATCGCCGGGATTAAGCGGAAGCTTGATGGTGGTGAAACGGGCGGCGGACTGCGCACCCAGCACGGTGCCGCCGGCGGCTACCGCTTGCACTTGGTTCGGGCTGGACACGAGGATGGGAGCGGGATGGCCGGCGCAGGCGACACTGACCTCGTGGGCGCGCGGATCGATCACGCAGTACATCATCGAAACGAAGATCGGCGGCTCAAAGTTTTCCTCGAGGAGCGCATCGTTCATGTAGCGCAGGATCTCGGAGGGTTCGCCAAAGAGGGTGTCATCCGAGGCGGTTCGGCGGCGGGCACGCATCAGTTCACGGAACGTCACGGTGATCATCGCGGCGCTCACGCCGTGACCGGCCACGTCAACCAGATAGAGGGCAACGCGTCCGTCGAGGAGCGAGAGCGTGCCGAAGAAGTCGCCGCCGAGTTGCTCGCAGGGCGCGTAATAGCCGAAGAAATCGAAACCGGGCACGCGGGTGAACCCGGAGGGGAGGAACTTGCGTTGGACGTGTTGGGCTTTTTGCAGGTCCGATTCCCACGCGTCTTCCTGCTGGCGGAGTTGCCCGAAGGCTTCGTGCAGGCGCAACAGGCTGTATTCAAGTTTTGAATTCTGCTCACGCAGGTTTTCCAAAAGAGCATCGCGTTCACGCACCACGCGCCCGCTCTCGGCAGCCCGATCGACGACCATGGTCAGGGCCGCAAGATCGGGCATGGGTTTGTCGATGAAATCGAAGACGCCTATCTTGAGCGCGGAGATAACGTCGCCGCGCGATCCGAGTCCAGACATGAGGATGCAGACGGTGTGCGGCTGGCTGGTTTTGACGTGGCCGATGAATTCGAGGCCGGACATGCCGGGCATTGAAATGTCGGAGAGGATGACATCGTAGCGGTTTTTTTCGACCAGAGCCAGGGCCTCGATGCCGTTTGAAGCGACGTCGCAATGATCCCTCCGACGAAGGAAGAACGACTTCATCACTTTGAGGATTAAGTCCTCGTCATCGACTACCAATACGCGCAGATCGGCCATGGTAATTTGGATTGAGGCTTGGACTCTCGTTCGACACAGCGGACTGCCGTGCCCAATGCCAAGGAAATCCACCGACGTGGTTGGTGCAAGCCGATTGGCGAGGAAATATTATGCGGCTAGTTCCGTCCCCGTGAGGATTTGCCAAACAATCGCAACGGTGCGAAGGCCAGCCTGGCGAGCAATTACAGGAGCGTCAGTTGGGCGTCGTCGACGGGCTTGACGGAGATTTTTTTCTTGGGCTGCACTTTCGGGGCGGGCAACTCAACGGACGTGTCGTCGGACTCGAGTTTCGCCAGAATGGTTTTGGCACGATCAATCACGCTGAGCGGCAGGCCGGCGAGGCGAGCGACCTGGATGCCATAACTGCGATCAGCGGCACCGGGTACGACGCGGCGGACGAAGACGATGTCGTCGTTCCACTCTTTGACCGCGACGGAGAAATTGCGCAGGCGCGGCAGGTGTTTTTCGAGTTGGGTCAACTCCTGATAATGCGTGGCAAACAAGGTGCGCGGGCCACGCGTTTCGCTGCGATGCAGATGTTCGATGACGGCCCAGGCGATGCTCAGGCCGTCGTAGGTCGAGGTGCCGCGGCCGATTTCGTCGAGGATGATCAAGCTGCGCTCAGTGGCGTTGTTAAGGATGTTGGCGGTTTCGTTCATCTCGACCATGAACGTGGAGTTTCCGCGTGCGAGATCGTCGCTGGCGCCGACCCGCGAAAAAATCCGATCAACCAAACCCAACCGGCAAGTTTTCGCCGGTGTCCAGCAACCGATCTGGGCCATCAACGTGATGAGCGCGACCTGTCGGATGTAGGTCGATTTACCGGCCATGTTCGGGCCGGTGATGAGCACGAGTTGCACGTCGTCGATGGCGAGTGTGGTGTCGTTCGGCACGAACGATTGGCTGCCGGTGGTGGCTGGTGCGGCAGTTTTCAACATCTGCTCTACGACCGGGTGGCGGCCTTCGATGATTTCGAGCACATCGCCCTCGTCGAGTTTCGGGCGGCAATAATCCCAATCGCGGGCGAGCAAGGCCCAACCGCCCAGCACGTCGAGCTCGGCGAGTGCGTCGGCGGTTTGTGCGAGCGCGATGGAGTCATCGAGCACGCCGGAGACGAGCTGGCTGAAAATTTCGAGCTCGCGGGCGAGGGCATTTTCTTCGGCGTGGAAGATTTCCTTCTCCTTTTTCTTGAGCTCTTCGGTGACGTAGCGTTCGCCGTTCACCGTGGTCTGGCGGCGAACATAGTCGGCGGGCACAAGGTGCAGGTTGGCCTTGGTGACTTCGATGTAGTAACCAAAATTATTCGTGAAGCGGACTTTGAGGCTCTTGATCGTGGTTCGTTCTTGTTCCTGTTTTTCCAGCGCAGAAAGCCAGGTCTTGTTGTCGCTGGTGAGCGAGCGCATCCGGTCGAGTTCGGCGTCGTAACCGGCGCGGATAAAATTGCCGTCCTGCAAGTCGGCGGGAAGTTCGTCGGCGAGGGCCCGGGTGAGCAAGTCGCGCAGGGCGGGCAGGTCGGTGATGCGTGCGGCGAGCGCGCTGAGGGTGTCGCCGTGGATCGTGGCGAGTTGGGCGAGGAGGGCGGGGAGCTGGGCGAGGGTGTCACGCACACCGCCGAGTTCGCGCGGGTTGCGCAGGCGGTTTTGCAGACGGCCGAGGATGCGCGGGATGTCGCGGACCTGTTGCAACTGTTCGCGCAGGACGGTGAGCGCTGGCGAATGGTTAATGAAGTCGCCGACGAGGGATTGGCGTCGCGTGATTTCGGCAAGATCGAGTGTGGGAGCGGCGAGCCAGCGTTCGAGCAAGCGGGCGCCAGCGGCGGTGACGGTGCGGTTGATCGCACCGAGCAGAGCACCTTCGCGCGAGCCGCGGGTGGATTCGAAGATTTCCAGATTGCGAAGGGTTGCGGGGTCGAGGAGGAGCGTGGTGGCGCTGCGATACTCCTGGAGACCGCGCAGGTTTTCGGGTTTCGCGCAGAGGTTTTCGGTCGCGTAGTAAACGAGGGCGCCGGCTGGGCCGAGGCCGGTGTGGGTGTGGGCGAGGCCGAAACCCTGGAGGTTGAGCACACTGAGGGCGGCCATGACGGCGCGGGTGCCGCTGTCGGTTTCGAAATGGTAGGAAGGGAGTTCTGTAACCAGTCGGTTGGAGCAGAAATGTTGCAGCGCGTGCAGGGCGGTTTGGTCGTGCGGTGCCTGGCGCCAGGATTCGACGGCGCCTTCGACCGTGATGATCTCGGCGGGATCGAGTGACGTGAGGACGGGCAGGAGATTTTCCGGGCGGGCGTCGGTGGCGATTTTGAATTCGCCGGTGGTGAGATCGAGCCAAGCGGCGTGGAGCCCGGCTTTATCGCAGGCGAGGGCGCAGAGGTAGTGGTTGCGGGCGGCGTCGAGCTGGCTGGCGGCGATGGTGGTGCCGGGGCTCAGGATGCGGGTGAGCTGGCGTTTGACGAGTTTGCCGGGCTTGGCTAGTTCCTGCTGATCGCAGATGGCTACTTTCTTGCCCGCAGCGAGGAGCTTGTTGACGTAGTTGTCGGCGGCGTGGTGGGGCAGGCCGGCCATGGGAGTTTCCTGACGCTTCGTGAGCGTGAGTCCGAGCAGGCGCGAGGCGATTTCGGCGTCCTCGAAAAACAGTTCGTAGAAATCGCCGAGCCGGAAAAGCAGGAGCGTGCCGGGCGGCAGGGTGCGTTTCACCTCGTGATATTGCTGCATCATCGGGGTGAGTTTCGGCTCGTTGCTCATGCGTGCGAAAACGCTCACGCAAAGCGGTGCAGGCGCAAAGGAAAAAGTGAGCCACGAAGCGAGAGTTTAGCTTGGCGAAGGGCCGGCAATGCGTGAAACAGGGCGCGTGATTCTTTTTCATCGAGACCTGGGTGGTATTGGAAATCCGCCGTTGATCGTGTTGCATGGGCTGCTTGGTTCCTCGCGGAACTGGCAGTCGACCGGCACGGATTTGGCGGCGTGCTACCACGTGTTCGCACTCGATCTGCGCAACCACGGGAAATCGCCACACGCGGCCGAGATGACGTTTGCCGCGATGGCGAACGATGTGCTCGGCTGGATGGACGGGCAAGGTATCGCCCGCGCGGCGCTCATGGGCCACAGCATGGGCGGTAAGGTTGCGATGCTCGTGGCCTGTCGTCATCCGGAGCGGGTTGAGCGGCTGGTCGTGGTGGATGTCGCGCCGAAGGATTATGCGCTGATGGGGCATGCGAATGATTTCGCAGCGCTCAACGAGCTCGATTTGCGCACGCTGCAATCTCGCGGTGAAGCCGAGATGCGTTTCGAGGCGCGGGTGCCGAGTTACGGGATGCGGAAATTTCTGACGACGAACCTTGAGCGAGATCCAGAGACGGCTACGTGGAGCTGGATCGTGAATCTGCCGGTGCTCACCGCGACGCTACCAGAGCTGGCTAAAACGTCCTTGGTCGCGGGCGATCATTTTGGTGGTTCGACCTTGTTCGTGGTGGGTGGCAAATCCCATTACGTGGAGCTGAATGATCACGCCGCCATTTTGAAGCATTTCCCGGCTGCCAAGATCGAGACGATCGCCGAGGCGTGGCATAATCCGCACATGGATTCGCGGGCGGAGTTCGTGCGGCTGGTCCTGCGTTGACGGTGCACGGTCTTTTTATGGTGTCTTTCGATTCCAGCGGTAGAAGGCGATCGCGATCACGAGGAGGGCGATGCCGATGCTGCCGAGTTTCATGATGGCGGCACCGAGGAGTTGGTCTTCCATCGGGCCAAAGCGGGCAAAGAGGCGCGGGGCGTATTCGTAGGTTGGGTAGAGGACGTTGTCAGAAAAGGCGATAAAGGCAAAGAGTGGGGTCATGCCGATCGTAACGGCGAGCATATAGAGAATCTGGGTGGCGTAACTACGTGGCGGATACAAGGGGGAGGGGCTGAGAATCGGCCACCAATAAAAGAGAGCCGAACCAAAGAACATCAGATGTTCGAGGACGTGGATGTTTTTGTCGCGGAGTGCCAGATCGTAGAGCGCGGGTACGTGCCAGACGGAGAGCGTGAGGGTGTAGATGAGTCCGCAGATGACGGGGTGGGTGAGCAGGCGGAGAAGGGGGCGAAGGGCGGATCGTTGTGTGATCGGTTGCACCAGCCAGACGGGTAATCCGAGAAGAAAGAGCACGGCCGAGCCGTAGATCAGCAGCTGGTGCTGGATCATGTGGGCGCTCAGGAGGAAGCGTTCACCCGCCTGGTCGAGAGGCGAACCGACGGCCAGATAGAAGACGAAGAGCGCTGCGTAGAAACGCAGGGCTTGGGCGCGCGGATAGGGCAGACCGGGGGCGAGCTTGTTGCGCAGCGGTCCGGTGAGGATGGCATAGAGCCAGCCGAACAGGATGAGCCCGCCAATTAAGTACGGTTCATTATGCCAGTGGCGCCAATCGATCATCGGGCGGTGGTTGCAGGGTTAAGTTCCCAGGCGGCGGCGAGGCCGCGCAGCGTGATGTCGGGCACGACGCGGTGCGGCGTGCGCAACACTTTTTCCAATAGGGCAGCACTGCCACCGGTGGTGAGGATTTGCGGGGCTTTTTCGCCGCGCGCGGCGAGTTCGCTCTGCACGGCGTCGAGCAGAGCCTGGATCATACCGCCAAAGCCGATGACCGTGCCGATGCGCATGGCTTCGATCGTTGATTTGCCGATGGTGCGTGGTACGTCAATGGTTTCATCCAACTCGGGCAGCAGCGCGGTTTGTTTGTGCAGGTAGCGGCGCATGACCTCGACACCGGGCGCGATGATTCCGCCTTCGTAGCCGTGGGTGTCGGTGACGATGTCAAAGGTCACGGCGGTGCCCATATCGATCACGATGGCGGGCAGGCCGACGAGGGCTTGCGCTCCGGCGGCGTTGGCGAGCCGGTCCTGACCGATTTCAGAGGGGCGAGGGTAACTGATCGGTACGCCCAGCTTTTTCTCGTGGGTGAGTTGGAAATGGGGGACGCTCAGACCGCGTGCAAAAACGCCGAGCAGTCGCTGGCTGGCGTCGGGTACGACGGAGCAGAAGGCGACGCCCTTGATCGTTGGGTATTGGGCGAGGAGTTTTTCAATCTCCGGGCCGATGCCCGTGGTGGGATCGTCGATTGTTTTTGTGGCCAGGTGGCGCATGAAAAGCGCGCCGTCGGAACCGGTGACGCCGTAGTGCGTGGATGTATTGCCAATGTCGATACAGAGTAGCATGGGAAATCCTATGGCAGGCGGTGTGCTGAAATCAGCCTGGCTTTTTTGACATCGTGACTTCGCCGGCGCGGAAACGCTCGGTTTTGCCACGGTCGGTGCGCACGATGAGCGAACCCTCCTCGTCGATGCCGATGGCGGTGCCTTTGATGTGCTGGGTGCCGTGTTGGAGTGAGACGGGTTTGCCTTTGAGGTAGTCGAAACGGTTCCAGAGGTCGGCGAAGGTATCGCGGTATTTGCCGCTGACGAAGAGTTCGTAACCGTCGAGCACGCGACCGATCACGGCGGCGGCGAATTTGTTGAGATCCAGTTTATCCTTGGCGTGTTCGGCAACGGAGATGGCGCGGCGTGCGACTTCGGGCGGGAAGGTGCCGGATTGGTTGCTGATGTTGAGGCCGAGGCCGAACACGAGGTCACGGATGTGGTCGGAATCGATGCGTGCCTCGGTGAGCATGCCGCCGGCTTTGCGTTCGTTGAAGAGAATGTCGTTGGGCCATTTCAGGCCGGGCGAAACCTGGGTGTAGGTGGCGACGAACTCGCAGAGATTGACCCCCATCCAGAGGGTGAACGTTTGCATGCGTTCGGGGGGAAGCTGCGGGCGGAAGGCGAAGCTGAGGTAGAGGTTGCCGTTGGCCTCGCTGTGCCAGACCCGTCCGAAGCGCCCACGGCCACGGGTTTGCTCGCGGGAAACGATGACAAAAGGTGCCTGGCGACCAGTGGCGAGCTGGCGGGCTGCTTCGTCATTGGTGCTGTCGATCGTTTCGAAACACTGGAAGCCGACAATCGGTTTGTGCGGGGCGAGGTAGGCCTCGATGAGGATGGCGTTTAGGTCGGCGGGTTGTTTCGTCAGCCGGTAGCCTTTCGCACGCACGGCTTCGAAAGCAAAACCTTGTTCGCGCATTTTCTCCATGTGCTGCCAGATCGCCACGCGGCTCATGGCGAGCGAATCGGCGAGGGCGCTGCCGGATACAAAACCATCGGATTGCGCTAGAAGGGTGCGCAGGATGGTGACTTCGGGGCTGCTGATGGAACGGCTGCGGGGCATAGCGATGGAGATTAGTTGCGCCAGTCCAGGCCGATGTCGACCCAGGTGCTCTGGTGGACGAGCGCGCCGGTGGAGACGAAGTCGAGGCCGAGGTCGGCGAGCTTGGGCAATGTTTTCAGCGTGATGCCGCCGCTGGCTTCGGTGTAGGCGCGGACGCCGATCAGGGTGACGGCTTTGCGGAGTTGTGCGGGCGTGAAGTTGTCCAGTAGGATGATGTCGGCGTCTGCGGTGAGTACGGGCGTGATCTGGTCGAGACGGTCGACTTCAACTTCGACGGGCAGATCGGGCGCGGATTTTTTGGCGTGAGCGACGGCGGCGGCGAGGCCTTCGTGGGAGCCGAGGAGTGCGAGGTGATTGTCTTTGAGCATCACGCGGTCGAAAAGACCTAGCCGATGGTTCCAGCCGCCACCGCAGGCAACGGCGTACTTTTCGAGCATGCGGTAGCCGGGTGTGGTTTTGCGTGTATCCAGAAGGCGGGTACTTGAATTGCCGAGGGCGTCGGCGTAGCGGCGTGTTTGGGTGGCGATGCCGGAGAGGCGTTGAAGGAAATTCAGGACGATGCGTTCGGCGGCGAGGAGGACGCGCGGGTCGCCGGACAGTGTGGCGAGCACGTCGCCACGTGCGAGTGAGGCACCGTCGCGGGCGTGAAGGCGCGCGGTGGTTTTGCCGCCGCAGGCTTTGAGAATAATTGGGAGCAGCGGCAGGCCGCACGCGATCATGGGCTCACGGGCGACCAGGTCGGCGGAGCATTGGCGAGGCGCGGTGGTTATGCTGGCGGTGGAGCGGTCGCCGGTTTTGCGCGGGCGTTGGCGCAAGCCGAGCCCAGCAAGATCTTCGTCGCGCGCGATTTCCACCAACTTTTTCAGGTAGGCGAGGTCGAGTTCGCCCCAAGTGAGACGTTTGATGAGGGCGTTGGAATGGCTGGCGCGCGAGAGGGCGGGCATGTTGCACAGAAGAACCGACTGGGAGTGAAAGTCGAACGGGTTTTATAGGTTGCGGTGCATCTGCAGGTTCGTACCCCGCGACGGCTCAGCTGTCGGTAGCGAGCGGTTGTGTGGGTGGGAGTGATGGCGGTTTGGAATGACGGGCGGATTAGCTCCTGATTTTGTTTGGAGGTTTTCCGCCTATTTCGGCAAGAATCATCCGCTGTTTAGGGCTTGAGGAGTTTTCGGAGCCGGGTGGTGGTTTGGTCGCGGTCGATTCGGCTGGCGGCGACGTCGAGCGTGAGGTCTTCCCACGCCTGGCTGTCGGGGGCGGGATTGAAACCGTTGAGCCGCAGGAAAACCAGGCATGCGCCGAGCGCGGCGCGTTTGTTGCCATCGATGAAGGGATGGTTGCGGCAAATATAAAAGAGATAGGCCGACGCGATTTCCGGCAGATCGGCGTACACGGATTTTCCGCCGAATGACGCTTGTGGTGCGGAGACGGCGGATTCGAGCAAAGCGAGCTCGCGTACGCCATCGGAACCACCGAACTGAGTGATAGCTTCCAGATGAATCTCACGCACGATTTCGACCGTGAGATGAAGGCAGTCGTCAGTCGAGGCGCTCATGCGAGATGGCGCATCGTCTTGGCGTAATCTTTCATCGTCTGCTTGATCACCTTGGTCACCTCGGCGGGTGAGGGTTTGGGGCGTAGCGGTGTGATCGTTATGGTGCCACCTTCGTGGACTTCGACGTTGACCTCATCACCTGTGGC
This sequence comes from Verrucomicrobiota bacterium, assembly GCA_031404135.1. Lineage (GTDB taxonomy): Bacteria > Verrucomicrobiota > Verrucomicrobiia > Opitutales > Opitutaceae > JADKHC01. Next base: position 3,186 of record JANNHA010000072.1, on the reverse strand, counting down.
AAGGTGTGCCATCTCCATGATGGCGGAGTCGAAGATGATGCCTTGGGAATTGCCGACTTTGGTAATCGTTTTAACCATGGCGTAAAACTATGTATTACGAGATGAAAATCAAGGCCGATCGCCTATATTGCGGGTTACAAAGAGGTTAATCGCAAGTCACGTAGGCAACAACTTCGGCGGTTTTGGCGTCCATGGCCCAGATCATGATATGACCGAGACTGAGGCAGGTCTTGGCTTCCTCTGGAGCAAGCTTGCTGAGTTGCTTCTCGTCGATTGAGGACTCCCACTTGCAGACAATGATCCAGCAATTGCCTTTTGCATATTTGGCGAGGTAGGCGCCGCATGGAATGATCGCGAGGGTTTCGTCGTAGTAGCGTTCAGGGTGGGCTTCTTTGGCTTTTAATCTCGCTGCATATTCGTCTTCGGCTCTTTTCTTTTGTGCCTCGACTTCTTTTACAGGCGTGCCGCGGGGAAGGAATTCATACCGGTTGTCTAAAATGGGCCCGTTTGAATTTTCTTTTGTTCGTCCGTAATTCAATGCGGCCAGACAATGTTTCAGACTGTCTGCGTTAAGTTTGGCGGTGGCTGCCTTATCAGTCAGCGCCTTCGCGAAAAGATCCCATTTCTTGCGCCAGTCGGTGCTCGTGACGCCTCCGTAGCGCATTTCTTCGGGTTGGTTGAAGAAGCGTTTCGACAACGCGTCGGATTGCTTCGGGTCCTTTTCCTCGGGCAGAGTGAAGTCGAGTCGCATGACTGGAACCTCGGCGGCTGCGGCGGCGAGTTCGGCTGGCGTGATGATGGGTTTGGGCGGTTCGTATTTTACGGCCCAAAGCCGAATTGGCATAAATGCTACAAGTGCGAGCAGAAGTACTGTGACCGAACCGGCCCGTAGAGTCTTTGCCTTGAGGTAGGGACAATGCTCCGCATTGTCCTCGGCGGATGAGGGACCATCCGCCCTACCTAAAAACGAAAAGCGGCGTTGTTCCATTGGTGGAATTTATGCCTCACAGCACTTGCAGCGTCTTGCGGTAGAAGGCGACGACTTCGTCGGGGTCTTCGGTGAAGAGGATGTAGTCGGCCATCCACGCCGGAGCCCGCTTCGTGCGGATCATTTCGCGGATCTGTTTGCGCAGATCGGTCCAGTATCTCGAATTGTAGAATATGTATGGCACGCGTGGGCGGATGCCGAGTTTCAGGTTGCACAACTCAATGCCGATTTCCTCCAGCGTGCCGACACCACCCACGTTAAAGATACAAAAATCGGCGATCTCGAACCATTTTTGGCGGTTGTGACGCGCCGTATCCTGGAACGTGTTAAAAAAGTCCACGCCGAGTTCGGGTGGTTGGGCCTCGAGTTCGAGGAAGCACGCGCCGGTCATCGCGCCTTTGTTGCGTGCTTGATCGGTCGCGAGGCGCATGACGCCGCCACCGCCGCCGGTGAGCACGCCGACGGACGGGCCGATAAACGCGGTGAGCTTGTCGATGAGCGTGGAGATTTTTGCGGTCTCCTTGTCATCGATGCCGACGGCGGAGCCATAGAAGGCGATGATCGTGGACTCCTGGAATTTCTTCACCCGCTCGTCGCGCACAAAAAAGCCGTGGTTCTTTTTGTAGTTGTGGAGGAAGAGGTCCTTCATCGCCTCGTTGTGCCAGTAAACGTCGATGCCGAGGGCATTGAAGGTTTCGAGGCGGGCGTGGGTGTTGTTGGAAAGAAAAAATCCGTGCGAACGCGAGGGCTTGCGGAAGATGATGCGGCGGAGTTTAAGCTTCTGCAGCCGCGTGAAGAGTTCGATTTCTTCGAGCAGGTTCGGGAAATAGTCGATGAGCAGTGTATCGGCATGATCGGGTGCGGCGTCGAGCGCCTGGATCATGGTGGGGAAACCGCAGGGGGAGGGGAGGTTTTCGAGGCGCGTCTTGAGGCCAGCTTGGTCGGCGACGTTTAGGAGCAGGCTGTAGTTCTCCATGGTGGAGCTCTGGCCTTTGAGGGTGAGGTGGGCTTTGGGGCGCGCTTCGCCGTTGTCCTTTGGAGGGTCGTCGTCGAGGCACTTGAAGACCGTGGTGGAGGCGGCGTGCAGGCGGGTGCGGCGCTTTTCGAGTGATTTTGCCTCGGGGTCGGCGGCGACGGGGGCGCGGAAAACTTCGACGGAGACGACGGGATTTACGACGAGCTGTTCGCTGGTGTTGTAGATCTCCAGCATGATATTTGTGCCAAAGGTCTTGATCGGGTCGAGGAGGACGGCGCTGGTGTGGAGGCCGAAGTTGCCCTCGCCGCGATTGAGCAGCACGTAATGCTCTTTCAAATACATCGAGCAGCTGGTGAGCACGCCCGAGTTGGGCGGGATGGTGAGCATCTCGGTTTCGTGGCGAACCTGGACTTTATCGAGGTAGCCGCGCCCCGCGTCGCCGTTGACGAGGCGCTCGAATTGCGTGCGTTGGAGGCGGGGATTGAGCGTGTAGCGGACGCTGTGCGGAGTCAGAAAGACGCGGCCGAGCCGGTCGATGCTGATGGTGTTAGGGAGTTTGAGGCGGTTAGCTTTGATGGCTTCCCAGATTTCGTTGGTGGTGAGTTTGGCGGATTCGGGTGCCTGATAAAGCCGGCCGACGGGCACGCCGGAGCGGAGGAGTTTTTTCCAGTAGGCGGCATTGGGGAAACTGAGGTCGTAGAGCGAGGCTTCGGCGTCGAGCAACAACCGGTTGCCATCGACCTTGGGCGTGCCGACGGTGGTCATCTCGATGCCAATGCGGGCGAGCGTGCTGCGTTCGGTGAAGTGCAGCTGGGCGCGTTGCGCCTTCATGAAATCGAACTCGTCGGGGTTGCGTGGCCAGAAGGCGAGCGTGAGCGCCATCGTCTGGTCATTCTTCGGTTTAACGGTTAGGATCTGGCCGTCCTGACTGGTCCAAAATTGGTCGGGGGTCATGCGGCTGACAGTCAAGGCGAGCGCGCACGGTCTGACAAGGGGGGAAACGCAATCGTGGCGTGGATGTTACGCGAGGGTCGGTCGGACGAAACAGGAGATTTGAACAGAAGATAACGAAGGGAACGAAGAGGGGCCGGTGGGCTGGGGGGCAGGGTGGGTTTGAAGGAGAAAACAGAGAACCGGCATCGGGTCCTGTCACAGAGGTCGATCCGAGGTTGCACAGAGCGTCACGGAGCAAAACCAAAACCAAACCAAAACCAAAACCAAA
>JANNHA010000071.1:0-74343 GCA_031404135.1 Verrucomicrobiota bacterium | reverse complement strand
TCGATCACGCGTTCGCCATTCACGGTGCGGGTCATGCAGTGGTACACCGCCTCGCCCTCTTCGGCGTTAATTTTGATTCGAGCAACTCGCATGGAATGAAAAACAGCTGACAAAGCTTCCTACGTCAAGTCATTTTTGACCTGTCCCTTATTGATAAAACATCGCTGGTTATTTTTTAGTACGGCGAGTACAAAGCTTCGCTAGGGCAAAAACTTGGTCACTCTTCCTCCGTCCCCAATCCCATGAAATACCTCACTCATTCTAATCTTCGCGGCCTACTGCTCGCCAGTGCGTTTATGCTGTTGGCCGCCGTCTTGGCGCATGCGGCCGAGCCGACACCAACCGCTCCGAGCGCTCCGGCTGCGGCGCGGCATACCTACTTAATCGTGCACGGCGCCTTTGGCGGCGGCTGGGCGTTTCGGGAAGTCGACCGGCTCCTCACCCTCGACGGCCACAAAGTGTTTCGACCCACGCTTACCGGCCAGGGCGAGAAGGTTCACCTCGCCACCCGCGACATCGGCCTCACCACCCACATCAACGATATCGTCAACGTCATCCTCTTCGAAGATCTGCACGATCTCGTGCTCGTCGGTCACAGCTACGGGGGCATGGTCATCACCGGGGTTATGGACCGCGTGCCCGAGCGCATCCGGCAAGTCATCTTCCTCGACGCCGCCGTGCCAGATGATGGCGAGAGCATGAACGCTCACCGCAGCCGCACGCCCACCGCCGAGCAGCTGGCCAGCGGCTTCATCCAACCCGGTGCGGCCGCCGCCGCCAAGCCCATCCCCCACGATGTGCCGCACCCTTTGAAAACCTGGACCGATCCCGTGTCGTTCAAGAACCCTCTGGCCCACAAGCTACCCGGCACGGTGGTCATTTTCGTCAACGACGGTCGGACACCCGAGCAACTGAATAATCTCCCCGGCTTCGTGCGCGCCACCGCACGCGGTTGGGCGAAACTAACGATGGAGAGCGATCACAATCCCCAGTGGTCACACCCGAAGGAACTCGTGGCATTGCTAGAGCAGATCGCAGCGGGAAAATGACGTCCGCGTCGGCCGGAACCGGACGCGGTTCCGCTACGAGGAACCAAAGCTCGGAAACGCGACCTCATTGCACGGCTATCTCCATCAAGTAAAAACGAACCAAGAACTAACAAACAACGGCCAGACCCGTTAGTCCCGTCGAGGACAATGCGGAGCATTTTTCCTACCTCGGGTATCGTTTTCCTATACCTTTGACTGCGAATTTGTATCAGGCCGGACGCTTACGTTTTGGCTACAAAAAGGCGCAAAAAAATTAGCCGGCACCTGGGGTGGTGGTGGTCGCTTGGGTGGGGATGGGTGTCAGAGCTGGAGCTTCAAAATAGTTTTCGCCTAAAGGGAAAGGCAGGGGGAGTGATCCTTTGACGACGCGGCTGTCCGGTCCGTGGTCTTGCGGGGTATATTTGGCATCAGTGGTGAGAAGGATTTTATCTAATTCAAAACCATCCTCGCGCATGCTGACTTGAATGGTGTGTTCACCGACCGTGAGAACGTCGAGGAAGAGTTGGCCGAGTACGCCGACGTGGACCTGCTCGGTGCGCTGGCGGCTGTCCCAGCTCCAGGTTTTTTTCTTAATCGTCTGCCACTGCCGGCCGCTCTCCGGCCACTGGCCGTCAAGGCCGAAATGAAGACCATTGTCCTCCGGGCCAGTGCTGTAGACGCGAGCCCAGACGTGGTAGCGGCCGGGCGTGGTGAAATGAACGCGGTAGGTGAGCACGGCCATCTTGCCGGGTTCGGCAGAGAAGTTTTCCCCCGGTAGGTATTTTTCTCCGTGCGACCAACGCGTGTCGGGCAGGATTTCTAGATAAGCGCCTCCGCTGGCGCCGATGACGTGAGTGCCGTCGGTGTCGGGCGCGATTTTGGGGCGTTGCGTAGGGGTAAACCGGTGCCAAGCGCGGACGGTGTTGTGTTCCTGTTTGGCGAAATGCTCGGCTTCGAAGGCGACGAGGCCACCTTGTTCGGCAAAGACGAGTTGCGTGGCCTCGATGGGCGCGGCAGCGAGTACACCCAGCAGTAGAGTGGTCACCGTAATTGCAAGAAGTGCGAAGGGGTTTTTCATGAACCGAAGAGTGGGTTGCCGATGATAATTAATCCGGGGGGAAGGTTATTTTGGGGCGGGGCTGTGCCCGGTAATTTCAGCGAGGAGGCGGAAGAAGCCGGCTTTGCGCGGGGAGCTGATCGTCCAGTCGGCGGGGATGCTCTGGTATCCCTCGGGAAACCCTTCGCCCTTCATGCGGAAATCGAAGTAACCCCAGCCACAGTATTCACCGACGGCGGCGGTGAAGTTGTTCTCCGGGACGTCGAAGTTGAAGTGATCGTCTTCGTTGAAGAAAATCGGTTTGGGTGTGTAGCCGGCGACCTTGCGGGTGAGCTGCACCATCTCGGCGATGCGCTTGGGATCGCTGACACCGTTGCCGTGCAGCAGGATGAAGTCCGAGGCCACGACCACCCTTTCCCCGGGGATCGAATTGCCCCTGTAGGACGTGCTCACGGGCAGGCGGTAGCCATTCCGGCTGGTGGCGCGGACCCGCTCGATCAGCTCATGTACGCGGGTGGACTTGAGGATCTCATGATCGTAGGCACCAACATCGCACTCGTTGTTGACCTCGATGATCACGTTGCGCCAACCGTTATCCAGCACCCAAGCGGTCGCCTGGTCCACGGCGCGGATGACGGCGGCCTCATCGGCCAAGCGCTGGTCCTGGCCGAAGTAGAAATAGCCGAGCACGACAACCATGCCGAGGTCGTTGGCGAAATCGATGATGCGTGCCATGCGCGCGAGATACTCGGGGATGAGTGTGCCGTCGGCGCGGAAAGCGGAATTAATCCAGGGCTGGGTTTTGGAATAGCCCTCCGGGGAACCGCCTTGAAAGTTGATCGTGAAGGAGAGGAGTCCGTGGGCGCGCCAGACGGGCATGGCGGCGAGGAACTCGCGGGTGTTGCGCTCGGCGTCCCACTTGCCTGTGTCGGGGTAGGCCCAGCGGGAGACGGTTTCGGGGTTCAGGTCGTCAAAGACGCCTTGGACCATGCGGGAGTTCATCATGAGGCCCTCAATCGTTTTCCCTTTCCAAGTGCGGCCAGCGTAGGTGGGCTGGCCGTTGAGGAAAAATTTATCGCCTTCGATGGTGACGGTGGTCTTGCGGGGCGACGTAGGTGCCGCAGCGGAAGTGACGAGTGCTGATCCGGAGAATAGGGCGAAGGCAAGAATGAGGAGGGCTGTTTTCATGTGGAGCGGGGAAGATTACTCGCGGGGTGATGCAGGGAGGGCGTCGAGGGCCTTTTCTTCGTCGGGCGTGAGGCGGAGGCGTGGGTCGGCCTTGAGGTGTTGCAGGACGAAGCGATCAATGGCGTGGCCTTGGGAGCGGCCGGCAAACTCGAGACGGTAGAGGCCGGGCTTTTCGAAGACGCGGCAGACGGGCGTATCCGGATGGGGAGGACCGCGGTCGGCGTGAATGTTCCAAGTCCAGCCTGCGGGGTGGCCGAGGATGGCGATCTTGGTCCATTTGCTTTCGCCGAGCGCGGCTTGGCCCGGGGCATCGGTGCCGCCGATGAAACGCAGCCAGATATCGTTGCCATCGGGATCGAGCGTATCGAGGCGACTCGTGGGGTCGGGCATCTGCGAGCGGAGGAAGAACTGGTAGGTGCCGGGGGTAGTGATTTGAAATGTGTACGATAGCACGCTGTCGTCGGTGGCTTTTTTGCCTTGGCCGGGGAGGGTCCAACGGAAAAAGCCGCGACCGGTGCCGGTGCCGATCTCGGAGACGAAGGCCCAGCCGGTGGCGGGCTTCGCGTGCTCGATTTCGACCACGAGCAGGCCGGCGCGCTCGGCGAGCGGCAGGGCGAGGGAGGCGGCGTGGGTCGTCGCGTCGGCGATGCCGGCGGGTGGACTGAAACTCTCGTCGGTGGTGAGAATGAACTGGTCGAGATCGCAGCCGTCTTCGCGCATCGAGATCGTCACTACGTGCGTACCAGCAGTGGGCACATCGAAAAAAACCTTGCCCTTGTGTTTGCGGTTGCGGTTGGCCCAGGCCCATTTTTTGCCGCCGAAAGTGTGGGAGCGGGCGCTGGACTCAGGCCAAGTGCCGTCGAGGCCGTAGTGGAGGGTGTTATCGTCGCCATCGGTGCCGAAGGCGCGCGTCCAAATGGTGTAGCGACCGGGTGTGTTGAACTTTACGCGATAAGAGGCCACCGCCATTTCGCCGGGGACGTCGCTGAGCGTCACACTCTTGATCACGGGAGCGCCGTCGACGCCTTCATCGGGGAGTACTTCTATGTAGGCGGCGCCGCTGGCGGTGGCAAAGTTCGGCGGATCGATGTCGTTGCCGACCGAAGGGAGGTGCGTGGCGTCGGTGAGGTGCCAGGCGCGTAGCTTGGTGTTGGTTTGTTGGAAAAAATCCTCGCCTTCAACGATGACGAAGCCGGCGCGCTCCTCCGCGACGATGGCGTCGGGGGCGACGCGGGGCTGATCGGTGCGGACCTCGGTTGCGGCGGTGGCAGCGAGCGGGAGTGCGAGGAGAAGCGCGGCGGCGAGAATGGAGTGCGGGCTCATGAAGCGAAAATTATTTGCGCAGACCGCCTGTTTTGAAAGGCGAGATGGCGGGACCAGCGGCTTCGGGGGCTTTCATGCGGCCATCCATGGTGAGGAGAAATTTGTCGAATTCCATGCCGTCTTCGCGGAACGAGTACATGATCGTGTGGATGCCGGCGGCAGGAATATCGATGTAGGCGCGATGATGGGGAAAACTAGGACCGCGGGCATCGCGGATGACGCCGCCCCACCACCAGACTTTCTTGAGCTTGGGGAATTGAAGGCAGCGGGCGGAGGCGGGCCAGTCGTCGTTCACGCCGGCGTTGAGGGTGTTGTCCTCGTCGTCGTTGGAGCGCATGCGGGTCCAGAGGTAATAGCGGCCCGGGAGCGTGAAGTTGACCGGGTAATGGAGCACGGCCACCGAACCGGGGGCGACGCCGATGTTGAGGCCGTCGACGGCGCGTTCGCCCTTGTGGACAAACGTATCGGGCAGGACTTCGACGTAGGTGCCGTTGCTGGCGTCGGTGACCATGACGGGGTCGGGATCCGGCTTGGCTGTCGGGGTATGCGTCGCGCTGTTGAGATACCAACGGCGGATGTAATCGCGGCTTTGTTTGGTGAAGTGCTCTGCCTCGATGACGACTTGGCCGTCTTGTTCTTCGAAGGTGGTGTCGGCGGTGACGAGGGGCGTGTCGGCAGGTGGCAGCGGCGGGAGATGAAATTGGCGCTCGGCTTCGTCCATTGGTAGGCGCTCGGGCTTGGCGGTTTTTTCGACGGCGGGTGGAGTGACGGGGGCAGCGGCGGTCGCGCCGTGGGCGCTGAGCGTGGCGAGAAGCGATAGAGCGAGCAGCAGGTGCGATGTTTTCATGGGGGAAAGCGGAGGTTGCGGAAAAGTGGTTGCGAGGTGACTAGCGGCGGACGACGGCGAGCCAGTCGTTCGCGTCGGGAGCGGTGAGCGCAGCAGGGGCTCCAGCCTTGATTTCGGCGCCGGGTTGGAGCGCGCCGCCAGTGCGCGGGTTGAACCACGCGACGGAGAATTTACCTGCTACGGCCGTGAGGTCGAGTGTGGCGGCGCGACCGGAGGGCAGGTAGACGAGGTAGAGCTGGCCGGGCTGGGCGAGGCAGTAGGCGGAGTTGTCGTGGGTGGGATTGCCAACGAGTTCGTCGGCGTTGGCCATTTTCCCGAGCGGGATCTTTTGATCGCGGAAGAACTCGAGGGCGATGCGGCAGTAGTCCCATGACTGGTCGCGGCTGCGGAAATCTTCGCAGAGGAGATCGTTCTCGGGCAGCTGATATCCGAAATAATACTCCACGCCGGCTCCGCCAGCCATGAAGTTACCCCAGAGGGTAGCCTTGCGGATGTCGTGGAGATCGTAGCCGATGTCCTTACCGCTCTTATCCTTGCCGGTGAAGCCTGGGTACCCGGGGTCGGGCGGGATGCCGGCGCTGGCGGGGCCTTGTTCGTCGTTGCAAACGACCCACGGACGGCCGGCGGCAGCGGAGGCGCTGACCCATTTGAGGGTTAGCTTGTGGGTATCCATCCATTTATTCTGCGCTGAGGCGCCGGTGAGCTGCGACTGCTTGCCAATCAGCGCTTCGTACATCGGATCCTGATGGGCGGCTCCGGGGAAGCTGTGGATGACGATCAGGTGATGGTAGGGATCGGTGTCGTAGAGGAACTGGGCCATCGCACGGTGTTCTTCGGGCGTCTGCGTGTTTTCCTCACCGAGATTCCAATTAAGGGCGAGGGCATGACCGAAGCGCGCGATGAGTTCGCGGAAGTAGAGCTTGCGCTCGGGGCCCATGGTGCCGCCGTCGAGCGATTCGGGCACAAGGCCGGGTTTGCGCTGGGCACCGAGGCGGTTGTCGTCGTTTTCATTTTCCTGAAGCTTGAAGTGCAGGAAGAGGCCCAGCTTGTTCGCGTGGTCGAAGACGATGCCCCACTGGTCGAGCTTCGAGCAGTCGTAGTGGAACTTCTCGTCGCGGGCGATGAAGGGCCAAACGTTGTCGCCGTCGCCTGCGGCATTGTAGGTAAGGTACGAAAACGAGTTCGCGCCCTTGCCTGCGAGGTAGTTGAGCGCGCCGATTAAGCCCTTGCCCTTCTGCGCGGAGCTCCAAGTCGGATCGCCCGTGCGCCAGTCGCCGGCGTGGCGAGCCCAGGTCTTGAGCGGCACGCCTTTCTTGAGGGCAATGGTGTCGTCGAATTCGGTGTAAGCGAGGAGGGTCTCGGGGGCATCGGCTCCGGCCTTGAGGAAGGGAGCGCCGCTGCCGGCGTAGTGCAGGTAGTGGGTGCCGTTGTACATGAGCCGGCCTTGCGCGCGGAAATCGCGGCCGGTCTTATCGGTGGGCGCGACAGTGAAGGTGCCGGATTGGCCATCGAAGGGGGCGAGCGGCGCGCCGTCGCCGTTCATCGCGGCGTGCTTGCCCTGGGTGAAGGCGACGCGATAGGTCCACTTGCCGGCCTTATCGGGGGAGAGATGGGCGCGCCAGACGGTGCCGGAGCGCGCGGAGGAATTTGCGGCATTGCCATCGGCGGCGAAATAGCCGGGCACGACGTAGCGCGGGTTGCCGGACTCGTGGGCAAAGGTGACGTTGAGCGCGAGGTCGGTAAAGGGATTGGGCGAAGTGTCGCTCTCGGCGGCGAAGGGGCCGGCGATTTCGACGGTGACTTTGTGCCATTGCTTGAGCTCGCCGGTGACCTTGACGGATCCGTTGCCGCTGGGCTGGCGAGCAACGGGCTGCATCGCAGCGACGCGCTGGGCGGCGGCGATATCGACGCGGGCGGCCTCATGGCCGGGATCGTCTTGGACAGAGGTGAACACGATTTTTGACCAGCGGGCGCGACTGTATTCCTTGCCGTCGTTGGAGGCGACGCGGGCGCGCACTTCGACCGTTTCGCCCTGGTTTACGGCAACATCGCCCCAAGTCTTGGTAAACGCGGGGCCCTCCTCGAACATCTCCTTGCTCGGTGGGCAGGTGAACGGGCTGAGGCTGTGGCTCCCGAGGATGACCTCGTAGGTGGAATCGCCGTCGTTCTCGCCGACGGCGTGGAGGGTAACGCGATAGCGGCCGTTGGCGGCGGGCGCGATGAACTTGATGGAGGCTTCCTTGCGCTGGTCGGGGTCAATCGCGGCCCATTTACCCTGATCGAGATAGAAGCCGGTACCGTCGAGTTTTAGGTCGGAGGCCTTGACGGCGTTTGAATCGTTGGCGGCGGCGGCAACGGGGGGCGTGGGGGCGGCACTCGTGCTGGCAACACCGAATCCACTGAGCGCGACGATGAGTAGGAGATGTCGGTATAATTTCATGGGGGATGAAGGCTGAGTTTTCGGATCTATTGCGCGGCGGATGCGTGCATCGGTGGTGAGAAAGAATTTATCCCACTCAAAACCACCCTCGCGCCTGCGGATTGGGATCGTGTGTTCTTTGACGGTAGGCACTTTCAGGCAGAGTTGGCCGCATCCGCCTCAATGCGACCCGACCGTTCTTCTCCCCAGAGGGGTTCAGAGTGATCGAGGGCGAAGGCAGCAGAACCAGCGGCGTGGGCGTCATGGGAACATTTCGATCTTGCGATCGGGCCTGACTGAGCAGCTGCGGGCCGTGATGGCCCGCGCTGCCGAATGGAATTACTCTTTCGGGCCAACGAAGATGACGATGATGTCGTTCACGTTGGTCATGCTCTTGAACTCGATGGAATCGTTTAGGCTGTCGAAGAACGCTTCCGCATCATGCGTGTCCAAGTAGTGCTTCGCGTCCAAGGTCGCCCGGGCCACGGTCTGACCATCGGCAATCGCCCCGGACTTACCATCGCCATCCACTCCGTCGGAGTCGCAGGCGGCGATCACGATGTTTTTGCGCCCTTGGATTTCGATGGCCGAGCTCAGAACAAACTCACGCGTCGGACCAAAACCATCGCGATCTTCCCACTTGAAAGTCACAATCATTTCCCCGCCGACGATCAGGCAGGCCGGTGGCTGCAACGGGGTGTTTGAATCCTGAATTTCCTTGGCGATGCCCATATACGCTTTGGCGGAAATCTTGGCCTCGCCGGTATTCTGACTGGTCAAGATCATCGTGTTAAAGCCCTCCCTCACGGCGATGGCTTTCACCGCATGCAGGGCGGCCAGATTATTTCCGATCAGATAATTATGCACCTTCTTCGGCACCTCGCGCGGAGGTTCCATTTCGGGATGTTCCAAGCCGCGCTGCATGTGGTCCTGGATCGACTTGGGCGTCTCTTCCCAAATGTTATATTGTTTCAGCAAACGGACCGCGTCCGCAAAGGTACTGACATCTTTGTAACTGGGTCCGGACGCAATGACGCTCAAGTCGTCACCGACCACATCGGAAAGGATCAGGGAGATCAGCGTGGCGCCCTTGGCCGCCACCCGCTGGCCAAACTTGCCGCCTTTCACATCGGAACAGTGTTTCCGGATGGTATTGATATCATGGATGTTCGCGCCGCATTTCATGAGCAGCTGGTTGAGCGTGAATTTGTCTTCGATGCTGACCGTGGCTGGGGCGCAGGAGAACAGGGCCGAGCCGCCGCCGGACACCATCAGGAAAACCAGAACGCGTTCGTTGGCACCAATGGCATCGATCATGTCCAAAATAACCCGGCTGTATTCTGCATTCTCCTTGCGGGGTTCGGGGTGGTAGGCGCGCATGACGGGGATGGACTTCACCTCCGCGATGCCGATTTCTGCGCCGATCTTCGTGATCACGAGCCCGCCGTCAGGCTTCAAGATCTCTTCAAAGGCCTGGCACATAGGCGTCGCCGCCTTGCCGATACCAAAAAGCAGGACGCGGTCGTAGTCCTTTAGGGAGTAGGTGTCGGTCCGCACAGTGAGGGTGTCACCCTCCACGCGGACATTGCTTTTGATCGATTGACGGGGATCGGCGGTATTTACGCCGGTCATGATCATCTCATGGGCCAATTTGCGGTATTTTGTTTCCATAATTTGCGGTGTTTCTTTTCGATAATTGTATACTGCGGTTGATTCGTGCGCGGTCGCCAAATAACAAACGCGATTTCAAAAAAATCCTTGGGCCTATAATATCGGCTTCATGCGCTTGATCAATCGGAACGGAGCACCCCGTGGATCATATAGATCAACTACCACGTCCCCATTGGCCTCGATTCGTTTTTCACCCACCTGTTTGGCACCGCCAAAGATCATCTGTTTCGCCAATTTCTCCGGTTCGTCGGTATTGAAGGCCAGGTGAATGACGTTATGCGGCAGATTATAGAAGGAGCACGGGATTTCTTTGCCAAACAGTTCCATCGACATGCGCTGCGCGACATCACCGACATACGGAACGCGATAGTTGCGGAACATATTGTTTGTTTTATCAATATCCTTTGACCACGGAATAGTGAGATCCATGAACTCCACATACCAGAGGGCCGACACCATCTGATTAGTGGTATTGAACGCAAAATGTTCAAAGCGGATGGAGCTCTTTACCGGCTTGGGATAAAAGGGGTCGATCCGGTGAATCAATTGGGCACTTAGCCCATTTATATCTTTCAGATTGAGTACAAAATCACCGACCTTGTTTCGATAAATTTCACCTAGCTGCGTGGCACCATTTTTCAACATCCGTTCGGCAACGGCTTCAATCGTCTTGTGTCCTTCGAACGCGCAATGAAAACCGTCGATATCAATATCAGCGTAATTGGACTTCAGTCCGGGGATGGAGCTGAATTCAAACATGAAATGCCGATCTTTATCGGCCACATACACCACCTCCTTATTTTCTGTCGGAATAATTTCAAGACCGACATTCTCAACATACCATTTTGCGGTCGCCTCTTTATCGGCCACATTCAGGCGTAAATGCTCAAACAGGACGGGCGGGAGCTTCTCTTTTAGATGCTGTCCGAATATCAGATGAGGCAAACAACAGGCGACCATCGCCAATAGCGCTTGGAACGTTCTTTTATTCACAAAGTTTTTCGTTAAGGGATTAGTATTCAAATCTCATTTCAGGCTAGCAAAAGTTCAGGTCACGCGTTCGTTCCAAGCTCAGCCGCCGCCAATTTTCTTTTATTCATTCTCGCCACATAGGCAGTTAATACCGGAACCAGCAGAGCAGTTGTGATTACCGCAGCGGCCACCTGAGGGGTTGCCACCGCCGCAGTGGCAGCTAACGAAGGATCAACCATCGCCACCGCAGCAGGAGTTGCTACGGCGTTACCGGCTGAGCTCGCATTGGCTGCTCCGGCGACCCCGGTGCCCCCGGATAATTTGTCAGTGAGGATCGTGAAGAAGCCGCAAACCACGACCGTCAACAAACCCAATAACACTCCAGAAAAACCTGCCTGATAGATTGTCATAAGATTGATACCACAGCCCAAGCCGAAGGCAAAGAATGGAATCATGACCATGCCTGCCTTTGACAGGAAGGTGCGCAGATCAGGGTCAAGGTTACCCAGTATAACACCCAGGAGCAGCGGCAAAATGACACCGACCAATGTCATTAGTGGAATGGAGGCAATCCCGGCCGAACCTAATGCAATCATGGTTAGAAACGGACCATCCTTAATGGAGAGAATAGCGATTGCGCCGACTTCCTCCTTTGTTCCGAACTCGGCCGTCAAGGCGGTGTACAATCCACCGTTGGTGCTAGACATGGCTGCGATGAAGGCCAAGGCGGAGATGCCCCACAGCCCGTCGGCTCCGAAATAATGGCTAACGAACAAACCGATGGCAACGGCGATGCCGTACTTGGTGAGTGTTTGTATGACACCGATCTTCAGTGCCTTGGGAGCGGCCTTGGTATCCATGCCCGCGCCCATGCAGACGAGAAAAACGCCCAAGATCGCTAGGGGATTAGTAGCGATCGCCGTAGTAAAACCTCCAATCTTCAAAAACTCAGGGAAGAATGTTTTGATGATTGCTCCAAGGAGGAGCGGGATGACCATCATCCCTCCCGGAATCCTGTCAATTGTCGCTTTGATTTTCATGGGGTATTCTTGATTGCGCCAACAAGCTCAACGGGCAGCCCTGTGGGCGGGAGGGATCGATGGGGGTGTTGAAGAAGTATCATTTCAGAACAGCAATCGCATCTATTTCGACAAGAGCATCTTTTGCCATCTTAGAGACTTCGACACAGGCGCGCGCCGGTGCGTTTTCCGGGAAGTAGGTCGCGTAGATCTTGTTCACCACAGCGAAGTCGCTGATGTGCTGAAGGTAGACCGTTGTCTTCACGACATCGTTCAGGCTCGCACCTCCCGCCTCAATAATGGCCTTCAAGTTATTCAGCACCTGAATCGTCTGGGCCTCGATACCTTGGGGAACCGCTCCCGTTTCAGGATGCATCGGGAGTTGCCCCGAGGTGAACAGCAGATTCCCAGCGATAATACCCTGATTAAACGGGCCGATCACAGCGGGTGCTTTGTTAGTGTTTACGATTTTCTTGTTCATAATATTAGGCCTTTACAAGGTTGACTGGCGAGCCCTTGAGGAAAGCCCCAAGATTCTCCACAGCGGTGTTCAGGAGCCGTGAACGTGATTCTTTGGGAGCCCATGCAATATGCGGGGTGATGATGCAATTCTTGGCTTTCAACAATACATTGTCGCTGGAGATAGGTTCTTTCGAAACCACATCAACGGCGGCCCCAGCGACTTTCCCGCTATTAAGGGCGTCCGCCAGATCCTGCTCAACAATCAGTGGACCGCGTGAGGTGTTGATGATCATGACTCCATCCTTCATCTTCGCGATACTGGCCTTGCTGATGATGCCCTTGGTGCTGTCAAACAACGGGCAGTGCAGGCTGATGACATCCGATTTAGCAAATAATACATCAAGCGCGACATACTTACATGTTGGCGTTTCAAGAGCAGGGTTAACATATTGGTCATGTACCAAAACGGTCATTCCCAACGCCTCAGCGATCTTAGCGGTCCCCTGACCAATTCGTCCGAATCCAATGATGCCCATCGTCTTACCCGCCAGTTCGATGAGCGGATAATTCCAAAAACAGAAATCGGGACAACTCGTCCATTTGCCCTTCTTTACGGCTTCGCTGTGATCCCAAACATGATGACACATTTCCAGTAGCATCGCTATAGCGAACTGTGACACAGCCGTGGTTCCATACGTCGGGATGTTCGTGACGGCGATTCCGCGCTCGGTGGCGGCAGCGACATCGACTACATTATAGCCGGTGGCCAGAACTCCGATATATTTAACGGACGGCACCTTCTCCAGCACCCCCTTGGGCAGCGGGGTCTTATTCGTGAAGATGATATCTGCATCGCCGATGGCGGCGATCACTGATTCAGGCGAATGATCGATGCGATCATGAATGGTGCAGGTTCCATACGCCTCAAGGGCGCTCCAGCTCAGGTCGCCGGGATTAAGAGTGTAACCATCTAATATAACGATTTTCATGTCTATTTTGATTTAGGGTTGTGCACGGAGCGGATACTGAGATGCCCCGTGTCTTGAGTTGAAGATTCGAGTTTGCTAAAGATTTAAACGCGGGCCCATGCGAGATTCAGCACCCGTTTGGCATTGGCCACGACGATATCGGGATCCTCATCGCCGACTGGCTTGACCTCGAAACTGAGGATGCGGCGCTTATCCGGATTCAGGTAACCGATTTCCAAGAGCACCTTGAGGTATTCCACCAGCTCGTTGACGTCGTTTTCACTGCCGGGATAGCCGAAACGGGGATGTGCATCACCATACGCCGGATCCTTCTTATCACGCAGCATACAATTCCCCATGTGGGCATGAATGATGAAGTCCTTAACCGGCACGAGTGACTCCCTGATCGTCTCATGAATAATCGGAACGTGGCTCAGATCCACCATCAGTCCGAAATTGTCGAATTCGGCGCAAATCTCCGTCGCATACCGCTTCACCAGTGCGACCGGGCCGATGAGAGAGCACTTATCGACATCGTAGTCGAACACCTCAAGGGCGAGTTTGATTTTACCCTTCGACTTGGCGTAGGTGCAGATCTCCTTGGTGGACTTTACCAGCGCTTGGTAGGCCTCCTCTTTCTTGTCCTCCGTATATTTACCCGCCAGAAAGCCAAACCCGACGGCACCCATTTCATAGGCTTCATCAATGCCCGCCTTGAGATTGGCAACGGCCTCCTGGCGCTTGGTTTCCTCCAAGCTGTTCATGTTCTGACCGGTCGTGAGGAGACGGGGCTGCGCACCGTAAGCCACGGTGAGGTGCGAGGAATCGAGCATCTTCTTAACCTTGGCGCGCGTGGCGGGGTCCTTGATCCAGGTTATTTCGATAGCTTGGAAATAATCATCAACCGCAATTTTCCGGATGGTTTCTTCGATTGGGCCCTCGCCCTTGATGGTGGACGGATAGGCCATAAAGTGGACCAATCCGATGGATGCATATTTTGTAATTGATTCGTTCATTTTAAGGCCTTCGTTTTTGAATAATTGCTGATCGGCACCTAGGCTTGGACGTCGGGGGAAAGCGAGTTCAATCACTTCAGATCCGACGAGCCTCGTCTTGGCTTCCGTACCTGCACTGGATTCCTATTTCTATTATTAAAAATATTTAGATGTAAAACGGTAAATCAAAAGGAGCACCCATTTTATGCGGTAGTCGCCAAGCTCCTGAATGGAATCAGCGCAGGTACTTGCTTGGCCACCCAATCAAGGCCCTGCACTAACGCAATAAATGTGCAATCCAGCGGAGGCGGCCATCACCAGGTCCGCCGTTCCGAAGACGTGGGGGGCCGGATCAATCGCGTTTGGGGCCACCCCTGGTGTGCTCCACCATTTTTATGGTTCCATCCCCGTTGTAATACAACCTTTCGTAACAAGCGATGCGCCCCTGCTGCTCTTTATATACAGGAAACCCGGGAATTGCGATATGATAGAAATAATACCAATTCCCCTTGAACTCGATGATCGAATGATGATCTTGGGCTCCTTGCGGATGAGGTGCCATGGCCCCCTTCCACTCGAAGGGCCCGTAAGGGCTCTTCCCCATTGCATAGAAACCCTGAAGCTCTTTGTTTTTCCAATTGCTGTAGGAATAATAATACACGCCATCTTTCTTGTGCATGTATGAACCCTCAAGGAACTTCAAATTTTCATTTTCGGTAACTTCCTTCGGGGCATAATCAACCATGCGAACCTCCTCGGCTAGTTCGATCATATTGGGCTTCAGCTTCGCCACCACCCCATTATTATTATAAATATATGCCTCGCCGTCGTCATCGATAAAAATCTTCGGGTCAATTCCGGTAATACCTTCGATAGGTTTTCCGGTATCCTTAAACGGTCCCTTCGGTGAATCACCGATTGCCACACCAATCCTCCATGTGCCTGTTTTATCCTGATGCGGATAATACAGGTAATACTTACCATTTTTACGAGCTGATCCTGGTGCCCACAGCCAACCATCCTTGCCCCAACTTATATCCTTCGAGTGTATGATTTCACCATGATCAGTCCAGTTCACCAGATCGGTTGAAGAGAATACATGGTATCCATCCATGGCATCATAATGATGCTCATGCACACCCGATTTCATATTCCTGTCCTGAGAGCAATACATCCAGACGACCCCGTCCCATACCTGAACGTCCGGATCTGTCGCGCTATGGTAGCGGGATAAAGGATTACCTTCATACTTAAATGTCTGTGGGAAAGCTATATCATGGACGGTTTTCGTCAGGAATTTCTCAGCTGGAACCACTTCCGCCAACTCCTTGATGCGAATGTTGCGATAGAAGATTTCAGCCGTCTCCGACTGAAAGCCGATGATGCCTTCGCTATACGGTAGCTTGGTGGCATAGTTGACGACCTGCCCGTTGAGCTTGTGGATAGCATATTGATCTGCCATCACGATCACCTCGCACTCGTTCCATCGGTCATCCAACCCGTGGAAGTTGTCGGTGACCAGCCCTAGGTGTTCGCCACTGTGGCCCAATTTTGCGGTTCCGCCGTCCTGCGGCAGGCGAAAGGTTTTGTTCTGATCGCAATACCATTCCAGACCGTCGGCCCAAAAATCACCCGTGTGGTTCTTGTCCTTCAAATGATTGAAACGCACTTGATACTCGATGCCCTTCGGCCAGATCTTATCGTTCACCACATGATAGTAGCAGCCCGCATCATATTGAAATTGATCAAAGTTGCTGAGTTTCTTTTTTCCCCACTTGTAGTCGAACTTGAGAATATACTTACTGAATTTCTTTTGGGTGTAAAACATTCCGTGGGTATCATTGGTGCCTAGGTTCAGCTGATAACCATCCGGCAGGTCTTTGAAGACATGAACCATGCCGTCTTCTATCGCAAAAACGCGCTTCGCCAACTCGGCATCACCATTTCTGATTTTCAAATACCAGCCGTCCCAGTTCGTGCCGTTAAACAGCGGGACAAAGCCGTCCTTCGCTGGAGCGCCGCCACTTTTAGCTGCTTGGGCCAGAGGGCAAATTAGGAATGCACCCAAAGTGAGCAGAATACTTAGGGCACTGAGGTGGATTGGAATTTTCATGGACTGAATTATTAGGGGGAGAAGTTGGTCCGACCGGTCCCAACAGACTTTCAGTTCACCGGAGACTAGGGAGTGGAGGCTGTGATGAGCTGGGCTCGGAACTGCCACCATATTCGAGAAAGCCCTCCGACGGTGTCAACATCCGGATTGGGGAACCTCGGCAGGGTGACCACTAAAAACAATATAACACGGCACCCTCGCCAATGTATAACCCCAAACAAGGGTTGCACTGAGCCTTTGCCGCTGCAAAACCCACCGGATGAATCGCGGTCTATCCCTTTACATCACTCATCATCCCGGCTGTTCAACAACGCCCACGTATCTTCGCCAGCTCTAGACTGCACGGGGAATGGGTTGAAATGCTTTTCACCTTATTAACACCATGAAAACTTATTCTCCGTCGCTAGCAGATAAGATTTATTTATCCTGTGCATTCACGCGTCGCAAGAAATGCGCAGCCTTCGGCAACCCCTGCGATGCTGGTTCCTGGATTGTGTCGCATTATGGCAACATGCCGCAGATTTCACTTTCCCCCGGGTCTCCAGCCCGGGCTTCACGATGAACGAAACCCTATCAGGAGATCTCATCTACGTGGTATTGTTCGCGTTAGGCGGACTGGTGTTCGCGGCCGGCCCCTTCGTACTCGTGTTCTTCCTGGCTCCTCGCAACACGACCCGTCAGACGGCGAACAAAACCGGCCAGTTCATCGAATGCGGCGTCGAACCGATCGGCGACGCCTGGATCCGCTATAGCGCCGTCTACTACCTCTATGCGCTGGTCTTCGTAGCCTTCGCCGTTGATGTACTTTATCTTATCCCCGTCGCTCTCGTCTACAACCGCGTCTTCGAATGGCGCGATCTCGTGGAAGTCGCGATGTTCACAGGGACGTTATCACTGGTAATCATTTACGCCTGGAAAAAAGGAGTCTTCACATGGACACGACGCAACCCGACACCTCGCAAATCGTAAAATTTGCGATGCTCGACGATCTGCTCGCCCTCGGGCGCGCGAATTCGCTCTGGCCCCTCACTTTCGGTCTCGCCTGTTGCGCCATCGAAATGATGTCCACCGGCATGGCCCGTTTCGACCTCTCGCGCTTCGGCGCCGAAGTCTTTCGCCCCTCTCCCCGTCAGGCCGACGTCATGATCGTCGCCGGCACGGTCAACAAGAAAATGGCCCCCGCTATCAAGACGCTCTATGACCAGATGCTAGAGCCAAAATGGGTCATCGCCATGGGCAACTGCGCCATCTCCGGTGGCCCGTTCGTCTATCCTGGCCAATATTCCGTCGTCGAAGGCGTGGATAAACTTTTCCCCGTCGACGTGTACGTCCCCGGCTGCCCGCCCCGCCCCGAAGCCTTGATCGAGGGCATCATTGAACTTGAGAAAAAGCTCACCGGCAAACGCCGCTGGCCCACCGTCGAAATGCCATGAGCAGCTCCATCGAACAACTCGCCAAAGAATTCGAGCCGCTGGCCGTCAAAGAGATGGTCCAGCTGCCGCCCGCGCTCGTCCCGAAACCTGCGCCAGCGCCAAAACCCGCCGCCGCTCCCGCTGCGCCCTCCGTCGTAGGGCTCGACCTCGCGTCGAGCCGCTCCGTCGCCGTCCCTGCCGGGCCGTCCGCCGCTCCCGCCGCTCCAGCGCCTGCACCTAAACCCGCCGCCGCGAAGCCCGCCCCCGCTCCGGTCGCGCCACCTCCGCCTCTTCCAAAACCAGTACAAATCTGGAAATTCGAGGACAAGGGGCTGCATCTCGAAGTCACCGTCGAACCCGCCCACGTCGTCGCCGCCGCAGAAATCATGGATCGCGCCGGTTACGCCATCGACGCCGTCACCGGCATGGACTGGCCAACTCAGGGCCTGCTCGAAGTCATCTACGATTTTCTCCATTTCCAGACCGGCGAACGCGTCGCCTATCGCGCCCGCATCGCGCGCAACGATCCAAAGATAGCCACTATCTCTAAAGTTTTCCCCGGCGCTGACTGGCACGAGCGCGAGACCCACGACTTTTTCGGCATCGACTTCATTGGCCACCGCGACCTCTCGCCTTTCATGTTGCCTGACGATGCCACCTACCACCCGTTGTTAAAGGATTTCAAAGCGTGAACATCCCCAAGCTCATTCCCGTCGGCGATCCTTCCGCCGAAACGTTCACGATCAATCTGGGGCCGCAACATCCCGCGACCCACGGCGTGTTGCGCGTGAAGCTCGAGATGGACGGCGAGTTCATCGTCAACGCCCAGCCCGTGCCCGGCTACATCCACCGCATGCACGAAAAGATGGGCGAAAACCGCACCTACGCGCAGTACCTGCCTAACACGAGCCGCATCGATTACCTCTCGGCCATGACTTACACGCACGCCTTCGTCGGTGCCGTGGAAAAAGCCGCCAAAATCGAAGTCCCGCTCCGCGCCGAGTACATCCGCGTCATCACTTCCGAACTCAACCGTATCTCCAGCCATCTCGTCGGTTGGGGCGCGTGGATCATGGATCTCGGCGGTTTCACCCCGATCCTGTACGCATTCGATGATCGCGAGAAAATTCTCGATCTGCTCGAAGCGATCACCGGCTCGCGCCTGACGTATTGCTACTACCGTTTCGGCGGCGTGTGCGATGACGTTGATCAGGATTTTATCGACGGCTCCAAAGCCTTTGTACCCTACATGCGCAAACGCATGAAAATGTACAAAAAGCTCGTCACCGGAAATATCATCTTCCGCAAACGCGTCGAAGGCATCGGCCCGATCAGCGCCGAGATGTGCCGCAAATACGGCGCCTGCGGCCCGGTCCTGCGCGGCTCCGGCGTCAACTACGACGTCCGCAAAGCCGAACCGTACTCGATCTACAACCAGTTCGACTTCGACATCCCTGTCTACAACGAGTGCGACTCGCTCGCCCGCTACCTCGTCCGCATGGATGAGATTGAGCAATCCCTCCGCATCATCGAGCAAGCCTGCGCGAAGATCCCCGAAGGTCCGTTCCAGGGCAAAGTGCCGCGCGTGCTAAAACTTCCTGTCGGTGACACTTGTTTCGCCACCGAGTGCGGCCGTGGTCGCCTGCTCATACGCATCACCAGCGACGGCAAAGAAGAAGCCTACCGCATCCGCCTGCGCACACCGTGTTTCACCAACCTGTCGCTCTTCGAGGAAGCCTCGCAAGGCATGATGCTCGCCGACGCGATTTCCCTAATGGCCAGCCTCGACCTCGTCATCCCCGACATCGATCGCTAACCCTTCGCCACCGTCTCTCCCGCCACTTCGATGATCGAAAGCCTTACCCACTTCTTTGCCACACCTTGGGGCGTACTGAGCCGGAGCCTTATCTACCTCCTAGGCATCTGCGGTTTCGTCGCCGCCAACGCTGCCTACCTCGTGTGGGTCGAGCGCAAAGGCGCCGGCCGTTTCCAACGCCGCCCCGGTCCAACTGAATCCGGTTGGGCAGGCCTGCTCCAGCCGCCCGCCGACGGCATCAAGCTCCTTTCGAAACAGCTGATGGCACCTCCGGGCAGCGACAAAATCCTTTTCTGGGCCGCACCGCTCATGGTCATCGCGCCGCCGCTCGTGTGCCTCGCCGCGATTCCGTTTGGCGACAACGTCCTCGCTCGCGATCTCAACATCGGCCTATTGATGGTGTTCTCTTTTGGCTCTATCAATGTGATGGCGCTCATGCTCGGTGGCTGGGCCTCGCGCAACAAATACGCGATCATCTCCGCAGCCCGCGTCGTTTCGCAAAACGTCGCCTACGAAATCCCCATGCTGCTCGTCGTGATCACCATGATCATGGTCACCGGCACGTTGAACCTCCAGGAAATCATCGTTCAACAAGGCGGCGGTTTCTGGAACTGGAATATTCTCCGTGGCATTTGGGACTTTAGCGGTGGCGGCTGGGGTCATATCGGCGGCAACATTTTCGCGCCAATCACGTTCCTCATTTTCTACATCTGCATGCTGGCCGAAACGAACCGCGCTCCCTTCGACATGGCCGAAGCCGAGAGCGAACTCGTCGCCGGTGCCTTCACCGAATACGGCGGCATGGGCTTCGGCGTTTTCTTCATGGCCGAGTACGCCAACATCGTCGTCGGTTGCGCGCTCGCGACGCTCCTCTTCCTCGGCGGCTGGCAGAGCGGCCTGGGCCCATGGGTCGGCACGCACCTAAGCTCATTGGGAATCTGGGGCACGCTGATCGGCGTCCTCTGCTTCTTCTTCAAAATGTATTTCCTGATCTTTAGCGTGGTTTGGGTCCGCTGGACTTTCCCCCGCACGCAATTCTACGGCCTGCTCAACCTTTCCTGGAAGATCCTGATTCCGCTCTCCCTGCTCACGCTGCTCCTCACGAGCGTGACGCTCAAACTGCCCCGCCTTTTCTAAACGCCCATGAATCTCGTCACCGAAACATTCTCCGGGTTCCTGTCTCTCCTCACGGGTCTGACGATCACGATCAAGCAATTCTTCAGCCCGACCATAACCACGCACTATCCGCACCAGACGCTGACGATCGCGAAGAAGTTCCGTGGCCACATCGAGCTGAAGTGGAACGAAGAAACCGGCAAACCCAACTGCACCGCGTGCAACCTCTGCGCCAAAGCCTGCCCGTCCGACTGCATCGTGCTCGACGGCATCAAGCCCGCCGGCGAAAAAGGCAAAACCGTCACTAGCTACAAACTCGACTACACACTTTGCTCGCTCTGTTCACTCTGCATCGAAGCCTGCCCGTTTGACGCGATCCAACATTCGAATCGCTACAACCTGGCCAGCTTGCCGAACCAATGGGCCAACATGGACCTCGTCCAACGCTACAAAGACCAGGTTACCCGCGTCGGCAAAACGCCCTACGATCCTTACGCCCCCGCCGCAGTCGCCGCCCCCGCCGCTTCGCCCGCAGCCGAACCAGCCGCAGCCATTCCGTCTCCGAGCTCCTCGCTCCCAGCTCCCAGCTCCCAGCCATGAACGCCTTCCCTTTCTCCGACTGGATCGTCGCCGCCATTTTCATCGGTTGTATCGCCATCACAGTTACGGGCGCGCTCATCGCCGCCTGCACCAAGCGCATTATTCGCAGCGTGTGCGGCCTCGCCATCGCCTCCCTCGGCCTCGCCGGCCTTTTCTATTTCCTCAACAGCCCGTTCCTCGCGCTGATGGAAATCCTGATCTATATCGGCGCCGTTTGCGTGACCATTATCTTCGGTGTCATGCTCACCGAACCTGACGAAGCCGCTCCCGAGAACTTCACCAAACCGTACCCGGTTATCGCGCCGCTCGTTTCTCTGGCGATTGGTGCTGGTGTATTTCTCGGCATCGCCAAACTCAGCCTCAGCGGCAACTGGCAGGCCCCCGCCACCCTCGTGAGCGAAGGCTCCGTCAAAGACATCGGCATCCGCCTGCTCACCACGTACAGCGTGCCCTTTGAACTCATCTCGCTCGTGCTCCTCGTCGCCATCCTCGGCGCCCTCGTGATCGCCCGTTCCGGGAGAATTAAAGAAAATGAAGAAGGCAGAATGAAGGAGGCAGAATGAAAACCAACCCACCGAAAACCCTCCGCCTGCCGAAACCATTCTACATTCTTCATTCATCATTCTGCATTAGCGAAGCGCCATGAACCCCGCCCAACTTTACACCCAACCCGCCGCGTACCTCGTGGTCGCCGCCTTCCTCCTCGCCACGGGCATCTACGGCCTGGTTCGCCGTCGCACACTCATCGGCATGCTGATCTCCGGCGAACTCATCTTCGCCGCCGCGTCGTTGAATTTCATGGCGCTCAACCGTTTCACCGCGCCCGACCAATCCGTCGGCCAGATCGCCGTTCTCTTTATCATGGGCCTGGCCGCCGCCGAAGTGGCCATCACCCTCAGCATCATCATCGCCGTGTACCGCAATTATCGCTCGATTGCCTCCAAGGATCTTAACGAACTGAAGGGCTGAGCCAATGGAAACGATTCAACACGACCCACGCCTGCTCTACGCCATCCTCGCACCGATCATCGGTGCCGCCGCAGTCATGGCGACCGGCAAGAAACCCAATCTGCGCGAAGCCTGCTCCGTCATTGCCGCGCTGGTGATGTTCGGCCTCATCGCGTCGATGTATCCCGCAATCAAAGCCGGACACACGCTGAAGTTCACGCTGTTCCAGTTGCTGCCCGGCCTCAGCCTCACGCTGCGCGCCGACGCCATGTCGATGATCTTCGCCGGCGCCGCCTCACTCCTCTGGGTGCTCGCCGTGTTTTACTCGGCCGGCTACATGCGCGGTCACCACGAGCCGAACCAGACGCGCTTCAACACCTGCTTCGCGCTCTCGCTTTTCGGCGCCATCGGTTGCGCCTTTTCCGACAATCTCCTGACGATGTACTTCTTCTATGAAGTCGTCTCGATCGTCACGTATCCACTCGTTGGACACCATCAGGACGCCGAGGGCTACGAAGGTGCCCGCAAGTACATGACCTACCTGACCACCACCGCCAAGGGCCTCGTGCTCCCGGCCATGGTGCTCATCTACGTACTGACTGGCTCGCTCGATTTTCCCACTAACGTCCATGACGGAATCGCTGGCCTCGCTGGCGCTAACCGCTGGCTCGTCACCGGCGCCTACGCCGCCTGCATCCTCGGCTTCGCGAAGAACGGCATCATGCCGTTCCACTCGTGGCTCCCGAGCGCCATGGTCGCCCCGACACCCGTCTCCGCGCTGCTCCATGCCGTCGCCGTCGTGAAGGTCGGCGTGTTCTCCACCACGCGCGTCATGCTCTACGGTTTCGGCGTCGATACGATGCACGCCTTCAACCTCGGCATCCCGACCGCCTACTTCGTCGGCTTCACGATTCTTGCTGGTTCGGTCATCGCGCTTTCAAAGGACAACCTCAAAGCCCGGCTCGCCTACTCCACCGTCTCGCAACTCTCGTACATCGTCCTCGGTGTCGCGTTGCTCACGCCGACCGGTGTCGAAGGCGGCCTGCTCCACATCGCCACGCACGCTTTCGCCAAGATCACGCTGTTCTTCTGCGCTGGCGCGATCTTCGTCGCCACCCACAAAAAAGACATTTCCGAAATGTCCGGCCTCGGTCGCGTGATGCCGTTCACCTTTGGCGCCTTCGCTCTCGCCTCGCTCTCGATGATCGGCGTGCCCGGCTCCGGTGGTTTCGTATCCAAGATCTACCTACTCGTCGGCTCGATGGACGCCGGCCAGATCGGCATCCTCGTGATCCTCGTCGTTTCGACGATCCTCAACGCCGCGTATTTCGCCCCCGTCGTTTACACCGCGTTCTTCGGTAAACTCTCGCACGAAGACGAACATCATCTCCACGGCGAAGCCCATCCTTCGATGGTCATCCCGCTCTGCATCACGGCCGTCATCTCCATCGTCATCGGTTTCTGGCCCGACCTTTTCCTTAACCTCGCGAAAGCGGTATTCTGATGAACCTCGTACGCTTTATAGATTTTCTGCGCGACCGGCTCGGCCTTGTGATCAAGGTCAGCATCGGCCTGCTCGCGCTCCTCGTCGTCGCCGACATTGCCCGCGTACTACTTTCGCACGGCCACGCCGCCGCCGCGACCGAACACGCTGCGCCCGCCGCCCACGCCGCTGAAGCCGCGCACGGTTTCTGGGCCCAACTTTACCATATCGCCGAAACGATTCCGGTCTTCTGGTCGGTCTTCGGTTTCATCGCCTGTGCCATCATCGTTTACGTATCCAAATGGTACGGACACCTGAAAGTCGGTCGCACAGAGATCATGGCCCGGGAGGATTTCTACAATGAGTGATCTCTGGATCCACCCTTCGCTGATTTTTTTGATCGGCGCCGTTCTCCTCCCGCTTGTCCCACAAGCCGCTCGCAAAGGCTGGCTGTTGCTTATCCCGATTCTGGCGTTCGCCCGCATCGTCACGATGAACTCGGGCACCTTCGGCGAAATTCATTTCACCAAGGAAATCGCGCTCACCTTCGGCCGTGTCGATCCGCTCAGCCAAGTCTTCGGCTACATCATGGGCCTGATGGCGATTATCGGCACGCTCTACGGCCTGCACGTGAAACGCGCCGCCGAGCACATCGCCGCTTGGACCTATGTCGCTGGTTCGATTGGCGCGCTCTACGCCGGCGATTTCATCACGCTCTTCCTCTTCTGGGAAGTCATGGCCATCGCCTCGACGTTCCTCATCTGGTTCCGCAAAAGCAGCCGCTCCGGTGCCGCGGGCTATCGCTACTTGCTCGTTCACATGGCAGGGGGTGTCGCACTCCTCGCCGGCATCATGCTGACGTACCGCGCCACCGGCAGCCTCGCCTTCAACGCGCTCGACGTCCTCAGCCCTACCGCTGGCACGTGGTTGATCACCATCGGCTTTCTCCTCAACGCCGCTGTTCCGCCGCTGCACGCCTGGTTGCCCGACGCCTACGGTGAAGCGACTTTCAATGGTTCGGTGTTCATGTGCGCCTTCACCACGAAAACCGCCGTGTACGCCCTCCTGCGCGGCGTCCCCGGTTTCGATATCTTAATCCCGCTCGGCGTCATCATGGCGCTCTACGGTGTCGTTTACGCCGTGCTCGAAAACGACAGCCGGCGCCTCCTCGCCTACCACGTTATTTCTCAAGTCGGTTACATGGTCGCTGGTGTTGGCCTCGCCAAACTCGACACCGACTTCGGCCGCCTCGCCTTCAACGGCGTCTGCGCCCACGCCTTCGCCCACATTCTCTACAAGGGCCTGCTCTTCATGGGCTGCGGCACCGTCCTCCACCAGACCGGCGAAAGCAAATTCACCGAACTGGGCGGCCTCTACAAAAAGATGCCATTGACGTTCATCCTGACGCTCATCGGCGGTCTCTCCATCTCGGCTTTCCCGCTTTTCAGTGGTTTCGTTTCGAAGTCGATGATCGTGCAGGCCGGCTTTGACAGCCACATGCTCTGGGTCGGCTTCCTCCTCATGCTCGCCTCCGCCGGCACCTTCCTACACACCGGTCTGAAGGTTCCTTACTACATTTTCTTCGGAAAAAACAACTGCAAGCCTGCGACTTGGGAGAAAGCCAAAGACCCGGTCTGGAACATGACGTTGGCCATGGGCATCGCCGCCTTCCTCTGTATCTTCATCGGCAGCTACACGCCCTACCTCTACGACAAATTACCTCAGACGCTTGCGCATCCGTATCAGCCGTACAACACGAACCACGTGATGGAGACATTGCAGATCCTCCTCTTCACCGCGCTCGGCTTCTTCCTGATGCTGAAAAAACTCACGCCCGAGGCCAAGATCTCGCTCGACCTCGACATCCTCTGGCGCAAAGGCGGCCCCGCTTTCCTCTGGCTCGCCAAAAAACCGATCCAAGCCGTAGATACCTTCGTCGGTGAAATCTACAACGCCGGCGGCCTGATCCCGCTCATGCGCACCTCGCGCCTCGTCGGCGTTTTCGACAGCGCCGTGATCGACGGTATCGTCGACGGATTCGCCACCGGCGTTCGTAACTTTGGTGCCCGATTGCGCGGTGCCCAACGCGGTGCGCTCCAGCAAAATCTCACCGCAGCCTTCGGCCTCAGCGCCCTGCTGCTCCTGGCTTACCTCTTCATTTTCTAACGGTCCCGCGTCATGCCAATAATCGACTCCCTCGAGGGCCTGCCCTTCCTCAGCACCCTCATCTTCGCCCCGCTCCTCGCCGCCGTGATCGGCGCACTGCTGCCTGACGAAAAACTCGTCCGCTGGTGGACCCTCGGCTTCACCACCGCCGCCGCGATCTTCTCGGTCAACCTTTACATCGGCTTCGATGCCAGCACCGCTGCCTTCCAGTTCGGTGAAAGCCACGCGTGGATTCCGTGGTTGAAAATCAACTACACGCTCGGCATCGACGGCATCAGTCTGCTGCTCATCCTGCTCACGACACTCATCACGCCTCTCTGCGTGCTTGCCTCTTGGACCTACATCAAGGTTCGCGTCAAAGAGTTCATGATCGCGCTCCTCGTCATGGAGTCGGCGATGATCGGCGTCTTCAGCGCACTCGATACCGTACTCTTCTTCGTGTTCTGGGAATCGATGCTCATCCCGATGGCGCTCATGATCGGCGTCTGGGGCGGCCCGCGTAAAATCTACGCCTCGATCAAGTTCTTCATCTACACGATGTCGGGCTCGGTCTTCCTGCTCGTCGCCATCATCGCGCTGCGCCTGCAAACCGGTGGATTCAACCTGCCTGAGACCATGGGCCACGCGTTCTCACACGGCTTCCAAACCTGGGTCTTCGCCGCGTTCTTCATTTCTTTCGCGATCAAGGTCCCGATGTTCCCGTTCCACACGTGGTTGCCCGCCGCGCACGTTGAGGCTCCAACCGCTGGTTCGGTCATCCTCGCTTCCGTGCTGCTGAAGATGGGCACCTACGGTTTCCTGCGTTTCGCGCTGCCGATCACGCCTTGGGCCGCGACGCATTTCTCACCCGCGCTGATGTGGCTCTCCGTCGCCGGTATCGTTTACGGTGGCCTCGCCGCTCTCGCGCAAAGCGACATGAAGAAACTCGTCGCCTACTCCTCCGTAGGCCACATGGGCTTCTGCACCCTCGGCATTTTCGCCCTCAACGTCCAGGGCATCGAAGGTGCCACCCTCGTCATGATCAACCACGGCGTCACCACCGGCGCGTTGTTCATCTGTGTCGGCATTATCTACGAACGCCTACACACCCGCGATCTCGCCAAATCAGCCGGTATCGGCAAAACGATGCCGATCCTCGCCACGTTCCTCGGCGTCTTCTGCCTCTCGTCGCTCGGCTTCCCCGGCACGAACAGCTTCATCGGCGAATTCCTCGTTCTCGCCGGCGGTTTCAAAGCCTCCACCGTCATCGTGCTCTGCGCCATCCCCGGCGTCGTCGCCGCAGCAGCGTATAACCTCCGCATGCTCCAGCGCCTCGTTTACGGCGGCACCGACAACCCCGACCACACCGGCACAGCCGATCTCAACGTCCGCGAGATCCTCACGCTCACACCCTTGCTTGTATTTGTTGTGTGGATCGGCCTGAACCCGCAGCCCTTCGTGAATATCATGCACGAATCCGTCGTCCACCTCCTCCAACAAGTCGGGAAATAATCACACTACTCGCTACTCACTGCTCGCTACCCGCTCCTTTCAGATGACTCCCTTCTCCGCCCTCGCCTTCTTCCCTGAGCTCGTGCTCCTCGCCGGAGCACTCGGCCTCTTCGTCGTCGCCCTCGGCGAAAAGCAGGGCAAAGCCGCTCGCGCCGGTGCCATCTTCGTCGCCCTTGTCACCCTCGGTGCCAGCATCGTTTCGCTTCCCGAAAGCAAGGTCCTCTTTGACGGCGCGTACCGCATCGATGCCTTCTCACAATGGCTCAAGATCGTCATGAGCGCTGGCTACTTGTTCGTGCTTCTCCTCAGCGGCAACCTACCCGACATCCGGCAAGAAACCAAAGCCGAGTACTACCTCTTCCTCACCCTCAGCGTACTCGGCCTCACAATGCTCGTCAGCAGCGTCGAAGTGCTCTCGCTCATCATCGCCCTCGAACTTTCGTCGTTCCCGCTCTACCTGATGGTCGCCATGCGCCGCGAGCGCGACGGCCAACGCGTGCAAATGGAATCCGCCATCAAGTACGTCATGTTCGGCGTCGCCGCCAACGGCATCATGTTCTTTGGTTTTAGCTACCTGTTCGGCCTCACCGGCTCGACGCACCTGCCGGAAATGTTCACCAAGCTCGCTCCCATCGCAGGCACGCCCCTCGTGATCGTCGGCCTCTCGATGGCGTTCTGCGGTTTCTACTACAAACTCGCCATCTTCCCCTTCCACTTCTGGACCCCCGACGTTTACCAAGGCGCCTCCAACGAAACCGCCGGCTTCATCGCCTCGCTGCCCAAAGTCGGCGCCGTCGCCGTGCTCGTCCGCCTCGTTTCGCTCGCCACCCCGGATAATCACTCGATCGCCACGCTGCTCAGCGGCCTCGCCATCCTCTCGATGTGCTACGGCAACCTGATCGCGCTCGTCCAAAAAGATTTCAAACGCCTGCTCGGTTTCTCCGGCATCGCGCACGCCGGTTACGCCGTCGTCGGTTTCACCGCCATGAACACCGCTGGTTACACCGCCGCGCTGTACTACATTGTTGGATACCTACTGATGGTCACCGCCTGTTTCGTCGTCATCTGCAAAGTCTCCAAAGACGGCACCAACGTCGAAATCGAAGAACTCTCCGGCCTGCACCGCCGCTCGCCCTTGTTAGCCCTGACGCTCGTCGTCGCCGTCTTCGGCCTCGCGGGCATCCCTCCGTTCGTTGGCTTTATCGGCAAGTTCGGCCTTCTCTCCGCCGCCTTCGCCAAGGGACACCTCGCCCTCGTGATCATCACTGTGATCAACTCCGCGATCGCCATTTATTATTACCTCCAAGTTGTCCGCAAAAGCGTCTTCGGTGAAAAAGTCTCCGACGGCACCGCTCCCGAATCCCTTTCCATCGACCTCTCGACCAAGATTCTCTGCGTTCTCTTGATTATCGGTATCATCTGGCTCGGCGTCGCACCTGAACCGATCATGAACGCCATCGCCACGTCGCTCGCCGGCATCAACCTGCCGCTGTGAAACGGGCAGGGATTGTTCAATCAGGAAAAGGCGGGCGACGCGTCATCAGCGCAGATTTTCGCAGAAGCCTGCTTGCCGGCGATCCCGATCCGGCTTGATAGGGGTAGGGACGGAGCATTGATTTGCTCCACCCCTCCCTCCGAACCGGACTGGCGGATTTCCCGCATCCGGCTCTCCAGTTAATGATCTTTCCCCGATCAAGGGGAGCGGTTGATCGCATATTGAAACCATGGCCGTAAGAAGGTTGGTTCAACGTGTCCTCGTTTTGCACGAGCATCCCGTTACCGGGATAACCTCCAAACGTTCGTGTCCGCCCCGAACCACGCTTGCGTGCGCTTCCTCGTTCTAGCCTTGCGGCAATCCAATGAGGTTGGGTCCGGGTGGGTTTGAGTGGAACCACCGACCCCAAGCTCCAAAACACAACCACTGTCCGCAGAAGCCTGGATCGGCCTTTCTGCAAAGTGCAAAACTTAACCCCTTTTGATTGGTTTCGTTACAGGCCGAGGGTTTGCACCAACTCCTGAATGCTCAGCTTGTGGTGCGCGGCAATGGCTTTGAGGATGCCCGTCAGCGTGCCCAGCTTGATCGGATTGTGATTGGGCACCGTGATGTGATGCTGGCCGCCGCGCTGGGTTGTCAGTCGGATATGTGAGCCGTCCTGCCTCACGCGCTCATAATCGAGCGTACGCAACGCCTTCGCCAGATCGGAGCCGCTCAAGTCGCGCGGGATTTTCATGTCGCTAGTACTTCATCACGCACAAAATGCAGCCGGATCATTTGCGGCAACGGTCCGGGCACGCCATCGCCAAAGTGACACTGCACCGCCCCGCGCACATTGGCGCGTAGTTCCGCTATCGTGTCGCCCTCAGTAAAAATGTCATGACCGAGCGCCGCAGCGGTAAAACCGCCATCGGCCTCGTCCTCGCGTACCTCAAAAATAATTTCCTTCATGGGGAAAAAGCTATCGTCCTAGAGTTACTCGGCAAGCTCGACTTCTTCCTCTGTAAGTTCTGCCTCTCATTCGACGTTTTCCACGCCTGGCTGGGTCGGCTCGCACACGTCGAACGTGAGCCTGGCCGGTGCCGTACGGGGGTGGACGTCCTTAAGCATCCTGATTCTCGGGTTGGTCAGGAGCACCAAGTTCTCCTGCAGATATGCTCCATCCGCAGGGTCTTTGTGCAAAGTGCAAAGTTTGGCCCTTTTGGATCGCCCCAAACATGCCGCCTAACGGCGACGGGAGGAGCGGGGAAAGAGCTAGCTCCCTTCCCTGCACCCCTCCCTAAAAATTATTTTATCTTCCCAATCATACCTGAACCTCATAACTAACTCTCTCGATCCCCTGGTACTGGTCACGGAGTCCACCTCAGCGTGGCCGAACAATTTGCCTTCCAACTTGATGCCACCTATTGCATTTTGGCACCCAGCCAGATGAACACCCCTTTGTTTGCCGCAAAAGCCACCATTAATAATTCATTCAATGAATGATCCTCAACAGTTCTCAGAAATCACAGGCACATCTGAAGAAGAGTCCGATATAACTCTGGCGGGAAACGTAGTTTTTTCTAGCATCACTGTTGGCGGTGCCGATTGGACCACTGAGACCGTTCTGTCTCAACTACGTAAGGGAAATATCGAACTTAACCCGAAATTTCAGCGACGCGATGCGTGGGAATTAGACAGAAAAAGTAGATTCATTGAATCATTGATTTTGGGTTTACCGGTACCCCAAATTGTTTTGGCGGAGCGTATGGATGCTCGTGGAAAGTACATCGTGCTAGATGGTAAGCAAAGACTCCTATGCTTGCTGCAATTTACATCAAATAACGGAGCGTCCGATTTTCCAGTATTCAGTTTGAGGAACCTAGATATCAGGAAGGATTTAAATGGAAGGACTTATAGTGATCTGCGTGAAGATCTGACCTGCACAGACGTGATCGCTGCTTTTGATAACCAGCCAATAAGGACTGTGATTATTAAGAATTGGAAGGACGAGGCACTATTGTTTCACGTATTTATTCGTCTGAATATGGGGAGCAAACCACTTTCGCCACAGGAGCTAAGGCAGGCGCTTCATCCGGGACCATTCGTGGATTTTGCAGATGAAAATTCGACGGCAAGTAAAGCTATAAAACGAATTCTTCACTCAACAAAACCTGATTTCAGAATGAGAGATGTTGAGCTCGTTATCAGGCACATAGCATTTAATTTGTTTCTGAATCGATACATCGGTAACATGAAATTGTTTCTCGACTCAACATGTAAAGAGCTTAACGCCAATTGGGCTTCATACGCACCTCGTTGCTTGGAATTAATTAGCCGGCTTGACCGAAATGATGAAATGATCCGGAAAGCCTTTGCTGATTCGGACAGCGAATATAATTACGGAAAGTGGACCGGAGAAAAATTTGAGCAACGTTTCAATCGAGCGATCTTTGATGTATTACTTGCGTATATTGATAATCAAGTTGTTAATAAAGCGTGGACAGATACACCCGAAATTGTGGTGACTGCCTATAAAGATCTTTGCACTAACGATACGAGATTCATGGAGTCTATTGAGAGCACTACGAAAAGTCTGGAAAATACTAGATATCGATTCCACGCATGGGCAGCGTCATTGAGTAAGGTCGTTGGTGTGAATATTACTCCAATTGTGGTTGGGAAGTGAAATACCTATGAGTGTTTCCGCTCAATATTATTCACTCCTGCGAAGAATCGTTGTTCTGCGTAAGCACTTATTGCCCTTAGACTTAGATGATCCATTTGCGGGCATATCTGACCCGCAATGGGAGGACAGGACTCTCGGGTTTATCGTTCTAGTCCACGCGGAAATAGAGCATTACCTTGAAACGGTTTGCCAAGAGCTCGCTAAAGCTTCAGTTGAAGCATACACTAAAAAACAGTCTGTCGGCAGGGTTGTGTTTTCATTATATGCAATTTGTGCTAGTGAGTGGTCCGAACTTGGGAAGAGACCCGAGAATTTGAAGAAACCGTGCAATGAAGTCGGTGTCGAAACTCGGATAAATATGGCATTACAGGAGTATCTGAAAGTTGTAAGTAATAATAATGGCATCAAAGAGGAAAACCTGAAGTGGCTATTGGTTCCTTTGTCGATTCGATTAAATAAGGATCTCGATGATGAATGGAATTTAGCAATGAACGAATTTGGGGGTATGCGTGGAAATGTTGCTCACATGTCACGAAACAAGATTACCTTCGCTGCAAATCCCAAAGACATATATAATACCGTTAGGTCACGTATACTGACGGGACTCAAAAAGCTCGACATACAACTGGCCAATCTAATTCCCATTCCCTGATTAAGAATGAAAAAGGAGTCACCCCCGAATGTTTGAGGTTTTGCCCATGCTTAGTGGGTAAGGTCGCACGTGCTGGTTTACCGATTCCAAGTGGATCCCTCGCGTAGCGCTCGGGATGACAAACAGGGTGGTTCGACCTTCGTGGCACCCGGAAAGCATCTTGCGTCAAGCTGCTCCACCCCGGGAAGGCTTACCTGGCCAAGCGGCCGCACGCTCACTGGCCGCAACATTTCTTGTACTTCTTGCCGCTGCCGCAGGGACATGGTTCGTTGCGGCCGATCTTCGGCGAGGCCCGGAAGGGTGTCAGTGGAGCGTATTTTTTGTCCCAGTCGGAAGCGCCGGTTGGTGGATGCGGCATAGGCTCCGTAGGCGGCAAAAAAGGCCTTTCCCGATTAGCATCGCTCGTGAAACAGGCCCACCCCTTTACCTCGGCCCACGCATCATCGATGGTTCGGTTCAGGCAGGCTTCCTCGTGGGCTGGCGTTGCGCCGGGCAGAAGGTGCTTCGCGGTGTATTCGGATTCGTAGTACATTTCATCCGCCAGACCTCGTTCGTACAGGCCAAGAATGCTGCTGCGGATTTCATGAGCATTCATCCTTACCGCCGTATCGACCACTGCGTTGCCCACCAACGCGTCATTCTCCGACTCGGGATCGAGAAGCGCGGCGACACGAAGCAGCTGGCCGAGCATTTCTTCGCGGGACAACACGCCGCGTTTCCAAAGCATAGCAAGAGCGGTGAGTCCGGCTCCACGGGCGAACGGACCAGCCGCACCATCGTCTATCAGCCCGAGCAATCCATCAATGGAACCCGGACAGGTATCCGCCAACGCCGTGCTAACACCTTCGGTCAACCCATCGCCAATCGCCCTATCGACCAAATCCTCAGGCATCCGTAGGAGCTGAACCATCAGTGGATGCGCGGCGTGAGATCTGAATTCGGCGGCGAGAAAAAAGAGAAATCCGACATAGGGCACCGATTCGTTTCCAGGCTCACGAGAGGCGGCAAGCACCCGCTCGAATCGCTCAATAATCCTAGGGGTTAGTTCGTCACCCTGGCCGTGAGCAGCCTGAAACGCGGCAGCCACCCGCACGGGAACATCGCTGCAAATATCATCAAGGAGTTCATCGGCATTCATCGCGGCGGATCGGACCACTCCCAGCCATATCAAGCAAGTGCAGTGATGGGCCTTCCGTTGGTAGGCAATTTCTGCGCTGCAACCGGCAGGATTTACGGTGTGCCCAAAAGCGCGTTGAGCTAAACTTACCCCAAACAAAACCTCGTCTGTGTCACAACCTTCTCAAGATAAGTCTGGTCGTCTCCTTTTAAGCGGCAACGAAGCGGTTGCCCTCGCCGCACTGCACTGTGGCGTCGCGCTCGGCACCGGTTATCCGGGCACGCCGTCCACCGAGATCCTCGAGGCTTTCAGCGCACTCGGCGGCAAAGCTCAATGGGCACCCAACGAAAAAGTCGCTGCCGAAGTCGCTCTCGGTGCCGCCTTCGCCAAAGCCCGCGTGCTTTGCACGATGAAACATGTCGGCCTCAACGTCGCCGCCGACGTTTTGTTCACCATGACCTATTCGGGCGTAGACGGTGGTTATGTACTCGTCGTCGCCGACGATCCCGGCCTGGCGTCTTCGCAAAACGAACAAGACAGCCGCCGCTACGCCGAGGCCGCCGTCGCCCCGATGTTCGAGCCCGCCGATTCGCAGGATGCCTACGATCTGCTCCAAGTCGCGTTTGCCACCAGCGAGCGCTGGAAGATCCCCGTTCTCTTCCGCATGACCACGCGGGTCTGCCACTCAAAGTCGCCCGTCACACCGCGCTTCGCCTCCGGAGTGAAACCCACCGCGTCCGAAACCGGCGCGCCCACCACCGATTTTGTCCGCAACATCGCCGGCCGCGTCATGGTCCCCGGCCACGCCAAACCTGCCCATCGCCGTCTCCGCGCCAAGATGGCCGAGATGGAGTTGTGGAACATTTCCCAAGGTCCGAACCAAATCGAAAAACGCAGCGAATCCCTCGGCATCATCACCGCCGGCATCTGCTACCATCACATTCGCGAAGCCGAACCGGCCGCCAGTATCCTGAAGCTCGGCATGACCTATCCGCTCCCGCTGGCGACGATCCGCGCGTTCGCTGCCACGGTCGACCGCTGCGTCGTCATTGAAGAAAACGACCCTTGGCTCGCCACGGCCCTGCGCGCCGCCGACCTGCGCATCGAGGCCAAGGACGATTCCATTTTCCGCTTCGGTGAACTCAGCGTCGATCGCGTCATACGTATCCTGAACAAGGATACAAGCCCCGAACCCGTCCCGCCCCGCGGCAAACCACCCGAACTCTGCAAAGGCTGCCCACACACCACGAGTTTTGAAGTAATGAAGGAGCTCAACTGCATCGTTTCTGGCGATATCGGTTGTTACACACTCGCCGCGCTCCCGCCGCTTGCGACGATGGACATGATGATCGACATGGGCGCTTCGGTCGGCATGGGCCTCGGCCTCCGCCACGTGCTCCCGCGCGAGCAAGCCAAGCGCGTCGTCTCCGTGATCGGCGACAGCACTTTTCTCCACAGCGGTCTGCCCGGCCTCGTTGAAATGGCCTACAACCCGCCCGAGACCGGCCACGTGTTGATGATCCTCGATAACGGAACCACCGCCATGACCGGCCAGCAGGAACACCCCGGCACCGGTCGCCAACTCGACGGCGAAGGCACCCACAAAGTCAGCTTCGAAGCCATGGCCCGCGCCTCTGGCATAAAAAACGTTTTTACCATCAATCCAGTTCGCGAACGCGCGACGCTCAAAGCCGTATTGGCCGATTCCCTACAAAAAGACGAACTGACCGTTATCATCGCGCGCAGCCCCTGCATTCTTGCCGCCGGCCGCATCGCCGCCTGGGACAAAGAACTGAAAGCCAAAGAAAATGCCGACGCCCCACCCGAAACCGGTGCGTGCGAATGCGGTGGTGCCTGCAATTCCTAACGAGCCACGCCCCATGACTTCAAACCAGGTCCAAACCACCAACGTCCGTTTCGCCGGCCTCGGCGGCACCGGCGTCATCAAAGCCTCCGATATCTTCGCCGATATCGTGTTTCGCCTAAACCACACCGTCAAAAAGGCGGAAGTTCATGGCATGAGTCAACGCGGCGGCTCAGTTCAATCCGATGTTCGCTTCGGCTCCGAAGTCCACAGTCCGATGATTCCCGACGGCGCCTGCGATTTTCTCATCGTCATGGAGCCGACTCAGATCGACGTCGTCCGTGGCGGCCTGCGCGAAGGCGGCACGCTGATCGTCCCGGCCGATATTGACACGACCAAGTTACCATCGGCCAAAGCACTCAACGTCGCCATGCTCGGCCGCCTGAGCCGCCACTTCGATTTTCCCGAAAGCGCCTGGCGTGAAAGCCTCCGCGCAAATTTCCCCGAGAAACTCCACATCGCTAACGACGCCGCTTTCACCCTCGGCCGCACCCCATGATACCCCACCTCTGGAACGATCTTGAAGGCACGTTCTTCCCCGAGAGCGCGCTCGACTACATGCCCGAATCCCGCTTGCGCGAGGTTCAACTCCAACGGCTCAAGGCCGTCATCACGCTCTCCTACGAAAAGGTAAAACTCTTTCGCGAGCGCATGGACGCCAATGGCCTCAAGCCCGCCGATGTCCACACACTCACCGACATCGCCAAGCTGCCGTTCATGGTGAAAACCGATCTGCGCGACACCTACCCGTACGGCCTTTTCGCCGTGCCGATGAGCGAGGTCGTTCGCCTCCACGCATCGAGCGGCACCACGGGTAAGCCGATTGTCGTTGGTTATACCGCGCAGGACATGGAAGTCTGGAAACAGGTCATCATGCGCACCCTCTACGCCGCCGGCTATTCGCGTGGCGACATCGTGCAAAACATGTACGGCTACGGTCTCTTCACTGGCGGCCTCGGCCTGCATGGCGGCCTCGAAGGCATCGGCGCAACCGTCATCCCTATCTCCGGCGGCAACAGCGAACGCCAGATCATGGTGATGAAAGATTTTGGCGTCACCGCGATTTGCGGCACACCGAGCTACTTCATCCACCTAATCGAAACCGCTCAGAAGATGGGCATCGATTTCAAGCGCGACCTGAAGGTGAAACGCGGCGTCTTCGGTGCCGAACCTTGGACCGACGAGATGCGCCAATATATCGAATCCGCCTCCGGTGTGAAGGCTTTCGATATCTACGGCCTCTCTGAAATCATCGGCCCCGGCGTGGGTGCCGAATGCGAATGCCAAGACGGCCTGCACATCTTCGAAGATCATTTCCTCGCCGAAATCGTGGACACAAAAACGCTCGAGCCCGTCGCCGACGGCACCGAAGGCGAACTCGTCATCACCACACTCAGCAAACAGGCGATGCCAGTTATCCGCTATCGCACGCGCGACATCACCGCCTTCGAAACGCGTCCTTGTAGCTGTGGCCGAACCTGCCGCCGTATCCGACGCATCAGCCGTCGCAGCGACGACATGTTCATCATTCGCGGCGTAAACGTTTTCCCATCGCAGATCGAAGTCGCCCTCCTCAAGACCGAAGCCAGCCTGCCGCACTATCAGATCGTCCTAACACGCAAAGGTGGCCTGGACCAGATGGAGGTGCGCGTCGAAATCACCGGCGAAATGCTCAGCGACAACGTCGGCGCGATGGAGCAGTTGCAAAAACGTTTTTGCAAAAGCATCGAGCAAATCACCGGCCTGCACGCCGCCGTCACGCTCGCACAACCCGGCAGCATCCCACGCAGCGAAGGCAAAGCCAAACGCCTCATCGATCAGCGCAACCAAGCGTAGTAGCGAGTAATGAGCAGCGAGTAGCGAGCATCGACCAAAAAGCACACACGCAGCGCTCATTCTCGCCACTCCGACCTACTCGCTCCTCACTACCCGTTACTCGCTACTTTCTTCCCCCATGAAAATCCGCCAGATTTCCATCTTTCTCGAAAACCAACCCGGGCGCCTCTCCAAACTCTGCCAGATTTTGGCGGATGCTGGCGTGAACCTCAGCACCCTCATGCTCTCCGAAGCCGGCGAATTCGGCTTATTGCGCGTCATCACACCGGAGCCCGACAAGGCCCGCGCCGTCGTTGAAAAAGCCGGCTACGCCGTTACCTCAAGCGACGTCCTCGCCATCCAGATTCCCGACAAACCCGGCGGCCTCGCCTCTGTCCTCACCGTGCTCGATTGGCACAACATCTCCGTTGAATACATGTACGCCTTTGCCTGCCGCACCGGCCGCGCCATCATGATCATCCGCTTCAGCGATCTCGACCGCGCCATCGACGTTCTACAGAAAGCGGGCACCAACGTCTTCAAAGCTGTCGATCTCTTCAACGGCTAATGGCCTCGGAATTGCTGCGCCACTTTTGAAGCTTACAGCTCTTACCACTTAAAACTTATCACTTAAAAAGATGCACCGCATCGTCTCCAAAGCGCAGCTTAGTCCCAACGTCACCCGCCTCGACGTCGAAGCGGCACGCATCGCCCAAATTCGCCAACCTGGCCAGTTCGTCATTGTCCGACGCGGCCCGCGCGCCGAACGCATTCCGCTCACGATCGCTGATGTAGATCGCCAGGCCGGCACGATTGCCCTCGTAATCCAAGCCGTCGGTAAAAGTACCAAGGAACTGGTTGCGCTCGAGGTCGGCGATTCGATTCAAGACATCTCCGGCCCGCTCGGCATGCCCACCGAGGTCATTGAAAAAGGTCGCGCCCTCTGCATCGGCGGCGGCGTCGGCACCGCTGTCGTTCACCCGATCGCCCAAGGCCTGCACGCGAAAGGCGTGCACGTCACCAGCGTCATCGGCGGCCGTTCAAAGGAATGGGTCATTTTCGAAAACGAACTCAAGCGCCTCGGCGACGTCGTGGTCTGCACCGACGACGGCAGCTACGGCCGCAAAGGTTTCGTTACCGACGCCACGAAAGAAATCCTCACCGCTGGCGGCATTGACATCGTTTACGCCGTCGGCCCCGTGCCGATGATGCGCGCCATCGCCAATCTTACTAAGCCCTTCGGCGTGCACACCATCGTCTCGCTCAATCCCGTCATGGTGGACGGCACCGGCATGTGCGGTGGCTGCCGCGTCGAAGTCGGCGGCGAAACCAAGTTCGCCTGCGTCGAAGGCCCCGAATTTGACGGACACAAAGTCGATTTCGATCTCCTCGCCGACCGCCTCGCCACCTACAAAATCCACGAGCAGGAAGCCAACACCTGTCAAAAGGACGGCACCTGCCGCGTAGGGCTCAAACAGTAGCGAGCATCCAGTAGCGAGTAACGAGTAGCCAAACCCAAAACACTCCGTCCGCTCCCCCTACTCACTACCCGCTACTCACTCCTCGCTACTTT
The DNA here is from genome assembly GCA_031404135.1 of Verrucomicrobiota bacterium. Taxonomy (GTDB): domain Bacteria; phylum Verrucomicrobiota; class Verrucomicrobiia; order Opitutales; family Opitutaceae; genus JADKHC01. The sequence continues at coordinate 36,065 of JANNHA010000071.1, read as the reverse complement.
CCTTCACCCATGTCCGACCTTCCTGAATCCGCACCCGCCGCACCCAAAAAGATGTCTCCTAAAGAACGTCTCGCGATCCAGCGCCAGCGTATGCCGGAGCAGGACGCCACCGAGCGCTCGCATAATTTCTGCGAGGTCAACCTCGGCCTGACCGAACAACTCGCCGTCCTCGAAGCCCAACGCTGCATCCAGTGCAAAGATCCAAAATGCGTTCAAGGCTGCCCGGTGCGCGTCAACATCCCACGCTTCATCGATTTTCTCTCGAAGGGCGATCTCCCCGGCGCCGCCAACAGTCTGCTCGGTGACAACGCCCTTCCGTGCGTCACCGGTCGCGTTTGCCCGCAAGAAACCCAATGTGAAGAACTGTGCGTCCGCGCCCTCAAAGGCGAATCAGTCGGCATCGGCTATCTCGAACGCTTTGTGGCCGACTGGGCCATGAACCACGCCGAAAGCCTCAAAATCGAAAATCCAAAATCGAGAATCGAAAATCCAAAAAAAGTCGCCGTCGTCGGCGGCGGACCCGCCGGACTCACCGCCGCGGGCGAACTCGCCAAAGCCGGCCACGACGTCACTGTTTACGAAGCGCTTCACCAACCCGGCGGCGTACTCGTGTACGGCATTCCAGAATTCCGTTTACCCAAGCAGATCGTCGACAAAGAAGTCCAGCGCCTCGTCGACGCCGGCGTGAAGATCGAGTGCAACGTCGTCATCGGCCGCACCTACACGCTGCCCGAACTGCGCCAAAGTTTTGATGCCATCTTCATCGCCAACGGCGCCGGCCTGCCGGTCTTCATGAACGTGCCCGGCGAAAACCTCAAGGGCGTGTATTCGGCTAACGAATACCTGACGCGCGTCAACTTGATGGCTGCGTACGAATTTCCCCAGGCTGACACGCCAGTACTCGTCGGCAAACGCGTCGCCGTTGTCGGTGGTGGCAACGTCGCCATGGACGCCGTGCGCACCGCCAAACGCCTCGGTGCCGAAGTCGCCAGCATTGTTTATCGACGCACCCGCAAAGAACTCCCCGCCCGCGTTGAGGAACTCCACCACGCCGAACAAGAAGGCATTAAATTCGAATTCCTCGTCGCTCCGTTGGAAGTGGTCGGCAACGACAAGAAATGGGTCACCGGACTGAAATGCATCCGCATGCAACTCGGCGAACCCGACGCCTCCGGCCGCCGCAGTCCAACGCCTATTCCCGGTTCTGAATTTATTCTCGATTGCGATGTGGTCGTGGTGTCGATCGGCACGCGTGCCAATCCACTCCTTACCGCCACGTGCCCGGAGTTGAAGCTCAACAAACGCGGCAACATCGAAGTGGACGAAGACGGCATGACGAGCCTCCCTGGAGTTTTCGCCGGCGGCGACATCGTCCGCGGCGCCGCGACAGTCATCCTAGCCATGGGCGACGGCAAACGCTCCGCCCGGGCGATCGATCAATACCTGAAAAGCACGGCGACGTAAGCTCTTTGGGGGGGGCACTCCCTGACACACGCCACCGATCTGCGCTCTCAACTTTGTCGGGTACTTCATTTACAATGCGTCGCCTAATTTCGGGCGCACATACCCACCAAACGCAAGGTGCCTAAGCTCGGGTTGTCGCTATGACATCAATCCAGACCATAGTGCCCATAACGCTAGCGCCAAGAACCCAACGCACAGTGGAATCAATATAATCAACATGCACCCCGACTTGAAACAGCCTGCCTTGGGTTTCTCGCCTGCTTCTATAGGATTATCGGTTTTCTCTGCCTTTTTAGGAGCTGTTGAAGCAAAAGTGTTTTGCAAAGTCGGTGCCCCTGCAGCTTTTTGAATCTGTTTATCCAATTCAATAAACGTGCCGCTACACGCTCCGAACAGTTCGCCTAGAAATTCAAGATCGCCCACGCCAAACTCAAAATACTTAGGGATTAGGTCCGACTCGTCGGGGCCCATGCCGTTGAGAATGAAATGGTCGTAACTGCCCAAGTTCCTATTGAAGCCTTTCTTAATCACAAAGCTCTTAATCTGATGAATTGGAACAACCCCCTTACGTGAACCCGCTAAGCCATTGTAGTAATCATTCACCCCATAGTAATAAAAATTACTATCTGTTAGAATGAATCCACTCAGGTGAAACATCAGAGCCTTATTTTCTCCCAATATAAGCACGCGTTCCCGGGAAGATAACTTGCCAGCGAATTTATTTTTTGCCTTCTCCAATTTATCGCTAGGAATATCATGAGTGAAATACAGCTTCCCTGTTGTCTCATGTCGCTTTTCTCGGATCACCGTTTCTATAGAAGCCACCAATTCCTTCCCCAGATTTCCAGCGGCGTTCGATGCGATCACTTGAGATAGATCTGAGCCGCAGTGTTTACATTTTATCGCAACGGCGAGAATATCCTCACCGCAGAATGGGCATTTTTTTGTATCACTCATATGGGGGGATCAAGAAAGTTTGCCCTTGGGCATCACCGACCAGACAAGTGCCACGACGTATCCAAGTATCGTCCATCCAAGCAGTAGGTTTATTAGGAATATCGGCCACTTATATTCATGCTCACGGATAAAAGCTATTATGCTAGGAATAAACGCAACTGCTAGAGCCATTACCCCAGCTATTACCCCGCAAATAATTAACGTAGACCAAATGATCATATGAGCTAATATATACTCAATTAAAGCCCGTCTTTTGCGTAGTAATTGAAATAAGTTTGATGGACTTCGCCTTTAATACTGCGGGATCAACATTTTTTTCAAAAGCAGCATCATCGAAAATCCGCAGCTCGAAAGCGACATCCCGATAAAAGTAGAATGACTGTGTCCCAACGACTTTCCCGATTATTGTTTTCAGATCGATTATCTCAGAAGCCATTTGGGGAATGTGATAAGCTTCGCAGAAGTTACGCGAAAACTGGCGTGCATCCTGATCACCGCATTCAAACATTGAGTCCACGAGGTAAGAAGGGAGACAAAATGCAGAAACGGACCGACTGTTCGGCTGGGTGCTAGCGAGCACAACATCGATCTGATACAAGAGCTCCGCATTCGGTATCCCCTCCAACGCCGGATTTTTGATCATTACCTGCGCCCGTGTATCATTGATGGAAACCTTGAGAGGGCGTTTGTAATAAAACGAAAGGAGCTTTGCCGCATCCTCAATAGGCATACCGAGATAAAGGCCTTTGAAGATAGGCGAACTGTGCGTGGCCTTTTTTGCCTTTTGTAAAAGCGATTCAACCTCGATAGCCACCGTTTGATTTCCTGCTTGAGCTTCATTCCAAAGAGCGAATGCACACCTGAGCATAATTACACTTCTTATACCATCTGGTCCACCTGCTTGCCTGAAGCCTTGTTCACGCTCCTCGCTGCTGCTGCCTTCCGTGGATAACAACTTAATTACTGGACTTAGTATTGTTTGAAGCTGTTGTGCCTGCGGAACAAATCTATCGATATCATCGACGGTAAGTTTACTGATCGCCGGTCGCATTTTTTCGGCTAGAACCCGTTCCGAAGCTGTTAGGTCCACAAGTGTAGTTTTCTGAAAAGAACCAACCTTATCAATCGAGACTGCAATTTCCCAAACCGATTCAGTCGGGGGCTTGGCCTCTTGAGCAATAAGGTGCGTAGAGGCAACAGTAGCACCGAGAGCGAGCAGGATGTGCGTGAGTTTCATCTATTATTTTTTGGGTATGATTTGTCGGTCTGTTGTTTTAGAGGTTGAAAATAGTCGCGGACAATCGCGCCACGAATGGAGCCGCGATAGAAATTACAATAACGATTCGCCTGCGCATGTAGCTTTTGGGTTATTTGCCGAAGTCGCTTCTATCGACCTGCAACCCGTATTTAGGCCCCCATTGCTCCCAGCCTGGTCCACAGGGCTTGTAGCCGCGATCCAACCAATGTCGTGCAGTCCACTTGTTCAACTTTTCCCAAAAAATGAGATTTGGAATGGTGACAATGAACCCCAGAAAAAACAAGGGAGCGGTATCAGTGAGTGCATCAGTGCCCTGCGCCACACTATCGATTCCTGCGCTGATGAAATAAGAACAGACCATTTGCACCGGGAGGGCAACCAGCAGGAAGAGCAGTCCTTTGGTTACCATGCCACGGATCATCATCGTGAATCCCGTGAAGAGAAAACCTGTGTATGAGCGTCCGGTCGGAACTTCGCGGACTAGTCCGGCATCGTTTTTAAGTGTGAGTTTCATTCGTTGTATTTTGGGGTTATGATTTGATGCTTTTAAGTTTTAGGGATTCGCAATATTCGCGGACAATCGCCGCCACGAATGGAGCTGCGACCCGGTCGAGCGTGCGCCCTTGGAATTTTGAAGGATGACCACGTTCTTCCTGAGATAGGGACTCCCACCGCATCCAAACTTTTGCCAAGCTAACGATGCTTTGAGGCGAAGCCTTGCGATCCAAAAAACGCAGGCGCTGCCTCCCGAAATCCCAACACACGCGAAACTCATTGCTGCCACCCAAAGTTTCAATTTTACGAGCCTTCTCCTTACGCGCCTCCCGCAACTCCCGGCTCACCCAAACAAGAAATTCGGCGAAGGGCACTGTGTGCATGTGCATAACTTTCGCACCAACTCGCCGTATCTAAAGCTCACTGTGATTTTCGGCCGATTCTCGTGATTTTTGGACGCTTGCAGTTTTCAGCTCGCTTGGGTCACACGATTTCATGAAAACATCCGACAATGCTGCTGCGCCTTGCCTCCGCTCTCCGGGCTTTTGCGCCTAGTTTTGTCCTCGCGGTTGCCGTGCTCCTTTTTTCCAAGGCCGGGGTGTGGCTTTCCCTCAGCCACGCGTCTGTCGTCAGTCCACTCTGGCCTGCTTCAGGCGTCGCTGTCGCCGCATTGCTGCGCTTCGGTCCGCGACTCGCACCTGGCGTGTGGATCGGCACACTGGCGAGCAATGTGATTGCGGGCGATCCGTGGCCGTTCCTCGCGCTCGGCCCGGTCGGCAATATGCTCGAAGCGCTCGCCGCCTGGTGGCTGCTCACCCGCGTGTGGCCGGTCAATCCAAGCTTTGAAAGAGCACGCGATGTGCTACGCTTCTTCGTCGGCGGCGTCGCGTTGCCACCGCTCATCAGTGCCGCGCTCGGCATCACCGGGCTCACACTCGGCGGCGTTCTTCCAGCGGATCGTTTCTTATATTCTGCCACGCTCTATTGGGTGGCCAATGCCGCGGGCATTCTGATGATCGCGCCCGCGCTGCTCACGGTTGTCGGGCCTGACCGCATGTTGGCCATTCGCAAGCTGGCGTTTCTGCCTTTCACAGCGCTCACGTTGGCGGTGGTAGTCGGTTTCTCACATGAATACACTCTCGGCATCGGCGGTTGGCCACTCGCCTACCTGCCATTCCCGTTTGTCGTGTGGATCGCCTTCGTGCAAGGCGTACGTGGCGCGGCACTCGCCAATCTGCTCGTCTCGCTCGCCAGCACACTCGCCACGATTTTTGACTGCGGCCCGTTTGCGGCGCCCAACACGCTCCACAGTCTCGCGCTGCTCGTCACCTACAACACCCTGACTGCGGCCACCGCCCTTTTGCTTGCCTCCGTACGCGCCGAGCTGACTGCCAGCGAAGCCCGCACGCGCAACGCGCTCGCACGTGAAGCCGAATGGAACGCCCTGCGGGCGCAGGTACAGCCACATTTTCTCTTCAACGCCCTCAATACCTTGCGCCGCCTGATCCAGGCCGACCCCGCTGGCGGGCGCGATTTCACCACACGTCTCGCAGCCTTTCTTCGCTCATCGATGCAAGCCAGCGAGGCAGCGACCGTGCCCTTGAGCGATGAGTTTGCTGCCGTTGATAACTACCTCGCACTGGAGCAATTTCGTTTCGAAGGTCGATTGCGCCCACGACTCAGCCTGGCACCCGAAGCAGCCCAGGTGCTTTTGCCGCCGCTGGTGCTTCAAACTTTGGTGGAAAATGCAGTGAAGCACGGGATCGCTCGGCGAGTGGACGGGGGCGAACTCACCGTAACAGCCATTACGGCCGATGGAGTCTGCCTCGTGCGTGTGATCAACCCTGTCGCTCCAGACTCTGCAGCACCGGCCGAAACTTCCGATGGTCTGGGCCTCCGCAATGCCCGCGAGCGACTCCGACTCGCCTGTGGCGAACGAGCGACCCTCCGCCTTTATCCCAAACCATCCGGCTGCACCACGGCGGAGATATCGATCCCACTTCCATGAAAGTTCTCATCATCGACGACGAGCGTCTTGCGCGAGATGAATTGCGGGAACTACTCCGTATGTCACCTGACGTTGAAGTCGTCGGCGAAGCCGCTCACAGCGAAGAGGCCCGTGAACTCATCGCCCGAATGAAACCCGACGTGCTTTTGCTCGACATTCAGATGCCTGGACCAGACGGGTTCGCACTGCTCGCCGCGCTACCGCCGCCTGTCCCGGAAGTCATTTTCATAACCGCTCACAACCGGCACGCGTTGCAGGCATTTCGAGTAAACGCGCTCGATTATCTGCTCAAACCCGTCGAACCAGCACACCTCGCAGCCGCTCTCGCCCGTGTGCGCGAGCGACTCACCCACCTCCGTACAACGCAGTCCAACAAGGCGGCCCCACCCGGAAAACTCGGCGACGACGACACCCTTTTCATTCGCGATGGTGATCGCTGCTGGTTCGTGCCGGTGAAAAAAATTCGGCTCGCCGAATGCGTGGGCAACTACTGCCGCATCCACTTCGACACGCATCATCCGTTATTATTGTCATCGCTGGATGCTCTCGCAGCACATCTCGATCCGCGACATTTCGTGTGCGCCAGCCGCAGTCAGCTTCTGAATCTGGCGTATGTCGCACGTACTGATTTGGTCCGCGAAAACAACCTCACAGCCACGCTCACGGATGGAACGGTAGTGAGGTTTTCCCGCCGCGCCGCCCGCCTGTTTCGTGAGCAACATCGACTGCGGCAGACTTAAACAACGTAAGAATGAGCCGCCGTGTCAGGCAAACACGTCGCCCGGTTCGAGCCGTTTAACGTCGGAAAACTTATCCAAATCGCGGTCGAAAGAAACCGGGCGCACGCCAAGAGCCGCAGCTTCGTCCGCCAATAAAGCCTCGGCAAAATCGACGTTCTTTTTTTCGTAGCGCGTGAGGGCGTCGAACACGTAGCTATCGGTAACGATGCCAGCCGCTTGGCAGAACTTACGCAGAAGCCCGGCAAGTTGGGCGCGGTCCTTGAGCCCGTAGACATCGCGCAGCACGTAGATCGCTTCGGCGACAATCCAGAGATAATCGAACAGAGTCAGGTTTTGTAGTTTGTGGTTATGGAGTGAAATATCAGTTACAAGACCCGAGCTCGCCGTTCGCCGAGCAAATCGAGGTATCGTCCCTTCATCTCTTTGGAGAGAAAACTGTTTTCAATCCGGGCGGGCCATCCCGCGCACACCGCTACGAAGCGCGCCTTGGTCTGCTCGATTAAAGCGGGCGCAAGACCTAACCGCTCGCCAGCGAGATACCGCCAAAAGTCGTTTGCACAGAGATTGGATTTCTTGCCGTGCAACGGCAGCGCAAGTTCCTCCCGGCTCTTGGGATTCGGGCTGGTTGAATTCAGCAGGTCGTAGGCGGGAGACAGTTCCACTTTGTCGTCACGCGTGATGAGCGACCAGTTCTTGAGGTGCATGTCTTCGTTGCCAGTCAAATAGGCGCACAGGAGCCGATCGAAGAATTTCATGCGCTCGAGAGCCGGGAAGGTGCAGAATTGGTCGAGGATTTCGATCAGGCGCTCGGTGCTGGAAGCATACTTTGTGTCGCGGCTGGCACCGCTTAACTGGGCGAAGTCCTCCAACGGCTGTTTGTTCCAGCCCACCCGATCGAAGCGCCGGACAAAATAGGAACGGGTATGGTCGCCGTTGAGCAAAAGTCCATGCACGGGTACTTCGATGCCCAGGGTCGCTGCAAGTGACATCGTGAGCGCTTCATTTTCCGGGAGTTCGGCGTAGAGGGGGTGCGGCGGCTTGACGATATAACGTCCGCCGTTGTCCACGATTTCCATCAGGCCGTCGTTCACGCGCAGCACGGTGCTTACCTTTGCCTGAATACCCTGGATCGACATCTTTACGGCGCGCGCGGCGGCCTCCTCAATCAGCTGCTCTCGGGTGTACGGCAGTGGAGCAAGCGACGTGAGCCGCCGGTCAAGCTGCCGCAGGCCGACCGGCGAATACGGCCCCGGTCCCTCCCACGGCTCATTCGTGATCAAGCACCTCATTTGACGGCCTGGATGCGAAGTGATCCAACCACGTCGTTTCCGACTGCGAGCAGTTGGCCGAATAGGTCGTGTTGATCGAGTTTGCGAATCCGCAGCAGGGCATCGAGCTGCACGCCCTCAGGAAGAAGGCCCTCGAACGGCGCGGGAAAGCGCGGGAATTCCCAAACCCGCTGGCGCGTCGGCAGGGTGAGCGACACCGGCTCGCCGCAGTAGCCGGGCTCGTAGGTGAACCGGTAGCTGCCGTCATCGCAGGCCTCGAATATACCGGCCAACTGGTCCTTTTGAAAGATGCGGGCAGATTTCATAACGGCGTGAGGGGTTCTGCGACGGAGGTGCCACCGGCAGGAGGTTCAGCTGAGGACGAAGACACCGCCGAGGAACGGGCCGGGGCCAACGATGCCATGCGATCAAGCAAGGGACTGCGCCATTCGACAGTGATGTTGAGTACACGAAAAATCTTCTGGAGTGTGTCCCACTGGACTGACTCTTTGCCATTTTCGAGGTCCCAGACGACGGTCTTGCCCACCCCTGCGAGCTTCGCCAGTTGAGCTTGGACCAACCCCGCCTTCTTGCGGTGGCTTTGAATGAGTTGAGAGAGAGGGGTCATTGCTGCTTTAGCGGTAATTAGTTCATAAAAACGAATCCAGCAAGGTGATAATTGACGAATATTATAATATATTACCTCTAAAGCAGTATTTTACCGATATTTTCGCGCCTTTACCGTATTTCTAATCAAAAAAAAGGCTATTAATACTGTTAAGGCGGTAATTATTGGCAATTTTTGCGACGTGCATGGATTTAATTTTGAGGACGAATGTCTGCCCCGCCGTCATCCTTTTCCGTCAACATCGCCGGCTCTAGGCAAAGCGGCAGGAAGTTGGCGAGATACGCATCGTCCCATCACCGAGTGGAATAGGACTTTTTCGGCTTCTCCTATCACAAATCCTTCAGGCCCGCACTTCGCGCCTAATAGCTACGAACGTCCACCACTTCGCGCTTACCCCGGCGGCGCTGCGTCCTAGCGTTTAACCCTTTTGTGGCCGAACAGAGGCGTCTCCGCCTTATCGCTTACACCTTACCACTTACCACCACTTTTCCATGTCCAACCCATCCACTCCTCCCACACCTAAACTCGCAAATCCGGCGGTTGTCGGTCTCGCCGGTTTCGGCCTAACCACTCTCCTACTCCAGTTCCACAACGTGGGCTGGATGGGCACCGGCCCGGTCATCTGGGTCGGCCTCGTTTTCGGCGGCCTCGTGCAAATGATCGCCGGCTTCCAGGAAATGAAAATGGGCAACAACTTCGGCTACTGCGCGTTTACCGCGTACGGCGCTTTCTGGATCAGCCTTTGCCTGATGCTGCTCGGGAATAAATTCGGCGTCTTCACCGCTACTCATACCGATGTCGGCTGGTTCCTCATCGCGTGGACACTCTTTACCGTTATCCTCTGGATCGGTTCGATGCGCGTCCACGGCGCGATGGCGACGACTTTCACGCTTCTCCTAATCGGCTTCGTTCTCCTCGACATCGGCCACTTCGGCGATCCGATTTGGAACAAGATTGCCGGTTACGAGTTAATCGTCTGCGCGCTCGGCGCTTGGTACATGATGGCCCGTATCATCCTCAACGACCTCTTCGGCCGCGAAGTTCTCCCAGCCGGCAAAGCCTGGCTATAAAACTTCTCTCCCTCGTCAATCTCGGCCCGGTGCGAACGTCGTTTGCCCGGGCCTTTTTGTGCCCGGAAACCCAAACAGGCTCTAACTATGAATATTTTTCATAGTTTACGCTCGCCGAACCACCGTCTTCTCCGCAAAGATTTCTCTGTTCGCATCACCCATGGCGCTGTCGTACCTCACCGTTCGAAACGCCTTCTTCCGCTAACCGTTTAAACCCCCTCATCAAATGATCGAATGGAGAAAAAGTAACGACGCGCTCGGCACCGTAAACCGAGGCAATCCCTGTGAATCCGGCCTCTGCACCCTTTGCGACTCCGCCTGTAAAGGTAAATGCGAAACCTGGCTCTCGTCCATGCGCGGACGCGAATTGCTCTACCCGCGCAAATTTGGCTACATCACCTCTGGTTCGGCCAACACCACCGCCATCGGCGTGGGCTATCAATCGCTCCGCATCCAAGGCTACGCTTACGGTTGGCACGGCAATAACCCGAACCACGACGCCGACAACTGCATCTTCCCCAACGTCGACATCTCGACCCAGTTCGGCCGCTCGATGCCCGTCAAATGCCGCGTCCCGATCATGACCGGCGCACTCGGCTCCACCTTTGTAGCCGCCCGCTACTGGGATTCCTTCGCCATCGGTGCCGCGCTCTCCGGATTTCCGATTGTTGTCGGTGAGAACGTGGTCGGTGTTGACCGCAAATCTGTCCTCAAAAAAGGCCGCATTGAAATCTCCCCGGAGCTCGACCGCCGCATCGAGATGTTCCTGCGCTATTATGATGGTTACGGCGCCATGATCGTGCAGATGAACGTAGAAGACACCCGAAACGGCGTTGCCGAATACCTCGTCGAAAAATACGGCGACAAAGTCATCCTCGAACTCAAATGGGGCCAGGGTGCCAAATGCATCGGTGGCGAAATTCAGGTCGATAACATCGAGTACGCGCGCTTCCTCAAAGACCGCGGCTACATCGTCGATCCCGATCCTTACGATCCCATCGTCGAAGCCGGTTTCAAATCCGGCGCCATCCGCCACTTCGCCCGCCACAGCCGGCTCGGCGGCACCAATCTGAACTCCGCTCAGCAAGTACGCGACGACTTCATGAAGGCCGTCACCTACCTGCGCGGCATTGGCCACAAGCGCATCACGCTCAAAACCGGTTCCTACGGCATGGAAGCATTGGCCCTGGCGATTCGTTGTTCCACCGACGCGGAACTCGATTTACTGACGATCGATGGTTCGGGCGGCGGCACCGGCATGAGCCCGTGGAACATGATGGAATACTGGGGCGTGCCCTCGCTTTCGCTCCACTCACGCGCCTACGAGTACACCAAAATGCTCGCCGATCGCGGCCTGAAAGTGCCCGATTTGTCCTTTGCTGGTGGTTTCGCCCGCGAAGATCACGTCTTTAAAGCCCTCACCCTCGGCGCGCCTTTTGTGAAGCTCGTTTGCATGGGCCGCGCCCCGATGATCCCGGCGTTCCTCGGCAGCAACATCGAAGGCGTGCTCCGCCCGGACAACCGCGCCAACGTGCACGGCCACTGGGAAGATCTGCCAGCTACCGTGACCGCCTACGGCGACAAAGCAGAGGAAATCTTCGTTTCATGGGAAGCTGTCTCCAAAAAAGTCGGTGCCTCCGAAATGAAGAAAATTCCACTCGGTGCCGTCGCGATGTACGCGTACGCCGACAAACTCGCGTGCGGCCTGCAACAATTCATGGCCGGCGCACGCAAGTCGCGCCTTTGCGATCTCGCTCGCAGCGACCTCATGGCCGCCAACCGCGAAACCGCCGCGGAAACCAGCATCCCGTACATGACCGACGCCGAACACGACAAAGCCCTCGCCGTGCTCCAGAGCTGAACTATCCGTAAGATCTAAGTCCGCTTGACCTCAACGGATGTCGCCCACCCCGGCGGCATCCGTTTTCTGTGCCGACATTTCCTTTTCAGTCACCCTCTACCGATCTACGGCGCAATGATCTCGTAAGGAATCGCCGGTAACGCGGCGGCCGAAAAAGGCGGGCCGAAAAGGGGCTTGGCCGTGTTTTGTTAGTTTCTGGCGCGTTCTGCATGGTGAAAGTAGCCGCCGACGGTAGCAGAACCGCCAAGTTGAAGTCGTTCCGCCAACCAACGTGGGCGTACGATGGCAGCGCAGTTCAAAACCGTACGACCGCCTTGGCCGAAACGCTTACGATGAAAGCGCGGCCGAGCCAAATTGCTGCGCGCTGAGCGTACGGCCGGACCCGAAAACCGATCTACGACCACAGTTCGGCGCAAAATCCTACGACCGCTCCGGTCAGAACACGTACGATGGAAAATCGGCTGCGCGCGCCAGCTACGGTCTGATCGTAACCGTTGCATCCTCCTATCTGCCCATCCGCTCGCTTCCGTCACAAATACGACCACAGCGCGGCAATTTGGCTACGAAATACGATACCAGTCCGGCCCAAAGCCCAAAAGTCATCCGACCGCAATTTGGCAGTTCTTACGACCAGAAAAAAGTTGGTAACAACTACAAACTACAAAACACGACCCTTTTTTTATTGGCCCTTTTTTTATTGGCCCTCGCAGCATGACCCTTTTTCAGGGGCTCAGGGCCCCAATAATATACAGATGTACTCTTCAAGATTTTGCGGCGGTTCCTTTGGTAATGGTGCCCCTTTACGCCGCAATTTCCGACGCAACATATCCTCTAAATCGATAAGCTCGTCTTCCACCAAATGACCAGATACTGGCGTCAGCTCTACCTTGAAGCGATCTGATGGGCGTAACTTTTCTGGATCAAGTTTAGCAAGTGCTCCTATTTCTTGCCAAACTGGAATAAATTCTTCAACCCGTATCATCATCTTAGAGTTGAAGTATCTTTGATATATTATGTCTGGAGAGAGCGACTCTCTATCAGCAAATCTAGATAGTTTTTCTGGAAGGCGTCGTTTTTCAATCTGCCTAGCCGCATATCCAAGCCATGCGATAACAACGCCCACAAGAATAAGAAATCCGCTCATATTTACCACGAATTCGGATCGTCATAACAATATACGGAACAAGTTCCTGACAGCCCAACAAGGTAGCTCAATGCACCGACTGCTACGACGTTAGCAATCGGATTACACCGCCTGCCAACCTGTCTCGCAGCTAATCCGGTGTAATGTTCTAGCAGGCTCAACCCCGTGGTCCAGCTACTGCTTCCAAGCGCACCCGAATAAAATGGTTTTGGAATACTGACTGCGGGTAATGAAACCCCAAGAGCCCCCAACGCCCAGTCTGCGCCGTTTGCATCCATGCAACTACTCCAACAATCTCCAAATTCCTTTAACCCGTTCGGATCATACCGATCAATTACATCGCCACCAACATATCGGTACAAATTGACATCTTTGGCCTCGAACCCAATGGGATCAGTCGATAGCCACCTGCCTAGGTTTGGCGAGTAATGCCGATTGCGGTGATCGTTGAGCTGGATTTTAGCGAGCCATTCACGGCCGGTGAAGAGGTGGCGGTAACCCAGGAGCGAGGAGCCAGGAGCGGGGAGCGAGTAGTCGGATTTTAAAACCGTGGGTTGGCCGTAGGCGGTGTAGCGGTAGCGTTCGGTGACTTTGCCGTTCTTGTTGGTGAGCGCAACTGTGCTGCCCAAGCCGTCCGCTAATGGGTAGGTGCTTTCCAATTTTCCATTTGATGGATTTGTGATTTCAGAACGGAGGATTTCATCGGTGCGGATTCCGTGGATGTATTTGGCGGATTGGACGCCATCGAGTGTGCGCTCGGCGAGGAGGTTCCAGCCCGCGTCATACGTGAGGGCGCGGGAGTCGGTCGTGTTGAGCACCCATTGGCCTTGTGTGCCAAGTGTATAATATTTGCGCAGGACGCAGCGGTTGCGGGGATCGTAATGGTAAGTAGCGAGGAGCGAGGAGTGAGGAGCGAGCATTTCGACTTCGATCAACCGATTCTGCGAATCATATTTAAACCTGCGTTCGCCATCGTTCGTGAGATTCCCGTTCTGGTCGTAGGTCGGAAGCGAGGAGCGGGGAGCAGGGAGCGAGGAGTCGGCAACATCGATCCGCGTGTACTGGTTCAGGGCGTTGGTGGTGTAGGAGAAGTTTTGGGTTCTCGGTTCACGGTTCACGGTGATGGCTTGTGTGCGGTTGCCCGTTGGATCGTACGCGAAGGTTTCGGTGGTGGGGAAATCGGGGCGTGAAGCCCCTCCTACAGTTCCGTAGTTCACGCCGGTCAACTGGCTCGTGGCATCGTAGGTGTAGCGTTCGGTTATGCTGTCCTCACGAGTCTGCGCGGTGCGGCGGCCGAGCGGGTCGAGCTCGTAGTGCGCGGAGGCTAAGGTTTGGTTGCCCTGGGTGTGCGCGATGTCGATGAGTTGCCCGGCCATGTCGTAGGTGTAGCTCGTGCCCACGGCATTGTCACGCGTGAGTTTTTCGATGCGGCCCAGCGCGTCATACTCATACTTTGCCAATGGTTTATTACCACCGCCTTGGGTGTCGATTGTGGTGAGTCGACTGCGCGCATCGTATTCGTAGTTGACCTTCGTGTTGTCGGGATAAGTCAGACCCGAGCGGCGGCCCAATTTGTCGTATTGATAGTCGATGCTTTCGAGGGGCAGTCCGGGCACGAGCGCAGAAATATTCGTGCTTTCGGAGGCCACGCGTCCGAGCTCATCATAAACGTAACCGAGCTTGGCCTGGCCGTTGTCGGCGAAGCGGAGTTTTCCGGCGGCATCGTACTCATAGCTGACCGCGTTCATCCCGCTGCCTGCGCTCCAGGTTTCGCTGACCGGTTGGTTCAGGCCGTTGTAGGCGATCGTCTTGGTCGCTCCGGCGCGGGTCGTGTAGGTAATCAGATTCCCGGCGGCATCATACGTCCATTTTTCCTGCGAATCATCCGGATAAACCATGGCTGTCTTGCGGCGCTGGGCGTCATACGTGAACCGATAGGTGCTGCCCTTCGCATCCGTGAGTGAGGTCTGATTACGGGCTGCATCGTAAGTAAAGGTCGTCGTCGCCCCGGCGGCATCGGTCGTGCTGATGAGATTGTCCTGCGCGTCGTAACTGTTGCGCGCGCCGATCTGGCCATCGGGCCGAGTGCTCGTGAGCACATGGCCATGCGCATCATAGGTCGAGCGCGTGGTGCGCCCGAGAGCATCGGTCGTGGTGATGCGATTGCCTAGGGCATCATACGTCATCGCCACGGTCTCGGTCGCACCACCGGGGATGTTCCTGGTGATCGTGAGCGGGCGATTGCCGACATCATACGTCGTGCTCGTGGTGACACCGTCGGGCGAGACCGTGCTGGTCACGCGACCCACGACATCATAGCTCCAAGTCTGGCGTTTGCCATCGGCAAAGGTTGTGGCGGTCTTGCGGCCAAGGGCATCATACGCGAAGGTCGTTGTCTTTTTGGCGGCATTGGTCGTTTCAATCACACGACCAGCTAAGTCGTATTTAAATCGCGTGGTATCGCCAGCCGCGTTGGTCGCAGAGAGTAGGCGCTGGCCTTTGTCGTAGGTGCGGTGAGTGATGCCGCCATCGGGAGCCGTGATGGAAGTGGCATTACCGAACTCATTATAAGTCCACTTCGTTACGCGGCCGAGCGGATCGGTTGCGGTGAGACGGTGTTTTTCATCATCATACGTGTAACGGGTGATACGCCCCAACGGATTGGTGACACTGGTCAGGTTATCGTCGAGATCATACTCGTTCAGCGTGGTCGCGGCGGCAGGCGTGCCGCTGGCGACCGTGCGCGCCAGAACGCGCCCTTCAGTATCATAGAGAAAAGTGGTGACGATGCCATCAGGTCCGACGACGCGCGTGGGCTGTTGCGACAGGCTGCAGGAGCCGCAGCCGCCGGGAAACTCCGAGTAGTCATAGGTGGTCACGCCGCCCGCAAAATCGACCTTCTTCGTCACCCGACTGAGATCGTCGTACATATAGCTGGCGGTGAGCCCAGCCATATTAGTTTCGCCTATTTTACGGCCGTAATCGTCATAGGTAAATGAATGACTGCGCCCATCAGGGTTCGTGACCTTGTTGATGAGCCCGCGCTCACTGCGCTCGTATCGCGTGACGCCCGCAAGAGAATCGACAAGGCTAACGATATGGCCGTAATTATCATAGGTGGCGTATTTAGTATTACCCAGCGCATCTCGACGGCTGACTTGACGACCTTGCGCATCGCGACCGATCGTCATCCGCCCCTTTTTTCCAGAATAGGTGAGAACCCGACCTGCGCTGTCACGGCTGAATTCATGCACGGAGCCATCGGGTTTAGTGATGCGCTGTGGGCGCCCTGCGCTATCACGCACAATTTCGGTAACCCGGCCATGGCTATCGGTAGTTCGGAGTTTGCGTCCGTGAGCATCACGCTGAACCTTGTCAACCCCGCCTTTGGCATTAATACGCGAAATGGGGTACCCGAAGGTATCGCGTTCCAATTCGATGCGTCCACCACGATAATCTACCGCAGCTGTAGGCAATCCGCCGGTTTTAGCATATTCGTATTGATTCTTACGCCCCAGAGAATCGGTCCGTGACTTCACTTTAGTCGTGTTGTCCAGCAGTTGATAGACATGTAAGCGATCATCCGAATAGCTGACGATACGCTTGAGTGGGTTGGCGGAATCTAGCTCCAACTTCGCCCACGCATGACCGGTGGTCGGATTGATCTCGGCCTTGATGGTGCCCACCCGTTGGTTGTCTCGGACAGGTTGATAATACTCATAGCGGATTTTTTTTGCCGGCCCGGAGTAACGCGGATCGTCGGCAGAAATCAGCAATGCTTGCTTGCCATACTGATCCGAGGGCTTCGAGTAGCCATACTGCGCCATGGTGCCATCACCATACCGCGCTGCGCTCAAGATCACCCGTTCGTTCATCGTCTGCGCAGAAATCGCATAATAGTAGTCCACCGCACGACCATCACTGGTCTCCACTCTGGAAATCACCGACTGCGTTTCACTCGGCGGCTGCACCAAGATCAAGTTGACGACCAGACCAACTAACAACGCTTCTTTACCGGGCGCAGGCAGAAAGCGCACTTTGCCTAAGCGGAAACCTGAACCGGGAACATCAACCGACAATAAATTTCCGGGCTGAGCTCCAGAAGAGGAATCGCGGGCTATCACCGCCCCACTTTCATCCAAAAACTGTAAATCAGCTACGGCCGCACCCCCAGGGACCAGCACGCTTACCTGAGTTGCAGGTAAGCGCAGCTCTGCGGGCAGCGTGATCTCATTCCACTGACCAGCCACCGGAGGTGCGCTCAAAGTCGCGACCTTCTGCCAAGGATACCCCTGCTTCACAATATCCCGATAGACAAAGTTTAGCCAGCGCCCCTCGGGATCGGTGACTCGGGTCAATCGCCCCGCGCCATCTCGGGAAAAGGTATAAACTTGGTCACCGATCCGAGTGAGCGTTTTCGGTGTATAATAAGTGCGCCAATCGATACGAGGTATCGGCGCAAAAAGAATCCGCGACCCATCGCCCGTCGTGAATTCGACTTGGCCCGAAGGCAACACCTGCGCACGTTCTGGGCCCTGATAAAGCCCCACGTAGGTTCCGGCACCGTCGGATTTCATTCCGACTCGTCGGCCGGAAGGATAGATAAATTGGAAATAGAGTGCCCCATCTTTGTCTCGGTCCGCGACCAGATCGTACTGCCAGTTATGGCGCCAGTCCCCGCCATCCCCAAAGCCGCTGGATTTCAGCTTCTGCCACGTGAAGCGCGGCACGGAATTGTGATAACGCTGAAATTTAAGCGCTCCTTGACCGCCCAAATCATTAATTTTTCGGTGAACGCTACCCGTAGCCGGATTGAGCGGATTTACACCTTCGCAACCATCATCGTCAATAGGCTCACACCATGCTGCGTCCTCCCATTGATAAACATTTTCCCAACATTCATACCAATCACACCACGTTTCCGTTGTTTCGTAAACATCAGCTTCACAGAATTCACCATAGGCACCCAAAAAGTAATCCGTGCCCATCATTACATCTACACTCCCTACGAGCTCGGGGTCGGGGTCGGGCTCATCCCAATCGCACGCCCGCGCCGGCAGCGTCGGCAGCAAGAATTGTCCGATCAGCAACACCCGACAAAGGAGTGACCAAAAGGAGACATGTTCAACCGAGCGACGAGCCCGGGCGAGCATAGGGGCACTCGACGTGGGAGTACGGGCGGAAGTTAGACGTTGGGTGTTCATGGGGTAACGAATATAGCAAACAAAGGTTAGCCGTTGTACTGAAGTGATGCTGGCCGGAGATTTCATCTCGCCGTGTTTTGTGGCCTCCCGAAAAGGCCCCTCCCGCATTGAAATAAAAACGTTGCGCAGGTAGGTGACCAACCAATCCATCGAGGTCAATATATATTCCGCTCCTTTTCCTAACTAAACAATCCACACCACTTTATCCGCTAATAAAATTCTCGTCCCAATAGTAACACTCGCCGCACTCTACGAAAAACACCGCGCCTCGGGCTTGGAAATGATCGGCATCTCCCACGATCGCGAGCGCACCGCCCTCACAAAATTTCTCGAAGCCAAAAACCTAAAATGGCTTCAAGTCCTCGACAACCTAGGCACTCAAGAATCCATTGCCCGGCGCTACGGCGTGACGAGCTTCCCCACCAAATGGCTCATTGACCGCCAGGGCCACTCCCGCCAACTCCCTCGCGATGCCGATCTCGATGCCGAGATCACCCAAGCCCTCGAAGCTAAATTTTGACCCGACGCCGTTTTACCGGGCATCCGTTTTCTGCGAACACCCGCTTTGATCAACCGCCAAAACTAACCTCAATAGCCAACTCAGGGCGCCACGATTTCGTAAGAAATCGCGGGCAAGGCACTCAGCGGAATGCGCCGTACGCCCGTCTTTTTCTTGGCCTTGTCCTCTTTCTTTTCGGCCGCGTTCGCTCGTTCGCCTGTGGCCATCAAGATCAGATTTCCCTGCTGACCGGCCTTCACCTTCGCAGCGTCGGCGGCAAAAACCACCGTCATCACTCCCGGACCTTCGTCGGATTCTTGAATCGAAACGCCTTCGGGCGGTTCGCTCAGTTCGACCTGGATGGCTTCAAACGTCTTTCCAAGCTGCACCGCCACGTCGAACTTTGCCGTACCGCCAACCGGAATCTTAAGCGGTGTCCTGTCCACCAGGCGCAGAGCTGACTTCGGCACACCGCCACCACTGCGGCCGATGACCTGCACTTTCATTTCTTTCGACGGCACCAGATGCCGGTAGGCGAACGCCTGCATCATGTCCTCCGTCGGCACGGCTTGGCGACCCACTGTTTTTCCTCCCACCATAGCGCGTCCAACAAAGGTAACGGGATAGGCTTCGTCGCGCGGAGTCGCCGGCGTGGTTAAGGTAAAACGAATTTTGTCCTGGCCCGCGGGAATCCGGGCCCCGCTCAAACCAAAGGCCCGCGAACTGTCGCGCAGCCCCAGCTCAATCTCCCCAGCGAAACCATCCTTACGCAGCGCAAAGACCGTAACCGGCACATGCGCACCACCGCGGACGTTGATGCTCGAAGGCGCGACGCGCAGCTCGAAGTCGGGACGCGGCGGCCCGACATGCAGCCGATAAGAAAACTCCGGGCCGCCCTGATGCTGCGTATCCGATAATTGGATATAATAAACACCATCGGCCGGAAGCTTCAGCGCGATGCGCGAATCGGCGTGATGCGTGGTGAGACCAGCGGCCTTATCCTCATTGTCATCGTTAACGGCGACTTGTTTTCCCTGCGCATCGGTCACCTGAAGAATCGAATCAAGTGGCGAATTCAAACGGCGCGCAAACACCTCCGCCACAATTTCGTCACCGGCACGTCCTTCAAAACTGAAGAAATCGCGATCACCCGGCTTTTCGATGCGGCCGTTGGCGATAACGGACAGTGTCAGTTTTTGCGCATGAGCAACATCGTCGTTGGACGCGGCTTCCACCACCTCCGGGCCGACATCGAGCGCGAAGGCGACCTGATTTGAAGACAAGTTGTTGCGAGGCACGGAAAGCAGAAAATTGCCAGGCGCCCGGCCGGTCGCATCCATGAGCATCTTGGCGGCGGGTAAATTCCATCCGTGAATTTCGACCGCAGTCTTCTCGCCCACACGGCCACCCAGGGGAAATAGATTGGTTATAAACGGTAGTTCCCCCACCGAGATGCGGTAAATGAAGTCCTGCCGACCGCGATAGATGGAATCTTTGATCTCGATCACATATTCGCCATCCGCACGAATTTCATAATAGAGAACCGGGTCGGGACTAAAACGAAAGTCATCGTCGTAGGCGAGCTCATGGCCCTTCGCATCCTGCAATGCCAGCGTGGCCTGAAACCAGCCCGGCACGGCATCGGCGAGATACGGAATGAGAGCGCGTGCACAAACCGCGATGACGAGCTTTTGACCCTTTGTCGCCGAAAAACGGATACGGTCGCGCTCTCCCGGCATGATCTGGCCGTTGACCACGGCCGGCAGCGTGACGATGCGCTCCGGGCTGACAGAAACCGGCTTCGGATTGTCAGGATTGCGACCTTCCGGAGCCATGGTATTAGGGAAAGCGGCTGTTTCGGAAAACTCAGCGAGCTGGCCGACCTGAAAGAGCAGTGGGTTAGACAGACCATTCGGGTTGAGCAGGCGGATCTCGCGATCACCAGGCTCGGCATTGGGAGCAATCGTGACTTCAAGAACAACCGCCTCGCAGATGGCTGGTGCGGTCTGCCGGTTTATGCGAAATCCCATTTTCTGCCGAATTTCGTCGCCGCGTTTTTCGTCTTCAGGCGTCCACACCGGGCGTGGCGTTTCCGGACTGCCCTGCCCCATCAGGCCCTGGCGAATGGCTTTGCGCTTCTCTTGTAACTTTTCGAGCTCAACTTTTAAAACATCAATCTCCTTTTGACTGGTTGGGTGCAGATAGTCGACGACGCGGGCGCTGATGCCTGCGCCAAAAAACTGGGCCTCCGTGATTCCTTCTAAATATTGTCCCCCCACGCTCATCCTGAAAGTTGTGCCCTGTTTACCGCCTGCGGGATAAGCATAACCGATACGCGGCGGGGTCTGCCGTGCGCCCGGTGCTTGGGCATGAAGCAGCGGCACGCCCGCTGCGAGCAAGACGACGATGAGGGTTAGGCGGATTTTCATGGAGAGAAATGACCTCACATAATCTCGCGGAGCAGTCCGGCACTCTTCACACCTTCAAGCGGTGGCGGGTACGCAGCGGTATCAATGCCTTCAGGATGCGGAAGTTTGGCTTCGGGTGCGATGCCGAGTTTCGTGTACATGCTGCCGATCAAATCGCTTGGGTAAACTGGCCGGTCATTCACTTCTTCGCCTTTGGCATCGGAGGACCCGACGACCTGGCCGCCCTTGAAACCGCCGCCGGCGAGCAGCGCGGAAAATACTTTGCCGTGGTGGCCACGTCCACCGTTCCATGGCGCTTCCCATTGAACGCGCGGCGTTCGACCGAACTCTCCGCCACACCACACGATCGTGCTGTCGAGCAGGCCACGGTCGGAAAGATCCTGCAAGAGCGAGGAAAGGCCTTTGTCGAGCTCGGGCAGTTTGTTTCGCATGATCTCGAAGTGGCGTTTGTGCGTGTCCCAGCCCTTGTAGTTGATTGTCACATACGGCACACCGCGTTCGACGAGACGACGCGCCATCAAGCACGACTGCCCAAAACTGTTGCGCCCGTAGCGGTCTTTGAGCGCATCGGTTTCCTTCGAAGCGTCAAAGACTTTGCCGGCGTCGCCGAGGATGAGGTCGTAGGCTTGCGTCTCGGCCTGTGCGGAGGCGGTGAGCAATGGGTCGTTGGGCAAGGTTCGGGCGAGCGTGTTGAGGTTGCCGAGAAAATCACGGCGGCCCTGCTGGCGGCCTTCTGAGATGCCCTGAGCAACAACGCCCTCGACGGCAAAGGGCATGCGCGCCGGGTCGCCGCCAGACGCGAAGGGCCGGTAGCGTTGACCAAGAAATCCCGACTCGGAGAAGCGGCCCTGCAACTCGGTAAGCACAATGTAGGGCGGCACGAGACCGGCGTAACCCGAGTCATAACCTTTAAACAGCGACACCACGGCACCGACCGACGGAAAAACGTAGCGGTCGCCCGAGGGACGGCCGGTCTGCACCATGTAGGCGGCGGTTTCGTGACCGTTGCTGCCGTGGGTGAGGCTGCGGATGAGCGAATACTTGTCGGCCTGTTTCGCGAGTTGCGGCAGGAGTTCGCCGATGCGGACGCCGGCAACATTTGTGACAAGCGGAGTCTTCAACGGGCCGGTGTAGATATCGCCGGCGTCGGGCTTTGGATCAAAGGTGTCGAGGTGGCAGGCACCGCCCCAGAGCCAGATTTGAATGACGGACTTGGCGGGCGCGTTAGCGGTTTTAAGCGGTTTCGCCGAGGGCATCGCGGCGAGTGCGCTCAGGCTGAGATTATTGGCGAGGAGCGCGCCGGCGGCACCGATGAAGCCGCAGCGCAACATCTCGCGGCGGGTGATCTCGGGGATCTCGATGTGCGTTTCCTGAGATGCCTGGTCGTGCGCGCAGGCCTGCCAGACGTTGTCGGATTCGTAGGGAGGATGCATGGCGGCAGAGGGTTTGGCGGTGGCCGTTGGTTTAGTGGCGATGAAGAAATTCGGCGCTGTTAACGAGCGCCCAGGCAAGATCGAGTCCGGCTTGTTGCGAGGGCAGCGCGGAGGTCTTGACGTAGGCTTGCACTGTCTTGCGCTCTTCGGGAGTCGGATGGCGGGAGAGAATGGTTAAGTAAAGCGTGTCGATGAGCTCGGCCGGGCGTTTTTGGTTTTCGCGCCAGATGACCTGCAGGTTGGGGCCCTGCTCGAGCTTGCGGCGTACCTGACTGGAGTTGAGCAGGTGCAGGCGCTGCGTGGGCGTGGTGCGGTTGTTGCGCTCCAATTCCTGACCGGTGTCGCGCGCCGGACGACCAAACATCTCCAAAAATGAGCTGGTGATGCTGCCATCGGGCAACGCAATCGAGCGCACGCCCTCGGGCACATAAGTAAAGGGTTCGGGAATCGCACTCGTGTATTTCTCGGTCGAACCGGTGATTTGGTTAAGCGCGTCGATGAGCACTTCGGCCTCAAGGCGGCGCAGCGGATAGAATGCGAAATTGGCGGCGGCCTCGGGCTTTTCGCTGCGCGGCAGGCAGGAGAGCTGGTAGGTTTGCGAGTTGAGGATCAGGCGAAAGAGCGCCTTCAAATCGTAGCGGGCGGCGACCAGCTGCTCTTCGAGATAAGCGAGGAGCTCAAGGCTGGCGGGTGGATTATCGGGGCGAAAATCGTCGGGCTCATGCACGATGCCACGACCTAGTAGCCAGAACCAAACGCGGTTGGCAACCGCGCGCGTGAACCAGGGGTTTTTCGGATCGATGAGCCAGTCGGCGAAGATTTCGCGTGGATCCCGGTCGGCCGTGAGTATGGCGGGCGTGCCATCGGGAAAGGTGGCAGCGGACAATCCGGTCGGCGGCGTCTTGGCGGGATCGTAGAAGACAATTTCCTCTTTCCACTCAGCCGTGGTTTTGTAGCCGATCTGGGTGAAGAAGGCGGCGAGCCCGGCTTGTTTTTCGGCGGGCCACTTTTCGGCGCGAACGCCCATGAAGGTCAGCGCGACCGTGCGCGCGATTGACTGGGCGTCGCGACTTTGCAGTGCGCGGTAGAAATTGGCTGGGCCGTTGCGGAAATTGCTGCCGTTCGAGGTGAGGAGTTCACGAGCGAACTGGTCGAATGGTTTATTGGCGTGAAGCGAGGTCTCGATCCAGTGATGATATGCTTGGGCGGCGTTGGGCCAGAGATTGATCGGGTACTCGGCTTTCACCCGGAGCAGGTCGCTCCATTTCATCGCCCAAAAATCGGCAAACTCGTCACGCGTGAGCAGGTCGTCAATCAGGGCCCGGCGTTTGTCGGGGTTTTTGTCGGTGAGGAAAGTTTTGGCCTCGGCAGCGGTCGGGAGCGTTCCGATCACGTCGAGAAAGACACGCCGCACGAAGGCTGAGTCCGAACAATTTTGCGCAGGGAGAACGTCGAGTTGCTTGAGACGGGAAAAGATCAGCTCATCGATGCGGCCGTGCGACTGCAAAGTGCCCGGACTTTCGTAGGGATTGGACTCCGCTCCCGCGCACAATAATCCGGTCAACACGACGACGAGAAAAAACAGGGCTTTCATGTTTGAAGGGGGAAGCGGCGAACCGAAGCGAGAAAACAACTGCTCTCTCGAAAGCCTAGACGTTGCCCGCGCTCGAAATGTTTCAGGTTTCATTTTGTGAGGGCCAAAATAGCGCCCGGCCTGTGCCATAAGCACCAGGCCGGGCTGACCACAACACCTGCAAATACTCGCCAGCATCACTTGGCGATTACTCTCATATCGGACCGCTTTAAAGGAACTTTAGTGCGGTCCTAAAAAAAATCCGGTGGGGGCGGCGGCCGGGTTAGCCGTCCGGACCTCCGCCCCCGGAATCACACGACGCACCTTGCTCATCGCTTCAAAAGCTCAGTGAACCGTGCGAAAGTTTTTCCTGCAACAGCTTGCTTGCTTGCGTCATAACTTCGGGGATCGCGGCCTCAAGGACACTCGGGGAAAACCCCCACTCCATTAGCAGAGGAGCATTGAGGTCGTACAAAAAGCCGTCTTCGGCCACACCCACGCCGATGGTGACGGCGATATATTTGGCCGCATGCACATGCACTAAAAGCGGTAAAACGTCGGCCGGCGCACTGGCGGTCGGCGGATTGTAAATGCCCAGCGCGACGAGAGACGCCGGAAATTTCCAACGCTTGAGCAGTTCCCCACCGATTTCGGAATTATTATAACCAAGCACCTCTTTTTCAGCGTTAAGCCATGTGCAGCCCGTGCTCGTCTGAAACGCGCGAATTGCGGGAAAGTATTCGCCACACGAATACGCCACGGCGAGTTTGCCGACTTCATGCACCAGACCCGCCGTATATGCGATCTTCGAATCAACGCGGCCGGTTTGTGCGGCGAGATATTCAGCTGCAACCGCAACCATCAACGACATCCGGCAAAAATCGCCAGCTTCCCAGCGATAGCCGTCGATCTTCTGTGTCATCCAGCGACTCGCCAGCGAGAGCGCGGCCAGACGATAAACTTCATGCTGACCGAGGCGCATGATCGCCTCGCTTAAATTTTCCACCTGAGTGCTGCCTGCCGCAAAATAGGCCGAATTGGCCAGGCGCAGCGTCGAGCTGGCCAGCACTGTATCGATGCGGATGACGCCCTCGAGTTCGTCAATCGACGAATCTTCTTTGTCCAAAACTTCAATCAGGCGTGGCAACAAAGCGGGTGAACAGGGCAACCGGGTGGCCTTTTCGCAGACTTCGGTGAATGTTGGTACTGTAGACATGTTCGTTAAATTTAAGATTTATCAAGCGGCAGTAAACAGCGAACCTGGATCGAGAATCAGGGCGATGTTGCCATCACCCAGAATGGCACCGCCGGAGATGCCAGCGAGGCTTTGGAGGAATCCGCCCAGCGGCTTGATCACGACTTCCTGCTTACTGACCATGTCGTCGACCAGCAGTGCATTGGCGCGGCCGTTGCTTTCAACAATCACGATGATCGCCTCCCACGGATTCTCAATCGCACCGGCAATGCCGAAGCGACGGTGTAGGCGATGCAGAGGCAAGATCTTGCCACGATGGTCGAGGACTTCGCCCCGGCCTTGAACGGTGAAAAACGCTTCCTTTCGCGGGCGCAATGCCATCTGCACCGAAGTGCTCGGCAGGATAAAACGATCTTCGCCCACCCGAACCACGAGGCCGTCGATAATGGCCATTGTAAGGGGTAAACGGATACGGAAGGTCGAACCCTGGCCGACCTCGGAAAGGATCTCGATCTTGCCGCGTAGCTTGTCGATGTTGCGCCGCACCACGTCCATGCCGACGCCGCGCCCAGAAACGGCGGTGACTTTTTCGGCGGTGGAAAAACCGGGAAGGAAGATGAGGTTAAGCGTCTCCTCCTTGGTCAGCTGGGCGTTGGGTTGCACCAAGCCTTGTTTTCTTGCCTTGGTGAGAATCTTTTCGGGGTCGATGCCGCGACCGTCATCACTCAATTCGATCACAATGTTTCCACCTTCGTGATACGCCTTCAATGTGACCTTGCCGTGCTCCGATTTACCGGCGGCGAGTCGTTGGGCTGTGGTTTCCAGACCGTGGTCGAGGGAATTTCGCACCATGTGCACTAGGGGATCGCCAATGTCCTCAACCACCGTGCGGTCCAGTTCGGTGTCTTCTCCACTCACGCTGAAATTCACCTTTTTGCCAAAATCACGCGAGAGATCGCGCGCCAGCCGCTCCATTTTTTGGAAGGTTGGTTTGATCGGGATCATGCGCAACGACATCGCGGTGTGCTGCATTTCCTTCGTGAGACGGCCGAATTGTGAAATATTGCGCTGTAGCGGGGAATTCTCGATGCCGAGAACGCGCGCCGATTCGCTGAGCTGGCTCTGCACGATCACGAGCTCACCGACAACATCCATGAGCGAATCAAGTTTGTCGGTGTTGACACGTACGGTGCTTGAACTGCCGGCCTTGCCCTGCGTGGCTGCGGTGGGAGCGGCGGCCTCCGGCGATTTATGAGCGATGGCAGCAGGTTCGGCGCTGCCGGCCGAAGGAGCCGGGTCATTGAAATGAAGCACGGGCGCGATCGGCGCATGAGTGTCGCCGTCGTTCTCCTCGTGTGCTTCAATCGGCGCTTCGGCGGGTGTTTGAGCCGCAGCGCTGGCTGGGGCCGGGGCTGGGGTCGGCGCTTTTTCCGCGTCGGGAACGGCGAGGATTTTCACCGCACGCATCAAATGGCTGACCGCAATCACCTGCGAGGGCAGCGTGCCGTTTTCGAGGGCGGCCGTGATTTGCTGCACCATCGCCTGCACGGCATCGCGGCTCTTGAGGATCTCGGTGATGATCGTGGAATTTAGGCGCAGCTTCCGGTTTCGGGCGAGGTCGAGCAGCGACTCCACTTCATGCGTGAGTGTATGCATGGGCGTCAGGTGCAGGAAGCCCGACACGCCTTTGATCGTATGAAATGAGCGGAAAATGGAGTTGAGCGCCTCCGGATCGTCCGGCTGTTCGTCGAGCACGAGCAACGCCGCCTCGATCTGTTGCAAATGATCCAGGGCTTCGGCGTGAAACTCCGTCAGCAGTTCACTGTTCTCCTCCAAATTCAGATCGAGCAGCGTATCCTTGGCCGCGAGGCCATCATCGGCGGCGGGCGCACTGACCCGGGAGGCCGTCTGTACGGTGTTGGCTGCGGCAGCACCGGGCGCCGGCGGAATCGCCTGGCCCGCCTTCAGCGCAGCAAACGCCTTGGGCAACCAATTGACCGCGCTACGAAAGGCGGCGAGGCTAGGATCATCGAATGGTTTGGCTGCATCCAGAAGTTTTTCGAGATCAGCGCGCAAGGCAGCGGCAGGACCGTTTAATGCGGGCTCGCCCGTGCTAAGCTCGCATAGTTCGCCGAGCAAGCTGTAGGCGGGGATGAGACCTTCGTCCCGGCCTGGTTGAGCAAGAATAGATTCGCCAGCAAGACGGCTGATCGCGTCGTCAAGGGCGGCGTAGGAGGCTGGTGAGATGGACATACCGCAGGGTGAGTTGTTTAACCTCCTTCTAGTACGACGCAGCCGACAGAAACTTGAACGATCTCTGTGACGTGCGCGAAAAGCGAAAATGCCGCCTGCGACAGCCTGTCAGCGTGCTTTTCCCCTAAAGCATATTCCCGTCCGCGCCGTAATATGGCCTGTCAGACCGCGCTCAACTGCGCGAGCGACATCCTTTTTATGAGCACTCCTGCCGTCTCGTCCGTTTCTTCGACCATCGACGCCCAAAACGCTGGCAAATACCTCACCGTTGCACTCGACAACGAGTCGTATGGTGTCGCCGTGCTCAAGGTGCGTGAAATTATTCGCATGCAAAAAATTACGCCGGTTCCGCAGATGCCGGAATTCGTCAAAGGCGTGATCAACCTGCGCGGCCGCGTTATCCCCATCATCGATCTTCGCGTTAAATTCGGTCTCAAGGCGGAGTTTGCCGAACGCACCTGTATCGTTGTCGTACAAGTTAAACTTCCTTCCGGTCAGAACGTTCAGATGGGCCTCATCGTCGACAGCGTCGAAGAAGTCGTAAATCTCGCCAGCAACGAAATCGAGCCCACACCCGACTTCGGCACGCGCATCGACACGACCTACATCCTCGGCATGGCCAAGATTAAAGGCGCCGTGAAAACCCTCCTCGACATCGACCGCGTCGTCTCACCCGAAACCGTCGAACACATCGCGCGCAGCGTTTAGCGCACGAAAAAATCCTTTCAGCTCCAGCCGGCCGCCTGTCCAAGCGGCCGGTTTTTATGTCCGCATTCTGCTTTGCGTCGGCGGCGAAAATCAGCCTCCTTACTCACATGTCGCTGCGCATCGGTGTCATCGCCGATACGCACAATCATTATCCCAAAAAACTGCTCTACCATCTGACGCCAGCCGACGAAATCTGGCATTTAGGTGACGTGTGCGATCCGAAGACCTTGATCATGTTCGAGCAGTTGCGTCGGCCCATTCGCATCGTCCTCGGCAATAACGACGACAACCCCGCCTGGCCCGAGAGCCTCGACCTCGTGCGCCATGGCCTCCGCTTCCACCTCGTTCATGTGCCGCCCCGGCATCCGCCGCTGCATTGCGACGTGCTCATGCATGGCCACACCCATGTGCCGCGCAACGAAATGCTTGGCGGTGTCCGCTGGCTCAACCCCGGTTGTATCTCACGCCCCAACCGCGGCTGGCCACCCAGTTTCGCCTGGCTGTATTTCCCGAATGAAACACGCACCTTTGAATGGGAAATTGTCCCGCTTTGAGCACGCGCACCACTGACAAAACGGCGCGCTTGCAGTGGCTGGCGTCAGCGCCAAACGATCCATTCACTCCGCCCAACTCGTGAACGACGAAGTCCAGCAAAGCCTGTTTGACGCCTTCGCGCCGGAAGCCGGCGTGCACAAGGCCCCGCCGGAAATCCTTTTCCAGCGCAGCGCCCGTGCGCACCACTACCGCCTCACGCTTCGCCGCGACGGTGTGGCGGTGGCGACTATACCGGCACGCGGCACGGAACGCGAAGCCCACGCTTTTGTTGAACTACACCGCAGCTGGCTCGACCGCGCGCGCGCCCGCCAGCAAGTACGCCCCACCGGCGCCGACCACTGGACGCTCGGCACGCCGGTGCTCTGGCGTGGCGAGCTGACCGAACTGCGGATGGCAGCCGAAGGCGACCGACCGCTCGTGTGCCTCGGAGCCGATGTCTTTCGCGTGCCTCAACTCAGCGGCGATCTACGCCCGACACTGGAGGCGCATTTCGGCCGAAAAGCCAAAATCGAACTGCCCGGCCGCACCTGGGAACTTGCAGCCGAAACCAACGTCGAGGTGAAACAAGTCACCGTACGCAACCAACGTTCGCGCTGGGGCTCGTGTTCCAGCAGCGGCGTGATTTCGCTCAACTGGCGGCTGGTGCAAACCCCGTATTCAGTCCGCGACTACATCATTTATCACGAATTGATGCATCTGCGTGAGATGAACCACTCGGCACGTTTCTGGGCGCGGGTCGAGGAAGTCTGCCCCACCTGGCGCGAGGCCGAACACTGGCTTAAGAAAAACGGCGGCCTGCTCGGGTTGTAACCAAGCAGCGGGCCCGCCCGCAGCCTCGCCCGCCCGCCGACCGGTTCAGAATACCGACCCAACCACGAGGCGCAAAAGAGGCGGCTCCGAAGAAGAGCCGCCTCGTAAAATCAATTCACCTATTCTCAGAACGAAATTTTGACGCCGGTGTTGAAGTTGATCGGCAGGCCCATAAACACTTCGGCGCGCTGGGCCGTGTGCCTGGCCGCCAGGTTGATGCCAACGGCTTCAAACGCGCTCTCGTCGGTCGCGTCGGAAACATAGGTTTTGTTGAGCACGTTGAACACGTGGGCGAAAACGTTTACCTCAAAAGTCCGGTTCTTGAACGGTAGCTCGTAGTTAACGTGTGCATCGTACACCGTATAAGCGCGGATTCTCCACGGCTGAACGCGATCCGAGGCTGTGGTCCGAGACTCCGGCGTGAAGTCCGACCAGTAGCGATCATACCACCGGCCCTCGAGTTTTATACTGAGCCCGCGCACGGGGAGAAACGTGACGGCGTATGCCACCTGAGTCTGGGGCGCATCGCCAACCTTTATGTCATTCAGGTAATACGTGTTTTGCGCAATCGCGCCGGTGTTGATGTTGATAAATTCACCCGCCGCATCCTTCACGTAGGTCCAATCACCCACCGAGGCAGCTGCATCAAAACGCAGCCAGCGCAGAGGCTGGTACACGGTCTCAAGCTCCACACCACGGTAGTCAGCGTCCACCCCGCGAAGATAGGTGATCGTGCTGGTCGAATCGTTATCGACTGTCACGGGTATCGTGCGGTTGCGCCATTCGGTCTGATACACATTGGTGTTCACGGAAAAATTTCGTGCGTCGTTTTCCCAGCGCAACCCTAGCTCAAACGAGGTGAATGCTTCATTCTTATGGTTCGTTACGAGCGTTCCAACGGTATCGTTAATGACGCCATCGAACACCGGCACCTTTGAAACCCAACCGGCATTCGCAAAGGCGCTAAACCGGGGCGTAATTGCATAGCTGATACCGCCTTTGACCTGCTGGCCTTTATCAGCGCCGGGATCCAGCTTGTACTGGGTGGCTGATCCGGGGGTGGCGCGGCGGAAGTGATCCTCGAACGTGTAGCCAATAACCGAATACCCATAAACGCCAAAAGCGGTGAACGGGCCCTTCTCGTACTGCCCTTGGGCAAATAGGCCGAGCCAATCAACGGTGTTGGTGCTGTCGTAATCGACTTTATCGCCCAGGCCCAGCTGCGTACCGGTACCGCCCGCCCAAAACTCGCTGCTCTGTTTTAATGTGGGCAAATAGTAATCGCCGCCGAGCAAGTCGCGCACTTCGCGGTAATGGTCGATCTTCGCCGTACGCAGATCCACACCCGTCGTGAGCCTGAGCTCAGGGGTGGCCTGAAGGCTGAGCTTCGAGACCACACCGAACTGATCTTGGTTATTGACGCTGTTTCGGAGAATACCGAGGGATTGGCCAGCGGTCTTTGCGCCGCCGCGCGCGTTCACCGTGCCGCGGTTGCTGGCGATGGTGCCGTCCCAATTGATGTTACTGCCGTACTTGGGATCGCTGTTGGCATAACGGGCAAAGGCGTTACCTCCCGAACCATTGTTCAGCGTGCCGGAGCCACCGCCGCGGCCGCCGGAATAGTACGCCACGGTGGCAAGCTTCAAGTTTTCAGCAATGGTCGAGTACCAGTTGATATTGGCTTGGGGCTTATGGAAATA
Source organism: Verrucomicrobiota bacterium (assembly GCA_031404135.1). Taxonomy (GTDB): domain Bacteria; phylum Verrucomicrobiota; class Verrucomicrobiia; order Opitutales; family Opitutaceae; genus JADKHC01. The sequence continues at coordinate 4,813 of JANNHA010000071.1, read as the reverse complement.
GTTCACGCTCTCGTTAATGTAGCCGTCTTTCTGGCGAGCATGGAGGCCGCCCCAGTAGTATTGCTGGCCGGCGTAGCTTTTGCTCACTGGCGCATAGTTAGGGTTGAAGTCCTGGCCCGCATTCACAGGACCTTGGTATAGGGCACCGGCATCGGCGCTCGTTCCACCGACCGGGACATTGTAGATCTGCGTTTCGGTGTAACCGAGTTTGCGAGCATAACCAACGTCATACGCGGCGATGTTGGAGGCAAATCGGCGTTGCCCGTGTTGTTGGGGTGCACCGATCAGGAAGAGCTCCAGGCGATTGCTGGGGTTGATTTTCCAAGTGCTACCCAAGTAGTAGCCCAGTCCCTTCGTCCAAGTTCCAGTCGCATAACCCTGACCCGTTTTGGCCACGAGGCCCGTCGTCACGGCAAACTTTCCTGCAAGCATGCCCGTACTGTAAACCAGCGTCGTTTTGTAGAAATCATCGCTACCCACTTCAGCTTTAACCGAACCACCTCGTTTGGAGGAAGCGGGGTCCGTGATGATGTTCATCGTGCCGCCAATGGAGGGCGTGGGCAGCGTCACATTGCTTAAGCCACGCTGCATCTGGATCGTGCTCGTCACGTCGCCCAGCCCGTCCCAATTCGACCAATACAACCAGCCGTTCTCGATGTCGTTCGTCGGAACACCGTTGATGAGAATAGAGACGTTGCGCTGGGTGAAGCCGCGCACATTAACACGCGCATCACCGGCACCACCGCCATCCGCCGTGGCAAAAACCGACGGCGTGCTGTTGAGCAAAAGAGGTATATCGCGCGAGCCAAGCTGCGAGGCGATGACATCCTTTCCTAGTTCCGTGAAAGAAACGGGCGTCTTGCCGGGAATTGCCTGATCGGAGAAATTACGGATTTCTGTCGTCGTGAATTTTTCGAGTACGATGACATCCTCGGAAACGCCGGAGGCGGTCGCTGGGGCGGCTGGTGCAGTCTGGCCTTGCAGGCTTGCAGCGAGGGTAAACAGCGCAACGGAGGCTGCGATTTGATGGAGCGTGCAAATGCGAAGAGAACGCATGGTGGTAGTGAGTTAGTTCGGTACGGATGTGGTGTGGGCCGAAGCTGGGAGGCACCGGCAAGATCTATCACGCAGCGAAACCGCAGGGAACCCTGAGTCAACTCGCAACCGTATGCCAGCAACAGAGTTCACCATGCCGTAACATGATCGATAGCCTCCCCAAACACCGTCAACCCAACCCGCATTTGCCCGCCATCGCTCGGCGAACCCGAACCGACACTTTGCGCCAAATCGCCAGCAGCGCCTTGAAATCCTGCTCTTTAGAACGGCTCTTCAACTTGAAATCAAACTTGTCCGCTTCCTTCAGTTCGCGCTCCGCCGTGCCCATCCGATGCGCGATCTCGGCCTCGCTATCCTGCCCGCGTTTCACCATGCGCTCGCGCATAATAGGCAACGGCACCTCGATAAAAATCGTCGCCAGATGCGTCGCCAATAACGGATTCGCAAGCGCCGCCACGCGGAATTTTTCCACACCCTGCACATCGACATTTATGACCAGGCTGCGTCCTTCGGCCAACGGCCCAAACACCGACGAAGCCAGCGTGCCGTAGCGATTCTTCTGATGTACCCAAGCCCATTCAAGGAACTCCCCAGCCGCCACCTTGGCATCAAACTGCGCCACCGAAAGAAAGTGATAATGCACGCCATCGACCTCGCCCGGCCGGGGCGAACGCGTGGTCGTCGTGATCACGCGCGAAAAACCCGGCACCTCAGCCACCATGCGCTCACACAATGTCGTTTTCCCAGAACCAGCCGGTCCCGCCAGCACGAGCAACACCGGCGCAACGGTTTTCGCCGCAGATTCCGCAGAGGCGGCTACGCGACTCGGTTTCGCTTGGGTGGGGCGCGGCATCGAACGATTCAGTTCAGATTAATACGTGCAGGCCACCGCCGCCAACAACGCCCCATATACAAAAAATATTCCGCCCAGAACCCTCGGCCGCCAGCGCACCGCGAACAACCACTGGAAAAAATCGCGCAACCGAAACGGCGCCGCTCCCAGATAAATCGCCAGCGACACCGCCACAAACACCGCCGAAACCAGGAACAGCCGCTGCGGTTTATCCCACTCCATGTACGCCGCCATCAACAACGGCCACCCGCTCAACAGCGTCAGCACGCACAACCCGCGCACCGCGAGAAAGTCCGGCACATAAAAAAAAGCCAGCGCCGACAGCACGCCAAAAATCATCACCCACGGTTGCGCTGTGGAGAAAATCACCAAATCCGCCGCCGAGATATTCCAAACGATGTACAAGAACCAAGCCGCACCGCCACCGAAGAAAACAATCGCACCCACCTGCGACCGCGGCAACGCCTTCAACGTCGACTGGATCGCCGAGTTGCTGATGAAAAACATCACGCCAAGCGCGATCAAAAACAAAGCGGGCAAAAGTGTAGCGAGCGGGAGTGACATGGGTGTTTAGGAATGGAAAGCGCACAGCCCCGCAAACTCCGGCCAGAAAGGCAAGACCGAGGCGCAACTCCGATTGCCAAAGCTAAATTGCCTTCCTCTGTGCCACTCTGTGTCCGCGCTCCGTGCTCTCTGTGACCAAATTCCGGTTTCTTCATCCCTCCTCTCTTCTCGCCACTCATCCCCTCGCCCAATCTCACTCCGCCAGCACCAACTCCCCGTACAACGAACTCACGCTCGCCCGCTCGATCCGCAACGGCACCAACTGCCCCACCAACCGCGGCGATGCCTCAAAAATCGCCACGCGATTCCCCCGCGTCCGCCCCGTGAAACGCTCACCCGATTTGTCCATACCCTCGACCAGCACTTCTTCAACTTTCCCGACCAGCAACGCCGTCCGCCGCAACGAATTCTTCTGCAAAACTTCCAGCAGCGCTTGATTCCGCGCCTCCTTCACCTCGTCCGGAATCTGATCACCCAGCACCGCCGCCGGCGTGCCCGTGCGTATCGAGTATTTAAATACATACGCCATGTCGTAGTTGCACGCCTCGAACAACTCACGCGTCTGCGCAAAATCCTCCTCCGTCTCGCCCGGAAAACCCACGATCACATCCGTCGAGAAATACATGTCCGGCCGCACCGCCAGCAACGCATCAACAATCTCCTTGTAACGCTCGCGCGAATACGGCCGGTTCATCTCCTTCAAAATGCGATTACTCCCCGATTGCAGCGGCAGGTGCACATACTCGCACAACTTCGGCAACCGCCCGTAAGCCTCGACCAAATCCTGCTTGAATCCGCGCGGATGCGGCGACGTGAAACGAATCCGCTTGATGCCCTCGATCGCGTTGATCCGCTCCAGCAGCTGCACAAACGGCGAAATTCCGCCCTCGTGTACATAGTCGCGCCGACCATAACTGGTCACTATCTGCCCAAGCAGCGTGATCTCGCGCGTGCCACGCTCCGCCAACTGCTCACACTCGCGCACGATCTCGTCGATCGGACGCGACCGCTCATCACCCCGCGTTTTCGGCACGATGCAGAACGCGCAATCCATATTGCAGCCCTGCTGAATCGAAACAAACGCACTGATCTGCGGCGCATTACCCACTTCGTCCACGAGATGATCGCGAATTGTGTTTTGCGAACCCGCCTCCTCGGCGATGTCGATGATCGTTTCCCCAATCGGCACGCCCGCCTCACGCGCCGCGCGAAGATTGTCGAGGTAACCCGGCACCTGGTGAAACTTCTGCGTGCCCACGATCAAATCGAGATCGGGTAAACGCTCCAGCAACTCCGCGCCGCGATTCTGCGCCATGCAGCCGAGCACGCCCAAAATAAAATCCGGATTCTTCTTTTTGCGCTTCGTCAAGTAGCCCGCCTTGCCGATAGCCTTCTGTTCGGCCGCATCGCGCACGCTGCACGTGTTGAGCAGCATGATATCGCAATCGTCCTCCGAGTTGACGATCCGGTATCCGCGCCCGCGCAACATCGCTGCGACCGCCTCGCTGTCGCGCTCATTCATCTGACAGCCGTAAGTTTTAATGTAGACGCGGTTCATCAAAACAAGCCTCCCGAAACCCAAGGTAGGGACAATGCTCCGCATTGTCCGAGGTAAGGCGAGGCATCCCCGCCGAGCCGGTTCCCAGGTAGGGCGCGACCGCCGGGCGCGCCGAATAAACGATTGATCGATAAAAAACGCCCCTCAAAAACGCCCCCCGCCAACCCACCCGAACCCCAAGGTAGGGACAATGCTCCGCATTGTCCGCGATCGGACGCAAACCGGACTACCTCGAAAGCATGATAAAACCGCGACAGCATTGATGGAAAGGAGGCGCTTACCTACCCCGCCCGGCCAACGGGTCAAACGGGAAAGAGGGTTTTACGGTTTCCCCAGCTGCTTCAAAATGCTCTGCCGAACATCTTCGACCTGCCATAGATATTCGACAACCTTACGGCTACCCTGAATACGCGACCGCAACAGCGCATCTCCAACTGGATTCTTAACTGTCCAGCATCGTAAGGCTTTCGTCTCCAGTTCCTCAATTTCTTGTAGCTGTCGGGCCGTAGCAAAAACATAGGTCTTCTGAAAAAAAGCCATATGCGCCGCTTCGGTGCGGTTCGGATTCAGGACAAAAGGCAGACGTGCCCTCGTGAGCCAAACTGAAAAGTCGCGTGAGCCGATGCCTGCCTCAACCATAATCCTAAATCCCGCAGTTGAGGATCAAGGGATTGGTTGGGGGAGCCAGTGATCGGGGCCGAGGGGGTTATTCCAGCACAGGTAACGTTCGAATCGCTGTTGCAGGTCCAACTGCGGCGCAATTGAACTGAGCCAGCGTTCAA
>JANNHA010000070.1:0-109238 GCA_031404135.1 Verrucomicrobiota bacterium | reverse complement strand
TCGAGAGAGTCTGTCGGCGAGCGACAACGGCTGGAGCGCCGTGCTGCTGGACGCAGGCACGTCGAGCTTCTACGAGAGTCAGCGGTATCTGGTCCGCCTGGTGGATCGCATCGGCGGCGGCGACAGTTTCGCGGCCGGACTGATCTACGGATTGGTGACGGGCCGCTCCGCTGCCGACAGCCTTCGCTTTGCGGTGGCGGCGAGCGCCTTGAAGCACAGCATCCCGGGCGACTTCAACCGCGTGAGCGTCGACGAGGTCGATCGGCTCGCGGCCGGAGACGCCTCCGGCCGCGTGCAAAGATAGCGCGCACTCAGAACGACACCCTCGCTCCAAGCTGAATTCTCCGCATGTCGCGGGCCGACCGGATCTTGCCGAACGTGGGCGATTCCGCCCGCCAGGCGGCCGATAGATTCAATCTTCTGGGCCTGGGTGAGTTGGTTCTGAAGCTTCTCGCTTTCCGTTTGCGCCTGCTTGAATTCGGTAATGTCCTCGTAGCTGCCCAGAATTCCAACGACGCGTCCATCGAGGTCGCGTAACGGCACCTTGGAGGTGCGGACCCAACTGAGCCGCCCATCGAAACGGGTCTGCGATTCTTCATAGCCGATTTTCGGTTCACCACTGGCCATGACCTGCTGGTCGTCCGCCCGATAGAGGTTGCCCTGTTCCACTCCCCACGCCATGCCGAAATCGTCTTTCCCGACCACGTCCGCGACCGAGGCCAGCCCGGCGTCTCGGGCAAAGGGTTGGTTGCAGCCCAGGTAAACCAAAGCCGCATCCTTCCAGAAAACGCGGACCGGGATGGTGTCGAGAATGATGCGTAACATTTGGCGCGACTCGCGCACAATCTCCGCTGCTTGTTCGCGCTCGCGGGCCAGCTGACGCTCTTTTTCCATCTCGATGATCCGGGCGCGGGTGCGGCGAGTCGAAATAGTCGCGCCGCCTCTCACCGCACTGCCCAAGATCAGCAGCACGGCAACGGCACGGAACCACCACGTGCGCCACCAGGGCGGCACAATGATCAGTTCCAAGCTGGCGCCCGTCTCGTTCCACACGCCGTCGTTGTTGGCCGCTTTGACCCGGAGCCGGTAGCGACCGGGATCGAGGTTGTTGTAAATGGCTCGAAAGTCAGAGCTCGAAACGCGCCACTCTTTGTCGAAACCTTCCAGTTGATAGAGGCACCGGTTGAGTTGAGGAGAACGGTAATTCAGCACGGCGAAATGGAAGGTGAGCATGGACAGGCGCGCGGGGATTTCGAGTCGACGCGTTTTCGCTAGGCTCTGCGACAAGGGCGACTCAGGAGCGCCCGGCACTACTCGCTGGTTGAATATTTCTAGGTCGGTCAACACCACCGGTGGCGGGTTCGTGTTCGGCTGGATCGCCCGGGGCTGGAATTTCACGAAGCCTTGCGTGGTGCCGAAGACGAGCTCGCCGGACCGCAGTCGATGACGAGCGTGGGTCAAAAAGAAGCGGCTGGGCAGTCCTCCGTGATCGTCAACGGTTCGTACTTGTCGGGTGCGCGGATCCACGCGCGCCAAGCCGTTGTTTGTGGATACCCACAGGATGCCGTCGTCGTCCTCTAAAATGCCGCGCGTTACTTCACTGGGCAGTCCCTCCGCGACGCGCAGACCGTCCACTTTACCGGTGCGGGGATCTAAGCGCCATAAGCCGGCGCCATGCGTGCAAGCCCAGATTGCGCCCTCTCGGTCCTCCAGCAGATCGGTAATCGGGTAGCGGCTCAGGGCCTCGACCGAACCGGTTGTATCCGGCCAGTGCTGCCAACGTCCGGTGGTGGGGTCTCGCCGCGTCAGCCCAACCGCGGTGCCGGCCCAAAGCTGTCCCGCGCGGTCTTCCATGAGCGACCACACGTAATCGTTGAGGAGGCTGCTGGGGTCGGCGGGGTTGTGGCGATGATGGACGAAGGCGTCTTCCTCCGGAACATAACGGTCGATCCCACCGCCGGCGGTCGCTACCCAGAGTTGGCCTTGCCGGTCTTCGTGCAAGCGCCAGGCATGCGGATTACTCAACGCCTTGGCGCGAGTGGCATCGGGTAAATAGTGGCGGAAGGTGCCGGTGGCCGGTTCGAAGCGGTTCAAACCGCCATTCCAGGTACCGACCCAAAGAGCCCCGCGGCGGTCGCGCATCACGGATAACACGGAGTTGGATGGTAAACTGCCGGGGTTGCGCGGATCGTGCTGGTAGACTTTCCAGCGCCCGGTCGCCGCCTCCCAGTGATTGAGACCGCCGTTGTCGGTGCCGACCCACAAATCGCCGGAGGGGTCTTCCCAGAACGCCGCCGCATTTTCATCCGACAAACTATTCGTGTCTCCGGGCAGCGCGCGAAACACCTGAAAGGGTGCCGCCAACTGGTTGGCGTGGCTGATGCCGGCCGGAAAATGCCCCACCCAGAGATCGCCTTGGCGGTCCTCGTACAGGGAACGAACCATATCGCTGGTCAACGTGTTGGTGGCATAACGCGAATGCCGGTGATGCACAAAGCGACGCGTGCTCGGATCGAAGCGGCTCAAGCCACCTCCGTCCATGCCCACCCACACCCCGCCCGTGCGATCCACCAGCACGGCATCCACCAACTGCGTTGGCAACCCGCTGGAATTGTGAGCCTCGGAACCGTAGCGCTCGAAGATGTGGCGTTTCGCATCGAGTCGGAATAACCCGCCGTGGGTGCCGATCCAGAGATTGCCTTCGCCATCTTCGGCGAGCGACGTGATGAGCCCGTTGCTCAGGCTCGGTTGCTGGTTGGCGTCAGCAGGAAACGGCTGAAAGTGCCCGGTCTGTGGGTCAAACTGAATCAAGCCGCCTGACTGGGTGCCGATCCAAAGCATCCCTTTTCGATCGCGCAGCAGGCAGCGAACGACGCGATCCGGCAGGAATTGCTCCCAAGTGCCCGCTCGTGAATCGAAGCGATTCAGCCCCCTCGCGGTGCCCACCCAAATCGAGCCGTCGGGATTTGGGAGTACGGTCCAACAGGTATTATGGCTGAGGCTGGCCGGATCGGTGGGATTAGCGCGAAAATGGACAAACCGTTCCGTGGCCCGATCCCAGAAATCCAAGCCGTTATCGGTGGCCACCCAGAGATTGCTTTGGGCGTCCTCCTTCAGATCGTTCACGCGCCGGTCTCCCATGCTCTGTGGGTCGCCAACCTCTGGCCGAAAAACGCGCATCCCGCGACCGTCGTAGCGCACCAAACCATCTCGGGTGCCAAACCACATGAAGCCCTGATTGTCCTCGAGCACGCGATGCACCGACGCAGCCGGCAAACCGTCTTGGATCGTCAACTGCCGAAACGAGAGGGAGGGTGCGGGTTGAGCCGCGGCGATTCCGACGGAGAACAACCCTACCGCCACCATCACCAGCGCCAGCCGGCGGACCATAACCAAGTCACGATAACGGGTAAAGAGCGTCATGCTTGGTTCGGTGGGTTTAGGGGGACTCCAAGTGATCGATCACTGGAATCGGGGATGGGAAAATTTCACTTCGCAGGAAAAGGCTTCGATACGAGGCGGGAGCATAACTCTACAAATTGTCGATCCACGCATCAGGCGCAAGCCGTGACTGAGCGTCGTTGTCGGGTTCATCAGGTTGAACAAAGCAAGGGGCCCACTCGTCGGTTGCGAGCTTGTCTCGCAACGTGGCGCTACGAGCACGCCACCTACGCGTTAAAACGGAGATGCTTTCGTCCGTAGACTCTCCTTGCCGTCGGTTCATCTTTCGGGCCATGCTTACAGCAGTGACAATGGTTTGGGCGAAATCCCCATGACGATATCCCTACATCTTGCAGGTTTTTTCTGTGTGCTGATCGCGTGCCTGCCACTCGCTCTTTATGCACAGACGACACTAACCAAACGGGAGGTGCCCGCCGTCAGTGGCGAAGCGGTTTTAAAGCTGCCGGCCTTTACGGTCGTGGCAGAAACGACCTCGCGCTACCAAGCCGATGAAGCGACCTCGGCCACTCGAGTTCGGACCAGCCTGTTTAATTCTTCTGCTACGGTCAGCGTGTTGACCTCGCAGTTTTTGAAAGACACGGGCCCGTCGAAAGTGCTCGATGCGCTAAAATATGTACCGGGGATTTCGGAGTCGACGCAACCCGTCGGCGGTGACCGCATGTCGATTCGTGGATTTCAGACCGACGGGCAGATAATGGATGGTTTCGCCCGGAGCAGCCCGTTCAATCATTTGGAGCCATACTTGATCAACAGTGTTGAAGTTGTGAAGGGACCGAATGCGATTCTAAATCCTTCGGGCCAGCCGGGCGGCACGGTGAATCATGTGAGCAAGAAGGCTGATTTTATAAATCACGGTGAAGTGATCGTGCAAAGCGGTCAGTTCGATGCCAACAAGGGTATGTTTGATGTGAACCGAGTGCTCAACGAAAACGTGGCCGTGCGAATAGTCGGCGCCGCGACTCGTGATCACGGCTACTATGGCAATTTAAATCATTCCTATAATCTGATGCCGAGCGTTACGGCCCGCTGGGGCAGCACGCAGTCACTGACGCTGCAGGCCATTTTTCAGAAAACCTATCGCACGTTTGTGGGTGGTGTGCCGATCAGCCCCTTGGCCAGCCCGACCACGATCACGAGCGAACTTTGGCCAGGCATCGCAGCGAATACGAAGCTGTATCACGATGATAATAATCCCCGCAACGAGCGCGGTCAGCATTATCAATTCATCTATAGCGGCCGGCTCTCCGACCGTCTCAATATCCGCGTGGCGGGCCACTTCCTGAACGATGGCCATGACGCGATCCAATACACGAACAACCCTGCGAATGTCGATGGCCAGCCGGTGCTCAGTGCCGCCTCGATTAATCCCTTCACCGGTTACTTCGATCCCACCCAATCTTGGGGCGGAGCCCCGGCTTTCGTCGCCACTCCAGCTCCCGCGCCCAGTAATATCTTTAATCGTAGTTCTTTTTCCGACTTCACCACCACCAAACAGTACGATTTCCAAAATGACTACGCCTACGAACTCGAAGGCGAGGGCGTTTCCTCGACGACCACAGCTGGATTTTCCTGGGTGAAAAACCAAGCTGATTATAAAAACGGAAATTTCAGCCTACCGGCCTATAACATTTTGGCTCCGTTGGTTTATGTGCAGCCAGTGGACAACGGCGTGTCGAACGCCGGCAAACGCACAACCAGTGTCACCCAGTTCTATCTCGCCGAGAATATCTCCTTCCTCGACGACCGCTTCATTCTTACGGGAGGGATCTCAAATAGCGACTACCGCTCCGATACAGCCAGTGTGACGAAAAATGGCCGCTTATCGGTCAGTCAAACCGAGCTATTCCCCTCTTACGGTCTCGTGGTGAAGCCGACACGTGATTTGTCACTGTATTATGGCCACTCCGAAAGTGCGGTGATGAACCCGCCCGATGTCGGCTCAACCAATCCCCTGCTACAAATTGGCAAGCAATGGGAAGCCGGCCTTCGCTACCGTTTTCTCAAAACGAAGGCGACGATCACGGCGGGTTATTTCGATATTTGCCAAACCAACGTCTCGGTACCCAACCCCGCAAACCTGTTGTTCCCCGCTCCAGTTCCACCGCTGCCTGGACTGTTCTCGGATCGGACGGCTAGCGGTTGGGAGTTCTCGTTGAACATGGAAGTGAACAATGAGGTTTCGCTCGTCGCGAACTACACCGCCTTTCGCAACCGCGATATTAATGGATCGCCGATCCGCGGGACGGCGGAAAAGTCGGGTGCGCTCTGGGCGCAATATACGGCGTCGAAATCCTCCCGTTGGGCCGGATTTGGTGCTGGGCTGGGCGTTTCTTATTCGGGCGAACGCGCCGGGGACACCCAAACGGGGTTCGCTCAAGCGAGTGTGATCGCAGGAAATCCGGTGATCAAGCAGCCCACGTTTATTCTGCCCTCCTTTGCCCGAGTGGATTTGGCCCTGTCGTACCGTTTTGATCGCTGCTGGAGCGTTTACGCTTTGGTCGAAAATATTTTAGACGAGGACTACCTCGCCGGATCATTGAACCGAAATTCGGTCGTCGTCGGTATGCCCCGCAATATCAAGGCCAGCGTGACCTATTCATTCTAAAATATCCTGAACCCTAAAAGGGCGCTGTTGAACTCACCACTAATACCCACTAATTATTGGTAATTAGATGAATAAGATTTTTTTAATCCGTAGTGCCATTCACCTGCCGGGTGCGGTCTCAAACGGGAGGCCGCGCACCACATTCCTTTCCTTACCATTAATGAGTGTTAACCAGTGGTTTTTAATCTGTGGAATCTAAATTAATATCGGCCGAAACGGGTGACACTTTGGTGGCGCTTTTTTCCCCGATTGGGGGCCCCTTCCAGCGAATTCAGGCCCAGGGGAGTCTAAGACGTAAGTTTATGGATCATAATGGAAAAGGCCCGTTTCCAGAGGAAACGGGCCTTTTGAAACTGGCGGGATGGACGGGACTCGAACCCGCGACCTTCTGCGTGACAGGCAGACGCTCTAACCAGCTGAGCTACCACCCCGTGAAAGGGGAAAGGAGGCGGACGCTAGAATCGGAGAAAGCCAAGTCAAGCGTCTGTTTCGCAAATTTAATTCGCGCTGGCACCAATCCCCTGGAGCGAACTCCGGGGAGCTGTTCTCGATCCTCCGAAATCCCGCGATTGGCACGCGCTCACTTGTTCTTGGCCGACGGCTACGACGGCTTCGCTCTGACGTGCACCGGCCCTTCCCAGACGGCGCGCAGTTGGGCGCCCGCCCTCCTCTGGCACCTACACCCAACGCCAACCCTCGATCCCCTGCGCAAACAACCGCAACGCCTGGCGCACCTGACTGACCTGCCAATCCGGCGGTGCCGGAATTGCGGTCCTGATAAAATTCAGATAAACCTCCGAAGCCGTTGGCAGGTCTAAAAGCTCGCCAAGTTTACGCACCTGCTTCACAAAACGCTCCATGTGGAAGCCCAGCCAGTACCCCACCTTGTCGGGAACAGCGGCACCTGACGCCGCCAAAATCCGCCTCATCGCATCCGTAGGTTTTAGAGCCGCCGATTCTTCCGCCACAAGTATTTTCCAGAAAAATGCCTCACCCTAAAAAGGCCACTTTTTACGGAATTATCGGCTTTAACCCCGCAATTCCGTAAAATTTTCCAACTATACAACGTTGGGCAGAGATAAATTTATGAACTCGATTATCACACCGCAGGTAGAATCCAGAAGGGCATTACGTGGGTCCATCACGCGAGAGGTGAGCGATCGCTATACAGAAGAAAGAAAGATCGCAGGATTCACGCGACGCCTTGTGATTTGGTTTCTCATCCAAAAGGAAGTTCGAGCGGAGTTGAATCGGAGGCTGCCTCCTCAGGCGCTGTATTTCGGTCGGCAAGCGCAATGAAACGATCGTTCAACCAGCTACCACAGGAAACGCCGGGGAAAGTATCTTTTGCTGCGACCGAGCCTGGAGCCCGGCGTTCCTGACCTGCAATTGATCGGCGGAATTAAGATGAAGACTCTCTACATGGCTCTCGTGATGTTTGCGGCTACTACAGTATTGGTCGCCGCACCTGCTGCCGAAGAGAGGAAGATCGCTTTGCCGCGACTCACTCAGCTCGATGCGTTTCCCGAGAGTTCTCGCAACGCTGTGCGTGCTGTTATCGTGGCGATGTCTGCTGAGGGCGGCAAACCAAGCGAGTATTTCGCCGTAGTTTCGCCCGGAAAATAAGGGCTGCTCGAGATTTATCTGAAGCACCAGAGTCATCCTGATGATTCACACTGGCTGGGCGACCAGTGTGGCCGTTGTCGCATTGCATTTTACGATCCATCGAGCGGAATGGTTTTAAGATTCCTAGGGATCAAATGAAGAACCAGCCGATCCAGCGTGACACAGACAACGACGGGGCTGCGTCCCTCCGTGGCAGACCTGAAGCGTTCGGACTTTCCCGCTGATTATTCTGATTGCCCATGAGCACGACGTCGCCGGTGATTCGAAGAAAGTAGAGGTCACTGGCTGCGGCGACGCAAAGAGAGATGGAAAAGTCGGAGGTTACCGTTAAGAGTTCATCCCGATGATTATTCCCCACGGCATTTTCGCACCTCGCGAGCGTTCCGGTTTTAGATTCGCCACAGAGACTGCATTACCGAACCAGACGCCAGAGCGCAATGACCACGACCGGTCCGTTGGCGACGGTTTCCGTGAATATTTTTCCCGTCCATTTTCCCTCGTGGTCATGGTTTAGCTTTAATGTTAGCTGTTGCTCCCCGCATCCTGTTATCAAATGAAGCCTTTTACGACATCACAGGAGAAGCTCCTTCTCGCACTCGCTGTCTTCGGACTCATCGTCCCGAACGGGTTCTTTCTATACTATTCATTTCTTGCTCCGGCGTCTCTTTACGCCGCACTCAGCAACCCGATAGCACTTGTTTTTATCGCCGAGGCGTTTCTTATCATGTTCCTTTTCGCCTGGGTCATCCGCCACTTCGGATTTCGCTCACCAGGCTGGCTCGCCTTTATCATTATGTCACTTGTCGGCAGCATGGTCTTTAGTGTGCCAGCATTCCTTTATCTCGCCAGCCACAACGCCCGGAAGAAGCTTCCAAAGCAATGACCGCAACGCCTAACCATGCGCTGCAGCGAACCCGGCCATTGCGCTCCGGTTGCAATCGCACTCCCTCGTGGGCCGGGTCGCTGAGCTTGGGCGTTTGGCAAAAAACCTTGATTGACGCACGTACGGTTTCACGTACGCTTTTGCCATGACATCGATTCCTATCACTCAAGCTCGTGCGCAGCTTTACCAACTGGTGGATGATGCATCGGTCAGTCATGAGCCCGTTTATATCACTGGAAAACGCAGCAGTGCGGTGCTGGTTTCTGAGGACGATTGGCGGAGCATTCAAGAGACACTTTACCTCCTTTCGATCCCTGGCATGCGTGACTCGATCCGAAAAGGACTCAAGGAGCCGCTTAGCAAGTCTGCAAAGACGTTGGCCTGGTGAGCTGGGAACTCTTTTTCACGAAGCAGGCGCAGAAAGACGCCAAAAAACTTGCGTCGTCAAATTTGCGCGCACAGGCCGAGCGCTTGCTGGAGGGATTGAAAAAGAATCCCTTCGCGAATCCACCGCCCTTCGAAAAGTTGCTCGGAGATTTGGCTGGCGCGTATTCTCGACGTATTAATATACAGCATCGATTGGTTTACCAAGTGTACATCGAGAAGAAGGCCGTGAAGATCCTCCGGATGTGGACGCATTACGAATAGGAAGAAGGCCGAACTCGGAGAGTTGTCGTCACCCGAAGCCGTGACTACGACTCTTGTTGAACAAGCCCGGATATAACCCTCTGGCACCGCCAATGCGGATTGTATGTGAATCGAGTTTTGACCACGGATCTGAGGTTTGACCATCAGGTCAGCCATGGGACGGCCGAGAATATTCTATGTGTGTCTTGCGTTAAAATAGGTCGAAACGGGTCGATCATTTTTTAACCGCTAATTTGCGCTCATTGACGCTAATACGGACGAGGATTCGGAGGACGGATTTTTTAACCACTTATGCTCACTGAGGGACACTGATGGGGACGGAAATGGCAGGTATCCGCGTGATCTGCGTTATCCACGGTGGTCGGCACGGACCGGCGACGACGGCGCGCCGCCCTCCAGTCGATACGGCGGAGTTTGTGTCGGTTTGTAAAAAGTTTGGCTTTGTGTTAATAATGGTCGAAACGGGACGATCATTTTTTAACCGCTAATTTGCGCTCATTGACGCTAATACGGACGAGGATTCGGAGGATGATTTTTTAACCACTTATGCTCACTGAGGGACACTGATGGGGACGGAAATGGCAGGTATCCGCGTGATCTGCGGTGGTCGGCACGGACCGGCGACGACGGCGCGTCGCCCTCCAGTCGATACGGCGGAGTTTGTGTCGGTTTGTAAAAGTTCGGCTTTGTGTTAAAAAAGGTCGAAACGGGTCGATCATTTTTTAACCGCTAATTTGCGCTCATTGACGCTAATACGGACGAGGATTCGGAGGATGATTTTTTAACCACTGATTTCGCGGATGAACGCGAATTTTCGGAGGGGAAGATCGGAGTTTTTAACCACGGAAGGGCAGCGATGAACACGGATGTGAAGGTGGAAGCGGAAGGCACAGTTTTTAACACGAAGGACGCAAAGAACGCGAAGGGCGGATGTTTCGGACTGGCGACGACGGCGCGTCGCTCTCCATTGGGTTGTTTCGGAAGGGGCGAGTTCAATTAGTTGCGGCGCGTTTGGATCGTCGCGAAGCGGGCGAGGCTGATGAGGAGGAGCGCGGCTAGGCTCCAGAGATTGGGTGCGCCGCCTTTTTTCTTAGGTGCCGATGGCGTGGGTGACGTTCCGAGGGTGTAGCTGGTCGAGCTGGTCGCAGAGCCGTCGGCGGTGTTGACGATGATTTTGCCCTCAGTGAGGCCGGCCGGAGCGACGACGGTGAGTTGGGTGAAGGTGATGGTTGTGTAGCTCGCGGCTGCAACGCTGTTGAAATAGACGGTGGGACTGGTGCCGAAGTTGTTGCCGGATATTGTGATGACAGAGCCGTCGCTGAAAATGGCCGGTGAGAAGGACGTAATCGTGGGTGCAACGGTTGGGGTCACGCGGATATCGCCCGAGGCAAGGAAGAGGGTGTGGGCACCGCCAGCGTAGATGTTCTGGACGTTTGCGGCGATGGCGGTGGGGGTTGAGCGTGACGAGTAATTGCCGTTGCCGAGCTGGCCGGACGAACCATCACCGGTGGTCCAAAGCGTGGCGTCGTTTTTGAGAAACAGGCTGTGGGTTTTCCCGCAGGCGATGGACTTTACGTTGGTGAGGGCTTGAACGGGTGCTGTCCTGGAAGTGTAAGTGGCATCGCCGAGCTGGCCATAACCGTTGTAGCCGCAGGCCCAGACGGTGTTGTCGGTTTTGCGCAGGAGGCTGTGTCGATCGCCTGCGGCGGCGGAGAGATAGGTGCCGGCGATTTGAATGGGGGTTGGCTGGTTGGTTGTGTTGCCGTTGCCGAGTTGTCCGTAGCTGTTATAACCGGCTGACCAGAGGGTGGCGCCTGCTTTCACATAAAGGGTGTGCGATGCGCCGGTAGCGATGGAGGTTACCTCGGTTGCGATTTGGCTGGGGCTTCCCTGGCTGTTGTTGGTGCCGTTGCCGAGCTGTCCGTAGGTGTTGTCGCCGGTGGTGAGGAGGGAGCCGTCGGTTTTTTGGAGGAGGCTGTGGGTTATGCCGGCTGAAGTGGCGTTGATGGCGGTGGCGATTTGAACGGGAGTGGTGCGGTACAGGGTGTTGCTGGCATCGCCGAGCTGACCGCGGGTATTGGCGCCGACGGCGAGGAGAGAGCCATCAGATTTAAGGAGGAAGCTGTGGTTGTCGCCTGCGGTCACGGCTTTGATGCCGGTGGCGATTTGAGCGGGGTCGCAGCGGGTGAAAGTCGTGCCGTCAGCGAGTTGTCCGGCGCTGTTTTCGCCGACGCTCCACACGGAGCCGTCATCTTTAAGGAAGAGGCTGTGGTTGTCGCCTCCGGCGGCGGACTTGATTTCCGAGGCAACGCAGATGGGCGTTGAGCGTAGTTCGGTTCCTGGGCTGGCATAGCCGAGCTGGCCATTGGTATTGGCTCCCACTGCCCAGAGGGTGTTATCTGTTTTCAGGAACAGGGAGTGGTTGTAGCCGGCGGAGGTGGTACTTACGTTATCGGCGATCTTTACAGGTGTGAGTTGATTCGTTGTCGAGCCGTTGCCCAGTTTGTAGTAGGGGTTTTCGCCTGTGGCCCAGAGGGAGCCGTCGGTTTTAATGAAGAGGCTGTGAAAACGACCGCAAGTGATGGATTGAACGCCGGTCGCGCTAGCGACGGGGCTGGTACGGGTGGCGGTGCTGCCATCGCCGAGCTGCCCGTAGGAGTTGTAGCCCATGCCGAACAGGCTGCCATCGGTCTTGAGAAAGAGACTGTGATAATAGCCGCAGGCGGAGGCTTTGACATCGGTGGATAGTTGATAGGGTGTAGTTCGGTTAGACGTGGTGCCGTCGCCGAGCTGGCCGAAGGCGTTGTAGCCGGTGACCCAGAGTGTGCCATCGGTTTTGACGAAGAGCGTGTGCGCGTAGCCTGAGGAAACAGAGGCGACGCCGGTGGCGATTTGGATGGGTAGGTTCTGGTTGGTTGTGGTGCCGTTGCCGAGTTGCCCGTAGTTGTTGTAGCCTGCGGCCCAGAGGGAGCCGTCGGTTTTTATGAAGAAGGTTTGGTAGGTGCCGATGGCGACGGCTGTGACGCCGGTGGCGATTGGAACGGGGTTTGTGCGCATGGCGGTGGTGCCGTCGCCGAGCTGGCCGTAGAAGTTGGAACCGCAGGTCCAGAGGGTGCCGTCTCGTTTTAGGAAAGCGGAGTGGTACCAGCCGGCTGCGGCCGAGGCGACGTTGGTGGTGATTTGAACGGGGGTGAGCTGATCGGTTACGGTGCCGTTGCCGAGCTGGCTATAGGTGTTGGCGCCGACGGCGAGGAGAGTGCCGTCGGTTTTGACGTAGAGCGTATGGTTATTTCCAGCGGCGATAGATTGGACGTCGGTGTCGGCAATGGCCGGGTAGGTGATGGGCGGGTAGCGGTAGTCGCCGAGTTGGCCAAAGTCGTTCGAGCCGACCGCCCAGAGTTCGCTGGTGGGGGTTCCTGCGGCGCGTTGAGTGAGGGTGTGGGTTTGCTGGCCGATCGTGATCGTGGCGGTGCGTTCGGTTGAGAGGGGGTTGGGGGCGGCGGTGACTTCAAGGGAGCGGCTTTTCTTTCCACTGGTGGCGGAGAGGGTGATCCAGTTGGCGCTTTTTGTCGCTGTCCAGTTGTTGTTAGTTCGGAGGGTGAGGGGGTAGACGACGCGTCCACAGCCGATGGTTCGGGTGGCGGGTGAGAGTCCGAGGGCTTTGCTGCTGTCGGTGGCGTAGATGTTCAGGGTGGCGGCGGTGCTGGTGACGGTGCCAGCGCTATTAGTGATTTTTACTGTATAGGATTCGCCGTTGTTGGTCAGGGTGAGGCCGGGGAGGGCCAGGCTGCTTGCGGTCGCGCTGGTGATGGCGGTGCCGTTTTTGTACCATTGATAAGTGGGCGAAGGCAGGCCGGTGGCGGAGGAAACGAAGGTGATGCTGTCGCCGACGTAGGCGTTTTGGCTTTGGGGTTGGATGATAAATGCGGGAAGGATGGGGGGAGAGACGGTGACCGTGGCTTCGCGGCTGTTGGTTGTGCCAACGGAATTGGTTGCGGCGATTTTGTATTTGCCGCTATCGGACACGGTGGCGGTGGCTTTACTGTAGATGTTATTGGTGTTGCCGGTGAGGGCGACGTTGTCCTTGTACCATTGGTAGGTGATGGTGGTGGCAGAGCTGGCGGTGCCGAGGAGGTTGATGGCGCTGTTTTCGAGTACAACGAGGTCGGTGGGCTGGGTTAGGAAGGCCGGTGGGGCGACGGCGATGATGAGGGTGGCGGCGTTACTGGTTGCGGAGCCACTGGTGTTGGTGGCGATGTAGCGGTATTGGTAGCCGTTAAAGGTGGCGGGGATGCTGGTGATGGTGAGCGTCGGGCTCGTCGCTCCCGAGTAGGGAGGAAGAGAGGAAAGATTTGTCCAGAGGGTGCCGGTATCGGTGGAAACCTGCCAGAGATAGGTTGGTGTCGGGCTGCCTGCGGCCGAGGCGTTGAGGGTGACGGTGCTGAGGGCGTTGACGGTTTGGCTCGTGGGCGTAGTTAGGTTATTGGGTGCGATCAAAAGGGTATAGATGCCTTTTGTAACGGGGCTGTCATTGAGGTTGGTGGCGTAGGCGATGGCTTTGACGGTGGAACTCGCCGTGATCGAAAAGGGCGCGGTGTAGAGGGTTCCGGTTGTGGAGGTGGGGGCATCGCCGTTGACTGTATAGCGGATGGTTGCGCCCGGGGTTGCCGAGGTGAGAGAGATGGATTGAGCGCTCGTGAAGTTGCCTGAGGCCGGCGTGAAGGTGGGGGCGGCGGTCGTTGACTTGACCGTGACGGTGATAATTGGCGTAGAGCGTGTGGTTGTGGTGAGGGTGGAATCCTGGGCGTATCCAACGAAGTAATACGTTCCACTGGCGGTGGGCGTCCAGGTGAAGGTTTGCGTCGGGCTGGTGCCGCTGACCGTGGCGGAGTTAAGGACGGAGGTTGGGGTGCCTGCGCTATCGCAGGCTTCGAGCCCGAGCTGGCCAATGCCTGTGGTGCAACTGGCCGTTGTGGTGAATGAAATGGTTTGGCCGATTGAGGCGGTGGTGGCGGAGGCGGCCAGGTTGACTGCGGGGGTCGTGGTGGCGGTGAGGCTGCCAAGGATTTCGACGTCGTCGATGTTCCAGCCTGAATAGGCGAAAACGAGGGAGGTGGCACCGACGCGGTGGCTCCAGCGGATGTAGACGGTGGATTGGTTGTCGGCGACGGCGGCGATGTTGTACTGAACTTTGGTCCAGGTGGACTCGGATAGGGCGGTCGTGCCGTTGTTCCAGATTTGAGTCCAGGAGGTGCCGTCACGCGAAACTTCCAGCGTGGCGAAGACGTAGGGTTGGAAGTCGCAGTTGAGACGCCGTTGAAATTGGAGGCGTGTGTTGGATAGGTTGGTCAGGTTGAACGGGCCAGCGGTGACGTAGGTGATGCCGGTGGTGTAGGTGGTTGAGTAGTCGCCGTTCAGATTTACACCTATTACGTTGGTTCCGGTTGCGCCGCTGGTCGGATCGGGGTAGCCGTGGAGGGTGCCGCCGGCACCGGTGGGCTGGCCGAATTCCCATTCGCCTGTAGCGGGCCAGCCAGGATTTGTATCGAGGGGATAAAAAACGGCGCGGGGAGGGTTCATGGTGAGGGAGACCAAGCGCGCTTGGAGTCCTCCGCTCGTCAGGTTGTTGAAGGAAATGGTTTCGGTGAAGGTGCCAGCCGCAAGGTTAGCGGCAGCGGAGTTGACCGTTGCGATCACCGTGGTGGATGCATCGGCGGCGAGGGTTCCGGAGGTGGCGTTGAGGGTGAGCCAATCTTGAGTCTTGGTGGCGGTCCAGGAGAGGGGTGCAGTGCCTGTGTTGGTTAGGGTGTAGGTCTGGGTCGCGGTGTTAATAGCGGAGCCCATTTGTCCGCTGAATTTTGTGACGGCGAAAGGACCCACGCTCAGGTCGTTGGGCTGTGAGTAGTCTTCAATCAAGTCGGTGGTTGTGGAGCTGGCGGGCGAATAGGCGTCGGCGCCCATGCCGCGTTTGATGAAGGCGGCCCAGAGTTCGGTTTTGTTGGCACCGGCGTTGTTGACGCGATCAGCTTGGAGGATGGCATCGCGGGCTTGGAGGAAGTTGGGATTGGCGGGGGCGAGCTTCATGCCGTCGGTGACCAGTTGAAGAATGAGCTGGTTGCCGATGGCGTAGCCATGTTTGGTGACGAGGTTGGCGCGGGCATCCCAGAGGGTGACGCACCAGACTTCGCCCATGGAGTGAACACTGTTGGCAACGTAATTGCTTCTGGCGGGACTGAGGGGGACGCCGGTATGGGCGCTGGCCTGTACGGGGTCGATGTCCTTGAAGGTGAGTGGGTTTTTTGTGAGATCGGTCGAGTAGGGGTAGCGGCGGATGCCGAAATAATAGTTCTGGGTGAAGGTTGGGGTGAGCAGGTAGGTCGCGTAGCCGCCGGTGGCGTAGTTACCGTTGAGGTCGTCGGTGGTTTCGCTGAGGAGCGCCAGGGCATAGAAATCGGACCAGCCTTCGCCCATGCCTCTGGATTGGAGGGCGGTGATGCCGACGCCGCCGCCGACGAGGCGGTTGCTCAGGCCGTGGGTGTATTCATGGAGGATAATCTCGGTGTCGAAATCGCCGTCACGGTCGGGGGAGGATCCGGTAAAAACGTACATTTGCATGCGGCCGGGTGATCCATCTGGCGGCGTGGAAAAGTTGGCGTTGTTGGTGCCGGAGCCGTCCTGGGCATCGGCTTGTACGGCGTCGTTTCCGGCACCACCGTGGCCGAAGTTATTGGTTTGAAAATTACCCGAGGCTTCGTTGAAGCCGAGTTGGTAGAGCCGGTCATGCATCCAGTTGCACCAGTAGAAAAGGTTAACGACGGCGGCGTCTTTATAGGTGCTGGGGGCTTGGTTGAGGTCGAGGGCGGGATCGAAAACGCGAGCGGTGCTCGTGGCCTGGGGGCGTGGGAGATCGGCGATGTTATCCGCGTTGGTATCGGTGTGGGCATCGACGTTATTACCGAGGGTTTCCGTGGTGCTGTCGTCGATCCAGCCGTTGGGCGAGGCGGTGGTGTCGAGTGCCGAAAGTGTCACGAGGCTGCGGGTAACAGGGGCGGGTTGAATGGTTAGTGGAGTGGCCAGACCTGGAGAAAATGGAGAGGGGCTATCGCTCGTAAAAACGCGATACGAAGCGGGTCCGATATCGTTGGTGAGGCAATGCCGAACCACGACCTGGCCGGTTTCGGCATCGATGATCAGGCGGTACAGTTCGCCGCGCGCTTTGCTGGTGAGGAGCACTTCCCAGCATTGGCGAAGGGTGGATGCGTCCATGGGCAGCCAGACGAAGCGCACTTCGGCGTCGGTGAGCTGGGGTGCTTGGAAACGTTGTTTGCATTCGGCACCTTTGGGGGAGTTGGCGGGCGTGAGGTCGGTTAGGGAAATGGTTTCGCCGATATTTTGGGCGGCGATGGCGACGGCTTGCTGGGCGGATAATGTTCGCGTGGTGGCGTTGGCGTTCGAAGAGACGGAACCGTTTTGGGTGGCCTGTAGTGGATCGGAAACAAGGCTGCTGGCTATACTGATGAGTTCGCCGCGGGCGGTGAGGTGGGCTTTAAGGTTGCTCTCGAAAATCGAGATTCCGTTGTGGGACTGTTCCCAGACGACGGTGCGAAGGCCGTTATGCGGCGTGACGTAGTCGGCTTTGACGCTGGCGCTGTCGAGGAGGCTGGACTGATGGCCGAAGACGGGGGCGTTGCTGTCGATAAAGGCTTTGACGGTACGGTGTGGGTCGTTGGAGGGGATTGCTTGGAGCGCGGCGGCGTCAACCGCCGTTCCGGCGCCGTCGGGCCCGGTTAGAAATTGATGGGTGGAGCGGATGTAGAGTGGTGTGCCTGGGGTGGTTGGCCGGTCAATCTGTGCGCCTTTGATTCTCTCAACCGGTGCGGAGGCTTTGGCGGCGGCCGCCAAAACATTACCGGTTGTGGAAAGTTTGGCATTTGCATCCACGGGCTGGTTTCGCAGGTCGAAGTTAATCAGTTCGGTGTGCGCGTGGGCCCGGTCCTCCTGCGCTTCGACCTGGGGCGTTGTGCAAGCAAGGGCCGCAAGCACCATCGCTAATTTAAAAGAAACAGGTCCCTCAACCGTTCGATAAGTTTTCATCCGCTGGAATTTGAAGCCTGAGGCGATCAGACAAAATGAGCGATGTAAGCACTATTTTGGAAAAGTTTGAGGAGTTGGTGGTTATTGGCTGGTGTGGTATCGCTCGGAAGTGGGTGAAGCATGGCCTGTGGTTGTTGTGTAAAAACCCGGCCTTCGCAGGGAAAGTTAAGGCGTGGCGCATACAGCGTGAGTGACGCTTTAGTCAGGAAACGGGCGGCGTTGGCTGATAGTGTCCGAAAAGTTCAGCAAAAAGGACGGATCATGGTAAATGATTTGGTGATGAAGCCAAAAACCACGAACAAAAGAAAACCCGCTTCTCGTTGGAGAGAGCGGGTTATCGTAATGGTGGCACGGACCGGAATCGAACCAGTGACACAAGGATTTTCAGTCCTCTGCTCTACCAACTGAGCTACCGTGCCATTCACGAAGGGGCGAAGTTAAAGGGGGTGCCGTTTCAGGCGTCAATGGGAATTTCGTGCGGTAGCTCGCGGCTCTGAAATTACCCCGTCAGCAGTGACTTGAGGTCGGCGAGGGAAAGCTTGGCGGAGGCGGCGTCGCTCGCTTCGAATACATCGGCTAACAGCGCGCGTTTGCTTTCCTGAAGTTGCAGAACTTTTTCCTCCACCGTGCCGGTGCATATGAGTTTATAACTCGTCACCACGCGGCTCTGGCCGATGCGGTGCGCGCGGTCGGTCGCTTGCGCTTCGACGGCGGGGTTCCACCAGGGGTCGAAATGCACGACCGTGTCGGCCGAGGTGAGGTTGAGGCCCGTGCCACCCGCTTTGAGGGAGATCAGGAAAACCGGGACGTCTGTGGCGTTGTTGAAACGATCGACTTCGGTCTGGCGCGCGCGCTGGGGCATCGAGCCGTCGAGGTAACAATAGGTGAGTTCCTGCGTGTCGAGTTCGGTGCGCAGGAGCGCGAGGAGTGACGTGAATTGCGAGAAAACGAGCAGGCGGTGTCCGTCGTCGATGGCTTCGGCGAGGAGTTCGCGGAAGGCGTCGAGTTTGGCGGAGTCGATGGTGGGTGAAGCGTTGGGCAGCAGGCGCGGGTCGCAGCAGACTTGGCGGAGGCGCAACAATTGCGTGAGCGTGGCGAGTCGTAACGAGTTTTCGGATGCGCCACTGGCTTCGAGGTCGATGAGCGCGCGTTCGGATTCTTCCTGAACGCGGCGGTAAATCGCGGACTGGCTGGGCGAGAGTTCGCAGTAAAGGATTTGCTCGATTTTGGGCGGGAGTTCGGGCGCGACGACGGTTTTGGTGCGGCGTAGGATGTACGTCGCGGTTTTGGCGCGGAGACGTTCGTCGTACCATTGACGTTCGTCGCCTCGGGTGCCGGCGGGGACTTTGTCGATGTAGCCGGGCATGAGCACTTCGAAGAGGGAGCGGAGGTCGTCGAGGCTGTTTTCGAGCGGTGTGCCGGTGAGCAGGAAACGGCCGCGGGCGTGGAGGGAGCGAAGGGTTTGGGCGTTTTGCGTGCGGCGGTTTTTGAGGTGCTGGGCTTCGTCGGCGATGAGGCAGGAGAACTCGATTTCGCCAAAGAGGTCGCGGTCACGGGCGAGTGTTCCGTAGGATGTGACGATCAGGTCGAAACCGGTAAAGTCGGCGGCGCGGGCGATGCGGTTTTCGGCGTGATGGGTGAATACGCGGAGCTGCGGCGTGAAGCGCGCGGCTTCGCGGCGCCAGTTTTCCACGAGTGTGGCGGGGCAGACGACGAGGGAGGTGAGATTCTCGATTTTCGATTTTTGATTTGAGGTTTCGGCGCGCAGGGCCGCGAGCAATGCGAGGGCTTGCAGGGTTTTACCGAGGCCCATTTCGTCGGCGAGGATGCCGCCGAGGCCGTGCCGATACAGGTGCCAGAGCCAGGCGGCACCGAGGCGTTGGTAAACGCGGAGTTGGGCGTCGAAGATGGCGGGGATGGGAGCGGGGGCGAGTTGGGAGAGGTTGCGGAGCGCGGCGCTGCGTTCGCGCCAGGCGGCGGGCGGCTGGAAGTGCGGGGCGATTTCCTCGATGATGGCCTCGGCTTCGGCGAGGCGGGCGGTGCTGACGCGGTGGACGCGGTGGGTGGCGAGGCCGGCGCCGGTGTCGCCGGCGAGCGCGCGTTGGGCGCTGGCGAGTTGTTCGAGTTGTGTGCTGGAGACGAGGTAGACGCGGCCGTCGGCTTCGACGTAGCCGCGGTTGGAGGCGGCGGCGGCGAGGAGCTGGCCTTCGGGGACTTTGCCGGCGCGGAGGGCGACGGTGACGTTGAAACCGTTGCCGTTGTCGATGGCGTCGCAGATGATTTCGGCGTGGTTGAGGCGTGCGGTGTTTTTTTCGAAGTTGGGGGTGAATTCGGCGAAAAATTCTTTGCGGAGGCGGTCGCCGTGGGCGGCGAGAAAGTTGAGGGTTTTGTGGCGGTCGCGCAGCCACCACTTGCGGTTGGAAGGTTCGAGGGCGAAGCCGGCGGCTTTGACCAGCTCAAGCGCGGAGGCGTAAGCGATGTGTTCGCGCGAGGGCAGGGTGAGGGCGAGAAAATGTTCGGAGCCGTCGACGACGAGCGAGGTGGAGGGATTTTCGATTTTGGAATTTCGATTTTCGAGTTTGGAGGATTGGCCTGGTTGTGTTTTTTGGGCTTTGGGCTCTGGCGTTTGGGTTTTTTCCTGTAGGTATTCGCTGACGCCGCGCAGGTGGGGGCCGACCCAGAGAATCGGCGATTGCGGCTGGTTGACCCAAAAGAAAACAGGCTGGCCGGAGAGCGCGGTGATGAGTTGGAGGAGTTGCGCGCGGGTGAGTTGAAGGAAGGCCGGTGGTTGTGGGGTGGCGCACCAGCGTTGCAGGAGGGCGAGCGCGGGAAAAAGTTCGGCGGCGGGCGCAACGTCGGCGCGGAGCTCAACCTTGATCGCGATCGCATCGCGAGGCGCGGCGGCAGGCAGGTTGGGCGGGAGCAACAAACGAAGCATCGTGGAAACATTCCCGGTTCGGCGGAGGATGCGAAAGGAAAATTTAGCG
The DNA here is from genome assembly GCA_031404135.1 of Verrucomicrobiota bacterium. GTDB lineage: Bacteria > Verrucomicrobiota > Verrucomicrobiia > Opitutales > Opitutaceae > JADKHC01. The sequence continues at coordinate 88,933 of JANNHA010000070.1, read as the reverse complement.
GCGTGGTCGGGGCGAAGGGGAGCTGTGGGTTGCAACCTCGGATGGACACGGCGGGCGGGCTTGCTCAACGTAGCGGAATGGCCCAACCCTTTCGTTGCCTCATCAATGCCGGACCGACTCGCGAGCATATCGATCCGGTACGTTTTTTGAGCAATGGCTCCAGTGGCAAAATGGGCTACGCGCTGGCGGAGATGGCGGTGGCGCGTGGTTGGTCGGTGGATCTCGTGAGCGGGCCGGTGGCGTTGGCGGTGCCGGCAGGTGTGCGGCTGACACGGGTCGTTTCGGCGGCCGAGATGTTGGCGGCGTGTGAACCGCTGTTTGTTGGTTGCGACGTTTTTATCGCGGTGGCGGCGGTGTCGGACTATCGGCCGCGTTTTCGGGCAGCGGAGAAAACAAAAAAAACCGGCGGCGCGCTCACGTTGGAATTGGAGCCGACCGTGGATATTTTGAAGACGTTGGCGGCCCGAAAAACCGCGCAGCAAACCGTGGTGGGCTTCGCGGCCGAGACGCGGGATGTCGAAGATTACGCGCAACGCAAACTCGTTGAAAAGAAGCTCGATTGGATCGTGGCCAACGATGTGAGCCAGCCTGGCATCGGAATGGACGCCGAGGACAACGCGGTGATTTTGCTGTCGAAAACGGGGCAACGCGACGCGTTCGGGCCGGCGACGAAGCGGGCGGTGGCGGAGTTTATTCTCGAACGGATCCTGTCTTGACGGGTGGTGGCTGGTAGAAAAAGCGCTTGCCGCGACCCGACGAAGCGCGAAGCTGAAACGACAATTCCGCAGAGATCTGCGGCCTATGTATTTTATAGAACCTTCCATAACGCCTAACAACCGCCGCACGGTGGGGCTGCCCGTTTTGTTCGGAGAGCAGGAAGAAACGCTTTTTCGAAATGCGGCGACGTTGGGTGCGAGTGGGGCGTTTGCCATCCAGGAAGCAGGGCGCTGGCGGGTGGGTCGGGCCACGGTGCCCGTGGTGGCTGGCGTGGAGCCGGCGACCCAGCGGTTGTACGAAGATCTTTTTGCGGCGGTGGGCGAGCTGAATCTCTGCCGGGTCTGGCACTACGTCCCGCATATTAATGAACCGGGTGTAGGTGGATTGGAAAACTATCGCGCGTTCTGTCACGGACGCTCTGTGGCTTTTGAGGCGAAGTATGGCACGGGTTTTCGGCGGCGTCTGCCTTCGGCCTCGGCGGTCGGAACGGATGACGAACTGCTGACTATCGTTTTTGCGGCGTGTGCGGACGAGCCGCGCCATTTTGAAAACCCGGGTCAGGTGCCGGCCTACGACTATCCCAAGCAGCACGGGCCGCGTCCGCCGAGTTTTTCGCGGGCCACGCTGGTGCCGGACGGAGATCGCGCGGATGTGTTTATTTCGGGCACGGCTGCGATCGAAGGCCATGAGACGGTCGCTCCTGGCGACACGGCGGCGCAGATCGATCGCACCGTGCACAACCTGCGCGTTATCTCCCAAGTGTGCGGACTCGACGACGATCTCGGCACAGCCCGTGGCGGCGAACGTCATTTCAAGGTCTATATTCGAAAGGAAAACGATCTCGCCGTCGTGAAATCCTCGCTCGACCAGTCCTTTTTCAATGCGGCGGACAAGGTAACTTTTCTGCGTTCGGACATCTGTCGCGCGCAACTGAATCTCGAAATCGAGGCGACGGTGTTAGGCGTTCGGATTGGCTAAATGCGCGCGTGGGCGCGGCGTGGTTAGTCAACGGAAGGCCGGGTTTTTTTTGGCGTTTGCAATTTATTCGAAAGATTTTTTGTAACGCTGGCGGATATTTCCCGAAATATAAGTGAACGAGCGCGGCATTTACTCGCGAAGCCACAAGGTTGGTTGGTGATGTTGGGTAAATGTCGCGCTTGATATTGCTCCCCCGACAGAGCCAAGCATCTTGACCGCTCCGGTTTGGTCCTCACCCACAACCCCTGTTCGTTTATGAAGTCGAAAAAGCCGATTGCTCGTCGTGTCACTCCCGGAGCCTTTGTTGGCTGCCCGTTCTGTACCATCATCCCCGCCCACATGATGCGTGGCCTCGCCCAAAACGGCGACGATGAACAACGTTCGCGCGCCTTGAGCACGATGCTCGGTTCCCACCGTTTGCGCGGTCAGCGCGAGATGCTGGGGGTTATGGGTGCGGTGGCGCTCATGACGCCGACCGGCGTAAAACGCCGAACCATCTATGATTCCCAACAAAATTCCTCCCTGCCCGGAGTGCTCGTGCGCGGTGAAGGCAGCCCCAAGGGAAAAGACAAGATGGTGAACGAGGCCTACGATTATTCGGGCGCGGTGTACGACTTTTTCTCGAAGGTGTTTGAGCGGAATTCGATCGATGACCGCGGCATGCGGCTCGATTCAACGGTGCATTTTCGCGAAGATCCGTCGGAGCCGTTTGATAACGCGTTTTGGAACGGCACCCAGATGATCTACGGCGATGGCGATGGCGTGGCGTTCGGTCGTTTTACCAAATGCCTCGACATCGTCGGCCACGAACTCGTGCACGGTATCACGCAATACGAGGCGGGGCTCGAATATCAGGGCCAGTCCGGCGCGCTTAACGAATCGTTTTCTGACGTGTTCGGTTCGCTGGTGAAACAGTGGAAGAAAAAGCAAAAGGCCGATAAGGCCGACTGGCTGATTGGCAAGGGCCTGCTCGCCAAGGGCATTAATGGTGTTGCCCTGCGTTCTCTGAAGGCACCTGGCACCGCCTATGACGATCCAGTCTTTGGAGGCAAAGATCCGCAACCGGGCCACATGCGCGACTATATGAAGCTCGCCAACACCCGCGCGGGCGACAACGGCGGCGTCCACATCAACTCCGGCATACCGAACCACGCCTTCTACCTTTTGGCGATCAAGCTCGGCGGCTATGCTTGGGAACGTGCGGGCAAGATCTGGTATGACGCGCTCTGCAACCGCATTCGCTCAAACTCCACGTTTAAGACCGCCGCCAAAGCCACCGTGGCCTCGGCCAGTTCGCTCTACGGCAGCACGAGCGTTGAAACGAAAGCTGTCAAAGCAGCCTGGCAGGAGGTAGGAGTGCTTTGATGCACGCTAAAAAATCCACCCAACTCACGCTCGCACGAAGTGGCGGTGTGGCGGGAATCCGCCCGCCGCCGAAGGCTTTGGATACAGCTGAGCTCCCGGCTGCGGAAGCCCGGCACATTGAAGAATTATTGGAAAAGGCCGGTTTCTTCGCGCTGCCGGCTGAACTGCCCGAACGCACTCAGGGCGCGGATAATTTTCAACACAGCCTCACGGTGCGCCATGCTAGTGGTCGCGAGCACACGGTGACGTTTAGCGAGGGCAGTGCGAGCGAGGCCTTGCGTGAGTTGAAACGCCTCGTGCGCGATCAGTCGAAGGCGTGATTTCGTGCGCGGTAATAAATCGCAACCGCTGCATCTGGGCGGTTGAAATCTCGGCGTGGTCCGTAGCAGACTGATGCCAGCGTGTTTTCTTCTCTGCGTAAATTTATCTCGTGGGCTTTTCTGAAACTGGCCTTTGGCGTGGCCGTCGCGGTCGCCGGGTTGTCGATTCACGCGCTGTGGCTGTTTCAGCATGATGACCCTGATTTTCCGGCGGTACACACGAGGCTCGTGGCGGTTTTGACGGAAAAGAAAACCACCGCGCAGGCCGACCGGGATCAAGCGCAGCAAACGTTTGCCGCCATGCAGCAGGAGTTCGCGGCGCACCAGACGCGCGCGACGCGTGCCGCCGCTATCATTGAAACGTTGCGCTCGTTCGACAGCTGGTGGGAAAAACTTTTTGGAAACCGCGAGCAGCAGCGGATCAACGCCCGCCGCATCGACGAGCTAAAGGCGATGGAGAAAGCCTCCCGGGATGCGGCCGGCCAAGTGCGGCGAAAATTATCGCAGGCCGCCACCGACGTCAAAACGCGGGAGCGTGAATTACAGCGCATAGATAGGCGATTGGAACTGGTTTCGGCAACGGATTCGCCGATGGTGCACTACTTGGTTTTGTCCTGGGATGCTGGCAAGTGGTTCGTTGCGGCCTGGCTGGTGGTATACTTTTTCGGACGCACCGTGCGAAAGCTGTTTTCCTTCTATTACTTCGCGCCACGCATCGAACGTCGGAGGGCAGTGCGGCTGGCGGGTGAGCTGGAGTCTTTTCCGTCGCTCGGGCCGAGCCGCACCCTTGTCGAAACCTCGCTCTGGCCGGGTGAAACGGCGCGTGTTCGAAAACGCTATCTACTGGCGGTCGACGAGGCGGTGATCCGCAAATCGCAGTGGCTGCTCAGCTGGCGTTTTCCGATGATGAGCATGTTGAGTGGTTTCGTTCACGATGTGAATTTGCACAATGCCCGCGCGGGCCGGGAATACCGCCTGGCGTTTGCGCATCACAAAAACCCGGAAATAGAAATGGCCGTGGTGCAAGTGCCTGAGGGCGGTTCACTGGTCGTGAGGCCGAGTTTTCTTGCCGGGGTGATTTTGCCCCCCGGGAAACGACTTGATGTGCGTCTGCGCTGGCAGTTTTTCCGCTGGCAGTCGTGGCTTACAGGTCAGTTGCGCTTTCTTGAATTCAATGGGCCCTGTCGGCTGGTTGTGGTGGGTCGTCCGGGATTGCGGGCCGAGCGCCTGAAAATGGGTGAAGACAACGTGCAGCCGACGTGCCGGACGAGTCAGGACAAAATGATCGGGTTCACGCCCAACCTCGAATACCGGTTGATCCGCACCACGCGTTTTTGGAATTACTACCGGTGGAACCAGCGGCTGTTTGATGCGTATTTTGTCGGTGTTGGCTTTGTGCTGACGCAGACGGCGGTGCCGGGGCGAAAGACGGCGTTCTGGTCGGCGACTCGGAATCGCGCGCGCAAAATCATCGGGCTTTAGGTCGCTGCGTTTGCAGCACTTCGCGCCCCGCTCTCTTTTCAACGCACACCATGTCGCTCTTTATCTTTGTCGCTCTGTCGGTCTGGGCCGCGATGAACGCCTACGTGTTTTGGCGGCTGAGTAGTTTGCCGGTGGTTGTCGGTTTTGTCCCGGTCTGGGCCGTCTGGTGTGTCGCGGCGGCCTGTTGCCTGAGCTTGCCGATGAGCCGCTGGTTGGGTGGCTTCGGGTTTCTGGATGTGAGCGCAGCGGTGGAAGTTTTTGCGATGACGTGGTTGGGCGTTTTGTTTCTTCTTTTTGTTGGTTTGTGGGCGATCGATTGCGTGACGGTGGGCGGAGTTTTCTTCGCACCGCACGTGGCCAAAATGAGGTTGGCCGCTGTGGGGATGGCGTTGGCGGTGGCGGTGGTTGCGATTGTTCAAGGCAACCGGGCGCCGGTCGTCAATGAGCAGGAAGTCACGCTGCCGGGCCTGCCACGGGAACGCGATGGGCTGCGGCTTTTGTTTATTTCGGATCTGCATCTGGGCAGCCAGATCGGCGTAGCGTGGTTACGCGATCTGACGGGCCGACTTCCGCAGTTGGCACCGGACTTGATCGCTGTCGGTGGTGATTTGGTCGACCATGATGTTCCCCGCGTGCAAGGCATGGTCGCGGAATTGGGTGCTTTGCGTGCGCCGTTGGGTGTTTGGTCGGTGCTCGGCAACCACGATTTTTTTGGCGGCGCGGAAAAGTCATCCGCAATTATGCGGGCGGCCGGGTTTCGCGTGCTGCGCGACGAATCCGACGTGGCCGTTCCGGGTTTGCGCATCGCCGGGGTGGATGATCTGGGCATACGCGCTCGGAGTGAATCGGTGGAGCCTGCGATCCGTAGTGCCTTGCAGTTGGTTCGTCCGGGAAAGGAAGGGTGCGTGATGCTCTCGCATACTCCGGTCGGGATGGATGAGGCGGCGAGCGCGGGCGCGGGCCTGATGTTATGCGGCCATACGCACGGCGGGCAGATCTGGCCGTTCACTTATCTCGTTCAGATGCGATACCCGGAGTTCGTGGGGCGTTATTTGCACGGGCCGATGACGCTTTTCATTTCGCGGGGCGCGGGCACGTGGGGACCGCGCATGCGTTTGTGGAAACCGGGTGAGGTTTTGCTGATCACGCTGCGGGTGCCGAAGTAGGTGGTCGCGCGGGAGGCGGGCGTAACTTTGCAAGGTTCCTGTTGTCAGCGGAGGGTCGGCTTGTTTCATTGCATTCGAAATTGCGCCTCCTCGACCGCTACATTTTCAAACAAGTATTCATCGCCTGCGCCGCGTGTGTCGGGGTTTTTGTTTTTTTGATGGCAGCGGCAAATGCGCTTAGGGACATGCTCGGTTACCTGCTGACCGGGCAGCTCCAGCCCGAGTCGGCGCTCAAATTGCTGCTCCTGCTGATCCCTTTCGTGGTCATGTACGCGTTGCCGATGGGCATGCTGCTCGGCGTGTTGCTCGTGCTCGGGCGTATGTCGGCGGATAGCGAAATCGTGGCCATGCGAACCTCGGGCCAGAGCCTCAAGCGCATCAGTGCTCCGATTTTTGGGCTGGCGCTGGCGGGCGTGGCGTTGGGCATCGGGATTAATTTTTATTTCATGCCGATCGCGCGTACGGTGTACCATGATGAATTTAGCAAGATGCTTCGGACAAGTGCCATGCGGCTGATCGTGCCGAAGACCTTCATCCGCGATTTTCCGCGCATGGTGGTTTACGTGAGCGAAAAGCATGGCGACTACGTGAAGGATATTTGGGTGTGGCGGTTGGATAAAGAGCAGCGCGTGACGGAGTTTTCCCATGCAGCCACGGGTCGGATCGAACTCAACGAAGACACGAACGAACTGGTGTTTAAACCGTTTCAGGTCTCTACCGAGCGGTTCGATGTGAAGGATCCGGAGGATTTTTCAAAGTCGCCTATCCGGGGCGAAGCTGAATCGGGCGGCAGTCTGAAGGTTTCGCTGGCGTCGTTTTTTGGCCCCAAAACCTTAAATCGCAAACTCGACTGGTTTAAGCCGAGCGAACTGGAGGCCAAGAAGCAGGAGTATTTGCAGACCATGCCGCCGGGTCGCGAACGTGAGCAGAAGCTGATGCGGATCGACGTGATTCTTCAGAACAAAGGTTCGATGGCGGTGGCGGTTTTCATTCTCGTTTTGATCGCGGTGCCGCTGGGCATCAAGGTTTCGCGGCGCGAAACCTCGGCCAATATCTTCGTCGCGTTGCTCATGGCGCTTTGTTATTATTTTTTATCGACTGTCGTTGTCGGATGGTTCGAGAAATATCCCGAATACCGACCGGACTTGCTCGTGTGGGTGCCGAACGTGTTTTTCATCAGCATCGGCCTCTGGCTAAATCTGCGCGTCGAGCGGACGTGAGCACGCGGTTGTTGGTGGTGGAGGCAGGTTAATGCGTCGGCAATGCGTCGGGATACGGTCCAAGAAAGCGTTCGCCGTTGAAATGAATGAGGTGGTCAGGGGCATCGGCGATCCAGACTTCGGATTCCCAGGAGATCTGGCTTACGAAGGACTGCATGGTGCGTCGTGTTTCGAAAGCGGTTACGAAGACGAGCCCGGCGCTTGATTTGTTAAAAAGCTTTTTGAGTTCCATCCGGCGTTTGCCGTCGACTGGGCCGGCACTTGTGACGGCTTCAATGAGGATTAGCCAATTGCGGCGGTGATCGTGGATAACGACATCGGGCATTTTGGCGGCGGCGCCAAGGGCGATGCCGAGCGTCCCGAGATAGTCTGAATCGAGATGGAGAAATTTAGTTTCTGTATCGCCTAAGTAGGCGATGACCGCACCCGGCGTGAAGCGGGGACAGAATTCTTCGACGACGGCTTTGATGAGTGGGTTTTGACCACCGGCTGAAAGGGTGAGCGTGCGACCATCGGGTAGCGTTACGGGCACGCGGGAGAGCGAGCGCGCGCTTTGAATCTCGGCGCGGATGGAGGCACCTTGTTTTAGATACGCTGCGAGTTGTTTTGGCCAGAGATCGCTGCCGAGGTTTTGAAACAAGGCGAGAGCGGTTGGTTCGATTTGATAAACAGTTTTGCCACTGTTGGTCGCGCGGTCAGGTTGATCGGGATTGCGCAGGAGAAGGCCGGATTCAGCGAAGAACTTTACAGCTTCATCACGGATAGTTTCACGGGTGTTGGGTGCGTAGTTGATTCCGTAGTGGCGTGAGATGAAGGCGATGATGGGCGTGATGCCGCGGAGCGGGGCTGATGCTTCTGACCAGAGTTGCCGGGGTTTGAGGTCGGCGAGCGCGAGTAATACCAAGGCGGACCGTTCGTTTGATTGGCGCACCGAAACCAAGGCTTTGGAGGATGGCTTGGGCGTTGCGAATCTGAGCTGGTTTGCCGGGGATGTTTTTTGCGGGCATCAGGGGTGGCAGTGTGACGCCACGAGTGCGTCGAGGTCGGATTGGGGTGGAAAGGTTTCACCAAGGACGGATCCGAGTTTGGCGAGTGTCTCTGAGGGGGGGTAGGGCAAGCTGCGTAGATCGGTGGCGTTGACTTGGGTGTGGCCGTTAAAGTGGCGAAAGAAAGAATCGACGACGCTCCAGTTGAGATAGGCCGTTAGTCCTTTGGCGAGTGCGAGTGAGAAGCCGCGACCGGTGCAGTGGTAGAAGTTGAGGTGGTTCTCGATGCCGATCCATTCGGTTGGTGCGGGCAGTCGTGCAGGGTCGAGTAGGCTGGCGACGATTCGCTTGCGTTCTTCTTTGGAGGAAAAACGGCGAACCACGACGTAGATGCCAACGGGGATGAGCAGGTCGGTGCGCTCGGGAGGAACGGCGAGCGTGTTGGGTTTTTTGCCGTTGAGCTTGGGCCAGGAGAGTGCCCCGGCTTCGAAGTGGCAGGGGTATAGCAGGGGATGAGCGTCAGGAGAGACACCCTTGCGCAGATGCTCGCGGGCGCGGAAATCCACCACCTTGCCGGTGGAGACCGTGAGTCCGAGATGGGCTAATGTGCCGGTGAGACGGGCAAGGCTGGCGCAGGCGGAATGCTCACTTTCGTTGGCAGGGAGGCGGATGAAAGCCTGTGGATCATGCGGCTGGATGATCTCGGTCCAGGGTAAAATCTGGCTGCGCAGGGAATCGGTGAAGTCGCCGCGACTGGCCGAGATTTCGACGGTTTGTGGAGGGACCGATGATCGGTCGGCTTGGAGAATGATGTTCTCTTGAAGTACAGCTTCGTTCGCAAAGGCGGCCGTGCGGGATTCAAAGACGTGCAATCGACGTAGGGCCATACGGGCGACAAGATCACGGCGAAAGGCACGAAAGTAGGGACCATTGCAGAAGCTGCGTGGCACGATGGCGACAAGTTCGGCGTCGGCTTCAAGCAAGCGGCTGAGCAAGGCGAGGAAACCACTGTAAAGGTTAGTGACTTCGATGCCGATGGAGCGCAACTGGACGTGGGTGGGCGACCCTGTGGCGAGTTTGCGATAGGGCGGGTTGACGATGGCGGCGTTGAAGGTTTTGAGCGCGGGTGCGAAAAATCCCTGTTCCAGCGAAGCCGTGGTGTGGGCGATGAAATCTTCGGTGCGCAGATCGGAGGTGAACAAGACGCCGTGTTTAGCGCAGAGGAGTTGGCAGGTATCGAGCGAAGTCCGGAGCTGGCTGATCGCATCAGGGTCGATTTCGTAAGCGGTGACGTGAAAGGATACCGGGAGCGGATTCTGTTTCAGTACGTGGTGGAGCAGTGCCAAAGAAAGCGCACCTGCACCGGCTCCGGCGTCAATCACTCGCCATTCCGAAAGTGGACGGGTGAAAAATGAGGCAACGAAATCGGCCAGCGTGGATGAAGTGAAGAACTGACCGAGTTCGCGTTTTTCCGATTCTGATTTCGTGGGCGTCGAAAGGAGCGAATCGCCCTCAGAATGTGCGCGCACTTGGATCATGATGGTGAAGCTTTGGTGTTTTTGGGGTTCTCGCAATCTCGGATCGGCCAAAAAAAAACTTCTAGATCTCGCTGCGATATTTGCTGTCGTCGTTTCTCAGGTTTTGGATAGCTACACGTTCACGAGGCGCGGCTCTTCCAGCTGTGAGATCGCGGCCATGATGCGTTGCGAGGCGAGGAGGTAGCGCTCTTTTCCTGCCTTCGGGTCGTCGTATTCGGAGGGCTGCAACGGCTTGCCGAAAACGACGTTGACCGGGGTGCCCAGTCGGAGTTTCCCGTCACGGCCGAATGCTTTGAAAGAGCCAAAAATCCGTGCGGGCACGACGGGCACTCCGCTGCGGCAGGCGAGTAGTCCGACGCCGGGTTTGGCGGTTTGAAGTTGTCCGTTGGGCGAGCGTGTCCCTTCGGGGAAAAGGATGATGACTTTGTCTTTCTTGAGCGCACCGAGTACGCGTTTGATCGCCGCCACATCGGTGCCGCCGTCGCGGTCGACGGGTATCGTGCCGACGTTGTTGAGCCACCACGAGGCGAAGCCGGGTTTCCAGAGAGTTTTGCGGGCGAAAAAGCAGACCTGACGCGGTATGAGCGAACCGATGACCGGTGGATCGAGGTGGCTGGCGTGGTTAGAGGCGATCATGAAACCGCCGTCTTTTGGGATGTTTTCCATGCCGGTGGCTTCGCCGCGAAAAAACGTCTCGTAGCATTGGCGCATGAAGTAGTGGCAGATGCCATACAGCGGCTCCATGTCCAGTTGGTCGTGATGGCGGTTCATGCGGGTGGCAGCCGGGTGGAGAGCAGGGCGGAAAGTTTTTCCACAACCTGGTTTAAGTTCAAATACGTGCTGTCGATACCGGTGGCGCCGGGCGGAAGAACGAGGGGCGCGGTTTTGCGCTGCGTATCGAGGCGGTCGCGTTCGGCGATCTGGTCGGGCTGGCCTTGCTGCTCGCGTCGACGGGCGCGTTCGGCGGGATCGGCGTGCAGAAAAAAGCGAAAATCGGCGTCGGGAAAAATTACCGAACCAATATCTCGGCCTTCCATGACGAGGCCGCGGAAATTGTTTTTGCGGGCGATATCGGTTTGTCCGCGTTGGTAGGTGAGGAGAGCGGCGCGGAGTTCTGGAATGGCGGCAAAATGTGAAACGGCGGCGGTGACTTCGGCACTGCGGATGCGGTCTTCGGGGATGATTTTGGAGCCGATTTCCATGAACGCACTGCGGCCGACGACGCGGGTGCCGAGCGCGAGGCGGGGCAGTGCGTTTTTCACGGCCGCGTGGTCGGTGGTGGCGTTGCCGATTTGGAGGAGTTCGGCGGTGACGGCGCGGTAAAACGAGCCGGTGTCGACGTGGAGCAGGTTGAAGCGTTCGGCAATGGCGCGCGAGGTCGAGGATTTGCCGGAGGCGGCGCCGCCGTCGATGGCGACGATGATGAAATGAGCCTCTTGCCAGAGTTGGTTTAGAACGTCGAAGAAGTTCGGGAAGGTTTTCTTGCAGCAGTCAGGATTCTTGATGGTGAGCCAGGGCTGGCCGTTGCCGAGCAAGTCGTGACAGCCAAGAATGGCGAAGCTCATCGCGAAACGGTGGTCGCCGTAGGTTTCGATGGTGACGCCGGGCGTGAGCGGGCGCGGATGGATTTCGAGCGAGTCCTCGGTCTCGATGACGTGCTGGCCGAGTTTTTTGAGTTCGCGGGCCATGCCAGCGACGCGGTCGGTTTCCTGTTTTCGAGTGTGGGCGATGCCGGTGATGGTGGTCGGCCCGTCGAGCAGCGGTGCGATGGCGGCGAGCGTGAGGAAGGTGTCGGAGAATTCGCGGAAGTCGGTGCTGATTGCCGAACGAGAGTTGTTCGGTGCCCATTCGGAATCGTAGTAGCCAGGACGATGGTTTACCGAAATGCCGACCGACTTGATAACGTCGATAAACTTGGTGTCACCTTGCAGGCTGTAATCAGCGGCATAGTTGTTGCGCAGGCTCACGATGCCGGTGGTGGAAAGGGGCAGCGCTAGGAAGTAGGACGCAGCCGTGGCGTCCGGTTCGATGGTAAAGGAGTCTGAATTAGTTCGGTAGGGATGACCGGAGGCTACGGAAATGTTTTCGTTGGGGTTACGTTGAACCGGCGGCTGGCCGAAATATCCCATGAGGCGGGAGGTCATTTGGACGAAGGGCCAGCGGACGTTGTTGAGCAGTTTGATTTCGAGCGGCTTGCTGGCCAGTGGCGCAACCATCAGCATGGCGGAAAGCATCTGGCTGCTTTCGCTGGCGTCGATTTCAACGGTGCCGCCGCGCAGGCCGTGGGCGTGCAGTTCGATGGGGAAGAAGCCGGTTTCGCCGAGGTAAATGATTGCAGCGCCTTGGCTGGCGAGTGCGTCGAAGAGGCCTTTCATTGGGCGTTTTCGCATTTGCGGCACGCCGTCGATTTTGTAGATGCCGCTCGGTGCGGCGGCGCATAACGCGGTGAGAAAGCGGGCGGCGGTGCCGGCGAGGCCAACGTGAAGCGTGGCTGTTTCGGCGGGGATTTTCCCGGCGCGTCCTTCGATGGATATCTCGTTTTTGTCCGCACGAAGTTCGATGGTGAAACCGAGTGCTTTGAGCGCGGCGGCCATCAGTTCTGTGTCTTCGCTAAAGAGCGCGCCAGTGAGCGTGACCGGGCCGTCGCAGAGCGCGGCGAGCAGGAGGGCGCGGTTGGTTAGGCTTTTCGATCCGGGTAAAACAACGGTTCCGCGGACGGGACGCGTGAACGGTGGAATCGGAAGAAGATCGGGCAAGGACATGGAAGGGAGACTAGCTCACGCAAAGGCGCAACGACGCCAAGAAAGAATGGTCTGAGCTTTGCGCGTGGGCGCTTTGGCGTGAGACGTGAAACTCACGGTTTGAATCCGTCGCGGTAGGTTTTGCCGCGCTCGAGGCGGGTGCGGAGATCGTCCCATTCGCGATTGGCGAGGGCGGCGTGGAAACCTTGGAGTTCGTGTTGAAATTCGCGGAGTGCACGGAGGACTTCTTCGCGGTTTTGTTGAAAGATCTCGATCCACATCGAGGCGTCGCTCGCGGCGATGCGGGTGGTGTCGCGCAGACCGCCGCCGGCGGAGTCGCGCCAGGCTAGATTTTTCTGCGCGAGAAAACTGCAGAGTGTCGTAGCGAGTGCCTGGGGCAGATGGCTGATGTGGGCAACGATTTCGTCGTGTTGTTCGGGGGTGGCGGTAGTGACGGTGGCACCGAGCGCGCGCCAGAATTGGGCAATGGTTTCGGTTGCCGGTGCGGGCGTGTTCGCGAGCGGAGTGACGAAACACGTGCGACCGTCAAAGAGCGTTTCGGAGCCGTTTTCCCAACCGGTTTTCGCGCTGCCGGCCATGGGATGCGAGCCGATGAAGGTGGCGTGCGCGGGCATGGCGGCGGTGCATTGGCGGCAGAGTTCGGTTTTGACGCTGCCGACGTCGGTGACGAGCGCTCCGGTGGGCAGGTGCGATGCGATCTGGAGGGCGAGTTCGACGATTTTTTCGACCGGTGCGGCGAGGACGACGAGGCTGGCGGAGCGCACGGCTTCCTCGGGTGTATCTAAAACTTGGTTACACCAAGGCTGATCGCGCAGTTGTTGGCGGACTTCGGGGCGGCGAGCCCAGATGACGATGCGCTGGGCGAGTCCGCGCGCGTGGGCGGCTTTGGCGACGGAACTGCCAAGCAGGCCGGGAGCGAGAATCGTCAGTTGTTCGAACACAGGGATTGCAAACGCGAATGGAGCGCGGATGTCGAGTTCTTCGGACGTGGTTTTGTCGGCGGTGCGGGTGGTGCGAAGGGCGTGGAAATGATTTGTCAGGAGGCGCACGGTCGCATGCTGTGGCGGTTGATGGAACTCACTGACGAAGAAAAGAAGAAGGCTCACCGGGCCATTTTGATTCTTTATACCTGCATGATCGTGGGGATCGGGCTGCCTATTATATTGTACTTTGCACTAAGATAAGCCTTTCTAGCGCATCCTGATGAACAAAACCCTGCTGCCCATCCGTCTGGTGTTTGTGGTGTTGTGCGCCGTCGCGGGCGGGCTGGTGTGTTTGACCAATTCGCAGTGGGATAATTATCAGCCGATGGCGATTAGTATTGGTTTTCTGATCGGCGTGCTGGTGGTGTTGACGGATATTTTGATGAAGGGGTTTTCGTTGCGCGGGTTGTCCGCCGTATCGTTTGGCTTGGCGGTCGGGCTGTTGATTGCGTACATGGTGCATGTTTCGCCGCTGTTGGAGGTGAGCGATCCGCAGGTTTTGTTTTTGGTGCGGTTGGGTTTGTTTTTGATCATACCTTACCTCTGTACGGTGATTGCGTTGCGCGGAAAGGATGAGTTCAACTTGGTGATTCCCTACGTTCGTTTCGTGCCGCACGAGGTGGATGTGCCGCTCGTGGTGGTCGATACCAGTGCGTTGATCGACGGCCGCATGGCCAAGGTCTGTGAGGCGGGGTTTTTGAGTGTGGCGTTGGTGATCCCGCGGTTCGTGCTCGATGAGCTGCACGCGGTGGCGGACTCGGCGGATCTTCAAAAACAAGCACGCGGTCGCCGTGGGTTGGAGACGTTGAACACGTTGCGCCGGATTAAAAACGTCGACATCCGCATCGCCGAAAGCGACGTGGCCAAGAAGCAGGACGTGGATGCGAAACTGGTTTTTCTGGCGCAGTCGATGAAAGCGAAACTGCTCACGACGGATTTTAATCTGGCGAAGATGGCCGAGTTTCACGGCGTGAATTGGATGAATCTTAACGTGCTGGCGAAAGCGTTGCGCCCCGAGCTCATCATTGGTGAGCGCTTGGAAGTCGAACTGGTCAAACCCGGCAAAGACGAAGGTCAGGCCGTTGGTTTTCTCGAGGACGGTTCGATGGTCGTGGTGGGCAACGCCCGGATGTTCATCGGCCGCCAGGTACATGTGGAAATCGCCAGTGTGTTGCCCTCGGCAGGTGGGAAAATGATTTTCGCTCGACTGGTTTCCGAGTCGACGTGATGAGCTCGTGGCCGGCTTGACTGAGCGGGGAGGCGGTTCGATTTAAAACCGAGATGCCCGCCGCTTTACTTTGGTTTTGCCTGCCCGGTGGATTTTTGATTTCAGTTTAGCCGCAAAAGGAATTGACACCCCCGGCCAAAATCTGAGTTTTTCACAGCTCGCTTTTCGGCTTCCTAGCTCAATGGTAGAGCAGTTGACTCTTAATCAATTGGTTCCGGGTTCGAGTCCCGGGGGAGCCACCAATTTCGGTGGCAACCGTGCCACATCCGTTCTTTTAAAATAATTTGGGAAATGCCTGACGCCCCGCGTGCGAAGTCGCTGCCCAATCATTGCCGGTGTAGCTCAACGGTAGAGCACCTGTTTTGTAAACAGGCGGTTGCGGGTTCGAATCCCATCGCCGGCTCCAGTTTTCCTCCGACGTAAGTGTTGGTTCGTATTTTCCTTTTGCCCGATGGTGTAATGGTAGCACAAACGACTCTGACTCGTTTTGTCTAGGTTCGACTCCTAGTCGGGCAGCCAAGATTGATGCCGGACGGTCAGGCCCGATTTCAACAATGCCGCGCGGAAAAGTTAAAGAACAGCATTGACAGTAAAATCTGCACCCGAAGTCTGGTAATTCCCTGCGTCGCTTCCACTCCTCAATCAGTCTTAGGACGTCCCCAAACCTACTCTAACGCCACCTTCGCCAAATTCGAATACCTGCCAGCCGTCGCGCTAATACCCGCCCCCCCTTAAGAAAATTTCATTTTCTTTAACTTAAAGGTTGTTGAATTTCGCCGTCCGCAAGTTGATACGCCCCCCTTTCTCTCCAATATCTCACTGTTAACGCCCAAAAGAAAAACAATCCAACATGATCACCAGTAGCCTGCCCGCCGCTTTTATACTTTTGATGAACCAGACTCCGATGGAGCTCTTTGCCAACGGAAAGATCATGATGTGGCCCATTCTGATCATCTCTTTCGTCGGTATCACTGTCGCGATCGAGCGTGTTATCTTCATCTTCCGTGAAAACGCCAGCCGTGAGCCCGAAGTCGTCGAGAAGATGCTCGAGCAGGTCGAAGCTCAGGACATCGACGGTGCCATCGCCCTCGGCCAGCAGAGCAAGGACTACATCGCTCGCATCCTCACCTACGCTTTGACCCACCGCAGTCAATCCCTTGCCAACGCTTTCATGCGCGCCTCGAATCGCGAACTCCAGCGCTA
Organism: Verrucomicrobiota bacterium; assembly: GCA_031404135.1. Classification (GTDB taxonomy): domain Bacteria; phylum Verrucomicrobiota; class Verrucomicrobiia; order Opitutales; family Opitutaceae; genus JADKHC01. The sequence continues at coordinate 72,985 of JANNHA010000070.1, read as the reverse complement.
CCAGCAGGGTGCCGCCATCCTCGACACCATCATCACCGCTGCTCCTATGCTCGGTTTGCTCGGCACCGTGACCGGCATGATGGGTACCTTCGGCGCCATGACGGGCGACCTCGCCTCTGCCATGGGTAACATCACCGGTGGTGTCGCTGAAGCGCTTATCGCCACCGCTTCCGGTCTCGCGATCGCCATTCTCTGCTTGTTCCCCTTCAACATCGTCAACTCCAAGGCTGAACAGGCCAAGCACGAGATTTCTGACGCCTCGAACGCGATTGAGCTGATCCTCAAGAAGCACGAGACCCACTCGGCCTAATTGCCGGTTTGAAACTGTTCGGCCGATGCGTTTAAACATCGGCCGAGTTCCAAGCTCTTCCAATCTTTAACTCCTTTCACCATGGCCGGTGGCTCTTCAGGTGGTAATCCAGGTGGTCCTAAAAAAGCCAACATTCAGATCATTCCGTTGATCGATGTTATCTTTTTTCTGCTCGCTACTTTCGTGCTCTTCACGCTTTCGCTCAATCGATCCGAAGGCATGACGGTGAGCTTGCCGGCAGCATCGACGGGTGTCGTGCGTGATACCGCCGGTACGGTGACGGTATCAGTCTTGGTCGACGGATCCATGGCTTGGAATAGGGAACAGGTCAGCTTGGACGACTTCTTGGGTCGGATGCAGCGCTATTTTGCGACCAGCGGTGTGGATGCCAAAGTCCTCATCAACGGCGATGAAAACGCGATGTTCAGCCAAGTCCGCTACGTTTTCGACGAAGCTCGAAAGATCGGTTTCAAGAATGTTTATATCGAAACCCGCGTACGTCAGGCGGGCCAGTAAGAAAACGGCACCTCACACGTCATACCTTCAACTCTTCTTTTAATCCTTTAACCCTTTCTACCCATGGCCGGTGGCGGTGCAGCCCAAACTTCTTCAGGCAGAAAAAAAGCGAATATTCAGATTATTCCGCTGATCGACGTCATTTTCTTCCTACTTGCAACCTTCGTCCTCTTCACGCTTTCGCTTAACAAGATCGTGTCGGTCCCGGTGGAACTGCCCGTTGCTGCTCCGCCGAGGGAAACCCAAGTCGTCAACGATAATTCTCCGATTGTCTTACAGGTGACCGATGCCGGCATTTATTGGGATAAGGATCTGATCACCGAGCGCGAATTGCGCCCTCGTTTAGATGATTATGTCAACCAGATGAGAGTTAAGAATAAGGACACTCGCATTCTGTTGGCCGGCGATGATCGAGCCAAATTTGGTCCTACCATCACCGCGCTCGATCAAGTTCGCGCTGCCGGCATTAAACAGGTCTCGATTGAGACGGTCTACCGTGCCACGGGCAAATAACCTCGAACACTACGTACCATGCGCCGCGATTTAATCATAGGTCTCCTTTGTTCGATCTTCGTCCATGCCGGCCTCGGTTTGGGTGGTGAAATCAAATTTAACTGGGGTGCCAAAAAGATAGTTGTTAAACAGGAAGCGACTCTCATTCAGATCGAAATGCCGGTGATTCCCCCCGAGCCACCGGAGCCAGTAACTGATTCCGAATCCACGGGCGAAGCGGCTTCGATTGCTCCGCCGAGCGTCGCAGACGTCCCCGGTGTGGTGGATCTCAATTCTTTCGTTCAGCCTGTTCAGCCGCCGCCGCCGCCGACTGCGGGTATCACCATGACGGTGCCGAAGAATTCGGGCCCGATTGCCACGGGAGGCCTGATCGAAGTGTTCGATCTAAAGAATCTTGATCAAATGCCCGTGGCTCGCCTTCGCGCCCAACCGGTATATCCGTTTGAAATGCGACGTCAGGGCGTCAGTGCAGAAGTCGTCGTTGGGTTTATCTGTGATTCTAACGGTGACGTGCGCGAAGCTCGCATAGTGAAGTCAGACAATACGGCTTTTGATGCTGCTGCGCTCACGGCGATCTATAAATGGAAGTTTCGCCCGGGTAAAAAGGCTGGACGCTCGGTTAACTCGCGCATGGAACAGCCCTTCGCGTTCAATATCGCTGACGAATAATTTAGCCCGCCATGCTCCACCCTTTCACCTCTCTCTCTCGCACAGGCGCATTGTTTCTGGCCGTTGTCGTTCTGACGCTCGGTGTGTCCGCTGAACCTGATCGCGCTGCACCTGAAAGTCGGCCCGAACTCTCTGAAAAACTTCAGGTCGGCATCACCCCGCTGCAGGCTGTGGTTGACGCCCAGAAATGGGACGAAGCCATTAATATGATCAATGATCTGATCAAGAAAGTTGACGGATCAAGTTACGACTGCGCCTTCCTAAACGGCTTTAAAGCGCAAATCTTGGGCAGCAAAGGCGACTTTATTTCCGCGATTGAGCCACTCGAGGCGATGCTCCGGATTGCTGACGATAAGAAATTTTTTCGCTGGGAGCGTGATCATGTACTCCCAATGACCGAACGAGATACGCTGATCAATCTTGCCTCACTTACTTTGCAATCTGCTATGGCCCCCGGAAAAACCTTGGTGCAACAGCGTGCGGATATTGGCAAGGCGCATATTTATGGACGTCGCCTGGCCAATGCCAAAAAGCCGACAATTGAGGCGCAAACGATGTGGGCGCGAATTTTGTTCTCTGAAGCGGTTTTGGATTCGTCCAAGGTGGATCTCACGCTGATGAAACAGGCGGCGGTTGAAACCGAGAAGGCGCTTTACCTCACGATCAAGCCGAAGGAAGAAATCTATAGGCTCCTGCTGGCTTCTCTCCAGCAACTGGGTGACAACGAACGTTGCGCCGAACTCTTGGAGTTGTTGGTACAAAAATTCCCCAATACCAAATCCTATTGGCCGTTGTTGTTTAACACCTACGTTGCCATGCAAGAAAGCGGCGAAAAAAGCAAAAGCGATACAGGCAAAGGCGACAAAGGCAAAGGCGATATGTCGGTCGATCTGAGTGCGGTCATCGCGTTGGAGCGGGCGCAAGCTTCCGGTCAGATGAACACCAACAAGGATAATTTCATGTTGGCTGGTCTCTATTACAACATACAACAGTACGTTTTCGCCGCCGAGCTATTGGAAAAAGGCCTGAGTAACGGCAAGATCGATCCCGAGCAAAAGAATTGGGAGCTCCTCGCCGCGTGTTATCAACAGATGGGGAAAGAGGCCCGCGCGATTGAAATATTTATCGAAGCGATTCGCCGTTTCCCAAAGTCCTCCAATCTCGAACTCCAAGTGGGCCAAATTTATTACAACAACGAGAAGCGCGATCTCGCTTATAATCACTTGAAGGCCGCAGTGACCAAAGGACTGGAAAAGCCGGGACAGACTTTGGTTTTGCTCGCCTATCTTTCACTCGAAGCCAAAAGGCTGGACGACGCTTTGACTTGGGCCGAAAAGGCCGCCAAAGCCGACCCCAAGTCGAACGATGCTCAGTCTCTCGTGAAGATCGTCTCGGACTCAATAACCGAGCGAAATAACTTTTTAAAGAACAAGAAATAGTCCACCCCCTTCCCTCACTCACATGAAAAAACTTTACTTCATCGTCCCGGTGATTGGCGTTATAATTTTTGGCGCCTTCTACTGGAACTTTAGTTCTGAAATTGAGCAACGCGAGCACGACAAAAAAGAACAGGCGCGCATCGAGCGTGAGACGAAGCTGAGGGCTGATCTCGAAGCCAAAAAGAAGGCCATCGAAGAAGCGATCGCGCTTCAGGAAAAGCGTAAGGTTGAAAAAGCAGAGCGCGAGAAGCGCTTGGAAGAAGAAAAACAGGTACAGCTCGAGTTGAAGGACGCAGCCGACAAGGCACGTGATGAGCGCGACAAGGTTCTCCGTACCGCTGATCGACTCGTTAACGAAATCAAAACCGAGGACGCCTCCCTCAAAAAAATCACCGCCGAAAAGGCCAGTCTCGCTTCCGAAAATGAATTCCTTTTGAAATACGTCAAACTGGCTGAAGCCAATAAAGCCAGCTTGGAAGAGATTTTGCTCAAGATTGAAAAGGTCGACAAAGAAGCGGCGATTGCTGAAGCGCAGAGAGCTAAAGCCGCCAAGTCAAAGTCCTGATTTTAACCACCCCGAATTTTGCCGCTATGAATCGCTATTACATTATTGTGCCGATCGTTTTGATGGCTTTGTTCGTTTATATTGAACGAGGCACCTCCAAAGAAAACCATGCTAAGGAACAGGCGAAGATTGCCGCCGAGGTTCAGAAAAAAGAGGCAGAGGCCGTCGAAAAGAAAAAGCTGGAAGACAAGGCCAAGGTCGACGCTGAGAAGCGTAACGCTGAACGTCTCAAGGACGAACAGGAGCGCGACGCCAAAAAGAAAAAGGAATACGCCGACAAGATCCAGAAGCTCAAGGACGACGTTAAGAAGTACACCGATGCTGTTGACTTGAACACCAAGCGCGTGGCTCAGCTCGAAAAAGATCTCGCTGCAAAACGTGAGCAGCATGAGGCTGAAAACCGTGAGGTTTTTGAGTTCGCGAAAAAGGTGGAGCTATCAAAGAAATTGCGTCGTAATGCCGAACTCGAAGTTCAGCGTTACAACGAAATCCTTGTCCGGCGCGCGAGCGAAAGCGTTTTGGCTAATCCTCCTGTCGCAGCGATTCCGGCCAAGTAAGTATTCAGAGATTTTGTTTGCCGCCGTGGTCGAGGGCTCCTTGTCTCGGCGGCTCTTCAGTTAGAAAGCAAAGAATCGGGGCGTAGCTTAGCCTGGTAGAGCGCTACGTTCGGGACGTAGAGGTCGCGAGTTCGAATCTCGCCGCCCCGACCATTGCTGAGGAAATCTAAAAGACGCGGAGGCTCAGACAACGAACGGATTAAATTGCCGTTCGTTTTTTATTGTAGTGAGGGGGCCGTGTCCGGGCGCCACGACGGTATTTTCGGGCAGCTGGTCGAACATGCGGCGGAGGTTGGTGGCGAGTTTTTGTCGGCAGAAGAAGGCCGCGCCGGTCGAACCAGCAAACAGGGTGTCGCCCGAAATGAGTAAGGGAGCCGCCGAAGGCGCGCTCGGCACCGTCACGACGTAGCAGTTGTGTGATTCGCAGTGGCCGGGGGTTTTGAGGGCCTGCACTTCCAAGCGGCCGAAGGTGAGGCGTGCGCCTTCGCCGAGAGCGACAGCGCCAGAGAGGCATTTGCCTTCGGGACAAAAAACCGGGATATTTCCCTCGGTCGCGATCAGGTCGCGCAGGCCACCGAGGTGTTCGGTTTCGCTATGTGTGATGAAAATGGCTTCGGGTTTTTTGATGGATTTTGGCCAGACGCGGCGGAGTTGAAAATAATCTGTGCCGGTGTCGAAGAGCAGGCCGGTTGATTGGCAGCAGTCGGCAACGATGTAGGCGTTGGCCACACCAATTCCGTGCGGGAAACGAAGGGGGTAGAGGCAGAAGGGCAGACCAGCGATCTCGGGCAGCGGATAGCGGCACTGAGCAATGGCGCTGAGGCCGGTTTCATTGAGTTCGAGGGCGGTGGCGAGCCGGCGGATTTCTTCGGCGTTCAGGTCGTAGCGGTAGTCGACGGCGTCACGGATTTTTTCGAGCGGCACCGCCGAGCGTTCGGCCAAGGCGTGCTCGGTGAGGCTGGCGTGGCGCATGGCCTTTTCCAGGATATCGCCGAGTTCGTCTTCAAGGGGTGCGTATTCGATGACCACGCACGCATTGTACAGGTAACTGGGCTCGCAAAAAAGTTTTTGTTTTTTGGCGGGCATTCGCCAGCGTCGCCGGATGGATTCGCAACAACAGGAAGTTCTCGAAATTTTCAAACGCACCAAGGCGCTCCTTCAGGGGCATTTCGTGCTCCGATCGGGGCTGCATAGCGGGCATTATTTTCAATGCGCCCAGGTGTGTCAGGACATGGCGGCGGTATCGCGCTTGTCGGAGTTGTTGTGTGTGAAACTGCGTCACTTGAAATTCAAAACCGTGCTCGCGCCAGCGATGGGCGGGCTCGTGATCGGGCAGGAGGTCGCCCGTCAGACGAATTCGCGTTATGTTTTCGCCGAGAAGGAGAATAATGTTTTGGTTCTGCGGCGTGGTTTCAAATTTGAGCCGAGTGAACCGGTGTTGATCGTCGAAGACGTGGTGACGCGCGGTGGTCGTGTGTTGGAGTGTCTGGACATCGTGCGCAAGGCCGGTGGCTTGCCCGTGGGCCTGGCGATGCTGGTGGATCGCAGTGCTGGTTCGGCACGGTTTGATGTGCCGGCGATTTCGCTCCTGGAGCTGAGTTTCCCGACCTATGCGGCTGATCAGGTGCCAGAGGCGTTGGCGAAGGTTCCGGTGGAGAAACCGGGTAGCTGATTGGTTTTCCTACCAAATTCAGGCGCGGGATGAGTGCGCCTGTGCCGAACTCATCCAACGAACTAGAATCCTTTGATCTTGAACAGGCTCGTGACGCTTTCGTTTTGGTGAATGCGCATGATCGCTTCCCCGAGCAGGCCGGCGACGCTGAGGACGGTGATGGGCAGGCCTTTGGTGTCGATCGGCGTCGAGTTGGTGGTGATCAGTTCGTCGATTAGACCGCTCTTGAGCCGGTCGACGGCGACATCGTTGAGAATGCAATGGCTGACGGCTGCGCGGATGCTGCGGGCTCCGTGTTCGCGGAGGATCTTGGCGGCGGCGGTGAGGGTACCGGCTGTTTCGGTGATGTCGTCAACCAGGAGAATATCGCGGTCTTTGACGTCGCCGACGACGCTGATCGCTTCGACGGTGGTGGCGTTGGTGCGTTTTTTGGCAACCAGGCCGAGCGCGGCGCCGATGGTGTCGGCGTAGGCGGCGGCCATCTTCATACCGCCGACATCGGGTGAGCAGACGACGAGGTTTTCTTTGTTGAGTTTCGAGAAGTAATTGAAAAAGACGGGTGAAGCGTAGAGGTGGTCAACGGGGATGTCGAAGAAGCCTTGGATCTGTTGACTGTGTAGGTCCATCGTGAGGACGCGGTTCGCGCCTGCAGCAACGAGGAGATTGGCGACGAGTTTGGCGGTGATGGGAACGCGGGGCTGGTCTTTGCGGTCCTGGCGGGCGTAGCCGTAGAAAGGGATGACGGCGGTGATGCGATTGGCCGAGGCGCGCCGGGCGGCATCGATCATGATCAGTAGTTCCATCAGGTGATGATTCGTCGGGGGGCAGGTTGACTGGATCAGGTAGACGTCGCTGCCGCGGACGTTTTCGTTGATTTTGACGAACGTTTCGCCATCGGGAAAGCTGTTGACGACGGCTTCACCGAGGGTGATGCCAATGCCTTTGCAGATTTCTTCAGCGAGGGGGCGATTGGAGTTGCCTGAGAAGATATTCAGCCCGGGACGTTTGCTCATGTGGTGCGGATGTTGCGGGGAGTTGGCGCGGGGCGGAAGTTTTATTTTAACTTCCCCTCAAGGGCGTCGACGCGTTTGAAGAGTTCGGGCAGGCGTTTGCGGAGAACGTTGACGCGTTGCTCGGTGGAATAAGGGAGGCAGGGGGAACCTTTGACGGAGCTGCCGGGTTCGAGGCTGGAGTTGACGCCGGTTTGGCCGTCGATTTTGCAGCCGCGGCCGATGTTGATGTGGCCGGCGATTCCGGCTTGGCCGCCGATGACGACGTAGTTTTCAACGGTGGTGCTGCCGGCGAATCCGACTTGGGCGCAGATGAGGCAGTGTTTGCCGATGACGACGTTGTGGCCGATGTGGACAAGATTATCGAGTTTAGTGCCTTCGCCAATGATGGTTTCGCTGAAGCGGGCGCGGTCGAGGGTGGCGTTGGCACCGATTTCGACGTCGTCGTGAAGGACAACGCGACCGACTTGGGGGATTTTTTCGTGGCGACCGGCGGTGAATTCGTAACCGAAGCCGTCGGAGCCGACAACGACGCCGGGGTGCAGGCGGACGCGGTTGTGCAGGATGCATTCGGCGGTGACGGTGGTGCCGGGCATGAGCCAGCAATCGGAGCCGACGTGGACTTTGCTGCCGAGGAAGACCTGGGCTTGCAGGTGAGTGCGTTCGCCGATGGTGGTACCGGTTTCGATGACGCAGAACGGGCCGATGGTGGCCGAGGCGGGGATGACGACGCCGGGGGCGATGACAGCGGTGGGGTGTATGCCGGGCGTGGGTTTAGGCCAGAGCATTTGTTCGAGACGGGCGCAGAGGCGTGCGAGTCCGGCGGAAGGTTTTTCGAGAAGGAGGAAGAGTTGGTTCGGCTTGGGTTCGTCAGTGGAGTCGAGGGGGAGCAGGACGATTGAGGCGGTGGTGGCGGCGACCTCGGGTTTATATTTGGGATTGCCTAAGAAGGAGAGGTCGCCGGGGTGGGCGGCTTGCAGTGAGGCGATGCCCTGCACGTTTTCGGTGGTGGAGCCGCGCGTGGAAGAGGCTTGGACGATCTCGATGATCTCGGCTGGAGAGAAGGAAAACACCATGGTTTGCAGCGTGCACGGGTTGTTGGTTCTGGCAATGGCGCAAAGATGGAAAGACAAAAAAGCCCCGCTCGGTGTGAGCGGGGCTTAGGAGAACTTTTTTGAGAAGCGGTTGGCTTACTTCTTGGCGCCGGGGAACGTGACGGTGGGTGCACCGTCGCTGGCGGGCTTGGCAGCCGCAGGGGCGGCGACGGTTTTGCCTTTGTTCACTTCGGCGAGGACTTCGTCGGTGATTTCGTAAGCGGCATCGTTGAAGACGGCGGAGCGTTTTTCGAGGAGGAGGGTGGCACCCTTTTTCTTGGCGATCTCGGTGGCGACTTTGCTGATTTCTGCGACGAGGCTATTCTGGAAGTTCTGCGAGCGTTCACCGAGCTGTTGGCGGGTGCTGTTGACGAAGTTCTCAGCGTCTTTCTGTTTGGCGCGGATCTCGTCACCTTTCTTCATGGCTTCAGCTTCGATTGCGCCACGGGCTTCGGCGGTGATCGCCGGATTTTTAGTCTTCTCAGCGAGCTCTTTGTACTGGTTGACCAGGCCGTCGATTTCTTTGTTCATGACGCCTAGTTCTTGCTCGGCTTTTTGACCGGAGGCTTGGAGGGCTACTTGCTGCTCGGCAGTCTTGTAATGGCCTTGGAAAACGGCACCGAGATCGACGATGCGGATTACTTGGGCTGTTTGAGCCTGGCTGAGTAGTGCGGAGGAGCCAAAGGCCGCGAGGGCCAATAGGGATTTGAACGATGTCTTCATATGGGTGTTGATGGAATTGGGACGGGAACTGAATCAGAAGCGAGTGCCGAATGAAAAGTTAAACTGGCCGCCATTTTTGTTTTGTTTGTCGGAGGTCAGGGGAATGCCGTAGTCGAGGCTGAGGGGGGCACCGGCAACAAACATGCGCAGGCCGAAGCCGAAGTTGTCGTTGTAGTTGAGCGGATTGAAGTCGTAGGCGTCGGAATTAACGAATCCGGCGTCATAAAAGATGGCGAAGCGCACGGGGCTGACGATGTCGGCGGAATACTCGATGCTTAGGAAACCGTAGGATTTGCCGCCCAGCGGATTGCCTGTATTCGGACTCTTGGGACCGACATCGCGATTTTCGAAGCCGCGCAGGGTGTAGGGTCCGCCGAGGAAGTAGCCGTCGGTCGCGCTGTAGGCGGCGAAACCTGTGCGTTGTCCATCTGCCGAAATGCTGGCAGGTCCGTTTCCGGTGCGACCATAACCATTTACGGTGGCACCTCGGGCGATCACTGAAATGACTTGTTCCTGAGTTTCGAAGATCGGGAAAAACTGGGAGGTGCGCAGTTCGAGGCTGTAGATATCGAGGTCGCCGCCGAGGAGGCCGCCGGTGACGCTGGTATTGAATTCCACACGATTGCCGCTGGTGGTGTTGATGATTTTGTCGCGGGTGTCGCGCAGGAGTTGGAAACCGACACGGGAAACGTTCTGTTTGTAGGCCAGACCCAAGGCGGCGTCGGTGATGTCGGTAATCGAATCCTGCTCAAAGGCGTAGGAGATGGTTCCTTCGACGAGTTCGAACAGGCGTTTGCGCAGGTAGACCTGACCGCCGAGGCGCATGAGGTCGTATTCTTGGTTCTCGTAGTTACTTCGGGTGCGGAAGAGTTCAAAGCCGAGGGCGAGTTCTTTCTGGAACAGCCAGGGTTCTTGGAACGAGAGGGTGATTTCGTTCGAGTTGGAACCGATCTGCAGGCGCAGTTTGAATTTCTGACCAGCACCTTGGAAAAATGATTTCCGGTTGAACAAGTCGAAGTTCGACTGGCTGACTTCGGCGAAGAAGAGGAGTTTTTCGAGCGAGCTGTAGCCGGCACCAAAGGAAAGATTGCCGGTGTGTTCTTCCTTTATGGAGACCTTCAGGTTGCGGCGGCCGGGGATGTTGGTGGACTCTGGCGAGAGGTTCTGGTCGCTGAAGAAGCGCGTGTTTTCGAGCCGCAGCTTGCTGATTTTCATGCGCACGCTGTTGAACACTTCGCCGGGGCCGAGGGTGAGCTCGCGCAGGATGACGAGGCTTTTGGTTTTGGTGTTGCCGTCGATATGGACGGATTCAACGAAGAACTTTTCGCTTTCGTTGAGTTCGTACTCGATGTCGATGTTACCCGTGGCGACGTTGGGTTTGCGGTTGGGGTGGGCTCGGGTTTCGAGATATCCGTCTTTGCCGTAGAAGTCTTCGAGGGCCTCGACGTCTTTGTCGATTTTGGAAGGTGTGAAGATCACGCCGTTCTTCTCTTTGACGATCCGCTTGAGCATGCGGGAGGAATGGAGTTTGTTGCCGGAGAAGGTGATTTCGCCGACTTTATACTGGCGGCCTTCGCTGATTTGGATGGTGACGACGAGCTTCTTCTGCGAAGGGTAGTCGTAGATGATTTTGTCTTGGGGGATGTCGACGTCGAGGTAGCCTTGTTCGCGGTAGTAGTCGCGCAGTTTATCGAGATCGTCTTCGAATAGTTCGTCTTTGAGGCGCCCAGAACTGGTCAACCAAGAGAGGAGCCACCAGCGGCGGGTTTCCATTTGTTTGACGAGGGGACCGTCAAGCAAACCGAGACAGATGCGGGCTTTGACGTTGTCGTTGCCGACGAAGCGGATGTCTTTGATCTTAACTTTTTCGCCTTCGCTAATCTTGAAAGAGATGGTGCCGAAGCCCGTGACGCGGTCGCGATCAACGGTGTAGTTGATGGAGACCTGGTTGTAGCCGGCCTTTTGATAAAATTCTTTGAGTTTCTCGGCATCTTCTTTGACCTGGCGTTCGTCGAGGGACTCGTTCGGCTTGGTTTTGACCTCTTTTCCGAGGCGGTTGCTGGTGTACTGCTTGTTTCCTTCGTAGCGCACGGTGAGGACGCGGTACTTCGGGGTGACTTCAACGACTAGGTTTACGATGTGGTTGGGGAGGACCTCGCGTTTGACCTCAATGAATTCGAACAGGCCGGTCCGATAAAGGGAGCGGATGTCGCGATCGATTAGGGTATCATCGAGTTCGACGCCTTCGCGCACTTGCATGTTGGCGCGAACGACTTGTTCGTTGACGTTGGCTACGCCGACGAATCGGATTCCAATACTCCCCACCTTGTTAGGGGTGGTAGATGCTTGTTCTCCAAAAACTTGCGCAAAAATACGCAGGTTCGCGGAAGCGACCAGAAGGATAAAAAAAAGTGAGCGAGTGACCCGTTTCAGAGGGTTACTGGGTGAAGTTTTCAAAGCGGGTGATGTCTCTAAGGAAAGTGAGCTTCAGTTCTCCTACTGGTCCGTTTCGTTGCTTGGCAACTATTAACTCCGCCGAGTCAGCGGCGACTTGGAACTTTTCATCGGCATCTTTGGGGCGGGCGAGCATTAAAACGACGTCGGCGTCTTGTTCGATGGAGCCAGATTCACGGAGGTCGGAGAGTTTGGGTGTGCGGTTTTCTTTTTCGGCGGCGCGGTTCAACTGACTTAATACAAGCACGGGAACCTCAAGTTCCTTCGCAAGTGCTTTCAATCCGCGCGACATTTCGGCGACTTGCTGTTCGCGGGGGACTTTCGGGTCGGTCGGACTGAGCAGTTGTAGGTAATCAACGACGATAAAACCGATGGGATGCCGGGCGTGGAGGCGACGAGCCTTGGCGCGCAGTTCCATAATCGTGAGATGGCTGGAGTCGTCGATGTAGATGCCTGACTTCGCAAATTCGTCGGCGGCCTGAAGGAGATGTTTTTGTTCTTCGCCGTTTTTCGAGAGGAGGCCGTCGCGCAGGAGCTTCATGTTTACCCTGGCACGCGCGCAAAGCATGCGCAGCGCGAGCTGCGAGGAACTCATTTCAAGGCTGAAAACGAGGGTGTTTACCCCTGTGCCTCGTTTCGGCATGGCGGCGGCTTCAGCCATATTCAGGGCGAGCGAGGTTTTGCCCATTGAGGGACGGGCGGCCAGCACGATCATTTCGGCTTTTTGGAAACCGTAGGTGAGCGCGTCGAGATCTTTGAAGCCTGAGGCGACGCCGGTGAGCTCGCCTTTCTTCATCATCATCTTCGTGATGATTTCCATCGCGGCCTGCGTGGGCTCCTTCATCTGCTTCGCGCCGTCGGAGACGCGATCTTGAGTGACCTGGAAAATGTCTTGCTCGACCTTGTCGACGAATTCCCTGATGCCGCCGTCGAAGTTGTAACAATTTTCCACGGCACCCGTCGCGACTCGGATGAGTTGGCGCAGAAGGAACAGTTCGTGAAGTTTCTCGATGAAATAACCGGCCTGCGCGGTGGTGGGGATGCGGCCGCTGATCTGGGTGAGGAAGGCGTAGCCGCCGATCTCGTCGAGCTGTCGCGAGGTTTTTAGTTCTTCGGAAAGGATCGCCAGATCGATCGCGGAACCCTTGTTGTAAAGGTCGATGAGTTTCTCGAAAACAATGCGGTTGGCCGGACTGTAGAACGCGGCGGGACTGATTTTGCCTTCGAGGCAGCGCGCGACGGTGTCGTTGCCATCGAGAAGGCAGCAGGCGAGGAGATATTCCTCGGCCTCAATGCTGTGCGGGGGCGTGCGGCCGGGAGGATACGCGGCGGGGCCATCGTTGTCGCTGGGGGAGCGCTGGCGGCGGGAGTTTTTTGGCGCTTCGTCAGACATTACAGAAAGGCGAAGAGCAGAGCCTTTGTGGCGCGGTTCGGCAAGACGAGGTTGTTGAAACTTGTCCGCTGGTTGTTCACAGCGAGACGTCTTTGGAGGAAGGGAATAAAAAAGCCGCACCATCACTGGCGCGGCTTGGGAAATATCGGGTAGGGCGTTTAGGCCTTGTCGGATTTCGGACGACGGGCCGACTTCTTTTCGGTGTATTCCGTTTTGGGCGCTTCGACGGCCGGAGCGGCTTCGATCGGGTTTTCCGAAACGACGTCGAAACTCACGGTGACGGAGACGTCGGCGTGGAGCTTGATCGAGGTTTCGTGCTTGCCGAGGGTCTTGACCGGAGTGTGGAGATGGATGCGCTTCTTTTCGATGTCGATGCCGCCCTGAGTGAGCTTCTCGTGGAGATCGTTGGCGGTGATCGCGCCGAACATCTTGCCGCCTTCGCCGGTCTTTACGGCGAACGCGATACTGACCTTCTCGATGCGTTTGGCCAATTCCTGGGCACCGGAGAGTTCTGTGATCTCACGCTCCGCACGACGGCGCTTGAGCGCTTCAACCTGTTTACGGTTGGCGGTGGTGAGAGGCGCGGCAATCTCGCGGGGGAGGAGATAATTGCGGGCGTAGCCGGCGCGGACTTTGACTTGGTCGCCTTCGGCGCCTAGACCTTCAACTGGCTTGATGAGGAGAACTTCGCTGTATGCCATGGTGGGTTGTGTATTAAAAGTGGTGCGGGTTGCCCGAATTGGGTGTGTGTCGGCCGGAATTTTTCGATGGAAAGAATTTGCGGAGCCGGATCGAATCCCAGAGTCGCGAGAGGCTGTCAACGCCGTAATTGCGCGGAGCTGCAACTCTTGTTTTTTTGCGCTTCTTTGCGGTCGCGAAAAGTTTCCCCTTGCCAAGGGCGCGCACGTCCTTTGTTTTCTTCCGCTCCTCACATGCAAAAGACAAAAAAGTCTGTCGCCAAGCGCTTCAAGTTGTCCGGTACGGGCAAGCTGATTCGCCGCACGCCTGGCTTCCGTCACCTCCTTGCCTACAAGAGCACCAAGCAGAAACGCCGTGCTACCAAAGACAAGCTCGTGGCTGAAGGTCATGCCAAGCCGCTAAAACGCTGCCTGCCGTTCGGCCTCTAAGCGACGAAACCATAACTGCGCCAGCCGGGTGAATCCTAACGAGACGACCCGGCGGCCCCTAAAAAACATACACAAACATGCCTCGTACAACAAACGCACCCGCGTCGCGTAAGCGCCGCAAAAAAGTGCTGAAATACGCCAGAGGCTATTTCGGTAATAAATCAAAGCTCTTCCGCTATGCGAAAGAAGCCGTTCAACACGCTTGGCAGTACGCCTATGCGGCTCGCCGCAAGAAAAAGGGCGACCGCCGCTCGCTGTGGATCATTCGCTTGAACGCCGCTTGCCGCAACGCCGGTATCAGCTACAGCCGCTTCATCGAAGGTCTCAAAGCCGCCAACATCACGCTAGACCGCAAGGTCATGGCTGACATTGCGGTGCGTGACGAAGTCGCCTTCGCTTCCTTGGTTCAAAAAGCCCAAGATGCGTTGAAGACCAAGGCTGCTGCAAAGGCCTAAATTCTTAAGAACGCGAGCCGCTCAGCTCGCCTCAAGATCCGACGTGCTATTCTTATAGCGCGTCGCCCTCTCTAGGACGGGCCTCAACCGAGGTGCCGTCCTTTTTTATTTAACCACGGAGGCGCAGCGTTCACAGAAAATGCTGTTTGTAGATTTCTTCGTGTACTCTGTGCCTCTGTGGTTCAAACCTAGGATCTTTTATGCAAGACCAACTCACCGCTCTGCTCGCCAAAGCCCAGGCCGAACTCGCCGCGCGAACGACGCGTCCGGAATTTGAGGCCGCCAAGGCCCGTTACGTCGGCCCGAACGGCGAACTCACCGCGCTTATGAAGCAAATGGGCTCGGTGCCCAAGGAACAGCGCCCGTTGGTCGGCAAGATCATCAACGAAACCAAGGGCCAGCTCCAAACACTCCTCGACGCCGCCCTCCGCCAGATCGAAACCGCTGAACTTCAGGCCCAGCTCGGGCCGGCCATCGATCCATCGCTTCCCTCACCTGATCCGACGCCTGGCACGTACCACCCGCTCACGCTGGTGCGCGAAGAGATGTGCCGCATTCTGCGCAAAGTCGGCTTTACCGTCGTCGAAGGCCCGGAGGTCGAGACGGAATATTACTGCTTCGATGCACTCAACACCCCGGCCGATCACCCGGCGCGCGATGCCCAGGACACGTTCTATCTTCCTGATGCGGCCAAGTTCGGCAATGTCTCGAAAAAGCACCCGCACGAAAAATATCTCCTGCGCACCCACACGTCGTCCGTGCAGATCCGAACCATGCTCAAAGGCAAACCGCCGATCCGCATCGTATCGCCAGGCCGCGTTTACCGCCGCGACACCTCGGACGCCACGCATTCGGCCAATTTCCACCAACTCGAATGTCTCTACGTGGACAAAAACGTCTCCGTGCGCGATCTGAAGGCGCTGCTTGATTATATCTTCGCGTCACTGCTCGGCAACGACACCAAGACACGTTTTCGTCCGCATTATTTCGGTTACACCGAGCCCAGCTTCGAAGTTGATCTCTCCGCGAAACACCTCCCAAAAGTGAACAAAGAATGGATAGAGATTGGCGGTTGCGGCATGGTCGATCCGAGCGTGTTTGAAGGAGTCGGCTACGATTCGACGGTTTGGAGTGGTTATGCTTTCGGCATGGGCTTGGAACGCCTCGCGATGCTGCTCTACGGCATCGATGACATCCGGTACTTCTACCAGAACGACGTCCGCTTCCTAAAACAGTTTGCCTGAGAAACCTCGATGAAAATTTCCCTAAACTGGCTTAAGTCCTACGTTCAGCTCGACGCCTCGGTCGACGAGATCTGCCGCGCGATCACTTTTCTCGGCTTCGAGGTCGAGCAGGTCATCCGCACCGGCGCGCCGCAGCTGGAAAATGTCTTCGTGGGTGAGATTCTCACCCGCAACAAACATCCGAATGCGGACAAACTCTCCGTTTGCACGGTGGATGTTGGTTCGGCCGGCGGCATCAAGACGATCGTCTGTGGCGCCCCGAACTGCGATGCCGGCAATCGTGTGCCCGTGGCGCTGCCCGGAGCCGTGTTGCCGGGAAATTTCATCATCAAACAGGCCAAGGTTCGCGGTGAACTTTCCGACGGCATGATGTGTTCGGCCAAAGAGCTAACGATTTCCGATGAATCGGCCGGTTTGTTGATTCTCGGTGGTTCCCCTGCGCTGGGTGCGCCAATTAATGCCGTGTTACCTGCGGGCGACGTGGTCTTCGATATCGAAGTTACGCCGAACCGCCCTGACTGCCTAAGCCACCTCGGCATCGCGCGCGAACTCGCCGCTTGGTTTAAGCAGGATCTGATTTATCCCGACGTCACCTTCACGCCAAATGCCGCTGATCCGACGCCCCGCGAAGATCTGCTCAAATCCGTTCGCGTCGATGCCAGTCACGATTGTCCGCTTTACACGGCCACGGTCATCACCGGTGTGAAGATCGGCCCGAGCCCGTTCTGGATGCAGGAGCGGTTGAAGGCCGTTGGCCTGCGCCCGATCAATAACGTCGTCGATATCAGCAATTACGTACTGTTCGAATACGGCCAACCGACCCACGCATTTGATGCAAAAAAGATCGGTGGTCAGGAAATCATCGTGCGTCATGCAATCGAGGGTGAAAAGATCGTGACGCTGGACGGCAAGGAACGTGTGCTCACGGGGCACATGCTGGTCATCGCAGATGCGACCAAACCGCTGGTTGTCGCCGGTGTCATGGGCGGCGAGAACTCGGGCGTGGATGACACCACGACCGATCTCGTTTTGGAGAGTGCGTTTTTCAAACGCCAATCCATTCGTTCGACGTCGCGCAAGTTGGTTCTTTCGTCCGATTCGTCTTACCGCTACGAACGCGGCGTTGATCCGCATACGCTCGACGAAGCCACGCATCGTGCGATCGACCTGATCCTTGAGTTCGCCGGTGGCAAAGTTGCCGGACAAACCCAACGTATCGGTGCGGACGTCCCCTGGCAGCGTGAGATTTTGGTCACGCCGGGTTTCATCAACGAAAAGGTTGGTTTTGAAATTCCCGAGGCCGATATCCGTGCGGCCTTCGAAGCGCTTGAACTCATCATCGTTCGTGAGGAGCCAACGCCTGAGCGTGGACCGGCGATGACAGTTTCCATTCCGAGTTGGCGGGACGATCTTGATAGGCCGATCGATTTGGTTGAAGAAGTTCTGCGTGTTTACGGCACCGAAAAGATTCCCGCCAGCGTGGTTCTATCGCCTGGTTTGGTCGGTGACGATGATCCGATCGTGCTCTTCAACCGCAAGGTCGCCGATTCTCTCGTGGGCCAGCGGTTCAACGAATGCGTCAACTACACGCTGCGCTCCAGCCGCGAACTCGCGTCCTGGGTCTCGCCGACGGCTGCCACTGAACTCGCGCTCGCCAACCCTTTCGTCGAGGACCAGTCCCACCTGAGGCCTTCGCTGATCCACGGGCTGCTCGAAACGCTCAAGCTAAACCAGTCGCGTGGTGTTAAAGCTTCGCGCTTGTTTGAAACTGGCCGCATTTTCACCGAACGCGATGGAACCAACTTTGAGTACGTTGCCGTAGGGTTTGTGATCGCGGAGAATCCCTCAGACCGCAGCTGGCTCAAGCGTGAGGCACCTGATTTCTATTCGGCCAAGCGGCACGTGGAAACTCTGGCCGCCGCCGCTGGCATCGATCTTGGCCGCCAATCCATTCAGCCCGCCAGCGAAGCCAATCGCGGCTGGCAAACCGGGCAGTCGGCAATCGTCGGCGACGAAAGAGCTGGCTGGTCGGCTCAGTTCGGTCTCGCCGATCTGGCGTTGGTCAAAGCGCTCGGAATCGAAGGCAAAGTCTACGCCGGAATCTTTGCGATTCTGCCGGAAAAACTGGCGGGTGCCGATGCACATCGCCGTTACCAGCCGTTCAGTCTTTTCCCGGCGGCGTTACGCGACATCGCTCTCGTCGTCGACCAAAACCTGCTCGCCTCCGACGTTCAGAAGACGCTGGCAAAACTCGCCCGGGCTGCCACGGGCAATGCGTTCAGCCTCGAAACCATTGAGTTGTTTGATCTGTATCAAGGCGCTGGTTTGCCTGAGGGAAAGAAGAGCCTGGGTTTCTCCCTCGTGTTCCGCTCCTCCGAGCGCACGCTCACGGACGACGAGGTCAATCTCGCTTTCCAAAAGATTCAGGACGAACTCGCCAAAACCACGCCGTATCAAATTAGAAAGTAGCGAGGAGTGGGTATCGAGAAGTGAGCATGCTCGCTCCGGTGCCCGCGAATGACTTTCCTACTCGCTACTCACTACCCGCTACTCACCACTTTTACCATGTCTGCCCCCACTGATCTAAATATCGACCACGTCGCTCATCTCGCGCGGCTCGCCCTGACGCCTGAAGAAAAGGCGAAGTTTTCTTCCCAGCTGGGCGAAGTGCTTGCCTACATCGAACAGTTAAAGAAAGTTGACGTGAGCGGCGTGGAGCCGACGGCGCACGCTTTCCCGGTTTATAATGTCTGGGCAGACGACATCGCGCAGCCCGGCCTGCCGGTCGAGGAGGCGCTTAAAAACGCCCCTGCCCAGCGTAACAACATGATCGTTGTCCCAAAAGTCGTGGAGTGAACCGCGCCATGTCCTCAGAACTTTTCTACAAACCCGTCACTGAACTCGCCTCGTTGCTTGAGGCGAAAACCATTTCTTCGGTCGAGCTTGCGCAGGCGGTTGTCGCGCGTACCAAGGCCGTGGATACAAAGGTTAAAGCCTTCAACTCGTTCGACGAGGCTGACGCTCTCGCACAGGCCCGCGCCTCCGATGAACGTCGTGCAGCCGGGCAGTCGAGGGGACCGCTCGACGGCATTCCGATCGGCATGAAGGACGTCATCGCTGTGAAGGGGCAACCGCTCACGGCGTCGTCGAAGATGCTCGCGAATTTCGTTTCGCCTTACGATGCGACGGCTACGAAGAAATTGAAAAATGCCGGTGCCGTTTGCTGGGGCCGGTTGAATCTCGATGAGTTCGCGATGGGCTCGTCGACGGAAAATTCGGCGTTTCACACGACCTGCAATCCTTACGATCTCGAATGTGTGCCTGGTGGTAGTTCGGGCGGCAGCGCCGCAGCGGTCGCAGCGGGTGAAGCGATTGTTTCGCTCGGTTCCGACACGGGTGGCTCGATCCGCCAGCCGGCCGCGTTGTGCAACGTCGTCGGCTTCAAGCCCACCTACGGATTGGTTTCGCGTTTTGGATTGATCGCGTTTGCATCGTCGCTCGATCAGATCGGGCCGTTCAGCCGTTCGGTTGAAGACGCGGCGATCACCCTCGGTGCCATCGCGGGCCACGATCCGCTGGACTCGACATCGTTCAAAATCGAGATCCCGGACTATCGCGCAGAGCTAAAGAAGCGCAAGGGGCCGTGGCGTCTAGGAATTCCGAAAGAATATTTCGGCCAGGGGCTCGATCCCGAAGTCGCGGCAGCCGTAGAGAAGGCGATCAATTATTACGAAAAACTTGGTTGCGAGATTAAGAATGTTTCCCTGCCGCACACCGAGTACGGCGTGGGTGTCTATTACATCATTGCGACCGCGGAGTGCTCGTCGAACCTGGCGCGCTACGATGGTATTCGTTACGGTCATCGCTCGAAGGACGCGAAGGACATCGTCGATCTCTATTTCAAATCGCGCGCCGAAGGTTTTGGTGCCGAGGTGAAGCGCCGCATCATTCTCGGCACGTATGTGCTATCGAGTGGTTATTATGATGCGTATTATTTGCGGGCGCAAAAAGTTCGCACGCTGATCCGACAGGATTTTCTCAACGCCTACAAAGAGGTCGACGCGATTCTAACGCCGACATCGCCGACGCCTGCGTTCAAACGCGGAGCCAAGGCGGATCCGTTGGCGATGTACCTGTGTGATGTTTACACGATCGGCGTTAACCTCGCAGGGCTGCCGGGCATCAGTGTTCCTTGCGGATTCTCAAAGGCAGGATTGCCGATCGGCCTGCAGATTATTGGTCAGCCTTTCCAGGAAGCCGAGCTTCTTGCCATCGCCAACTCCTACGAAAAGGCCCACGACTGGGCTGCGAAAACTCCGAATCTCTGATTTTTTGGCACCGAGGCGGAAAGAGGATACACAGAGCTCCACAGAGATGAACCCAGACATTAATCAACTTACCGAGCAGATCATTGGTGCCGCCATCGAGGTGCATCGGATACTTGGGTCGGGGCTCTTGGAATCGGCTTACCAACATGCGTTGGCGCATGAACTCACATTGAGAAACGTGCCATTTGAGGAGCAGAAACTCTGTCCGATTAAGTATAAAGACCTATTGATTGAGGATGCTTACCGGTTGGATTTTTTGGTGAACGGACTAGTTGTGGTTGAACTCAAAACCGTGGATTCCTTGCTGGAAATTCACGATTCACAAGTTCTCACCTATCTGAAGTTCAGTGATTGTCGTATTGGTCTCTTGATGAATTTCCGATCCACCATTCTAACACGAGGACTCCGACGCTTGGCTCTGTGACGCTCTGTGTACCCTCTATCTGCCTCTGTGACAAAACTCCGATTCCCTTTTCTCTCTCCTCATGAAATACGAAGCTGTCATCGGTCTTGAAGTCCACGTTCAGGTTAAGACGCGGTCGAAAATGTTTACCCGTGTAGCGACGGGTTATGGTCACGATGAAAACACGCTGACCGATCCTGTGGTGCTCGCACTTCCCGGCGTCTTGCCTGTGATGAACAAGGCCGCACTCGATGCCATCATCAAGGCCGGCCTCATGCTTGGCTGCGAGATCGCGCCGGTCTGCAAATGGGATCGCAAAAACTATTTCTACCCTGACTCGCCGAAAAACTACCAAATCTCCCAATACGACCAGCCGATTTGTCTCAATGGCCTGGTTGAAATCGAATTGCCCGGCTCGGCGCGCAACGTGATGGGTGAACACAAAAAAATCGCGCTCACTCGCATCCATCTCGAAGAAGACGTGGGCAAGCTCAACCACGGCGCGCTGGAATCACTCGTTGACTACAACCGCGCTGGCACGCCGTTGATGGAAATCGTTTCTGAGCCCGTTATGCATAACGCTGACGAGGCCTTCGCTTACCTGACTTCGCTTCGTAATTCGATGATCTATGGCGGCATTTCCGACTGCGACATGGAAAAGGGCCAGCTGCGTTGTGATGCCAACATCTCCATCCGACCGGTTGGCGAAACAAAGCTTGGAACCAAGGTTGAACTTAAAAACCTTAACTCAATTTCTTTCGTGCGCGACGGCATCGCCCACGAAATCGCCCGCCAGATCGCCGTGACTGAAAGCGGCGGCACCATCGTGCAGGAGACGCGTGACTACGACGGCCAGACCGGCGCCTCACAGTCGCTTCGCTCCAAGGAAATGGCTCACGATTACCGCTATTTCCCGGATCCGGATTTGATGCCGGTGAAAGTTGACGAGGCTTGGAAGGCACGCATCCAGGCCGAATGTCCAGAGCTGCCCTTCGACAAGCAGAGGCGCTTTTTCGACCAATACCAGATTCCGTATACAATCACGTCGGTCCTCGTGCCGGATCGTGAGCTGAGCGATTACTTTGAGGAAGCCGCGAAACTTTCCGGCAAGCCTCAGGCCGCTGGCAACTGGATCGTCAATGATCTGCTGCGCGAGCTCGGTGCCGCAAAACTGGCCCTGGCTGATTCGAAGGTGAAGCCTTCGCACATCGCGGCGCTCGTGAAGTTGATCGACGCCGGCACGATTCTAAATAATGCCGCCAAAGAAATCTTTGTCGAAATGGCGGCCACGGGTGATCAGCCCGACGTCATCGCGGATCGGCGCGGACTAAAAGCGGCCCCCACTGATGCGGGGGAATTAGAGCAATGGTGTCGCGACGCTATTGCCGCCAATGCGAAGGCGATAGCCGAATTCAAAAGCGGGAAAGAAAGTGCGATTAATGCCTTCAAGGGCCCGGTTATGAAAGCGGCGAAGGGCAACGCCAACCCGAAACTCGTCGATGAAACGCTGCGCCGTTTACTCGCGCAGAGGTGATGTTTTTGGTGCACATTTAGGCTCGATACTTTAACTCACTATTTCACTTCATGAAATTAATCTCATTGGCGTTTGCCGTCGCTGTCTTTCCTGCATCCTTGTTCGCGATCGAACTTGGCGATACGTACGAAAAAGTGGTCGATGAAAGGGGGGTGCCGGTGAACAAGATGGAGGTGAATGGCGCGGCGACTCTCAACTACGTGGAATCGACAATCAAGATGCGCGACGGACGGGTCGTAGCGATCAAGATGGCGGGTGTGGAGGCCGGTGACTCCTATGAAAAGGTTGTGGAAAAGAAGGGTGCGCCAGCCAGCAAGATCGAGACGGGCGTGGCGTCGGTTCTTAGCTACGCCGACGCGACGATCAAGCTGCGCGAGGGCAAGGTTGTTTCGATCAAAATGGCGGGTTCGGGTAATGTGATTATTATGGAGAATAAGCCGACCACCAAGCCGTCGAATGCCGTGGGTGCCGGGGAGTGGACGACCGATTACGCTGCGGCGTTGCTTCAAGCAAAAACAGAAAAGAAAAAGGTTCTGCTATTTTTTACTGGTTCTGACTGGTGCGGTTGGTGTGTGCGCCTCGACAAGGAGATTTTGTCGACGGCCGATTTTAAGGCCTACGCTCGCAGCGAACTTGTTTTGGTGAAGCTTGATTTCCCTCGCAGCATTCCGCAGAGCCCACAGGTGAAAGCGCGCAATCAGAAGCTTTCCCAGCAATACAAAATCGAAGGATACCCAACCATTATCGTCCTCAACAACGCAGGCAGGGCGGTGGGCACGCTGGGTTATCAAGCCGGTGGCCCGGGGCCGTTTATCAAGGCGCTGAAGGGATTCTGACCTTTTCAGTTTCAGCTCGTTCGGGGTGGTGCATTTGGAGCGCATGACAATTCCCTGACAACTCTCTGACGGCGTGGTGACAACCTGTGCGTTCATTTGTGGTTAACTCCGTGTGTCCATTACGGATTCCACTATGAAAACAAAATTCCTTTCCTTCTTCGCGGCCGCGCTCGCTGGCGTGTTGTCGCTTGTTTCTTGTTCGGCTAAACCCACTGATGACGTTGTCCAACTCCGCATCGAACTTGATCGCACGGTGCTTCCGGCGGGAGCGACCGGAAGGGCAGTGGTTAAAGTCTGTTTTGACGGATTGCGTTTGCCGCGAGCTGAGGCGCGCCCGCCGGTTAACCTGGCGATCGTAATTGATCGTTCGGGTTCGATGGAGGGCGAGAAACTTGCACGGGCCCGTGAGGCGGCGCTCGAAGCGCTGGGCCGCCTGGCACCGGACGATATTCTCTCGGTTGTGATCTATGATACCGATGTGCAGACGCTCGTGCCCGCACAGTGCGTGGGCAATGGTCGTAGCATCGCGGCAGCGATTCGCAGCATTCGCGCCGGTGGCAGCACGGCGCTGTTTGGAGGCGTCTCCCAGGGCGCTTCGGAAGTGCGCAAGCACATCGAGGACCGCCGCTATATTCATCGGGTCATCCTTCTGTCGGATGGTTTGGCTAATGTTGGTCCGCAGTCCCCGGAGGAGCTTGGCCGGTTGGGCTCGGCGCTGGTGAAGGAAGGAATTTCGGTGACGACGGTGGGCCTCGGTCTCGGTTTCAACGAGGATCTGATGACGCGGCTCGCGCAGCGCAGTGATGGCAACACGTATTTTGTTGAGTCGAGCGACGACTTGCCGCGGATTTTTGCGGGCGAGCTCGGTGATGTGCTCAACGTGATTGCCCGCCGTGTCGTGGTGGAGGTTGAGTTTCCCGAAGGTGTGCGACCGTTGAGTTTTGTTGGACGCGATGGGTTGATCCGGGGGCGCAAGGCCGAGCTCTCGCTTAACCAGCTTTATGGCGGTCAGGAGAAGTTCGCCTTGATTGAAGTCGAGGTTTCTCCCGGCACGGAAGGCGCGGAAATCGAGATCGCCTCGGCTCGCTTGAGCTACGAAAACGCCCTCACTCAGAAAACGGCGGTGGTGCGGGCCCAGCGCAAAGTCAGTTTCAGCGAGAGTCGAGAGATCGTGATTAGTTCGGTGAATAAGAAAGTACAAAACGACTACGCCGTTAACAGGATCGCCGAAACGAAAGACAAAGCGGTCGAACTCGTTGACGCCAACCGTCGTGGCGAGGCTGCGAAAGAACTTCGTACCCAAGCCGCAGAGCTAAAAAGAACAGCTACGACGTACAGCAACGCGCCGATGGCTGCGCTCGCGGTTCAGCAGGAGGTGGAGGCTGATCGGCTCGAACGCGAAGGGCTGAGCAACGCCGACCGCAAATCCTACCGCGCCGAAAGCGTGCAGACGAAAGGCCAGCAGTCGTCGTCAAAAAAATAATGGCCCGAGCGCCTGAAATCGACTGAGTTTCCAGAGGAAGAGTAACCTATTGGGTCACTCTTCCTCCGGTGAACCTGAGGTTGAGCTCGACCCAATACTTCAATTAGCTGTTCGCCGTGATCGCCACCTCTCGCCGCTTGTTTTTGTACTGGCTCTTGCTGCTGGTCGCCGCACTCGGCGTTGGCGCAGGAGCTTGGTTGCTGTTGCAACGTGAAGAAGCGAGATTGGCCATTCGGGCGAGCACGGCGGAAGAGGCCCGGCTTGCGGCGTTGGAGGCCCGGGCGCGGCTCGTGGCGGAAAATGTCGAGCTTCTCGTTGGCGACGTTGAGGCAGGGTTGCTCGACACGCTGGCAGAGGAGCCTGCGGCCTCGCTTGATGGGTTTCTTGATGCCTGGGAGCGCGGAAATCCGCTGGTGCGGATCGCGTACCGGTGCACAAGTGACGGTCGATTGCTTCGTCCGGCTAGTTCGGCCACGAGTGATGATGCGCGGGGTTTCAAGAGGAGGTTTTCAGCGAAGTTGTTGGAGAATCCCCCGTGGCTGGTTCGCGCCTTGCCGGTCGTTGATGGTGTTGTTCCAGCTCAGGCTCTGAGGCAAGATTTCGCTGCCGAGCAGAAGGTTCAGGCGGACGAGAACCGGCAGCAAGGCAATGCCAATGTTCTCCGGGTGCAGAATGCCCGCAAAGAAACCCAATCATTGGCCAGGTCAAAATCGTCGTCGTATGCGCCCAGCTCGCTGAGAGACGAGAGCGCGATGCGTGAGAGGGAATATGATAAAAAGGCGTCGAGTTTTGAGGCGGCCGCACCGGCTCCGGTGTTGGCGCAGGCCAAACCCGACCGTCGAGGCTGGACGCCGATACTGGCCGAGGGGCGGTTGCATCTTTTGGGCTGGGTGCAGAGCGGGCTGACGTCGGAGGTTCGCGGGGTGGAGGTGGAGATGACGGCGCTGGTTTCGCGACTCGGCGGAGCAATGCCCTCTGATTTGTCGTTGGATGAAGGTTATGAGTTGCGCGACGAAAAGGGACGCGTGGTACACCAGGCAGGAAAAGTGCCTGGGTCCGGTGTGGCACCGGTGGCGCGGATACCGTTGGCTTCGGCGCTGTTGGGTGGTTGGGAGGTCGTCGCACACCTGGCAAGCGTGCCGCCGGAGCGGGGTGGCGGTTTTGTGTTTATTGGGTTGATGCTGGCGGCGATCCTCGTGACGGCGATCATGGCGGGTGGTTCGTTGTTGCTTTGGCAGGCTCGCAGGAGTGCGGCTGATGCGGCGCAAAAAACATCGTTTGTCGCCAACGTCTCGCATGAATTTAAGACACCGCTGACGACGATTCGCTTGTACTCCGAGTTGCTCGAACAAGGGCGCGTGGCCGAAGAGGGGAAGCGTGGCGAGTATCTGCGCACAATCGGTCGGGAGACCCAGCGGCTCGCGCGACTCGTGAACAATGTGCTCGATTTCAGCCGGTTGGAGCAGGGGCGGAAGAAGTATCAGCGCGAGCTGCTCGATCTTACGGTCGCGCTCACGCAGTTGCTCGACGCGCATGCGCCACGGATCACGGAGTCGGGGTTGGAGTTGAAACGTATTTTGCCGGTTGAAGCTGTCTCGGTTGTGACGGATCGTGATGCGGTTGAGCAGATCGTGCTCAACCTGTTGGACAATGCCTGCAAATACGCTGCAGCCGGAGGCGAGGCGGTGGTGACGTTGCGCGCGTGTTCGGGTGGTGGTGCCGAGGTGCGGGTGGGTGATCGTGGACCGGGTGTACCGGTGGGCCATCGTGAGCGGATTTTTGAGAAGTTTCACCGGGTTGACGACACGCTGACCGCCGAAAAAGGTGGGGCGGGGCTGGGGCTCAGCATTGCGCGGCAGCTGGCTCGCGGTGTGGGCGGCGAGTTGCGTTATGAGTCGCGCGTTGGCGGTGGAGCTGAGTTCGTTTTGGAACTTTTATGAAAGCAAAAATTCTGATCGCTGAGGATGACGCGAATATCCGCCTTGGGCTCACAGCCACTCTGGAGAGCGAGGGCTACGTGGTCACGGCGACCACGGATGGCGCGCAGGCGTTGAAGGTATTTGGGCAGGAGAAATTTGATTTTGTGATACTCGACGTGATGATGCCAAAGAAGAGTGGTTATGATGTTTGCCGCGAGTTGCGGGCGCGCGATGAACGCGTGCCGGTTTTGTTTCTCACGGCGAAGGGCGAGGAGATCGACAAGGTGGTGGGCTTGAAACTCGGTGCTGATGATTACATGGCCAAACCATTCGGCGTACACGAATTGCTGGCGCGGGTGGAGGCGTTGCTGCGGCGTTCGAGATTGTCTGGAAAGGCGGTTGGGGAAGCGAAGGCGGATTTGCCGGTGGTGTTGTGTTTCGGAGCGGCCGAGGTGGATCGGAAGAAGTTCACGGCGAACGTGAGGGGGACATCCGTGGCGTTGACGGCACGCGAATTGAAGTTGATCGAGGTGTTCGCGAGTCATCCGGGCGAAGTGTTGACGCGGGATGCGCTGTTGAATGCGGCGTGGGGGGTCGATTATTTCGGGACCACACGCACGCTCGACCAACATGTGGCGCAGTTGCGGAAGAAGGTTGAGGCGAATGCTGAAACACCCGTCGCGATCGTGACGGTTCATGGCGTGGGCTACCGTTACGACGGGAAATAGAGATTCAAGAACCGGGGAATAAAAGGAGTTGGCCTGAGACGTTTGTTGCGTTGTCGTTGGTGCCTGTGACTGCTTCCGAATTAATCAAATCGAAAATTCGCACGGTGCGCGGCTGGCCCAAGCCGGGCGTAAATTTTCGCGACGTGACCACTTTGTTTCACGAGCCCGAGGCATTTCGCGCCGCGATCGATGCCTTTGCCGAGGATTGTGCGCGGCAGAAGATCGACATTCTGGCGGCGGTGGATGCGCGCGGTTTTATTCTGGGTGGAGCGCTCGCGTACCGAATGAACAAGCCTTTCGCGCTCGTGCGCAAGAAGGGCAAGCTGCCGTACAAGACCATTTCGGAGGATTATTCTCTCGAATATGGTTCGGCGTCGGTTGAAATCCATGCTGATGCCTGCAAGCCGGGTGATCGCATTTTGATTGTCGATGACTTAATCGCGACGGGTGGCACCTTGCTGGCGGCGACCAAGCTTTTCCGGCTGCTGCATGGCGAGGTGATCGGCGTGGCGGCGATCATTGATTTGCCGGAGTTAGGCGGTTCGTCCCGGTTGCGCGCCGCGGGGCTGAAGGTGCACGCGCTTTGTGAGTTTTCGGAAAGCGAATAAGGAGATTAATCTGGAAGGCTGGAACTCGGGAACGGAGTTGAAATGAATTCGTTGCTTTTCCAGCGTTCCTGAGTTCCAGATTCGAAATAACAATGGCTTCCCCGCTCACGATCTGGACGAATGCGAAGTTTGCCGAACCAGCGGAACGGTTGTTGGTCGAGGGGCTGAAGCCGCATCGTTTGGTGGCGAGCGTTAACGCGTCGGTGTCGGTATTGACGCAGGGCAAACCAGAGCCTGCATTCGCGGAGGCTGACATCGCATTCGGTCAACCGTCGGTTGAGCAGAGCGTCGAATGCAAGCGGCTCCGCTGGGTCGAGGTAACGACGGCGGGGTTCACGCGTTTTGACCGGGAGGATTTTCGCGAGGCGATGATCCGGCGTGGCGCGGCGTTTACGAATTCGTCGAGTGTTTTTGCGGAGCCGTGTGCGCAACATGCGCTGGCGATGATGTTGGCGGTGGCGCGTCAGTTGTTGCCCGCACACCGCGATCAGTTGACGGAACGGCCGTGGCGGTTTGTCGAGCGGAGGGCGGATTCGCGGTTGTTGAATGGTCAGACGGTTTTGTTGCTCGGTTACGGTGCAATTGGGCGGCGGCTGGCGGAGTTGCTGGCGCCGTTTCGCATGAAGATTTTTGCAGTGCGCCGGAAGGCTTATAGTGAGCCGGGGGTTCATGTTATCTCTGAGGAACGGTTAAGCTCGGTGATCGCGGAGGCGGATCACGTGGTGAACGTTTTGCCTGACAATTTGACGACGGTAAATTACGTGAATGCGCGGCGGCTTGGTTGGTGCAAGCGCGGTGCGCGTTTCTACAATGTGGGTCGGGGCACGACGGTGGATCAAAATGCGTTGATCCAAGCGTTGGAGACGGGCCGCCTAGGAGCGGCGTATCTTGATGTGATGGAGCCGGAGCCGTTGCCGCCGTCGCATCCGTTATGGGATGCGCCGAATTGTTTCATCACGCCGCATACGGCGGGCGGGCGCCACGATCAGGACGAGGCGCTGGTTCGGCATTTTCTGACGAATTTCGCGGCTTTCATGCGCGGCGATGACACAGGTTGGCTGGACCGGGTTTTATAGCGAGAGCGTGCCGGAGAGCGACAGGAAGGGAGTGGTGCCTTCGGAGCGGAGTTTGTAGTCGCGGTCGATGTATTTGATTTGGCGGAGGAGAACCTGGCCGACGGTTCCGGAGATGCGGAACGTGTCGTTGATTTTCCAGTTACAGCCGAGACCGAGGCGGAGATCGAGGTATTGAAGGCGGCTGTCGGCGAGCGAGCGTGGGGCGATTCCGGGGCGGGGGTCGTCTTTGACGTAGTAGGCGCCGCCGGCACCGGAGACGGCGAGGTTCAGAGAAACTTGTTTGTTGAGTTTGTAGGTGACGCCGGTTCGGGGGAAACCGATGGCTATCGACCATTTATCAGTGGGGCGCCAGTCGCAGCCCACGATGGGCATGATGCGGAGGTCTTCGGCGGTCGAGTTGAAGGCGAGGCCAAACACGAACGTGAGCTGGCGGCTTCGGTTGTAGATGCCTGTCGAACTGGCGCGTACGCCCCAACCTTCGGAGAGCAGGCCGTTCTCGGTTACGCTACTGGCGGCGCCGACTGAGGCCGAGAGCATCCATTGTGGGTTGATCGATTGAAAGTAGCGGAGCGAGGCACCGAGGGATTGCAGGCGTTCGGGGAGCGGGACGGGGGTGGAGGTGGGGACGTTGATTTCGTTGCGTTCGTAGTCGAGCACGAGGCTCAGGCGGCGGCGTTGTCCGAGCGCTAGGTGCTGGTTAAGCGTGCAGGAGGCGTTGCGAACCGAGATGTCTTGGTAGGTCGTGCCATTGGCTTTGAGATCACCTTTGCCGGAAGCGGTGGCGGCGGTCGAGAGGGAGAGGCCAATTTTGCCCTCGGCGGGTGGTTCGATAGGCTGGGCGTTGAGGGCGCAGGCTAGGAAAAGGGCGAGGGTGGTTGCGGGAAGAAATTTGGAGTTCATAGCGCAATGGGGCAGACGAATCGAGGAACGCAAATGTTACGGTGTGTTCTGCTCCACGCCGGGCAGGTTGATGGCGCGGCGTTGGGGATCGGTCTGGCGGCGGTAAAAAAGGGCGGTGTGGCCAACGGCCCCGACGCACACGCAACGGCCTTCGTCGGCGATCTGCGCGCAGAGGGTGGCACGTTCATCGCGATCGGCGCCGAGGAAGCGGAGTTTCATCAACTCGTGGGCGTTTAGGATGCGTTGCACTTCTTTGAAAAAGGTGGGCGTGAGGCCGGCTTTGCCGACTTTGAGAGAGGCTTCCATTTGTTGGCCGCGTCCGCGGAGGAAAGTTTTTTGCGCGCCGGTGAGAGGGAAATCGTACATATGTTGAAGACTTAATCTGGAACTCAGGAACTCTGGAAGGGGAAAACTCAGATTCCTGAGTTCCAGTGTTCCAGATTAAATCAAGTGTTGAAAAGATTGAGCGGCAACTCGCGCCACTCGCCGGCCGGGAGGTCGCCGAGGTCGAGCGTTCCGAAGTGCGACCGGTGCAACGTCAGGACCTCGAGGCCTTGGCTCGCGAACATGCGGCGAACCTGATGGTAGCGGCCTTCGGTCAGGACGAGGTCCGCTGTAGTTGAATCTATGATACGCAACTCGGCGGGCAGGCACGGGTCTTTTTCGTCGGCGAGCAGTAGGGAACCGCTGGCGAAGAGCGAGATGAGCGAGGCGGGTAGTTCGCGGGCAAAGGTGGCGCGGTAGGTTTTTGGAACCTTGTGTTTGGGTGAGGTCAGGCGATGGACCAGCTCGGTCTGGTCGGTGAGGAGGAGGAGGCCGCTGGTGTCTTTATCGAGGCGGCCGATGCTGGTGATCTGGGGGTTGCGCTGCCGCCAGCGGGGCGGGAGCAGGCTGTAAATGTTGGGGCCTTCGCGTTCGTCGTGTGAGCAGACGAGGCCGAGCGGTTTGTGCAACATGAGGAGCAGGCCGTTGACGTTGTCGAGTGGTTCGTCATCGACTTGAACATCGGGCGCGAGGGCTTTTAGAGAGGGATCTTTGACGGGAAGACCGCGGACTTTCACGCGTCCGGCGTTGAACCAGTCACGAGCTTCGCGGCGCGAGCAATAGCCGAGATTGGCGAGGAGTTGATCGAGGCGGCGTGGCGGCACAGATCTATTGGCCGCGGAGTTGGGCGTGGCGGCAAGAAGGAAGCGTGGGCTGGATCCATCTTGCGAAATGCCACGGCTGAAATCCGTGATCGGCTGATTGACGATTCGCTCAGCCGATGGCTTCGAGGCCAGCCGCCTTCACTCGCGTGCAAATCGAGCGTAACGGCGGGCGTTCTTACACGCTTGGCGTTTCGCAATTCCCAAGAGAAGAACGGCGGCAAGATACCAAATGCTCGGTGCACCACCTCCACCGGAAGAACTGGATCCGCCTGAAGATGAGCTGCTGCTAGATCCTGAAGATGAACTCGACGAAGAACTCGATCCGCTTGATGAACTGGACGACGTGGCGTCTACGTATTCATCCGCGCCTATGTCGTAGGCAATACCTGAGGGCCGTTTATCGCCATCTATGTCGTAGATTATTTCTGCAACCGTGGAGCCAGCATCGACCACTCCTCCAATGGCGGAAGTGAGTCGCAAATCGCAGCCCTTTGGGTTTTTAAACCAAGAGGCGACGGCTGAGCTGTTGTTGGTTTTCAGCGTCGCGGATGCACTGTTAGTGCCTGTAATGGGTTTGTTGGAGAGGTTGTTTACAATCGCGGCACTGGAGGATGTGTACGCCAAGGCGATGGCGTTAGTACCGGTTTGATAGACCGTGTTATTATAAACTCCGCCGGGGCTGACGTGGTTGATGTCAATGCCTGGGCCTGCGTAAGTCCCGGAACCACGCGAGTCGGCGATCATATTGTTAAAGATCCAGGTACTGGACACATAGGAATCGCCGCCGATCCCGATGCCGCGGTCGCAATCCAAGATCAGGTTATAACCAATCTCCAGGTCTCTTGCCCACGAATAGAAATAGACCGCAGGCTCAGCGGTGGCTGTGGTGCCAGCGATGCCTGTGATATGATTGCCGTAGACAGACCAGCCCGTGCACCCGGTTCCGTAGATTGCTGCGGTATCGGTATCGCTATAAAAGCCGCAAGCAACGATGAAGCCACCGCTTGCGCCCGACTGGATAGTGATGGCGTGCTTCGAGGCATTCAGAAACTCAATGCCTTCAATGTGGACGTTTCTGCCGGTTATGTTGAGGATGATGCCGGTGGACACAGCGCTGCCGTCGACCTCTGCTGTTCCGCTGGCTGGTCCTTTAATCGTGGTGTTGTCGTTCGAGATGTCCGGGAGTGGAGTGGAGCCCAGCTTGTAGGTACCGGCAGCGAGGTTGACCGTAAACGTTGCTGAGGGGCTGTTGACCGCTTCATGTAACGCAGTGGTTAGGGTGGCAACATCGGTCACGTTGCGAGTTTGTGCGCCGGTGTAAACGTTGTCGGTCGCGGCCGTGAGAACGTTGCTCCAGGGGGCGCTTGTTGCCGGACTATCGGCCTTGATGCGAAACTCGTAGGTCGTGTTGGAGGGGAGCCCTGAGACCGTATTGGTGGTCGTGTTGGCGGCTGACGTGAAAGTGATCCAGTCGGTTTTGCCTTGCTTGCGCATTTGTAGCGTGAAGCCGACTTCGAGATTATTGTCGGTCCAATTGACCGTGATCGATGTCGTGGATGCGCTCTGGTAGCTCAAGACCGGCGCCGTGAAGGTGATGGTGCTGCCGATCAGGGTGAAGAGTAGTTTTGTGCCATTTTGCACCAGCAGTTTCTGGCTGGTTGAATTGTAGGCGCTGATCTTTGTGCTCAGCGGCATGGTGAGGATTTGGACCTCCTGAGCGGTATCGTAGATCTTCGTTTCGCCGAATGCGTAACGTCCGTCGGCAGATGTGCAGTAGATGGGGTCGCCGATCACCCAGACTGAGCCAAAGCTGTTGTCCATGGCGATACCGTTGAAAAAAATACGGCTGCCGTTTTCTGAAAGTATCATCCCGCGCGAGCTCCATGCACCGTCGCTCGGCATGATGGCTGTGCCTACTTGTGTAAAGGCATCACCGGCGAGGTCGAATTTCATCAGGCGTGTTTCGCCGTGGCGATAGTAGTAGCGACCCGTTGGGTCGGAGGTGCCGGCTGAGCCGGCGTAGAAGTAGCTTGCTGCCTTGGTGATCGTGCCCCCTGTATTGGTATTGAAAAGCGACACGTCGATCTGTTGGTCTGCTTCCTCAAGGATGAGGCGCCCCGCCGTGCCGGCGGAAACGCGGTATACGTCGCCATTGCTGTCGCCGCTGCCGCCGAAAGGCGGGGTTGGGAATGTTTTTTCCACTAGGAAGGTGGTCAAGTTGATTGCCTGCAGACCGCCGGGTTTCCAGTTGGGAACATAGATCCGGTTGTCGGGGTGGTGGATGGCCAGATCGGTGGCCGATGATCCCACGGGCACCACGCGGGTCACCTTCTCGAGGAGGCTGTCGATTTCCAGTAGGTAGGCCCGCGTTGTGCCTCCGTTCGCATCGGCTGCTTCGCTGATCGCATAGATCTTTGCCGAGCCAGCGTCGGAACGCATCACGGTTAAGGCAAGTGGGTCAACTTGTAGGCTGACGGGTATCGAAAATGTTCCGCCGGAGTAGGTCACGGTCACGGTGCCTAGGTTCACGCCAGTGGTGGCCTTGGTCGCATCTAGTTTCACTTGAAGCGTGGCAGGTGTCGTGCCGGTGTTACTGACAAAAGAGATCCAGGAATTGGCTGAACTTGCAGTCCAGGTCAGGCCCGATGTGGCGGAACTCAGCGATACCGGCACAACGTAATTATCATCGGCGGGTACCGTGGCGGCGTTGATAGAGGGCATGCTCGAGGCGATGGCTGAGACCTTGAAGGAAAAGACCTTTCCCGCAGTCACGTCGGTGCCGTTCACTATGTCTACCCGCCAGTAGTAGGAAGTTCCTGTCGTCAGTGTCTGGCTGAGGTTGATCTGACTGCCCGTCACTTGGCCAAGATATTCGGACGAACTTGTGCTCGCAGCACCCACGGAGGCAGCTGAGGAGCCGAAATACACATTGTAAGATTCGACTCCCGTTAACGGCGTCCATTGCAGCTTGGTCGGCGCCAGCACAATTGCTCCATTTGCGGGCGTGAATTGGATGCCCAGTTTCTCGGGGCCGACGACCTGTAGAAGATTGATGGTTTTTAGCTGTTTGGCGGTGGCGTCGAAATATACCAGCCGTGAATAGTCGGACGTATAGGCTTGGACCGACGCAGTGACGGGCAGCGTGTAAAGTTTGTTGCCGGTGGAATACTCGTAGATCGCGGTGCTTGTGGAAACGACTTCTGCATTGGGGCTGATCGCGTAAATCGGAGAGGGGAATGACTTAATTGGTTCGCCAAAGGCGTTCGGGTTGAAGACGTATTGCTTAAGAAAGACCTTCGAGCCGTCTCTGGAAATCAACGCAGGGGTATCGAGTGGGTAGCGTAACATCCCTTTCGGGTAACCGGGTAACCGTGTTGTTTCGGCAGTAGTGACCGTGCCATTGGTGCCAATGGTGAACTTGCCACCGGACGACTGGCCGACCTCGGCAGTGAATTGGGCCCATCCGCACATTGCAGATTTATCGGGCAATACCGCGATGTCACCGAATCCGTCTGTGTCGTGTCCGTTGGGGTCGTAAACCGATCCGTAGAAGGAAATGCTTTGCAGCACGGTTCTGGTCGAGCGGTTGAATACCCGCAGCGCAGGCACCCACGATCCATCGGTGTAATAAATGATGTCGCCGGCACCATATTCCACTTTGGGCGATATTTCGGTGGCCCTCGGTACACCATAAGCCGAAAGAGCAATCGTCTCGCTCACCTTTTGCGTCTGCAGATTGATAGCCGAGATACTCTTACTGACATTGTCATTGCAGATAACGAGTAACTCACTGCCGTCGGCTTTGATCGCCATATCCGTCGGTTTCTGGCCCACGGTCAAACAACTGAGGGCGGTTCCTTGAATCGGATCGAAGACGATCAGTGAACCGAGGTGTAGCTCGCCCTCATGGATCGCGTAGGTGCGGGGGCGAATGGGATCATCTACAAGTCCGACGACATTCAGCACGGAAACAACGGCTTTAATGAAGAACGGCTCGCTGTTCGTGCCGTCACTGACGGTGACGGTTGCCGTGGCGGCGTTGCTGCTTGCAGCCAGTCCGGTGGTGGAAAATGTTAGTGCAATTAGGTTGTTCGTCTTGTCGACTGTGGGTGTTGCCCAGCTCGCGTTAGACGCCGCAGTAACGTTGGTGAGATCGAGATTGGTCGAACCGGCTACGATCGGCACGCTCAGAGGCAGATGGTTTATCCCGGCCGCGACCGCAATCTCCAGTTGGGAGATGTTAACATGGAAAGTTGGCGCCCCGAGGGCACCAGAAACAAAAAGGATAAATCCAATGATTACCGCTAATGAGCGGAGTTGCCTGCATGTCTGCTTAAGGGTGTGCATAATCGTAGAGAGTGGGGCTGAAAAACCGCCGGCCAAAAATAAAGCGTTGAGGGGAGTGATTAGGTAGGGTCAGTGCAATGGTTATCTTGAAGAGAGCGTTGTTTCGAACTCCAGTGGGAGTAGCGTTTGGCATAGCCTCTATTTGCCGGGCTAATTGAACGTAGTTAAAAGCGATTCGTGTTTTTTTGATTTACTCCATGGCGAGTAGTTGCCGGGAGCGCGTTTAGATTGAGCGGTGGGGTAAAAAGATGGCCGCTACTCAAGCGTTTGTTGTCCTCAAAGCAGCCGGCTGTTCACACGCCTGTATCCTATGATGCCAACCCTGAGCGGCGCAGATGCGATGCGGGTTTCGCAAAAAGCGGGGGAAAGGGGTAGTCGAAGGATGGATGAGGCTTTCGAGGCGGTCATCTCATCTGCCGGAGAGATAGTCTTAATGGTGGCGTCGCCGGTCGAGAACGGTGATGCGGGTGATGGCTTTCTATTATAAACGTCGCCACCGGCGAGATTAGGCTCGGCAAGCGATGCAGGATTTGGGATGCGTTAACCCTACCTGTAATATTACGCATATGGCCCTTTGGGAATACAAAGTCATCACCAGCGGTTTGCACGGCTTCGCATCGCCGTCGCTGCTGGAGGCGCATCTCAACGCACTCGGTAAAGACGAGTGGGAGATCATTAACTTTCAAACTCTGCCCAACAACCCGCTTGCTTTCAACGGCCTCGCTCGTCGCACCACGACCCGCGATTGGGCTCCGCCTGAAGCAGCCGTTGTGACGGCACCTAAACCAATGGCTTGGGACCAACCTCCCTCGTACGCCGCCGCCGCTAAACCGGCGGCCGCTCCGCTGGAGGAGAAACCCGCCCTGCCGCCCGCCCTCGTCGAGGGAGAAGCGCCTAAATCCAAGGTCGAAGGCACCTCCATTCGCACGGTGCGCGACACCGAACGAGATCTCGATCCCGACGCACCGGAGGAAGAGGAAGACTGGGATAAATGGGAAGAATCGCAGGATGAACTTCCGTCGTTCTTCGAGGCGATCAAGCCCCACCTTCGCCGTAATCAGCGTGGCCCCGGCATGTCTGTGGCCATCGATTATCTCGCGAAACGCTGGGACCAAAAAGAGTCCGACGTCGTCGGTGCACTCAAGGAATGCGGCTTTACCCTGCCCGAAACCGAAGAAGCTGATCCCGATTATTTCGAGTTCGAGGGCGATCTTTACTGGGTCAACCGCAACAATCGCGGGCAGTTTTTCCTCAACACTCGCGAGAAACCGCGTCCGACCTTTCGCGTCGTGCCGGTGACAAAACTTTCGCCCGACGACCCGGCTACTGCCGAGCTCGTGGCCGAACGCGCCGCCGAGAAAGCCGAGATCGACAAGCGTAACACCGAGCGCAATGAGCGCGCCGCTGCCCTGGCTGCCGCTGCCGCTGCAAAAGCCGCTGCGCGCGAACAAGCTCAGGCTGCCGCTCGCGAACGCTCAGCCGCTGCCTCAGCCGCTGCCTCAGCCGCTGCCGCCGCAACGCCCGCGCCAGTTGAAGGTGCGCCCCCCGCCGAAGCCGAAGGCAACTCCGTCGCTGTTTCCGGTCCGACCGAACCGTTGCCAACCGGTTCGTCATTGCTCGACCAGATCCGCCCGCTCATGCGCCGCAATCGTCGCGGCCCCGGTTACTCTGGCAGCGTTGTTTTTCTCGCCCGCGCCTTGAAGACGAGTGAAGCCGATTTCGTCAACGCGCTTGCCGGTTTCAACTTGATCGTTCCCGCCAATCCGACCGACAAACCCGTGTACGTCGAAATCGATGGCGGTGAATACTGGGTTAACCAGGACAGCCGTGGCGGAATCTGGATTAACGGTCAGGAAAAGCGCGGCGGCGCGTCGAAGGCGGAAACACCCGCTGAAACCCCGAGCGAGGCACCCTCCGAAACGTCGGCTGGCACTGAAATCTCTCCCGACGGTTCGGTTGTGATTGGTTCGTCTGCGGAGGCCCCCGCCGTTGCCGTGTCGCCGACCTCGGCTGAACCGACTGCGGAAGTGCAACCCGTTCCGATGGCCGAAACCGTTCAAAACAACGAAAGCCAAGCCGACCTTTCTAAACGCGAAACAGTGACGCCCTCCGATCCGACCGCCGTGTCTTCCGAGCCGGTTGGCTCGATCGACAGCACGCCCGCCGAGGAAGCGGGCGACGAAGATTCGGAACAGGATTCCACGGCGGCGACCGGTTCCGATGACAAACCAGCGAAATCCGCCAAAAGGCCTTCGCGCCCGCGCGCTCCGCGCAAGCCGAAGAAACCAAAGGAGTGACGTTTGAGTGACGCCGGGCGAAAGCATTGCAGCTGAGCCCGGTTAAAACCAAAGATGCTCGCCATGCTGGCCATCCACGGTCTCACCCAATCGTTTCTCTCGCCCGACGGCCGCCGGAACACCGTCGTGGATGTCCCCGCATTTTCGCTCGGCGCGGGAGAACAACTCGCGCTGCGCGGTGAAAGTGGCAGCGGCAAAACCACGTTTCTCCACCTGATCGCCGGCATTCTTGCCGCCGATTCCGGGTCTATCCATGTCGAGGGAATCGACATGGTGTCCCTTAGCGAACCGAAACGCGACCGGCTGCGCGCCGAGAAGATTGGTTACATTTTTCAGACCTTTAACCTACTGCAAGGTCACACGGTTTTGGAAAACGTACTGCTTGGCATGTCTTTCGGCCCAGGCGCTGATCGTAGCCGCGCTCGCGCCGTGCTGGAACGTTTAGGGCTTGGCGAACGGTTGTATCATTTTCCGCGGCAGCTTTCCACCGGGCAGCAGCAACGCGTGGCAGTCGCCCGTGCGCTGGCGAACCGGCCCAAGCTCGTGCTGGCCGACGAGCCGACGGGCAACCTCGACCGGCGCAACGCAACCGAATCGCTCGCCCTCATCCGTGAAACCTGCCGCGAAGTGGGTGCCGCGCTGTTGCTCGTGAGCCACGATGAAAACGCTCTCGCGCAGTTTTCGCAGGTAAAGAACTTCGCCGACATCAACGCTGCGCAACAAGGAGCAGGCACGTGACAATTCTACTCATTGTCTATCGCAGCCTGCGTCAACACGCGTTATCGACTGTCGTGACCGCATGCAGCTTGGCGCTGGCGGCCGGTTTGTTGATGACAGTCTGGGTCGTGAAAACACAATCGCAGCGCACTTTCACGCAGACGACGGCCGGCTTCGACGCCGTGCTCGGTGCGCGCAGTGCGAAACTGCAGCTCGTGCTCAACGCGATTTTCCATCTTGAAGCATCGCCGGGAAACCTGGCGTGGGCTGACTACGAACAGATTAAGCAACATCCCGCCGTGAAGACCGCGATTCCGATCGCGGTCGGCGATAATTTTCGCGGCTGGCGGATCGTCGGCACGGTGCCGGAACTGTTTTCCGACGTGGAGTATAATCCTGGGAGAAAATATACGCTGGCAGCTGGAGGAAGGTTTTTCGAAACAGGAAAACACGAAGCGGTGGTCGGCAGTTTTGTGGCGCAACAGTTGGGTTGGAAAGTGGGCGCTACGTTTCACCCGTTTCACGGAATCGCGTTCGATGAGCAGCACGAACACGAGGAGCAATACGAAGTGGTGGGGATTTTGGAGCCGACGAATTCACCGGCGGATCGGGTGATCTGGACGCCGCTCGAAGGCGTGCAAACGATGACCGGTCACAACCCCGCCGCAGCGACTGAAGTCAGCGCGGTGCTCATCCAACTGCGTTCGCCGACCGCCGGTTTTATGCTCGATATGATGTACAACAAGCAGGGCAATCGGCTGACCTTCGCGTATCCGGTCGGCGCGATCGTGGGCGAACTTTTTGCGAAGATCGGCTGGTTCGACCGCGTGCTGGCGCTGGTGGCGTACTTGGTCGCGCTCGTGGCGGCCGGTTCGGTGCTGGCGAGTATTTATGCCTCGATGAGTGCGCGGCGACGCGATTTGGCGATTTTGCGGGCACTCGGGGCGCATCGGCGTACGGTGTTTGGCGCAGTCGTGACGGAGGCGGCGGTGATCGGCGCGCTCGGTGCGGCGGGAGGCTTTGTGGTTTACTGCGGACTGATGGTTGTCGTTTCAAACGTGATCCGCGTGCAGACGGGCGTTGTGCTGGAACGGGTCGCCTGGCACGACGTGTTGTGGATTTGTCCGTTGGCGATGGTTGGGCTCGCGGCGTTGAGCGGCATGGTTCCCGCCGCCAAAGCCTACCGCATCCCCGTAGCCGAAACGCTCGCGCCTGCTTCGTAGGCGCTCAGGCGGCGAAGCGCGCCGGTTGAGACGTGCGCCGGCCGAGAAGTGTATTTGTTTACAGGATACGTTTGTCATCTATTAAATGACAAACGGCGGGGTGGGGGGCCAGGGAACTGCGATGGAATACCCGGTTTTTTGGGTTCCAAGAATTACTTATTGGGCGAATCGGCAGGGATGATTTGACGCAAATAACTGGAAATAAATCGCTTAACTACACGCAAATTATTTGCGAATAAGCTTGTAGGGTGAAGCCCTTATAGCCAACATTAGGTCAACTTGAAACCCGAGTCCTGAAAACGGACTTCAAAACCCACCCAAAATATCATGAAGACGTATCTTTCCCTGAGTGTTTCGTTAGTCAGTCTGTTCGCGAGCGCGGTCGCTGTTTGTGCCGCAGATGCGAGCGCCGCCCGCGTCACGACCAGCCGCTCGTTGCAGGTTGCTTGTGTGCGCGATGCGAGTGAAAACGCGCCGTGGTACGTCATGCAGCAGGCGTTCATGACGAGCATGTCCGCTTGTTTGGCGGGACGGGATATGAATGCGATGTCAATTAAGATTGTCGCTGCTAATGAGGCGCGCGCGTCCGAGTCGCTTGAAAACGCCGAATGCGACGCCGTTCTTTTCATGGGGGAAACGCTGCCGACGGCTTTCCGCAGTCAGGAGTTTTCCTCGGTTCGCGCGGTATCGGTGATCGGGACCCCCGTGCGGGTTTTCCACTTTGTGACGCGCAACAGCGATCCTGCGATGCAGGCAGTGCTGTCGGCGGCCTTCGAAAAAGCAACGGCTTCAGCTTCTTTTCAGGACACGGTGGGCCGCGCTTCAGCGGTGCGAGTTGTGGCGATCAGGTAAAAATTTTGGGTTGTTGAGCTAACTTTGGTTCTCGTTTTTTGAACCGGATGCCTTGCAGGTGTCCGGTTCTTTTTTTTGGCGTGCGATCAGGCGCGGTGCGGAACTGATGGCGCGTTGAGATTTTACCAAACAAGCATTGTCGCGTCGCCGTTCAGTGCTTTTGCTCGCCACTCTTACCTCTATGAAACAAGTCAATCTCGGCATGATCGGCGGTGGCACCGTGGGCAGCGGCGTTTTTAATGCTCTCGAACAGAATGCGGCGCTTGTGGCTGCGCGAACCGGCGTTCGCCTCGTCGTGCGCAAGGTCGCCGTGAAGGCTTTCGACGAGCCGCGTCCTTATCCGATCACGCCTGCGTTGATGACGTTGAACTGGAAGGACGTCGTCGAAGATCCCGAGATCCAGATAGTCACTGAACTTGTCGGTGGCACCGGCATCGCCAAGGTCATCGTGCTCGCGGCTCTCGAACGTGGCAAAGCGGTCGTCACCGCCAACAAGGCGCTTCTTTCCGCGCACGGACCAGAACTCTTCGCTGCCGCTAAGAAAGCCGGCACCAATCTCTACTACGAAGCGAGCGTTGCCGGCGGCATTCCGATCATCAAGACGTTGCGCGAGGCCCTCGTTGGCAACCGTTTCGAGCGCATCTACGGCATCGTCAACGGCACCTGTAATTACATCCTCACCCGCATGACGCGCGAAGGCGCTGCCCTCACGAGCGTCCTTGCCGATGCCCAACGTCTCGGCTACGCCGAGTCCGATCCGACTCTCGATATCGATGGTCACGATGCCGCGCATAAAACCGGTATTCTCGCCTCGCTTGCTCACGGCTTCTGGGTCGATCACCACGAGATCCACGTGGAAGGCATTCGCGCACTCACGCCGCTCGATATTCGTTTCGCCCAACAACTCGGTTACACGATCAAGCTCCTCGGCTCTGTTCGTCTGGCCGAACCTGTTAAAAGCGCTAAAGTTGCCAAGAACAAAGGCAAATCCAAAGTCGCCGCTGGTGTGCGCATTAGTGTTTCGGTCAGCCCTACACTCGTGCCGCAGAGCCACGTGCTCGCCAGTGTGAACGACGTGTTCAACGCCGTCTTTGTTTCCGGTTTTCCGATCGGCGACACGCTTTATTATGGACGCGGTGCGGGCAAAGATGCCACCGCCAGCGCGGTGTTGAGCGATCTGGCCGACGCCGGGCTCGACATCACGCGTGCCACGCTTGATCGCGTGC
Organism: Verrucomicrobiota bacterium; assembly: GCA_031404135.1. GTDB lineage: Bacteria > Verrucomicrobiota > Verrucomicrobiia > Opitutales > Opitutaceae > JADKHC01. The sequence goes on along the minus strand of JANNHA010000070.1, from coordinate 31,619 downwards.
CGGCCTTCGCCGCCTGTACGCAGGGCACCGTTGTCCCGCTAAGCGAAACGTCTTCGCGTTACTATTTGCGCCTTAACGTCCTTGATAAGCCCGGCGTGATCGCAAAGGTTTCCGCTATTCTCAGCAAGGCGGGCATCAGCATCGCCTCCATCGTGCAACCCGAGGGCCACGAAGGTGAAGCGGTGCCGCTTATTTTGATGACGCACCGTGCGGGTCGCGCCGCGATGGACGAGGCACGCGCCGCCATCGCCAAACTCCCGGCCGTGAAGGGCCCGTCACTGCTGCTGCCCGTTGAAGATTTCGCCTGAGCGAGCACGCGCGGGGGTTTGAACTAATATCTCTGCGGGCGTTTATACTTTTCCTTCTTGTCCCATGAAACTGGCGTGGCGCATGATACACGCACGCCAATGTCTCACCGCGAATGCAGAATTGCCCAAGCCTGGCTTGAATCACCCTCGCGCGGCGTCATCGAATTGACGCGTGATTGGCGCGCGCGTTATTCGCCGCCACTACTACTCGGCCCTGATGGCCCGAATTTCACCACGCTGACGAAGGTGCCGGATTACGTTTTCGGCGCGGAGAGCGGTTATTTTGCGAACAAGAAAGGCGAAATATTTTTCTTCTTGCGGCTGGATCGTTATCCGGAATTGGCCGCCGAAGGCACGACTGTTTACATTGCTGGTGATTTCAACGGCTGGCAAACCGCCGTGGGTCAGGCCGAGTGGCAGCTTCGCCCGGCCAAACTCGCGGGCGATCCCGTGCTGCTCTGGTCGGGCCCGGCACAACGTTTTTATACCGAACCTTACGCCAGGTTCAAATTCGTCACCGGCGAACATCGCTGGTTGCACGTGCCGGAGATGGCACCCAACGCTGTGCGCGATGACGGCGGCTCGATCAACTACATGGTCGATCCGGAGCGCACGGGCCAGCATCTGTTTCAATTCACGCTCGCGGCACCGCTCGATCTAGCTTTAGCCTGTTCGGTGGTTTGGCAAGGCGACGAGGCCGGCCAGAGTGTGTCGCTGCGGCCGGGTGAGTTTTTCTTCCTCTACGGCAGCGAAGTGCCGCTCGGCGCGTTGGTGAGGGGAGGGGAGACGGTTTTCCGGCTTTTCGCCTCGCGTGCGTCAGGCGTAGAACTGTGTGTTTGTCACGATTTGGAAAAGCCCGACACCGTGCACCGGTATCTCCTTACCCGCCGCGCTGACCATGTGTGGGAGTTGACGCTCGCCGAGAATCTTCATGGCTGGTTTTATTGGTTTCACGTCGATGGACCTAGCGATGTGTTCGGTCAGTTTGACCCGTCGCAACGCATCCTCGATCCGTACGCCATCGCCACCGTGGGGCGCACGGGTCCGGGCATCGTGATTGATCGCACGATGGTTCCGACGCCGGATCGCGAATTCAAGACGCCTGCCTGGCACGATCTCGTGATTGCCGAGGCGCACGTGCGCGACCTCATCGACCGGGCGCCAGTGAAGCTCGCTGTGGCTGAGCGCCGTGGATTCACCGGTTTGCGAAAATGGGTTGAGAGCCCCGGTTTCTACCTGCACCACCTAGGCATCAACGCCGTCGAACTCCAGCCCGTGCAGGAATTCGATAATCACACGCCTGAGGAATACCACTGGGGCTACATGACGAACAACTACTTTGCGCCAGAGAGTAGTTATGCGCTGGATCCGCTGCGCGCCTCGGGCATCACGGAGTTGCAGGAGCTGGTCGCTGCGTTTCACCGTCGTGGCATCGCAGTGATTCTTGACGTCGTGTATAATCACGTGGGCGAACCCGCCCATCTGATGCTCATCGACAAACTATATTACTTCGAGGTGAACAGCGCCGGGCAGCTTTCGAACTGGAGCGGTTGCGGCAACGACCTGCGCGCCGACGCCTCGATGGCCAAACGCCTCATTATCGACAGCCTCTCGCATTTGATCGAATTTTATGGCATCGATGGTTTCCGTCTCGACCTTGCCGAGCTTCTCGGACTCGACGTGTTGCGCGATGTCGAAGTCGCGCTCAAACGTGTGAAACCCGACGTGATTCTCATCGCCGAACCATGGAGTTTCCGCGGGCACATCGCTGGTGCGTTGCGCGACACCGGCTGGGCGTCGTGGAATGATGGATACCGGAACTTCCTGCGCGACTTCGTGCGTGGCGGCGCCACCCGCGAAGCCTTCGAATATTATCTAAAAGGCTCGCCCTGGCATTTCGCCAAATGGCCTGCGCAGACCGTCAATTACACCGAGTCGCACGATGATCGTTCGTGGATCGACATGATCACGGAGAACCCGGGCCACAACGGCTCCGAACCCACCGCCAACGACCGGCGTCGCACGCATTTGATGGCCGCGGTGTTGTTTTCCTCGATCGGTATTCCGATGCTCGCGGCCGGCCAGGATTTCCTCCGCTCGAAAAACGGTGTCAACAACACTTACCAGCGTGGCGACATCAACGCCCTCGACTACCGCCGCATTTATCGGTTCTCGGCCACGCACACGTATTTTGCCGATTGGATTGCGTTCCGGCGGTCTGAAGCCGGCTCGCTTCTGCGTCTCTACACGCGCCCGAGTGAAGGCTATTTCCGCTTTTTTTCCGCGAATGATTCAACCGCAACGGCCGCCATCTACAACGCGGATCTCAGCGAAGGCTCGCGCCGTTTGCTCTTTGCCGTGAACCCGACGTTGAACGATGTTTCGATCCCGGTTGGCGACGAAATCGCTTCGGGTCGCTGGCATCAGCTGGCCGATCACGAACGCTTCTTCGGCTCCCGCCCCCGCGACACCGCTCAGGGCGTCGAAGCCAATCTCTTCCTTCCCGCGCTTGGTTGTGGATTGTGGGTGAGCGAAGGGTGATGGGAGTCTTTTGGGCAATACACGCTACGGTAAAATACGAGTCTTGGATGCAGGCTGTAATCGTCTTGGGGACGATGGGATTTTTCGCCATAACGATCTGGCTTTCCGTGGAAGAGTTCCAGCTTCTGAAGAAGTCGTGGTGGGCGCTGGTTTTGTACCTCGTTCCTTTAAAGGCGTTTCATTTTGGAGTCATTGGACTCAGGCTATTGCTGTTTTTGCGGAGTCGGTTCACTTCAGCGGTACGGTTGGTGCAGATCGACGTGCTTGGTGGGTTTGGAACGTAGCTTGAGGTTCAGCATCTCGACGCCAAAAGCGAAGGCCATCGAGAAATAGATGTATCCCTTGGGTATGTGCTGGCCCATCGATTCGCCTACGAGGGTGACGCCGATTAAAATGAGAAAACTGAGCGCCAGCATTTTTAACGTCGGGTGTTTGTGCACGAAATCGCTGATCGCCCCGGCGAAAATCAGCATGATCACGAGTGCGATCACCACCGCCGCGACCATCACGCCGAGCTGGTTGGCCATGCCGACTGCGGTGATGACGGAGTCGAGCGAGAACACGATGTCGAGCAGCACGATTTGCACGATCGTGCTGGTAAATGAAGAGACGCGGCCGGCCGTCGCTTCGCCGTCTTCGCCTTCGAGTTTGCCGTGGATTTCGTGCACGCTTTTCGCGATCAGGAAAAGGCCGCCGATACCGAGGATGAGGTCGCGTCCCGAAAGGCCGTGATTGACCACGGGCAGGGTGAAAAGCGGGGTGGTTAGCCGCATTAGCCACGTGATGCTGAAAAGCAGCAACACACGCGTGATCAGTGCCAGCATGAGGCCGATCTGTCGGGCCTTGGCTTGCTGATCGTGCGGAAGTTTGCCCGCGAGAATCGAGATAAAGATGATGTTGTCGATGCCCAGCACGATTTCGAGGCCGGTGAGCGTGAGGAGCGATATCCAGATTTGAGGATCAGTAATCCAGTCCATTGTGGTCGCAAAAAGGCGTCGCCTTACGACTTCGTCAACGCGATAAGGCCGATTTGTGCCACAACGTCACGTTTTAACGACGTCGCGAGGCCGGTCGCATTCACTCTATTGATGGGCAAAACGCGTTTCTTGCGGTTTTTTGCGCATGTGTGGGCGAGATCATCAAAACCCTTGCCAAACTCGTAACGGGGGCTTTTCTCTCACACTTCCCGCGTCCTTGCGGGGCGTTTTATTTAAATTAGCACATCAACATCACAGTAGAAACTGGAGTTCACCATGGCAGTTAAAGTCGCAATCAATGGTTTTGGTCGTATCGGCCGCCTCGTCTTCCGCGCCCTCGTGGAGCAAGGTCTTCTTGGCACAACTTTCGACGTCGTCGCAGTCGGCGATATCGTTCCGGCCGATAACTTGGCCTACCTGCTGAAGTACGATTCTTCCCAGGGTAAATTCAACGGCACCGTCGGCTCCAAGAAGTCCTCGGCTGATAAAGTTGAAGACGACGTCCTCATCGTTAACGGTAAAGAAATCCTCGTGGTTTCCGCCAAATCTCCCGCTGAGCTCCCCTGGGGCAAGCTGGGCGTTCAGGTCGTCATCGAGTCGACCGGCCTCTTCACCGACGCTGAGAAGGCCAAGGGCCACATCACCGCGGGTGCCAAGAAGGTCATCATTTCCGCTCCGGCCAAGGGTGAAGACATCACCGTGGTTCTCGGCGTAAACGACGAGAAGTACGATGCCGCTACGCACAACATCATTTCGAACGCTTCCTGCACGACGAACTGCTTGGCTCCGATCGTCCACGTTCTCCTCAAGGAAGGTTTTGGCATCGCTGAAGGTCTCATGACCACGGTTCACGCCTACACCGCGACACAGAAGACCGTTGATGGCCCGTCCAAGAAAGACTGGAAGGGTGGCCGTACCGCCGCTCAGAACATCATCCCGTCCTCGACCGGTGCCGCCAAGGCCGTCGCGCTCGTGTGCCCCGAGGTCAAGGGCAAGCTCACTGGCATGGCCCTCCGCGTACCGGTACCGACTGTTTCGGTCGTCGATCTCACCTTCAAGACGGTCAAAGACACCTCGCTCGCCGAGATCAAGGCCGCCCTCAAGAACGCCTCTGAGACGTACCTCAAGGACATCCTTGGTTATACCGACGACGAAGTGGTTTCCTCTGACTTCATCCACGACAAGCGCTCGTCGATCTTCGACGCCGGCTCTTCGATCGAGCTGAACAAGAACTTCTTCAAGTTGATCAGCTGGTACGACAACGAATGGGGTTATTCCAACCGCGTCGTTGAGCTCACCAAGAAGATCGCCGCCAAGCTCTAAACGCGCCTCAGGGCGCTAATGATGAAGGCAGAATGGAGAATGCAGAATGCCCCAGGCGCTGCTTCTCCTTCTGCCTTTTTCCGTATTCAGCATTCTTCACTCTCCATTCATAATTAGTTTCCTCAGGCCATGCCGAAATTTAAATCCATCCGCGACCTCAGCCTCGCTGGCAAACGCGTCTTCATCCGCGTCGACTTCAACGTCCCGCAGGATAAAGCCACCGGCGCGATCACCAACAACGCGCGTATCGCCGCCGCGTTGCCCACGATCCAGTACGCTCTCGAAAAAGGTGCGTCGGTCGTCCTCGCCAGCCACCTCGGCCGTCCGGACGGCAAGGTCATCGCCAAATTCTCGCTCAAACCCATCGCCGCCGAACTCGAAAAACTCCTCGGTAAACCCGTAAAGTTCCTCAACGACTGCGTCGGTGCCGAAGTCGAAACCACCTGCGCCGCCCTAAAAGCCGGTGAAGTTGTCCTCTTGGAAAATCTGCGCTTCCACATCGAAGAAGAAGGCAAGATCAAGGAAAAGCAGGCCGACGGCACCGAGAAATCCATCAAGGCCGATCCGGCCAAGGTCACGGAATTCCGCGCCTCGCTCTCGAAGCTCGCTGATGTGTACGTCAACGACGCCTTCGGCACCGCCCACCGCGCGCATTCGTCGATGGTCGGCGTCACGTTGAAAGACAAAGCCGCCGGTTTCCTGATGGAAGCCGAACTCGTCGCCTTCGCTAAAGTCATTGAGAATCCTCAGCGTCCGTTGCTCGCCATCCTAGGCGGTGCCAAGATCGCCGACAAGATTCCGCTGATCAACAACCTCCTCGACAAAGCCAACGCCATCATCATCGGCGGAGGCATGGCCTTCACCTTCAAGAAGGTAATCGAGAATGTTGAAATCGGCTCCAGCCTCTTCGATCCCGAAGGTGCCAAGATCGTAGCCGAACTTGCCACCAAGGCCAAAGCCAAGGGCGTGAAGCTCGTCCTCCCGGTTGATTATGTCGCTGCCGACAAGTTCGCTGCCGACGCCGCTACGAAAGTCGTCACCGACCAGGAAGGCATTCCTGCTGGCTGGCTCGGTCTCGACGTCGGCCCGAAGTCGATTGAACTCTTCCGCGAAACGATTCTCGCCTCCAAAACCATCATCTGGAACGGCCCAGCCGGCGTGTTCGAATTTGAGAAGTTCGCCGCCGGCACTAAAGCCCAGGCCGACGCTGTTGCCGAAGCCACCAAGCTCGGCGCGGTCACCGTCATCGGCGGTGGCGACACCGCTACGGCTGCGAAGAAATTCAAGATCGTCGACAAAGTCACGCATTGCTCCACCGGCGGCGGTGCCAGCCTCGAACTCCTCGAAGGCAAAATCCTCCCCGGCGTAGCTTTCCTCGAGAGCTGAAACTCTCGCAGTAGCGAGTAGTGGGTAGTGCGTAGCGAGTATTTCGCGAAACCTGCCTGCTTCTTGTTACTACTCGCTACTCACTATTCACCACTCGCTACTACTCTTATGTCATTACGCAAAAAACTCATCGCTGGTAACTGGAAGATGAACAAGACGTCCGCCGACGCCCAAACCCTCGCGAAGGAGATCGTTGCCGCCGTGGGCAAGGTCATCGACGTCGAGATCGTCGTGTGCCCGCCTTTCACCTCGATCGAAACCGTTGCCAAAGTGGTCGACGGCTCGAACGTCAAACTCGGTGCGCAAAACATGCATCCCGAAGCGAGCGGCGCCTTCACCGGCGAAGTCTCGGCTCCGATGCTGCGTGCGCTTTTCGCCACGCACGTGATCCTTGGCCACAGCGAACGCCGCGCCTACTTCGGCGAGACCGATGCCTTCGTCAACAAGAAGGTCGTCGTTGCGCTGAAGAACCAGCTCAAGCCGATCCTTTGCGTAGGGGAAACCCTCGCCGAGCGCGAGTCCGGCTCGACCCTCACGGTCGTGCAGACCCAGCTCGAAGGGGGTCTGGTCGGCGTGAGCAAAGATGACGCCGCCACGGTCGTTATCGCCAATGAACCGGTGTGGGCCATCGGCACCGGCAAGGTCGCCACGACCGAGCAGGCGCAGGAAGTTCACGCGTTTATCCGCTCGCTGTTGGTTAAACTTTTCGGCGACGTAATCGCGCAGAAAGTTCGCATTCTCTACGGCGGCTCGATGAAACCCTCGAACGCTCCTGAACTTCTCGCCCAGAAGGATATCGATGGCGGCTTGATCGGCGGTGCCGCGCTCGAAACCCGCAGCTTCGTTGACCTCGTCAACGCAGCCATCGCGGCCAAGTAATCGAAGCGACTGTTTTTCACTTCAGCGCGGACTTGCGGCAAAATGCCTGCGAGCCCGCGCTTTTTTGTGCGCTTATTTCTTTATTTCGGCTGGGATAGGACGTTACCTAACTCACGCATGGCCCGCCTCAAAACCTTGCCGACAGCCGCCATTGGCGAATGGATCGTCGCGGGCCTGCTTGTGGTCAATCTGATCTGGACGACACTCTGCCTCGGCGGCTATCGACCGGAAACGATGACGTTGAGCTGGTTTTTGACCGGCGCCGCACTGTCCCTGCATCTCGGAATCGCCGCTTGGACTCGTCAGCGGCCGCATCCGGCCGGGCTTTGGTTTTTGCCCTTTCTGGCCTACGCCGCATTCAACGTCACCGCCGTCTCGCCGGTTCCGTGGCTGGGTTGGCGGGATTGGTTGGGTTGGGCGCAAATGATCGCCGTGTTCTGGCTGATGATCAATGGCCTCACCCGCAAAGGTCCGCGTGCGCTCGTGCTCGGCACGCTGTTTGCCCTTGGCGCTATCGCGGTGTTGCTGGCTGCTTATCAACGGTTCGTTATTCCTGATTGGCTTTCCATGGGACGCACACAGGCGGATCAGTTTATCGGCCGGTCGAGCGGACCGTTTGGGATTCCCAACAGCCTGGCCGCGTTTCTGCTTTTGTTGATCCCGCCGATGCTGGCGCTGGCCTGGCAGCGGGGAACGGGCGCGGTGGCGCGCGTTTTTTGGGGTTATTTTGCGGCAGTTTTTCTCCTCGGTCTCGGTCTCACGATCAGCCGTGGCGCGTGGCTATCACTTGCGCTGGCGCTTGTCGCCTGGCCACTGTGTGCGCGCCGTTTGAATCTGGCCACGCGTTTCACGCTCGCGGCCACGGCGCTGGCGGGCGCGTTGCTCGTCGGTTTGGTTCTGTACAACTCGGTCCCGCGCGTGAAACAACGCTTCGATGCGATGGTCGCCGATGTCGGCGAACGCAGCCGTCCGATCTTGTGGCAGGCGGGTTGGGAACTGTTTACTGAAGCGCCGGTGTTCGGGACAGGCGGCGGCAGCTACAATACGCTTTTTGAGCGCCACCGGCCGGAGGGTTTTCGCGACGAACCACAGTGGGCGCACAACGATTATCTGAACACGTTGAGCGACTACGGGCTAGTTGGGTTTCTCCTGTTTTTTGGTTCGGCTGCGGCGCTGGCATTTCAGGCCGCAGTGAAGCGCGCGAGTCGGCCGGTGCTGGCGACCGCTACCTTGGCCGGCTGGGTCGGTGAGGATATTTCGAATGCGATCGGAGTGGGGTTGGGCGCGTTCGCGTTGTCGCTGTTTGTAGATTTTCATTTCAAGATTCCGGCGCTCGCCATGATCGTGGCGGTGCTGGCGGGCGAATTGGTTCAACGCAGTTGGTCGGCTCCGGCCGGTGTTTATGCCGGAGTTAAACTTCAAATCGGCTTGCTCGCGGCGAGCCTGGCGGTGGCGTTGTTCACGCTCGGTGTGGCTTTGCCGATCTATCGGGCAGAGGCCGAGCGTTATGCCGGACGGCAGGCGATTGATCGCTTTGCCATGAATCTGAGTCCGACGGCGAACGAACATCGCGAAACGCTCAAAATGGCGGCACTGGCTTTCGCCGACGCGATCAATCTTGATTCCAGCAACGCCCAGGCGTGGGCCGATCAGGCCTACGTAACCGAACTCTGGGGACACCTGAATCCCGCGCGGATGAACGAACTCGGCAAGGAAGCCGAAGCGTCCGCCAAACAGGCGCTGGACCGGTCGGTGGATGTACCCGAATTTTGGATACGACGCGGCGTTGCGCTCGACATGCAGGGTCGCTGGGTCGAGGCGGGTGGGGCTTTTGTAAAAGCCCTGGAACTGGCTCCCGTTAATAGTACTGTCTGGTACTATCATGCCTATCATCTAAGTCTCAATGAGATGGCCAAGCCGTTGGCGCTGTCAACTATTGAAAGTTGTTTGCGTCTTGACCCCTCCAGTCGTTCTGCCATAGCTTTACGCAGTAGATTAACCACCAAACCCTAAACCCAGTCGCCCCATGCCAAATATTTTTACGATCCGTTTTGGGATGGCCGCGATGTTGCTGATGGTGCCGATGTTTCTCGTCGCGCAAACCGCTCCGGGCTCAGCCCCCACCACGCCGACGACGTCGACCCGGGTTATTGGCCGAATCATTGCCGTAAAAGTGGTGGGCAACGTGACGGTGACGGATGTGCGTGCACCGATGCAGCCGCGCAAGCTCGTGGAAAATGGTGAAGTGACCGAAGGCCAGATTATCAACACCGGCGAGGACTCCCGTGTGTTGTTGGTGTTTTCCAACGGAGCGACTGTTAACCTCGCCGCGAAATCGACGCTGTCGATTGATGAGTTCTTGCAGGATCCCTTTGCCCAGCCCGTCAAGGTGAGCGAACTCGTGGACGAGCCCACCACATCCATCACGAAGCTCAACCTGATGCGCGGCGAATTGATGTCGAATGTGAAGCATCTGCGTCGCGAAAAAGGTTCTGTTTTTAGTGTGCAGACGCCGGTTGGCGCTGCCGGTATTCGTGGCACAACTTTCCAAATTCTTTATCGACCGGCGGTGAATGTGGCGGCTTTCGCCCTGCGCATGGTTGAGGGAAAGATCGCTTTGGATTTCGGCGCGCGGTCACGTGCGGTGGATGTGGAAAAGGACCAACAGGTCGTGCTCGACGCCATCCCGCTCGATGCAGCGGGCCGGATACTTTCGCTCCCGGCAAATATTACGCCGACGGAGATTCCTGCTTCGATCAAGGCCTCGCTGGCCGCTGCGCAACAGCAGTTGATGGAAGCTGCCGCTTCGTTTGTTTTCCCGGCCATGACTCAGACCGCTGCACCGCAGGAAGCCTTCCCGCAGTCCGGCGGAGCCGCAGACGGTTCCAATTCAGGAGCAACGACGGGAGCGACGACGGGTGCAAGAGCATCCTCCTTGTCGCCTGTGCCACCGTTGGTCGCGCCCGCCGTCCGCACGACGCCTGGCGACGGTAAACTCTAGGCGAAGACATTGGGCCAAAGACTTGGTTTGGTTCATCCCGGTTCCGGCGGGCGGTCTCGTGGTCGCGAGTCTTCCGGGCATCAGCACGACGACGACGCCGGCGACGGTTTTTGAGGATCGTGTAACGTCGGCGCCCGATTGGCCCGCTTTGAGCTATGATTTCGTTGTCATGAAAAAGAACGCTTCCTCATCCGTGGCGACAACGGCTTCAGCAGCACGACCGATTTGCGTGGGTTTCACGTGTTGGCGTTGGGAGACGCAACGGCCGAAGGCGATAGTCAATCTTGCACAACGACTTGGTCTGACGGTGAAGTTAACTGTGAAAAATCATGGCCTGCAACGTGACGTCGAGGCCCAAGTTTCGGGGCGCAACGTGGATCACTTCATCGGCGAGTTCGCGCGCTTCGGTTGAAGGTTTAAGACAAAGTGACTCAAGCCACCAGATTTTGAACAGAAGGTAACGAAGAGAACGAAGGCGTTCCGGTCCTGAGTGTTCGTCTATGTGGTTTATTCCTAATTTTCCGCAAAAATATTAAGGCGACCGGATCTCCTTAACTGATGTGTGCCATCTGGAGTGTACGTAGATATGGCGATTGGTTCTATTTCTCTTTGAGAACAAGCACGCTGCGGACAATTTCGAGCAGTTTGGCTTTATTGAAAGGTTTCATCAGGATGCCGTTGACGCCGAGTTGTTTGATTTCATGCATCACGGGATGGTCGGTGGGGGAGGCGAGCATGATGACCGGAATCGTTTGAAGCTCGGGTTTCGATTTGAGCAGCTCGAGCATTTGCAAGCCGCCCATGACGGGCATGTTGATATCGAGAATGATGAGGTCCGGCAGCACCTTCTCCATCATGAAGAAGGCGTTGTAGCCGTTGGCGGCTTCGCTGACGTCGCAGTCGAAGGGGAAGAGCACGCCGTTGACGAGGTTACGCACGCCCTTGGAATCATCGACGGCTAGAATTTTAGGGCGCATGGTTGTGGGTGAAGAGGGAAGAGTGGTCAGGAATCGTAGGCTGAAGCCCGTTGCGAGCGAATGCAATGGTAGTTCCCGCCCGCGAGCCCGCCCCCCGGGCCCGAAGCAGTCACCACCGCCAAGCGTGGGAAGCGCTAGCCACCGCCGCCGCCCTTCGCTTCCTCCAAGCCCGGTCAACCCCTCGCCATGAAGCCGAGCCGGAATACCAATGTGGAACTCAGGAACGCTGGAACGAACCATCCGAGGTAGGGACAACGCTCCGCCATTGTCCGCGGCGGATGCGCCGCATCCGCACCCCGAACCACCCCGCCTGTCATCCCGAGCGTTGCGCGAGGGATCCACTTGGAATCGGCAAACCAGCACCCCTGAAAGTTCACCCTTCGGTTTCCGATCCTACAGCGTTCACATTTTCAATCATCTCACTTCATCATCCTCGACTGGAAGGCGATGCTCCGTCGGAGGCCGGGATTGAGGAGAGTGTACGGTGAGAGGCCGCCACTTGATACGCGTCGGATCTGCTCTACAGCCCGATCCCGTCCGACGACTCCAACTTGTGCAAAGTGCAAAGTTTGACCCCTTTGGATCGGCCCTTTCGTAGCCGTAGGCCGCGCAACTAGACACGAGTTCCGCAACTTGCGGAAGATTTTCCGGGCGCGTTTCGCGTGGTTATGAAAAAAAATCCCAGACGCGGTCGGCCCGCAGGCCGCAAAGCCGAACGCGTGTTTTGGTCTGGGATGAGGATGCCTGCCGTCACAAGACGACCTTGGCGGTTTTTAGTGGCTGGGGGAAGAAGCTTTTTTCAGCTCAGGCGTTTGCGCCAGTAGCCAGGACGACGCTTGAAGTGGGCCACCGCATAGATCGCGATGTGGTCGGGCTTTTCCACGTAGAGCACCGCGTAAGGGAAGGTCTCGCTAAAGTGCCTACGCATGGGTTTGGCAACGACGCGGTAAAGGCGCGGGGCGGCGCAAACGTCCGCAATCAACCGGTGGATTTCATCATAAAGCCGTCCGGCAAGGGCTTCGCTTTCCTCCCGGTAAAACGCGAGCGCCTCGGCAAAATCTTCCTCCGCGCCGTCTTCAAAAAACCAGGGCTTCACCGTCCGATGAGTTGACGCATCCGTGCCATGACTTCCTCGCCGGGCCGCAGCTGTGAGCGACCGCTTTCGACCGCCGCCATGCGATCCAAGGCGAGCTGATTCCACTCGGCGGCAACCTCGGGCGAGTCGTCGCCGTGCATCGCGCCGCCGAGACGGTCAAGTAATTCGGAGCGCAGGTCTTGAGGCAACAGGCGGGCTTCAGCCACGATTTGATCAACGGTCATGCTCATCGGCGTCATAGTGTCGTTTTCTCCTGCGGCGGCAAGTCTGCCGTCGTTTTCGCTGCGCCTCTGGGGTGGCAGTGCGCATGGGACTCGCGCAACTGTGTGACGGAGACGGCGGCGTAAATTTGCGTGGAGTCGAGGCGGGCGTGGCCGAGTAGCTCCTGGATCGTGCGCAGGTCCGGGCCGTTTTCCAGAAGTGCGTGGCGCATGCGCGGTGGGAGAGATGGTAATTGTCGGTACGGGAACGGTTGCCGCTTAATGAACGCTCTTTGCGGTCCTTGCCGGAAATTTATGCGGCGCAAAAATCTTTTGGTTTCGTATTACACGGTTATGGATCCGTCAGAGTACGAAATCGGCGGGGGCGATGAGGAGGACGAATTCGCCTTTGAGACTGGTTTTGGCGAGGCGGTCGCGGACTTCGAGCGCGGTGCCGATAAGGAAAGTTTCGTGCAACTTCGTCACTTCCTTGGCCACGCCGATCACGCGCAGTGGCCCGAACGTGGCGACGATTTCGTCGACGAATTTGTCGATGCGGTGGCACGATTCGTAGAGCGCGAGCGTGTAGTCGAAATCCCGATACTTTTCCAGGAACGCGGTGCGCGCGGAGGTTTTGGAGGGAAGAAAGCCGGCGAAGAGAAAACCGTTGGTGGGCAGTCCGCTCGCGCTGAGCACGGCCGCAAGCGCACAGGGACCGGGTACGGGTACGACGGGCAGCATGCGGCGGCGGCAGGCGCGCACGAGGCGAAAGCCGGGGTCGCTGATCGCGGGTGTGCCGGCATCGCTGACGAGGGCAATGGATTTGCCGGTGGCGAGTAGTGCGCAGAGGCGTTCGGCGGCTTCGGTCTCGTTGTGGTCGTGGTAGGCGACGAGGTCACGGCGGATGCCAATGCGGGTGAGCATGGAGCCGGTGGTGCGGGTGTCTTCGCAGGCGATGAGGTCGACGCTGCTCAAGATCGCGCGGGCGCGTTCGGTGAGATCGGCGAGGTTGCCGATCGGCGTGGCGACAACGTAGAGGTGGCCGGGTTGCGGCGTGAGCGAGGCGTTGGCGGTAGGTTCGGTCATGCCGGTCGAGAAGGAGGAGAGGAGGATTAGCCGTTAATGAGCGCTAATCGACGCAAATGATTCGGGAATTTGAACCGCAGCGTACGCAGAGCGAGGCACGAAAAATCCGGCCACGAAGGGCCGGATCTGAAGGAGAGAGCCGAGGGTTGTTTAGCGGTTGCCGCTGGTGTCGCCGACTTCGCCCATGCCGGGGACCGAGCCTTCCCAGCTGGCGGGACGGCCCCACGGGATCGAGGTGTCGCTTGCCGTTTTCGTGGTGCAACCGGTTGCGAGCAGGGCGAAGGTTGCAAGGAGGAGAGTGAGAAGGGCCTTTTGCGGCGATTTCATGATGTTGATGCAATTAACGGGATAGGGGCTTGAGTGCAAGGTTGAGAACGAAGACTGGGGCGAGTCGAGGGAGTTCCGTGAAAAGACGATGGGGAAGACGGGGATTTTCTGAATCTTTCTCTTTATCTTTCATCGTCCTCTTTCTCCTGCCGGGGTTTGGCGGTCGGGAGAAAGAGAATGATAAAGAGGAAAGCGAAGGATTCAGTGTCGCAGACAATGAGTTAGGAGGCGTAGGTGCTTTCAAACCAGATCTTGTTCGCGATCTTCTTTGCGCCGTTGTTGGCGGCGAGGTGTTCGAGGATTTTGAAAACGAGTTCAGTTTGCTCAGGCGCGCCGATCTCCACGGCCAAAGTTTCAGCGGTAAAAGCTTTGCCTGGCGAGGCCTTGAGGGCGGCTGAAATTTTCAACTTCAACGCGATTACGCTGGTGGCGGCTTTCTTGCCGGCTTCGACGCCGGGCTGGTGGTAGGCGTTGATGCCGATGATCGCGGCGTAGAGGCCGACGACGCGTTCGTAGAGGGCGATCAACATGCCGAGTGTGCGCGGGGAAACGTCGTTGATGGTGATCGTGATCGAGGAGCGGTCTTTTTCAGTCAGGGCATCGCGGGTGCCGAGGTAGAAACCTTGGAGGTAGTCGCCCGTGGTGACGCCGGGATCGACTTCCATCGACGTGGCGGCGGGGCGGTCTTTCAGGACTTCGATGAAGGTAACGAAGAAGTTGTTCACGCCTTCGCGGAGCTGTTGCACGTAGGCGTGCTGGTCGGTCGAGCCTTTGTTGCCGTAAACAGAAAGGCCTTGATTGACGACGCGGCCCTGGAGATCGAGTTCCTTGCCAATCGACTCCATAACCAGCTGTTGGAGGTAACGTGAAAAGAGCAGCAGGCGGTCTTTGTAGGGGAGGACAACCATGTCCTTGGAGCCCCTGCCATCGGTGGCGAAATACCACATGAGGGCGAGCAGGGCGGCCGGGTTTTTCGCGGTGACGGGTTCGCGGGTGACGTTGTCCATCTCAGCTGCACCGCCGACGAATTCCTGGATGTCGATACCTTGGAGCGCGGCGGGTAACAGACCGACGGCGCTGAGTTCGGAGGTGCGGCCACCGACCCAGTCCCACATCGGGAAACGGGCGAGCCAGCCGTCCTTGATGGCGGTTTGTTCGAGCTTGGAGCCGGCTCCGGTGACGGCGACGAAGTGCTTTTTGTAGTCGAGGCCGGCGGCTTTGAAGGCGGCGATGGCTTCGAGCTGGCCGTTGCGGGTTTCGACGGTGCCGCCGGACTTCGATATGACGATGACGAGGGTTTCGGCGAGTTTGCCGGCGAGAGAGGCGAGGACGTAGTCGATGCCGTCTGGATCGGTGTTGTCGAAGAACGAGACGTTCATCTTGTCCTGGCCGGGCTGGCCGAGGGCGTGGTTGACGAGCTGCGGGCCGAGGGCGGAGCCGCCGATGCCGATGACGAGGAGTTCGGTAAATTTCCCGCCATTGGGTGCGGAGATGGTGCCGTCGTGGATGCGGTCGGAAAAATTTTCGACCTGGGCGAGGGCGTCGGAGATGTCGGTGCGCAGTTCGGGCGTGGGCGCACCGGAGGGCGAGCGGAGCCAGTAGTGGCCGACCATGCGTTTCTCGTCGGGGTTGGCGATGGCGCCCGCTTCGAGAGCGGCCATGTCGGCGAAGGCTTTTTGCATGCGTGGTTCCATCGACGCGAGGAAGTCGTCGGGGAAGGGGATGCGGCTGATGTCGAGGGCGAGACCGAGTTCGCGGTTTTGGTAGAAGTGCTTTTTGAAACGAGTCCAGTTCATGGTGGGAGGGAGAAATTAGGAGTTTTTTTAATCTGGAAGGCTGGAACTCTGGAACGGAAGCTGGGGAGGATTGTTTGGGTTTTTCCCAGCGTTCCTGAGTTCCAGATTAAATGTTAGAGATATTTATCGGTCACGGCGCCTTCGGAGGCTGTGGCGACGAGTTTGGCGTATTTGGCGAGGACGCCCCGGGTTTCCTTGGACTTCTTTGGCTTCCAGGCTTTGAGGCGGGCCTTCAAGTCCTTGGCCGGGATGCCGAGGGTCAGTTCGTTTTTCACGGCGTCGATCGTGATGAGGTCGCCGTTTTTGATGACCGCGATCGGACCGCCGACGGCGGCTTCGGGTGTGATATGGCCGACGACGAACCCGTGACTACCGCCAGAGAAGCGACCATCGGTGATGAGGGCGACTTCTTTGCCGAGGCCTTTGCCCATGATGGCGGAGGTGGGGGAGAGCATTTCGCGCATGCCGGGGCCGCCGCGGGGGCCTTCGTTGCGAATGACAACGACGTGGCCGGCTTTGACCTTGCCGGCAAGGATGGCGGCGAGTGCGGTTTCTTCGGATTCGAAGGTGATGGCTTTGCCGGAGAAGGTCAGGCCTTCCTTGCCGGAGATTTTAGCCACGGCACCGTCGGCGGCGAGATTGCCGTAGAGAATGCGCAGGTGGCTGTCTTTTTTAATCGGGTTGGACAGTGGGCGGATGACTTCTTGATCGGCGGGATACGGGTTCACGTCCTTGAGGTTTTCCGCGAAGGTTTTGCCGGTAACGGTAAGACAGTCACCGTGGAGCAGACCGGCATCGAGGAGCATCTTGAGGAGCGGTTGCAGGCCGCCGATGCGACTGAGATGCGCCATGCCGAACTTGCCGGAAGGTTTCAAATCGCCGAGGACGGGAACGCGTTTGCCGATGCGGGTGAAATCGTCGAGACCGAGTTTCACGTTGGCGGTGTGGGCGATGGCGAGGAGGTGGAGCACGGCGTTGGTTGAGCCGCCGAGGGCGATGACGACGGTGATGGCGTTCTCAAACGCCTTCTTGGTCATGATGTCGCGGGGTTTGATGGCCAGCTCAAGGAGGTTGAGGACGGCGGCACCGGCTCGCTGGCAGTCGGAACGTTTTTCCTCGGAGATGGCGATCTGGGTCGAACTATTCGGCAGGCTCATGCCGAGTGCTTCGATGGCGGAGGCCATGGTATTGGCGGTGTACATACCGCCGCAGGAGCCGGGACCGGGGATGGAGCACTTTTCGATCTCGGTGAGGGCGGCGGTGTCGAGTTTGCCAGCGGCGTGTTGCCCAACCGCTTCAAAGACGGAAACGATGTCGCACTCTTTTTGGTTACCCGGATGGATGCCGGGGAGAATGGTGCCGCCGTAAACGAAAACGCTGGGGCGGTTCAGGCGGGCCATGGCCATGACGCAGCCGGGCATGTTCTTGTCGCAACCGCCAATCGCGACGAGACCGTCGAATCCTTCGGCACCGCACACGGTCTCGATCGAGTCGGCGATGACTTCGCGCGAGACGAGGGAGTAGCGCATGCCTTGGGTGCCCATGCTGATGCCGTCGGCGACGGTGATGGTGCCAAAGATGATCGATTTGCCACCGGCGGCGTCAGCGCCCGTGCCGGCGTGGCGCGCGAGTTCGTCGATGTGCATGTTGCAAGGCGTGAGCATGCTCCAAGTGGAGGCGATACCGACGACGGATTTCTTGAAATCGGCGTCTTGAAAACCGACCGCTCGTAGCATCGAGCGATTCGGGGCGCGGTCGGCGCCGTCATGAACCAAAGCAGAGTGCTGGCGGGGAGATTCGGTTTTGCTCATGGAAAAATTTGAAGCGAGCACACCAAAGGTCCCGTGTACGGGCAAGGGCGGAGTTTGGGTAAAGCCTGCAATTTTTACGCTTTCGCCGGGTTATAATAACCGCTGTTGGCGCGGCGATGGCCGATGATTGAAAACGGAATTCCCGCTTGCCAACGTTCCAACTTGGAGGAGTGTTTCCAACCCCCACTAGCTAACTAGGAATTAACCCCCTCATGAAACTTTCCAAACGCGGCGAATACGGTCTGCGCGCCATGATTGATCTCTCAATCGCGCGAGAACTCGGCCGCGATTTGGTGCAACTCAGTGAGTTGGCGCAGAGCGAGAAGATTCCGGTGAAGTTTCTTGAGCAAATCCTGCTCGCTCTGAAACAGGGTGGTTTTCTCGAAAGTGTTCGCGGGAAATACGGCGGCTATCGGCTGGCCCGGTCGGCCAAGGAGATTTTTGTTGGTCAAATCGTGCGCTATCTCGATGGGCCGATCGCGCCGATTGGCTGCGTGAGCCAGACCGCTTACGAACGCTGTTCTTGTCCCGACGAGGCGCATTGCGGGCTGCGGATGCTGATGCTTGATGTGCGCAACGCCATCGCGAATGTCGTCGATCGCTACACGCTGGCGGACGTCGTCGAGGTCACGTTGCGAAAAATGCGCACTAACAAGATCAACCTGCCGTTTGCGGCAAAACCCCGCGCTGTTGCTCGTCCGATCAAGGAGGTATCTAAAACTTCCCGTACCGCTAAACCTTCAACCAAGGCCAAATCTCGCGAAACCGGCCTTGGTGATTTCATTCGCGAAGGCACATGAAAACAATCATCGCCCTCCTTCTGCTCTGCGCGGCGTTCGTCGCGCCGCTCGCCGGCAAAACGGTACTCCGTGTCGGCTATTTCCCCAACGTTACACACGCCCAAGGTGTTATCGGCAAGACGCTCACGGCGCAGAAAAAAGGCTGGTTCGAAGAACGCCTCGGTCCCGACGTTGAAATTCAATGGTACGCCTTTAATGCTGGCCCGAGTGCGATGGAGGCGATTTTTGCTGGTTCGATCGACCTGACTTACGTCGGGCCAAACCCATCGCTTAACGCGTACATTCGCTCGAAGGGCGAAGAAATTCGCGTGATCGCCGGCGCGGCTCGCGGTGGAGCGGCGTTGTTGGTACGGCCAGGTTCTGGAATTGAGAAACCGGCTGATTTCAAAGGAAAAAAACTCGCCACGCCGCAGCTGGGCAACACCCAGGATGTCGCCGCTCGCGTCTGGTTGCAGAAACAGGGCTTCAAAATCACCCAGATGGGCGGCGATGTACTTGTGCTGCCGACGGCGAACGCCGATCAGCTTTCACTTTTCCAGCAGGGCAAGATTGACGCGGTCTGGACGATCGAGCCGTGGGTGTCGCGCATCGAACGCGAGGCGGGTGGCAAGATCTACCTCGAGCAGAAAGACGCGGTGACCACTATCCTTGTCTCTAGCGTGAAGTTCATTAAATCCCAGCCGGAGCTCGCGAAGAAATTCGCCCAGGCCCACCGTGAGCTGACCGACTGGGTGAATGCTCATCCGGCCGAGGCGCAGGCGCTCGTGCAGCAGGGGCTGAGCGAGGTGGTGAAGCGCGAAATCAAACTCGAACTCGTGGTCGCCTCCTGGCAGCGACTCACGTTTACCTCTGAAATAAAGCTCGAATCCATCGAGAGCCTCGTGGGCGATGCCCGGCAGTTAGGGTTCATCCGCGGTGAAGTTGATCTTGCTCGTTTTATCAGTATTTCGCCATGACCGTCCAAACGGAACTCACCAACGCCGCGCCGTCGAAACTCTCGATTAGCGCCATCACCAAACGCTTTCACGCACGCGGAACCGTGGTGCATGCGCTCGATAAGGTGTCGCTCGACATTGCCGAGGGTGAGTTCGTCTGCCTGCTCGGCCCCAGTGGTTGCGGGAAAAGCACGTTACTCAACATTGCGGCCGGTCTCGATTCCGCCGACGAAGGCGAGATTTTTAGCGATGGCAAGAAGATCGACGGCCCGGGCCGCGACCGCATGGTGATGTTTCAAGAGTCGGCGCTGTTCCCTTGGCTCGATGTGATCGATAACGTGATGTTCGGCCTGAAGCTTAAGCCCGGCTTGACCAACCCGGAGCGTCGCGAAGTCGCCCATTTTTATCTCAAACTGGTGGGTTTGGACAAGTTCCTCCACGCCAATATCCACGAGCTTTCGGGTGGCATGAAGCAGCGTGTGGCGCTGGCTCGTGCGCTGGCACCGAATCCGCGCGTGCTGTTGATGGATGAGCCTTTCGCGGCGCTCGACGCGCTCACGCGTGAACAACTTTACGGCGATCTCCAGCGTATCCAGCAGCAGCGTCAGAAGACGATTGTGTTTGTGACCCACAACGTGCGCGAAGCGGTTTGCCTGGGGGATCGGGTGGTGCTATTTTCGCCGCATCCTGGCCGCATTCAGGAGCAGTTTAAAATTACGCTGCCGAGGCCGCGCGATATCAACAGTGTGGACCTGGCCGAACATGCCACGGAAATCACCAAGGCTCTTAAGGGATATATTCAACCAGAAGCGGAGGTGGCCGAATGAAACGTTTTCTATCAGCAGCAGCGTTTTTTGTCGGTTTGCTCGTGATTTGGGAAGGCCTGGTGCGTCTGAATATCTGGTCACCTGTACTCGTGCCGTCGCCCCTGACGGTGAGCGAATACCTCTGGGGAGCAGTTCGTGATGGATCGCTGGCGGATGCCGCCTGGGTGACGATCAAGCGGCTCGTGCTCGGTTACACGTTTGGCATCGTGGTGGGTCTGCCGATCGGCTTGCTCACGGCGCGCTTCAAAGTCTGGCAAGATACGCTGGGCCTGCTTGCGCTCGGGTTGCAGACGTTGCCGAGTGTTTGCTGGGTGCCGCTCGCGTTGATCTGGTTTGGTCAGACGGAGACGGCGATGTTTTTCGTCGTGGTGATGGGCACGCTTTGGTCGATGATCATCGCGACCGATAACGGCGTGCGGAATATTCCGCCGATCTACGCTCGTGCGGCCCGCACGATGGGTTCGAAAGGCCTGCACACGTGGATCAAGGTGATGTTGCCCGCCTCGCTACCGTTTATCGTGGGCGGTATGAAACAAGGCTGGGCGTTTGCCTGGCGCTCCTTAATGGCGGCCGAAATCTACGTAACGATTTTAAGTGGTTTCGGTCTGGGGCATTTGCTCCATTATGGTCGCGAACTGAACGCCATGGAGCAGGTGATCGGCG
The DNA here is from genome assembly GCA_031404135.1 of Verrucomicrobiota bacterium. Classification (GTDB taxonomy): domain Bacteria; phylum Verrucomicrobiota; class Verrucomicrobiia; order Opitutales; family Opitutaceae; genus JADKHC01. Next base: position 10,686 of record JANNHA010000070.1, on the reverse strand, counting down.
TGATGTTTGTCATTGTCGTGATCGGCCTGCTCGCGGACAAAATTATGTTTTCACCTTGGGAACGGTTCTTGCATCACCGGTGGGGAACTCAGGGTAAGTAAGGGCGGACAATCAAGGCGCTTATTCGCCCACGTGAATCACCCGGGAGCTGAGTTTCTTTTGCGAGCCGACGCCGAGTTGTTCGGCAAAATCGATCGTACGGATTTCTTCAGAAATATTCTTAAACCCGTTTTCTTTTCGGGCCTTATTGATGCGTTCGAGCATCAGTGAGTCTAGCGCCACCGGATCAGAACTTAACCAGAGCTTCGGTTCGGACAGCGTGTAGAGCGAATTGAAATACGGCCCGCCGATGTACTGAAAACTCTCCAGGCTCGCGAGGGTGAAAACCCAGGTCTGCCGCAGTTCGGGAATCGCGCTCATCTCGGCCACGGCTGCAGGCGCGTTTGAGGGACTGCGGAAGAAGCGCGCGGTGTTACTGGCGTTCCACAGCGTCGCGTTGACGAGCGCGCCGTTGATGCCGAGCGTCGGATGATCGGTGTAAACCGGCAAATTGATCCAAAAGTCTGCTTCAAGGAAAAGCGGTGTCGCCAGAAAGCTCTTGCGATCCTGATCGATGGTTGTGTTGGGGTCGACGCCCTCGACGCTCTTTTGCGCGAAGATCGGGTCAAAACGTTCGGGAAGCGGGCTGTCGTAAAACCAAACCGGGTCGTAGAACTTGCCCGATTCCAGCACGAAAATCGGATGCCCTTTGAACGGCGTCTCACCCGTAACCAACGCCGGGAGAAAGCCCGTCATGCGCAGCCGCAGTTGGTTCAACCCAACAAGAAAAATCCCCTCCTGCTTGAAACCGCGACGTTCGAGCGCGGCGATCACGGCTTTGACCAACGGCACGGGCGTGGCCAGGCCGGCGCCGGAATCGGAGTAGATTTTTAGGCCAACTTTTTTCTTTGGGCCTGGCACGAGTTTGCGTCCGGTCGCCACTTCGTATTTCGTGAACAACAGTTCAACTTGCGCGGAATACGCACCGTCATCAAAATGTGCGAGCGGCGCTTCCCAGATCGGCAGCGGCGTGGCGGTTGGAGCAGGTGCTGGCGCGGCACCGCGCGCAAAAACCGCTGTCACCACAGCAGCCACACTAAAAACAACCGGCCGGACTATTTTGAAAAATTGCATGTTAAGATGAGTCGCCGAAAACAATCTGATGTTTCCTGCGAAGCGCAGTACTTGACAGACCCCGGCAGCGGTTAAAAGTGCAAACTTCGATCCAGCCTTCGCGTTTTTTTTCGTCCCTCCATGCCTGTCATCAAGCCCACCTGTATCCGCGACCTAAAAGTTCGCGTGAGCGTCGTCGACGTCGTGTCGCGGGTGGCCACGCTGCGAAAAGCTGGCTCGCGCTTCAAGGGGCTGTGCCCTTTCCACCAGGAAAAAACGCCGTCGTTTCACGTCGATCCCGACAAAGGTTTTTTTAAATGTTTCGGCTGCGGCAAGGCCGGCGACATCATTTCCTTCGTCCGCGAAACCGAACAGCTTTCATTCAGCGAAGCCGTTGAGGCGCTCGGCCAACGTTTCAACGTCTCCATCGAATACGAAGAAGGCACCGGCCCGAGCCGCGAGGAACGTTCCTTGCGCCAGGAAATTTTCGACCTGCATGAAACCGCAACCGAGCACTATCACCAAGTTTTCAAAACGCGCAGCGCCACCGGCGATTTCATGCGCAACCTCTGGATCGATAAACGGCGTTTCCCGGCCGAACTCGCCGACGAGTTCAAAATCGGTGCCGCTGACCCCAGCGACAACTCGCTCGCCGCCACATTGCTCAAGAAAAAATTCTCCGAAGACGCCCTCCGCCAATGTGGACTTTTCTTCGTTCGCGAAGGCGCGCTCATGGCACTCGGCTCGCTCAAACCGCGTTTCCGCGGCCGCTTGATGATCCCGATTCGCGATCACCAAGGCCGCGTCGTCGCTTTCACTGCCCGCCAAACCGACCTCACGCCCGCCGACGATCCGGCCCGCGAAGCCAAATACGTAAACTCGCCCGAAACACCGATTTTCACGAAGGGAAATCTCCTCTTCAACCTCGACCGCGCCCGCACCCACGCCGGCGAAGGCCACCCGTTCGTACTCGTCGAAGGCCAGCTCGACGCACTGCGTTGCTGGCAGGTTGGCCTAAAAACCGCCATCGCACCCCAAGGCACCTCCATCACCGAAAGCCAACTTGTCCTTCTGCGGCGCTACCATCCGCAGGTCGAATGCTTCTTTGACAGCGACAGCGCGGGTCAAAAAGCCGCGTTGCGTTTCCTGCCCATGGCCCTGAAAGCCGGCCTCGAAATCCGCTTCCTTGCCCTCGCCGGAACCTCCAAAGTCGACCCCGATCTGCTCTTTCTTGAACGCGGACTCGCTGCCTACGAAGAACTTAAACACGGCGCCCTCAAAGCCATGGCCTTCGCCTGCCGCAGTATTCTTCCCGTACCCGAGGAAGCGTCTGGCGAACAAAAAGCCCGCGCCAGCCAGACCCTTTTCGAAATCGTTATTCAAACAGAATCCGAGGTGGCCCAAGCGGAATTTTTAAGCGAAATCGCCGGTCATTTCCGCCTGCCACAGGCTGCGCTACGCAATGATTTCCAGGCATTTCGCGCCCGCCAGGCCCGCATCGCCCAAGCCCGACCGGCCGCTGCTGCCGCGAGCCAAATCACGCCCGTCAACGCACCCGCCAACGCCGCGCCGTTCCACACGCCCGAGCGCGACCTACTTTCGCTCTGCCTGCACTTCGAAGCCCTTGGCAAACCCCTCGCCCAGATTTTCCCCCGCGAATGGCTCGACACCACCTATCTTCCAGGCGCTCTGCTCAGCCGCATTCTTAACGAATTCGAACACGACAGCTGGCCCGGCTGCAATCACCTCGACACCCTGCTCGAAACCGCCGAAGAGAAAACCCTCGTCGCCTCGCTCCTCTTCGACGCACCGAAAATCGATGAACCCATCAAGGTCGCCAACGAAGGACTCCGCCAACTCCGTACCCGCGCCCTCGAACCCCGACTTCGCCAAATAGAACTTGCTTTGGCCACCCACGGTGCGGACAGTAACGTCGACGTAATTTCTCTCATCAGAGAACGTACCGATATACAACGACAGCTTCGTGCGACCTTCGGGTTGCCCGTAGCTGTCTGATTTTTTTCATAATCATGCCGCGCAAAGCCAAGTCCGCCGATACCGACGCTCAATCCGAAGCTGTGGAAGCTGCCATTTCACAGACCCAAACCGCCACGACCGACGGTGCCGCTGGTGCCGTGCCCGATCTGGCCCCGGGAGGAATCAATGACAAGATACGCAACCTGATCCGCCTCTCCAAAGAACAGGGCTACCTCACGTTTGACGACATCAACGAGGCGCTCCCCGACTCCGTAGAAAACCAGGACGAAATCGACAACGTCCTCTCTATTCTCCAAAATCTCGAAATCGAAATTCTCGAACCCGATCAAGTCGAAGACTACAAACAGCGTCAGGAAGAAGCCGAGGAGGAAGAATCCCGCTCCTCGCAGCACGACATTCTCGATGACCCGGTCCGCATGTACCTCAAGCAGATGGGTCAGGTCCCGCTGCTCACACGCGAACAAGAAGTCGAAATCTCCAAGCGCATCGAAAACGCCGAACTCAAGGCGCAGGAAGCCCTGTTCGAAGCCGCCACCATCGGCCGCTACATCGCGACCCTCGGCGCCAAGCTCATCAACCGCGAAGAACGTTTCGACCGCATCGTAATCGACAAGAAAATCGAGAGCCGCGAAAACTATTTCAAGAACCTGCCCAAGCACGTCGAACTCGCCCAAAAAGGTGAAATCGGCGTCGCCGAAGCCTGGGACGAATACCACAAGACCAAAGACGAAGCCGGCAAGAAACGCGTCCTTTCGAAGTTCCACAAACGCGAAAACGCCCTCAAATCCGGTTTCGGAAAATTCTTCTTCAAACTCAAAGTCTACGAGGAATACCTCGAACAACAGCAACCGCTGTTGACAGAAATTGAAGGCCTGTACGAACAACTCGATCGCGCCAAAAATCCGAAGACGAAAAAAGACGCTGCCATCGATTCCAAAACAATCAACGCGCGTCTCAAGCAAATCGAGATCGAACAACGCCTCGCCCCGCAGCGCCTCCTCGACGTCGTCAAGCAAACCTTCGTCCACGTCCGCGAAGCCCATAAAGCCAAGACCGAGATGGTCGAAGCCAACCTGCGCCTCGTGATTTCGATCGCGAAAAAATATACCAACCGCGGCCTCTCCTTCCTCGACCTCATTCAGGAAGGCAACATGGGCCTCATGAAGGCCGTCGAAAAATTCGAATACCGCCGCGGCTATAAGTTCTCCACCTACGCCACCTGGTGGATCCGCCAGGCCATCACCCGTTCCATCGCCGATCAAGCCCGCACCATCCGCATTCCGGTGCACATGATCGAAACCTTGAACAAGGTGATGCAGGTGCAAAAACAACTCCTCCAGGAATTCGGCCACGAACCGACGCCCGAGGAAGTAGCCGACGAGATGAATCTCCCCGTCGAGCGCGTGCAGCAGATCATGAAGATGGCGCAACAACCCATCTCACTTCAATCGCCCGTCGGCGACGGTGACGACACCAGCTTCGGCGATTTCATCGAAGACAAATCTGCCGACAACCCGTACGATATGACCGCCTTTTCGCTCCTCCGCGAAAAAATCATCGACGTGCTCGACTCACTCACCGAACGCGAACGCCGCGTGCTCTCGCTCCGTTTCGGCCTGATCGATGGTTATAGCCGCACCCTTGAAGAAGTCGGCAAACAGTTCAAGGTCACCCGCGAGCGCATCCGCCAGATCGAAGCCAAAGCCCTGCGCAAAATGCGCCACCCAACGCGCATCCGCCAGCTCCACGGTTTCTTCGATGCCGAACAGCTCGACAATGCCCAAAACCTCCTCAAACAGGTCGCGGCGAAAAAACCCGGCGAAACAACTCCGCCGATGCCCGGAGTCTAAGCCCAACCGCCTCACACCTTTACTCGCGCACCCGTTCAGCCTATACCTCTTATCAACATGAATAGCCTAACCACCCACCCGCTTGGCATTTTAGGTCTCGGGCCGACCGAGCTCATCGTGATCTTGGTGATCGTCATGCTCCTCTTTGGCGGCACCAAACTACCCGGCCTCGCCAAAGGCCTCGGTCAATCGATCAAGGAATTCAAGAAAGCATCCAAGGAAGAAGACGAGAAGCCTGATACCAAGGCTTCCGGTACGATCACGCCGCCCAAGGCCAACGACAAAAACTAAGCTACGTCCCGCCGTCGTCCTGTCACTTTCAAGCGCGCCTTCACCGGCGCGCTTTTTTTATTTCTCTTCACCACCCGCCGACGCCGCCCGCTCGAACACCCAATCGCGAAACGCCCCCGTGTTTTCCGGCAGCCCGAGCACCAACAACTCGTCGCCGCTCCCAATCAATTCCTCGCCTGACGGACTCAGTAGGCGCGTAGTGCCGCGCCGGATACCCGCAATCTGAACCCGAAACGCCTGCATGGGTGAAAGTGTTTTCAAATCCTGCCCAACGGCACGACTCCACACCGGTACGAGCAGCGTCTCCATTCGCACCTCCTCAAATTCGGCCGCCGAAGCAGGCAGCCCGGAAACCGCCAGGAGAAACTTCTTGGCCGCCACCACCTGCGCAGCCGTGCCGAGCAGCAATAACCGGTCCCTTGGATAAAGCACCGTATCCGGCGACGGCAGCGAAATCATGTAACCCTGCCGCCCCACGCCCACCACCGTGCAACCAAAACGAGCACGCAGATCCAAATCGGCGATGCACCGCCCCTGCACGTTCGCCAAGTCAGGCAGCAAGCAGTCCGACACACTGATGTTCCAGTCCCCATGTGGCCGCAGCCAAGGCGCATTGAGATCCGTTTCCATTGGCTCATTCGCGCCAAGCACCTCCTGCAGCCCGACCTCCAGCTCACTGTGCCAGTAAATGAGTTTCCTCCGGAAAAATATCAGCGCGCATACCGCCACCGCACCACTGCCCACCACGATCCAGCGCGCCTGCCCCTCCGTCGGCAAAAGCGTCGACATCCAGATAAACAAACTCATGCCCGCAACAAATTTGAAAAGGACCTCCACAACCGGCTGCAATCGTTTCTCGTCGGAATGTCCTTCCGTGGCCACCTGCGCAAAAAGCAGGCACAACGTCGAAAGATTGCGCCAGATCGCCACCAACGGCGCCAGCAGGATCAACGCCAAAACCGGCCAGAACAGCATGGCCGGTCCGTTGGGGAACAACCAGTCAGGCCCAAGCCAGCGTACAGCCAGCGCCAGCATCGACTCGGCAAAAACCAACAGCCCCGTCACAAAAAGCATCTCAACGCCGATCTGCACAATTCGTTTTCGGCTCAATTGCCAGAGCATGTTCCGCTTTTGCTGCATCTGCAGATGCGCGAGCCAAGTGTGATAATACGCACTCCACCGCCGCAACGTCCTCGGCTGCCGGGCCAGCATCCAGCCGCTGATCTGCCCCGAATGCCGCGTCAAAAACGGCGCGACCAACGTGGTCACCAATGACACACCGACCGCCATCGGGTAAAACGTGTCGGGCACCACCGCCGCCATCACCCCGAGTTGTGCGATGATAAAGGAGAACTCGCCGATCGGCGTCACCGTCAACCCCACCCGCAACGCATCCCGTGGCGAAGTCCCGATGATCGAAAGCCCGACCGTCATTGCTGCCGAACGCACGACCATCGTGAACGCCGCCACGCCGAGCACCATCCCGATGGAACTCCACAGCAACCGCAGATCGATCTGCATCCCGATCGCCACAAAAAACACTGCCGTAAACACATCGCGCATCCCCTCAAACGTACGCTCCACCTGCGTGCGATGCGGCGTCTCCGCCACGATCGTTCCCAGCAAAAATGCTCCGAGCGCCAGCGAATAACCCGCCCGCTGCGCGATCACCGACAACCCGAACAACAACCCCGCCAGCCCCAACGTCTGCAACTCCTCGCCTGCCGAGATGCTCAGCCGGCGCAACAACCAGGGAACCAGCAACAAACCGCCAATACCCGCCAGCACCACAAACGAACCAAACAGCCCGAGCGTTTCGCCCAGAGGCGTACGCGCCATCCCGCCAAACTGCACGACCGAGTTGAGCAACGTCAGCATCACCACGGCCACCACGTCCTCCAGCACCGCAACGCCCATCGCCAGCTGGCCAGTTCGCTCATGCGTCACACCCGTTTCCTGCAAAACCTTCGTGATGACCGACGACGACGACACCATCAGCATCGCGGCCAGAAAAAGACTTTCCCTGCTCTCAAAACCAGCAATTGCCCCCGCCAGTCGCGTGACATAAAAAATAATCGCCGCTCCGCACGACACGGCGAACAAGAGTGAAAACCCCAACCGTTGCAACCGCCTCAAACTGAGTTTGAGCCCGATTGAAAACATCAAAAACACCAAACCCAGCTGGGCCAGCGTATCCACCCGGCCAATATCCTTCACCAGCGCAAACGGCGGCGTAAACGGCCCGACCACGATCCCCGCCGCCAGAAAACCCACCACTATCGACAGCCCGAGCCGCTGACAAATCCACCCCGCCATCGCCGCCACGACGAGAATCACCGCCAGATCTTGAATGAGTTGAGCGCCGTGCATGGTCTTCCTTTCAAGTCGGCGTAATCCTCGAATCGGTCAAGCCGCACGTTGCCCAACACCATCAAAAATCGCAAAATCCCGGATTCTCCGCATTTTTCCCCTTTGACAGTGGCACGGTACACCGATTGTTTTCCGTGGGCGAAACGCCGCCGCATCACACAAATCATGGCTTCGAAATTGTTTGGTTACTTCTCCAACGACATCGGAATCGATCTCGGTACCGCCAACACACTCGTCTACGTCAAAGACAAAGGCATTGTCCTTCGCGAGCCCAGCGTGGTCGCGCTCGACACCGTCACGCGCAAAGTTCGCGCCGTCGGCGACGAGGCAAAAAAGATGCTCGGCCGCACGCCCGGCAACATCACCGCCATCCGCCCGATGAAAGACGGCGTGATCGCGGACTTCGATGTCACCGAGGCCATGCTCCGTTATTTCATCCGCAAGGTGCACAACAACGCCCTGCGCGTCGCGCCCCGCGTGGTCATCGCGATTCCCTCCGGTATCACCGAAGTTGAAAAACGTGCCGTCAAAGATTCCGCCACCCACGCCGGTGCCCGCGACGTCATCACCATTCCCGAGCCCATGGCAGCAGCCATCGGCGTCGGACTCCCGATCGATGAACCCGCCGCCAACATGATCGTCGACATCGGCGGTGGCACCACCGAGATCGCCATCATTTCCCTTTCCGGCATTGTATTCTCAAAGTCGATACGCGTGGCCGGCGACGAGCTCGACGCCGCCGTCGTCAACTACATGAAGCGCGCCTACAATCTCCTCATCGGCGAACGCACCGCTGAAGAGATTAAGATGAAGATCGGCTCTGCCTATCCGCTCGAGGAAGAACTCTCAATGGAAGTCAAAGGCCGCGATTCCGTGGCTGGCCTGCCCAAGACGATTCACATCACCTCGCAAGAAGTCCGCGAAGCCCTCAGTGACACCATTGGTGCCATTGTCGACGCGGTGCGCACGACGCTCGAACGCTGCCCGCCCGAACTTTCCGCCGATCTCGTTGATCGCGGCTTCGTGATGGCAGGCGGTGGCTCACTCATCCGCGGCATTGATCGTCTGCTCAGCGAGAAGACCGGCCTGCCTGTGATTGTGGCCGATGACCCGCTCTCCGCCGTCGCCAACGGCACCGGTGCCGTCCTGAATGACCTCAACTGGGTCATGCAGAACGTGTGAGTCTGTATTGAATGGTTCGATAATTAAATTTAACCTCAACTCGCCATGTCATAATGCCATCCACTTGGCGGGTGCGTTTTCAAACAGGAGGCAGGGTATTACATTCCTTCTCATTACCAGTAATCCCAGAAACGGCAGTTGAACCGTTAATCTTCGCTAATTGACGCTAATGGCAAAGGCCTAACGCAACTCTGTGCCAGTCACCACACGGGTGCCCATAGATCGATCTGATTTGGAGGCGCAATTTCCTGATTAGCGAAAATTAGCGTCAACTAGCGTTTTCTCCATCTGCCGGTTTTAGGTTAATTGGTGTTAATAAGTGGGTTTTTTTTGATCTGCGAAATCTAGTTTTAACGCAAAGGACGCGAAATAAAAAACTCGGACGCAAAGATCACAAAGCCGAACCTTCGCGCTCTTTGCGATCTTGGTGTTCAAAATCCGATTCGGAATCCGTGGCTAAGAATTCCGCATCCGCGTTCCGTCATTCGCGTCTATTCGCGGTGTCTTGTGCTCGAGGTAGGGATGATGCTCCGCATCGTCCGCAGCGCTTTTGTTTTGTGATCGAGAGCGCTGTACGAAAGGAAGGCCGACGGAGAAATGGAGGGCGACGCGCCGTCGGAGCCGGATCGAACTCATCGTTTCGGTATCTTTTGGGTGACGTTAGAAAAGTCATTTGACATCTATGTGTCCATTCGGGCTTCATCGGTACGGTCTTAGCTTTTCAACTTCAGTTTTGCGGGAGGCCATCCTCGCGGGTGATTTTTGGCGCAAAGGGGAAGATCGGTCGGACCGCATCACCCCTTTACCTTTTCCTGCCTATGCAAACGCATATTCTGATCCTGACACTTTGTCTTTGGTGTTTTGCCATTGGTTCTACCCGAGGTACGGATCCAACGGATATATGAAAATTAAAACCACGGGCGCCGCCCTCGTTCTACTGCTCGCGTTGTTGCCTGGCATTGGGATGTCGGCAGATAAATTGACTTGGCCTGCCACGGACTTGACGATCAAAGCCGATCCCAAGAAGCCGACGACGGAGGCGGTTTTTTCGTTTAAAAATAAAAGCAATCAGGCGGTGATTATCATAAGCACCATGCCGAGCTGTGACTGTGTGCAGCCGGTGCTGGCGAAAGAGATGTTCGCTCCGGGTGAGGTTGGCGAATTGCGGGCAGTCTTCACGCTGGGAGCGCTCACCGGGCGTCAGGAGAAAACCATCACGGTGAGCTATTCCGATGAGGCAGCTGCGCCGACGGTGTTACGCTTGACGGTGGATATTCCCGAGGCTCCGGTGCGTTTGAGTGTGTCGTCGGTCGTGTGGCCTCAGGGCTTTTCAAAAGGGACAGGTCGAAAACGAGTAGACATAGAAAGACTTGTCTGCTCTCTTAGATCCCATGCGATGTGCGCGAATCAAAATTAAGGCCGAAGACGGGGAGGCGGTGTACCACTGCATGACCCGCACCGTGAATGGCGAACGCGTGATCGATGATACCGCTAAGGAGGTGCTCCGTAAACAGCTCTGGCTCACGGCGGACTTCTGCGGGGTGCAGATTCTAACCCATGCGATTCTGAGCAATCACTTCCATGTGCTCGTCAAGGTGCCGCAGAAAACCGTGCCTTCCGATGACGAATTGCTCCGTCGGTACAAGCTGCTTCACCCCAAACCCACCCAGTACCAGACCGAGCGTCTAGAGGTAATAGCGCTTCAGCTGCGTAACGGCGGGCCCGAGGGCGAGGCTTGGCGGAAACGACAGCTGGCTTTGATTGGCGATGTCTCGGCCTTCATGAAACTGGTGAAGCAGCGTTTCGCCATCTGGTTCAACAAGAGTCATCAACGCTACGGCAC
>JANNHA010000069.1:0-3010 GCA_031404135.1 Verrucomicrobiota bacterium | reverse complement strand
CCGGCGCACTCAAATTTAAAACAGGAGCGTACTTCACCCGCAGGGTGAGGCTCAATCAAGGCCGTTACATCACTCATAATCCAAGCCGTTCAACCATTTCCGCACTTCTTCGCCAGCTTCAACTGCGGGTTATAGGATGATCGCTCCCGCTCCGGCCAGCACCGCCGCGGTGGTCCCACTTAAGGAGCCCGCCACATACAAGAGCAGCACGGGCACGAGAAAAACGAAGATCGTCACACCGTAATTGAGCGACATCGAGCCGAGGAAGAAACCTTCATCGCGTTCGAACGGCAGGCCGCAATCCGGGCATTGTTGGTTGAGTTGAAAGAGCGTGCCTGGCTTGAAAAGCGTGTGCCCGCCACAGTTGGGACAACGGTGCGTGAGACCAGCGGCGACGATGCGGGAGCGACTGACTTTCATGGGTGCAAAGAAAAAGGCGTTCCGCAAAATAGCGAAACGCCTTTGAAATTAAACCAATGGACTGACGACTTACGCGCCGAGCTGGTAGCGGATGAAGCGGCGGATCTGGATGTTTTCGCCGATCTTCGCAACTTTCTCGGAAAGCACTTCTTTCACGGACTTCTCGGGCAGCTTGACGAACGGCTGATCGAGCAGACACACGGTGGAGTAGTACTTGTCGAGTTTGCCTTCGACGATCTTTTGCACGGCCGCAGGCGGCTTGCCAGCGACCGAAGCAGCGGCGACATCGCGTTCAGCGGCGACTGCGGCTTCAGGAACTTCGGTGCGGGCCACGTAGAGCGGGCTGGCAGCGGCGATCTGCAGGCACAAGTCCTTGCAGAAAGCGCGGAAATCGTCGTTGCGGGCAACGAAGTCCGTTTCGCAATTTACCTCGAGCAACACACCGACTTTGCCGCCGATGTGGATGTAGCTCTCGATGAGGCCTTCTTTCGTGGCGCGGCTGGCGAGCTTATCGACCTTGCCGCCCGATTTCTTGCGGAGGATGGTGATCGCTTCTTCCAGGTTGCCGTTGGATTCGGTCAGGGCCTTCTGGCAGTCGAGTAAACCGGCTCCGGTTTTCTCGCGCAGTTCCTTGACCATCTGTGATGTGACGGGAGTGCTCATTTCAAAATTTCCGGGTGGAGATTATTCCTTAGGAGCAGCGACCTTCTTGCGGATGGCCGGCTTCTTTTTGACGATCATGGGAGCCTCGGTGTCGCCTTCGACCAGAGGAACGACATCAGCGGGCAATTCGATCTTGGACAGATCGATTTCGGTGATGCCGGCGGCGGCGGCGACAGCGGCGCTGGCGGCCTTCAAGTCGGCCTGGCCACGGGTGCTGCGACGGCTCTCGCGCTGGGCGAGACCGCTCTGCACGGCTTCAATGAGGGTCTCGACGATGATGCGAATCGATTTGACGGCGTCGTCGTTGCCCGGGATTGGGTGTGAGAGTTTGGTCGGGTCGGAGTTGGTATCAACAAGTCCGATACAAGCGATGCCGCAACGGGAAGCTTCGGCGACGGCGATGGCCTCATGGTTGGTGTCGATGACGAACATCGCGGTGGGCAGTTCGCCCATTTCGACGATGCCGCTGAAATTGCGCTGCATGCGGCCCATTTCGCGCTTCATGGCGGCTTCTTCCTTGGAGGAGAATTTGGCCATTTCGCCGGACGTTTCCATCTGCTGGTACTTTTTGAACTTGGCGATGGACTTTTTTACGGTCGCGAAATTCGTGAGCGTGCCGCCGAGCCAGCGGTCGACGCAGTAAGGCATGTTGGTGGAAGTCGCGGCCTCGCGGATGATTTCTTTGGCTTGGCGTTTGGTTCCGACGAAGAGCACATTGCCGCCGTTGGCGACGGTGTCTTCGACGAAAGCGAAAGCCTTGGCGAGTAGTTCGTGGGTCTTGCCGAGGTCGATGATGGTGATGCCCTGGCGATGATCGAAAACGTAAGGTTTCGAGCGGGGATTCCAACGTTTGGTTTGGTGCCCGAAATGCACTCCGGCATCGAGCAAGTCTTTAGCGGTGACGTTCATGATATGATCTATGTTTCTTCACGAGACACAGGTCGGCCGAAGGGCCGCCTTGCGATCGAGATATTTTGGTTACTGATTAAGGTTTAACGAACAGAGCGGTCCAAAACAGAGAGCGTGATGGAAGCTGGCAAGCGTGAATTCGGAATTTTGTTAAAAAGGGCGTTGACAGAGAAAATGGTGAGAGCAAGGTCGGCCTTCCTTTTGTTGCAGGGTGGAGCAGCCTGGTAGCTCGTCAGGCTCATAACCTGAAGGTCGTTGGTTCAAATCCAACCCCTGCACCCAATTTTGGCCCTTAAACGCAAGTTTAAGGGCCTTTTTGTTGGTGCGCCCGGCAGGGCGCACCTGCTTGTCAGTGAACATGAAAAGAAAACATGAAAGTCTGATGGTCGCCAGGCAGAAGGAAGGCCTAACCGAGCCTTGTTTATCCTTCATTCCGTTCATTTTTCCGTTCATTTGGAAAACGGAGCCGCCAGCGGCAGCATTCGAGTTGTCCACGAGCCCTGGGTTCTTGACTGGAAAGATGCTGTGCCTCTCGTCTATTCCTATACGCCGCCGAAGTGCAGCTGACCGAGTTCCCTCCGTTGCAGCTAGATCTTTTCGGCAGGGTTAGCGCCTTGCTGGACTGCGTGCCAGTTTCAATACAGCAGATGCGCTTAGTTCCTCAGCGACGAACTTCGCGAAGGCCGAAATTTTACCATGAACAGAGGCCTGCTCAAGTGCCGCCATGTACGCCGCCTGGCGATCTACTCGAATCATGGTCCAGCTGTAGTTACCTGAACCGAGCATCAGGTTCGTGAGAAACCGTCCAGCGCGGCCATTGGCGGACATCGGTGGAGAGGATGCGATGCTTTGGTTTTGTACCAATAAACGCTTTGGTATTATCCTATAACCCGCAGTTGAAGCTGGCGAAGAAGTGCGGAAATGGTTGAACGGCTTGGATTATGAGTGATGTAACGGCCTTGATTGAGCCTCACCCTGCGGGTGAAGTACGCTCCTGTTTTAAATTTGAGTGCGCCGG
>JANNHA010000068.1:0-51601 GCA_031404135.1 Verrucomicrobiota bacterium | reverse complement strand
GATCGACGGACTCGAAAGCAGCTTTACCCCTGAAAACGTTAGAGCCATAGCGAAAAACATGCTACTGGAAGTTGATGGCTCGATGAATCGTAACATTTTAATCATAAAAGCATTGCGCCTTAACTTAGTGCCATTCGGGTCAGACCGTTAGTTCAGCTCTCGGTTTTGGCAGGTGTGGCCTGGGGCGATGCTTTTACGTTTTCTTTGGCACCCTCCGTCTTCGCCGACGGACTTCGTTTGTAATCCGTGTGATAGAAACCGGTTCCCTTGAAGATTAACCCGGCCCCACCACCAATTTTGCGGCGTACTTTGCCTTTTTTGGGACAGGTACAAGTCTTGAGCGGTGCATCTTTCATCGACTGGAAAGCTTCGAAATCTTTTCCGCATTTGAGGCAGGAATACTCGTAGGTAGGCATGATAAAAGGCGAGGCGTTATGTGTAGCGATTGCCGGTTTTACGAGATTCTTCCACGGCCCGGAAAAATGCCGCATAGAAAGTCCAGCCACCCGCCAGCGCCATAAAAATAGTGAAAGTCATTAATGGATAAACCATTAAAATAAAACCAGCCACGGCAAATGTCGGGATCAAGAAACGCGCCCGACTGGACTTGATCATTAAAACCAAAAGCCAAATCCGGAACGCGTCGCGATACTCCTCGCGCTTCTGATATTGATAAATGCCCGCCGCCGTCAGCGGCATCGCCAGCAAAACCGCCGGCACCATCGGCAAATAGACGAAGACGCCGTACCCTAAAAACCGCAGCGGAATCGTCGCCAGCCACCCCAGCCCAATCGGCACCGCGCCCCACACCAAAAAAATTACGAACGCCGGAATCCCGTTCACAAACATCCGACGCCAGTCATCCCATTCAGGAAGATCCAAACTGTCGCCCCGCCGGGCTCGCGCCACCAATTCATACAAATAGCCAAACGCAAAAAAATGCGCCACGGGCACAACCATGAGTAATGCACCGATGATGCATTTCAAAAACCAGGTCGGCCCGGAAAAGAGACGTTTACAAACTTGTTCAATCGTTGGCATTGCGGCAGAAAGATTCAGGCCGAAAGTAGGCCCCGCGCTGATGGACTTCTCAACTCAATTAAACGCCCTCGTCACCCAGACCGATCAGGCCTTGGGCAAATTCCTCCCGTCCGCCACCACCCGCCCTACGCGTCTGCACGAGGCCATGCGTTACAGCCTGCAGGCTGGCGGCAAACGACTGCGCCCCGTGCTCGTGCTCTCCGCCGCCCAGCTCTTCCCCGGCCCGCGCCACGACCCGCTGCCCGCCGCCGTCGCCGTCGAATGCGTCCACACGTATTCACTTATCCACGACGATCTGCCGTGCATGGACAACGACGACCTGCGCCGCGGCCGACCCACCGCGCACAAACAATTCGACGAAGCCACCGCTCTCCTCGCCGGTGACGCCTTGCTCACCTGCGCCTTCGACCTGCTCGCCCGCCACTTCCCGGCCGAACCCGGCTTCGCCCTCGTGCGCGAACTCGCCGACGCCGCCGGCAGCCAACGACTCATCGGCGGCCAGATGGAAGATCTCCTTGCCGAGAAAAAAGCCGACGCCACGGCGGGCGAACTCGAGTTCATTCACCTCAACAAAACCGCCGCCATGATCGAAGCCGCACTCGTCATGGGCGGGCTGACTGCGCACGCCAACGCGACGGAGCTTGCCGGTTTGCGCCAGTTCGGCCGCGAACTCGGCCTCACGTTCCAAATCGTCGACGACATCCTCGACGCCACTGCCGACAGTGCGACCCTCGGTAAAACCGCCGGCAAAGACGCCAAAGCCGGCAAAACCACTTTCGTGAAACTGCACGGCCTCGAAGGTGCGCGCCGCCACGCCCACGAGCACACCACCGCCGCGCTCTCCGCGTTAACGCGACTCCCCGGCAACACCGCTTTTCTATGCCAGCTCGTTGAGACCATGCTGGTGCGCAAGCACTGACCAATCGGACCGAACCAAACACCAGGAGTCTGTCACGTATTACGTTAAAAACCACTCCTGAGGCATAATCCAAAAAGTGTCTTGCCGTACCTCTCGCCAGTTGCAAACTGGGCGCGAAATCGACTTCGTGACGCTCGAATCTCCCCTATTCCTCTCCCTGCGCATCGGTTTCATCATCGGTTTTTCTGTCTCAGCACCCGTCGGACCGATCGCACTGCTCATTATGCGGCGCTCGCTCAACGAGGGTCGGCTCTGCGGCTTCGTCTCGGGTCTCGGCGCCGCCACCGCCGATCTCGTTTGCGGACTCGTCGCCGCACTCGGGATTTCGGCCGTCACCAGGCTCATCGATTCCCATCATGCTTCCATCCAACTCGTGGGCGGGCTCTTCATGATCGGGCTCGGCGTACACGCATTCAAAGCGAAAGATCCCACCGCTGCCACGAAGCGCCCCGTGCACGAGCGCAACCTTTTCCTCGCCTACGTTTTCACGTTTCTGCTGACCATGGCCAACCCGGTCACGCTGCTCGCCATGATGGGCGTCGTCGCTGCGACCGGAGTCGGCGGTCCGGCGTATTCAAATTTGGATACCGTCATTCTGGGCGGCGGCATTTTCCTCGGCTCAGCGGCTTGGTGGCTCTTGCTCAGCACTCTTTCCAGCTGGCTCGGGTGCACGCTCGGCCACCGCGTCCTGCACGTCATCAACATGATCGCCGGCACCCTCATCATCGGTTTTGGTGCTTGGCAACTCGTGTCGTTGCTCACCACTTGGCTCCGCACGTGAGGAAAACTTCAGCCGGTCCCCTGCGAACACCTATTGACCGCGCAACCAATTCCCGGCAAGGTGCGGTTCGGTGAAAGCTTCCTGGGAAACCCTCAAAGTCCTCTCTGACCCCACGCGCGTGCGTCTTTTGGCGCTGCTCTTAAACGAGGAATTGTCCGTGGCCGAACTCCAGGAAATCCTCGGCATGGCGCAATCGCGGATCTCATCGCAACTCGCCCTGCTCCGGCAGGCCGGCCTCGTCACCGACCGACGCGACGGACGAAAAGCCTTCTACTCGCTTCGCTCTCAGCTCGACACGACCCAACGCCTGCTCATCAGCACCGCATCGGCCGCCGTAGCCGAACTACCCGAACCCGCCGAAGATCGCGCCAACCTCGAACGCATCCTCGCCCGCCGCCGCCAGCAATCCGAATCCTATTTCAATCTCATCGCCGGCAAACTCGGTCGCAATTATTGCCCCGGCCGCTCCTGGGAAGCCATCGGCCACCTCGCGCTCCGCCTCACGCCCTCCATCACCATCGCCGATCTCGGCGCTGGCGAAGGCCTCATCTCGCAACTCCTCGCCCGCCGCGCCGCCCACGTGTGGTGCATCGACAACTCTCCACGCATGGTGGAAGTCGGCACCGAACTCGCCGCCAAGAACAACCTCGCCAACCTCGCCTACAAACTCGGCGACATCGAGAACGTTCCCCTGCCTGATAGTTCGGTGGATCTCGCGATCCTCAGCCAGGCGTTGCACCACGCGCAACACCCTCAAAAAGCGATCGACGAAGCACACCGCATTCTCCGCCCCGGCGGCCAGGTTTTGATTCTCGACCTCAAGAGCCACACCTTCGAGAAAGCCCGCGAAATCTACGCCGACGTCTGGCTGGGTTTCAAAGAAAGTGCGTTGCACGGTTTCTTAAAAAAATCCGGCTTCGAACAAGTCGAAGTCACCGCCGTCGCCCGCGAACCCGCCGAGCCGCACTTCGAAACGCTGCTGGGGAGCGGGGTGAAGTAAACCGGCCGCACGCACAGCGCAGCGGCTGGAGCATAGTCAGAAACGGCGGGCTTCAAACCCTCAAACTAACCCCAGCGTTTTCAATATCCGCTGCGCAAACCCGGCCGGAGCCGTAGCGTCAGCCTCAGTGAACGGGAAATGCTTTACACCCGTTTCTTCGTGGAAGAAATGGAGTGTGTTGATCGTCGCGTGGACGCCGAGCGCGGTGTGACAGCCGCCACCGAGTGCATTTTGAAACGCGCGCTCAATCGCCACGGCACGAAAGGTCGGCGCATCGAAAACAGAACGGAATTTTTCGGCATCGGCCGCGCGGCATTGAATCGCGATCGCGCCCTGGCCCACAGCCGGAACCATTTGCTCGAAGCCAAGCGAGTGAAACTCCACGCCCGGCCAGTTTCCAATGCCGAGACGATTCAAACCGGCAGCGGCCAGAATCGTCGCGTCGGCCAAGTGATCGGTTCCGATCTTGCGCAGGCGAGTATCCACGTTGCCGCGAATTTCGGTGAACTGCGCTTCAGGGAAAAGTGCGGCGATCTGCATCCGCCGGCGCGGGCTGGCAGTGGCGATCGTTTTCGGTTTCGCTACGCCTGCGTGCAGCACGAGCACGTCGCGCACATCAGCTCGCGGCAGATAGCCGGCGATGGCAAGTCCTGCGCCCATTTCGCCGGGCAGATCCTTCGAACTGTGAATCGCGAAATCGGCCTCACCGCGTTCGAGCGCGTGCTCGAGTTCACTCGTGAAAAGCCCCTTGCCGCCCTGTTTCTCTAACGACCATTCGATCTGTTTATCACCCGTGGTGACGATCTTCAACAGGTCGACCTCGACGCCAAGTTTCTCGCGCAGATGCGCCGCGACCATCTCTGTCTGGGCGAGCGCGAGCGGACTTTTGCGAGTGGCGAGGATGAGCTTTTTCAAAGTCCTGAAAGATTTTTTAACCGCTAATGAACGCTAATTGACGCTAATTAAACAAAGCCTCTTGGCGTTCGCGTTTTTTCGCGTCCATTCGCGGTTCAATTGATATTCAAAAACTAAATTGGCGCTAGCGAGTTCTCACTCATTAGCGCCAATTAGGGAAGATTAGTGGTTCAAACTTTAGTAAGAGGCCTGAACGCCTTTGGTGTTCTTCTTAGCCATCCAAGGCATCATGCCACGGAGATAAGAGCCGGTCTTTTCGATCTGATGCTTTTCGCCGTCTTTTAGGAGCTTGTTGTAGTTCTTCAAGCCGCCCTTGTATTCGGCGACCCACTGCTTGACGAATTTGCCGCTCTGGATCTCGGCCAGAATCTTCTTCATTTCAGCCTTCGTCTTGGCGTTCACCACGCGGGGACCGCGGGTGATGTCACCATACTTGGCGGTCTCGGAAACCGAGAAGCGCATGCCGGCAATGCCGGACTCGTACATGAGATCACAAATGAGCTTCAACTCGTGGAGACATTCGAAATACGCCATCTCGGGCTGGTAACCCGCCTCGACGAGCGTTTCGAAACCGGCCTGCACGAGGGCGCTGGCGCCACCGCAAAGGACGGCCTGTTCACCAAAAAGATCAGTCTCGGTCTCCTCCTTGAAAGTCGTCTGGAGCACGCCGGCACGGGTCGAACCAATACCTTTGGCCCAAGCGAGCGCGTTCTTCTTGGCCTGCTTCGATTTGTCCTGGGCAACGGCGATGAGGGCGGGCATGCCTTTGCCTTCAGCATAGAGGCGGCGGACCATGTGGCCGGGGCCTTTCGGGGCGACCATGATGCAATCGACATCCTTCGGGAGCTTGATCAGGCCGAAATGGATCGCGAGGCCGTGACTGAAGAGGAGGGTTTTACCTTTGGTCAGGTTCGGGAGGATGTCGCTCTCGTAAACGCTGGCCTGCTTCATGTCGGGCAGACCGACCATGATGAGATCGGCACGGCGAACGGCCTCGGCGGTGTCAAAAACTTCGAAACCGTGCTGAGTGGCGACGGCGCGGGATTTGCTGCCAGGATAGAGGCCAATGATGACTTTGCAGCCACTGTCCTTCAGGTTGAGAGCATGCGCGTGGCCTTGGGAACCGTAGCCGAGCACTGCGAGCGTTTTGTTGGAGAACACGCCGAGATCGGCGTCTTTGTCGGTGTATACTTTAGCGGGCATGATAAATCAGTTTTAAGGGATAAGTTTTAAGTGATAAGCGATAAAGCGTGGTTTAGTTTTAGACGGCGGTGCCGCTGGCGTCGCGTTTGAGCGCGAGCAGGCCGGTGCGGGCGATTTCAAGAACACCGAACGGTTCAAGCAACTTCAGAAACGGAGTGAGTTTGCCCTCGTCGCCGGTGATCTCGATGATCACGGCGTCGGCGGCAACGTTGACGATCTTCGCGCGAAAAATGTCGCAGATCTGCATGATCTCGGAACGCGTTTTCGAAGTGGCTTTCACACGAACGAGCAAGAGTTCGCGCTGGACGGCCTCGCCTGCATGAAAATCGGTGACCTCGACGACGTTGATCAACTTGCGCAGTTGTTTGGTGACCATGTCGAGCGCGGTGTCATCGCCATTGAGCACGGCGGTGATGCGCGAGAGTTCGGGGTCGTGGGTGGGCGCGACGTTGAGCGAATCGATATTGAAACCGCGTCCGCTAAACATGCCGGAGACTCGCGCGAGAACGCCAAACTTGTTTTCTACGAGGACAGAGAGCGTGTGTCGCATGCTAGGTTATAGGTGTTAAAAGGAAGATGAATGGAGAGTTCAGCGGCGGCGTGCAACGCTGTTGTTTGCTACGACAAAAATAGCCACTGGACGACAGTCCAAAGGAGCCGTTGACCTTTAGTTGAATTAGATACGTCTGATGGTCTTGTCATCTATTAAATGACAAATGTTGCGCTTGGGTTTACCTCCTAAAAAAGGCCGTTTGTCATTTAATAGATGACAAGCGGGAGGGAACATCGGATAGGGAAATTTGCGGCAATCAGAGGCGGTGATTGGAAAAAAAGTGACTGGAAAAAAAAGGACGGCCTTGGGGGCCGTCCGTGGGTGGGATGTTTTTTTGTGGGGGTTGAAGGAGCGCGGGCGGGTGGGCTACTTTGCCATGGAGCGGTTCAGGGCGCTGACGACGGCTTTGATCGAGGCGTACTCGATATTGGTGTCGATGCCGGCGCCGTAGTAGGTGTTGCCACGTTCGGCTTTGATTTGGATATACGAAATGGCTCGGGCTTGCGCGCCTTGGCCGAGTGAGTGTTCGGAATAGTTTAAAACCTCGAACTTCGGCAGGCCGGCTTCGCCGAGCGCGCGCACAAAGGCGTCGATCGGGCCGTTGCCTTGCGCTTGCAGTTTATTCGAGCGGCCGTTGACGCGGATGAGCGCTTCGCAGGTGACGATACCATCGCGTTCAACACTCTTGAAATGCTCAAGCACCACTGGCGCGGCGCGTTCGATGTATTCGCGAACGAACGTGTCGTGAATGTCCTTAGAGGTGAGTTCAGTGCCTTTAGCGTCGGCCAGATCGTTGATGATCTTGCCCATTTCCTTGTGCATGAGCTTGGGCAACTGGAGGCCGAACTCGTTTTCCAGTATGTACGCGACGCCGCCTTTTCCCGATTGGGAATTGATGCGGATGATCGCCTTGTAGCTGCGACCGATGTCTGCGGGATCGAGCGGAATGTACAGCACGTCCCAGGGCTGACCAGGGCGTTGTTTCTCCCATGACTTCTTGATCGCGTCCTGATGCGAGCCGGAGAAGGCGGTGAAGACGAGTTCGCCCGCGTAGGGCTGGCGCGCGGGAACTTCGAGTTTGGTGACGCGCTCGTACACTTCGCGGATGTGATTGATGTCGCTGAAGTCCAGCCTCGGGTGGATGCCGTGCGTGTACAGGTTCATGGCGACGGTGACGATGTCGACGTTACCGGTGCGCTCACCGTTGCCGAAGAGCGTGCCTTCGACGCGGTCGGCTCCGGCCAGCAAGCCGAGTTCGGTCGCGGCAACGCCGGTGCCACGGTCATTGTGCGTGTGGAGGGAGATGATGGTTCGGTCGCGGCGCGTTAAGTGCGTACACATCCATTCGATCTGGTCGGCATGGACGTTGGGCGTGGTGTACTCGACGGTGGCCGGGAGATTGAGGATGATTTTGTCGGTGGCAGTGGGTTTCCAGATGTCGGTGACGGCTTCGCAAATCTCCAGCGCGAAATCCAATTCGGTGCTGGTGAAGCTCTCGGGCGAGTACTGGAAGCGCAGCTTGGTGCCGGCGGCAGCGAGTTTGTCGGCTTGATTTTTCACTAAGCCGGTGGCGTGCGTGGCGATGCGTTTGATCTCGGCCCTGTCGGCGCCGAAAACGTAGAGGCGTTGGGCGGGCGAGGTGGAGTTGTAGAGATGGAAAATAACGTTTTTTGCACCGGCGACGGCTTCGCAGGAACGGTTGATCAGATCCTCGCGGCATTGGCAGAGGAGCTGAATGGAGACGTCGGCGGGGATGCGTTTTTCCTCGATCAGGCGGCGGCAGAAATCGAATTCGATTTGTGAGGCCGAGGGGAAACCGACCTCGATTTCCTTGAAGCCAATTTTGACCAACAGGTCGAAGTATTCGAGTTTCTCCTCCACGCTCATGGGCTGAGCGAGGGCTTGGTTGCCGTCGCGAAGATCAACGCTGCACCAGATGGGTGCGCGGGTCTGGGTGCGGCTGGGCCACTGGCGGTTGGGTAGAGTAACCGGCGGAAACGCGCGGTATTTTGTGACGGGCGATGTTTGCATGACGAAACGGCTTAACGAAATTGAAAGGATTTTACCGAATTGGACGAGTAAAACGCCAAGCTCGCAAGAAGCGGCTGGCGGGCTTCAACACCTAGTCGGGACGCACGATCAACCGCAAACGCGGACCGTTTGGATCGTGCGTCTAGGTAAGTCGAAGCGCCTGTGCGAAGTTTCGCATGTCGTTAGGTTGATATCGGCGCGGGCGGGCAAAAGTCAAGGTGCGGCTCGGACGCGCTCGTGGGTAACTTCTTTGTGTGATGGACGTCTTGCCCTTTGTGAATGCCGGCTTTTTCATCGCTCTATGTCCGACGACGTTGATACAGCGATCGATCTGGTCGCCTGTCTCGAACGTGTTCGAGCTGGCAACCAACTCGCCGCGCGCGAACTCGTCGAACATCTTCACCCGCTTGTCATCCGCATCGTGCGAGCGCATTTGCCACGGCGGGTGGCCGAAGAGGATCTCTCGCAGGAGGTGTTTATGAAAGTTTTCACCCGCCTCGGCCAATATCAGGGCACCGTGCCGTTTCCGCACTGGGTGTCGCGCATTGCGGTGACGACCTGCATCGATCATCTGCGTGCGCAAAAACGCCGTCCCGAATTCCGGTGGGCCGATCTTTCCGAAAACGAGGCCGACTTGCTGGATGCCGTGCTCACGAGCGAAAACGATGTCAGCGTCAACGATTCGCTCGCCGCCCGCGAACTCGTGGCGAAGCTTCTCGAACAGCTCAAACCCGAAGATCGCCTCGTGATCCAGATGTTCGATTTGGAACAGAAAACGCTGGTCGAGATCAGTCAGCATACCGGTTGGAGCACCACACTCATCAAAGTCCGTGCGTTTCGCGCACGGAGGAAATTGCAAAAACTTTTCGCACAATTACAAAAAAAGGAACACTCATGAAAACCTCCCATTCAGCATGGCAAAGACTCGTTGTCGCGGCGCGTCAGGCACCTGTCGCGGCGGATGACGCTGCACCCTACGGGTTTTCCACACGTGTCGCCGCGCTGGCATCGATCGAGCGGCCGAGTCTGCAATCCTCCTTGAACCATTTCGCATGGCGCGCACTCGGTTTTTCGCTGATGTTGATGATTGTCAGCATTGCGGCGAACTACTCGTCAGTGACAACCGTGGCCGAAATCGAACCGGATCTCGCCGATCCGGTTGAAGAAATCCTTACCCTGTCCTGATCATGTTTAACCGTAAGGCAGTTTTCATTTTTCTGTGCATCTTCCTCGCCGGCGGTGTAGCGGGTGGATTTGTCGGCATGCGGATCGGCTGCAATCAGGGCAAAAAGAAGCCTGAACCATCAGCTCAAGTCCAAAATCAGCCGCGTCGCCCGGTTGAAGAGTGGTCAAAACGCTTCCAGAAAGATTTTGTTACCAAGGTCGGCGTCACGCCCGAGCAGCAGGCGCAGCTCGATCCATTCATCCAAGCTGCGCAAGTGGAGTTTCGCAGCCTGCGCGGACAATTCGGGCAGCAAGCCGCCGATCTGACGGAGCATCTCGACGGCCAGGTCATGGAAATACTCACGCCCGAGCAAAAGCCGAAGTACGAACAGATGATCAAGGAACGCCAAGACCGGCTGAAGAAGAAATTAGAGGACGAGCGCGCTGCCCGTGGGGAGCATCCTCCTGTTCCCGGCAGCCCGCCGCCAGGAACACCACCGCCCGTGCCGACGGGATCGTCGGCTCCGAAAACCCCTTGAGTGGGATGGCGGTGAAGGCGCGGCGATGCGGACCGAACTACTAGGTCCGCCCAGTTTGCGGGGTGTGACGCTCGGCCGGAAACTAAATGAGCCAGTTCAGATCAGGCCGAGCTGCATCTTGCCTTCCTCGGAAATCATTTGTTGGTTCCAAGCTGGTTCCCAGGTGATGCGTACTTCTGCGGCGGATACGCCAGGGACGAGGAGGATTTTGTTTTTTGCGTCTTCGGCGATGGCCGGGCCCATGCCGCAGCCGGGCGCGGTGAGGGTCATGGCAACGTCGACTTTGTAGCCGAGGCCGTCGTCGGTTTTTAGAACGTCCATCGAGTAAACGAGCCCGAGGTCGACGATGTTGACCGGGATTTCCGGGTCGTAAACCTTCTTGAGCTGGTCCCAGACCGCCGCGCCGTCGGGAGCGCCGTCGGCGAGGGGATTGGCGGCAATGACCGTTTCGGTTGATTTTTCGCCGAGCGCGTCGGCGTACTTTCCATCGATGCGCACGAGACTGGTGTCGGTCATCACGGTGAAGCTGCCACCTAAAGTCTGGGTGATGGTGACGCGGGAGCCGGACGGTAGGATCGTTTTGGTGCCAGCGGGGATCTGGACGGCTTCGACGTCGCGGGAAAGGATGCGTTCTTTGGACATGCTGGGTATTGAATGTACCTCAGCGCGGTGCGCAACTGCGGAGCACGGGCTGGTGGAGAATTTATTCGGAGAATCTACATCCCTGGAAAGCCACCGGACTTCTTCATGGCCTCCATCTGGCGCATGGCTTTTTTCATGCCACCGCCTTTGAACATTTTCATCATCTGCTGCATTTGCGTGAACTGTTTCATTAACTGATTCACTTCGACAATTTTCGTGCCCGAACCATCGGCTATGCGTTTGCGGCGGTTGCCGTTCAGGAGTTCGGGTTTGCGGCGTTCCTGAATCGTCATCGACTTAATGATCGCTTCGGTGCGAGCCATTTGCTTTTCCGAACCTTCCGGCAGCTGCATGCCGCTCATGCCGGGCATCATGCTCATGATGCTCTGCATCGAGCCCATTTTCTTGATCTGCTGCATCTGCGCGAGAAAGTCCTCGAGGTTGAAGTCGGCCTTGCGGAGTTTCTCCGCCATTTTCTCGGCTTCTTTTTGGTCAATGTTTTCCTGGGCACGTTCGACGAGGGAAACGACGTCGCCCATGCCGAGGATGCGCGAGGCGAGGCGGTCGGGATAAAAGGTGTCGAAGTCGCCGGTTTTTTCGCCTGTACCTATGAACTTGATCGGCACGTTGGCGATGCTCTTGATCGAGAGCGCGGCGCCGCCGCGGGCATCGCCATCCATCTTGGTGAGGACGAGACCGGTGAGGGCCAGGGCGTCGTGAAAGGCTTTGGCGACGTTGACGGCTTCCTGGCCAAGCGCGCCGTCGGCGACGAGAAAGACCTCGTCGGGCTGGATGCGGGCGTGAAGATTTTTAACTTCCTCGATCAGATCGGCGTCGATCTGGAGACGGCCGGCGGTGTCGAAAATGATGGCGTCGGCCGTGGCAACGCGGGCGGCTTCGAGGCCTGCGGTGCCGATGGCGGGCACGTCTTTGGAAACGCGGTCGCAGTAGAAGCCGAGTTCTTCCTGGCTCGCGAGGATTTCGAGCTGGTCGATGGCGGCGGGACGGTGAACGTCGCACGCGACGACGAAGGGGCGATAGCCGCGTTTCTTGAGGAGTTTGCCGAGTTTGGCGGTGGAAGTGGTTTTGCCCGAACCATGCAAGCCCACCATGAGGACTTTCAGCGGGCGTGCCGTGGAGAGATCGGTGGTGCCTTCGCCGAGGAGGCGGACGAGTTCGTCATGGATGATTTTGACGATTTGCTGGCCGGGGCTGACGCCCTTGAGCACATCCTGGCCGACGCATTGCGTTTGCACGCGTTCGACGAATTCGCGGGCGACTTTGAAATGGACGTCGGCAGCGAGCAGGGCGGTGCGGACCTCTTTGAGGGTCTCCGCCATGTTTTCTTCGGTGAGTTTGCCGATACCGCGTAGGTTGCGGAGAGCGTTGCCAAGTTTTTCGGTGAGCGATTCGAACATGATGGGAAGCGGGCACAGTTGCGGGAAAATTTCGCGTTGCAACGCTAAGGTTGGGGGTCGGGCTGGCGCGAGGCGTGGGGATTAGCCGCGTTGATGGGGTTTAACCGCGAAGGGACGCGAATTAACGCGAATGAAACTGCTTCGCTACGCCTGGGATGGCCGAAGAACTTATCAGGTAATCGTCACCGTGCGGCCGCTGCGTTGGGGAAGGAGTTCCTCGACCTTTTCGAGCAGGGTTTCGGGGGCATAGGGCTTCATGATGTAGTGACTGATCTTCAGCTGCACGGCTTTGCCGATCAGGCGGCGGTCCATCACGCCTGTACACATGATGACGGGAATAGTGGCCAGGTACGGCGTCCGGCGGATGCGTGTGAGGAGGGCGAAACCATCGACTTTCGGCATTTTGATATCGAGGATCGCGAGGGAATATCTCAGGTCGGGATGCGTGAGCCACCACCAAGCCTCGGCGCCATCGTAGGCGGTGATGACCGCGACATCGGGAATCATTTCTAACAACTCCTGTAACAAGTTGACACTCCCGGGATCGTCATCGGCAACGAGGATATTCATAAGACCAGTCGTGGTTCTACATCGGTTGTTTGGTCGAAAACTTGAGTAAAGGTGGCTGCGAAGGCGGGTTGAGTGAGATTCCCCAGCGGATCGCTTCGCCTGTCGCCAGCCAAACGTCCCTAATCTGCCGTTGAGCGCGTCGCCTTTTGCTCGGTCAACATCCGAAGATTTCCCTTTCAACAGCGGCGGTTCGCGCTGAATAGTCTCCTCCTCAAAATCGTTTCCCAACATGAGCAAAATAGCATTTCTCGGCGCAGGACGCATGGCCTCGGCCATGGTCGGTGGCATTCTCGGCAAAGGGGTTCGCCCAACTGATCTCTCCTGCACCAGCGGTCCCGACGATACCGCCCGCCAACTTTCAGCCAAGACCGGCATCACCGCCGAAGACGACCTCGCCAAACTCCTCGCCGGAACCGATGCCGTCGTACTCGCCTGCAAACCCCAGCAACTCGCCTCGCTCGACCCGCGCCTCGCCGATCTCACTGCTGGCAAACTCGTGCTCTCCATCCTCGCCGGCAAACGTCTCGGCACACTCGCCAAAACCTTTCCCCAGGCCCGCAATCTCGTTCGCGCCATGCCCAACACCCCCGGCCAGATCGGTGCCGGCGTCACCGGCTGGTGCTCACTCCAACCACTCGCCACCGCCGATCAGGCAATCGTCGACCTCATCCTCGGAGCTCTCGGCAAGAGAGTCGGCCTGCGCGAAGACCAGCTCGATGCCGTCACCGGCGTCAGCGGCAGCGGCCCGGCCTACGTTTTTGAATTTGCCGCCGCCCTCCGCGACGCAGGCATCGCCGTCGGCCTCGACCGCGACACCGCCAAACTTCTCGCCTACGAAACGCTTCTCGGTGCCGCCAAGCTCCTCGTGCAAAGCCCCGAGGAAGCCGAGGAATTGCGCAACCAGGTCACATCGCCCAACGGCACCACCTACGCCGGCTTGAAACGCATGGAAGCACACAACTTCCGCGCCGTCATCGGCGAAACCGTTCTCGCTGCCACCAGACGCTCCGAAGAACTCTCGAAAGACAGCTAAACCGTCACGAAATCCTGCCGAGGGATGCCCAAAACCTACAAATCCGCTGTCGATCTCTGGCTCGCTGCGATCCTGATCGGCGTGCCGCTGGCTATCATCATGACCGGCGTGAGCATCGCGTTCGGCCTGTATTTCCTCCACTGGTACGAGAACGTTGGACGCGTTGCCGGTTTCCTCCTGGTCGGTGGCGGTTGCGCCCTCGGTGCGCTCATCGCCGCCTTCGCCCTACCCTGCCGCTACGTCCTAAAAGAAACCGAACTGCTCATTCAGTGCGGCATCTTTCAGGCCAACGTGCCGTATCAAAAAATCCGCCGCCTCGAATTGTCCTGCAGCCTCTGGAGCGCGCCCGCCCTTTCCCTCAATCGCGTGAAGATCGTTCTCGACGAAGGATTCCATCTGGTCTCGCCAAAAAACCGCCTCGAGTTCATCGCCGACCTGCAAGCCCGCATCGACACCGCCAAAAAATAGTCTTCCGCACCCTCTTTCTGCTGCTCTCTATCTTTCTCCGTCGAGCGTCCGCAGGCCCATTCTTCATTCTCCATTCTCCCTTCCGCATGAGCGCGCCGCCCGCAGTTAGCACACCTAATTGACACGCCGCTTCTCCCTCCTACGCTGCCCGCCGATGGAAAAGCCTATCTACACCCTCGAATTTGAGAAACCCCTGCGCGAATTGAGCGCCCAGCTCGATCAGCTGCGTCAGCAATCCGAAGAAAACAAACTCGACCTCTCCGCCGAAATCCACGGCATCGAGCGCAAGATCGCCGCCACCCAGCGCGAAATCTATTCCAGCCTCACCCCGTGGCAAAAGGTTCAGATCGCCCGCCATCCGAAGCGCCCGTACGCCCTCGATTACGTCGAGCTTCTCTTCGAAAACTTCCAGGAACTTCACGGCGACCGCCAATATAACGACGACCGCGCCCTCATCGGCGGCACCGCGTTTTTCCAAGGTCAGGCCGTCATGATCGTTGCCCAACAAAAAGGCCGCGACACCAAGGAAAACATCCAGCGCAACTTCGGGATGGCCCAACCTGAAGGCTACCGCAAAGCCCTCCGCCTCATGCGCCTCGCCGAAAAATTCGGCCTGCCCGTGATCACTTTCATCGACACGCCCGGAGCCTTTCCCGGCATCGAATCCGAAGAACGCCACGTCTCCGAGGCCATCGCCGTCAACCTCCGCGAAATGGCTATGCTCGGCGTCCCCTCGATCGCCGTCGTCATCGGCGAAGGCGGTTCCGGTGGTGCCCTGGGCATAGGCGTGACCGACCGCGTGCTCATTTTCGAAAACAGCTACTACTCCGTGATCTCACCGGAAGGCTGCGCCGCCATCCTCTGGAAGGATCGCGCCGCCGCACCCCAAGCCGCTGAAGCACTCAAAATCAACGCCGACCAACTCGAACAACTCGGGGTCGTCGACGAAGTCATCCCCGAACCATTCGGTGGAGCTCACAACGACCCGAAACAATCGGCAGACGCCCTGCGCTACACGTTGATCAAACACCTCAACGACCTGCGCGCTCTCTCCCGCGAACAGTTATTGGACCATCGCTACGAACGCTACCGCCACCTCGGCGTGTACGAAGAAGCCGGCGTCGCGCAGCACTAAGGCCAGTCGGATTTACTCGCTCTTTCTTGGTTATAGGCAGGCCGAGGCGTCCCCGCCGAGCCGCGCCCACTCAGCTATTCCGCTTAAACGTCAGTAGCTCGCACTTTGTCGCCTTGCGCGTTTCCGGATCAAATTCCACCAACGCGCCGGACATCCGCACGTCTTTTTCCGCGACGTCGAAACGCCGCGGCATGCCGTCGAGAAATTTTCCAATCACCATCTTCGATTCACGACCCAGCACACTGGCATAAGGTCCGGTCATGCCCACGTCGCACATGAAAGCGGTGCCTTGTGGCAACACGCACGCATCCGCCGTCGGCACATGCGTGTGCGTCCCGAGCACCGCCAACGCCCGGCCATCCAGATGCCAGCCCAACGCCTGTTTCTCCGAGGTCGCCTCAGCATGAATCTCAACCAGCGCCGCATCCGCGCGTCCATCCAGTTGACCCAACAACCGGTCGGCACACAGAAACGGACAATCCGACTTCATGCCCAAATATTGACGTCCAAGGACAGTAAATACCGCCAAACGAAAGCCTTTCACCTCAATGATCAAATGATCGCGCCCCGGGCACACCGAAGGAAGATTCGCCGGTCGGCAAACCCGCTCGAAACTGTTGATCTCGCTCTCCCAGCCTTTCTGGTCCCACACGTGATCGCCCAACGTGATCGCATCGACCCCCGACGCCAGCAACTCCTTGGCAATCGAACCGGTGATACCTGAGCCCGCTGCCGCATTTTCCGCATTTGCGATGACAAAATCGACCCCTTTTTCCGCACGCAACCGCGGCAAACGCTCAACCACGAGCTCGCGCCCCGGCCGGCCCACAATGTCTCCAATAAACAGAAATTTCAGCATCGCAGCAGCCTCGCCCACCCCGCACGAAGTGCAATCGGAAACCCTTTGCGGCAGGGAAACCACCTGACAAAACTGTTTCCGCGCTTGCCTCTCCCTAGGGCAAGGCTTTGTTTGGCCCTCCATTTTCAGAGCTAAAACCATGAAGAAATCCTCCACTCCCTCCGTTAAAAAGCCCGTGGCCGCCAAAGAGATGAAGGGCGCCGACGCCGTCGTCGAATGCCTCATCCGCGAGGAAGTCGATGTGATCTTTGCCTATCCCGGTGGAGCCTCACAGGAACTGCATCAGTCCCTCGCGCGCACCGACAAAATCCGCGTCATCCTCCCCCGCCACGAACAAGGCGGCTCCTTCGCCGCCGAAGGTTATGCCCGCGCCTCGGGCCGGGTCGGTGTATGCATGGCCACCAGCGGCCCCGGCGCCACCAACCTCGTTTCCGCTATCGCCGACGCCTACATGGATTCGATTCCCATGGTCGCGATCACCGGCCAAGTGTTCTCAAAATTCATCGGCAAGAGCGCATTTCAAGAAACGGATTTCTTCGGCATGACCCTGCCGATCGTGAAACACTCCTACCTCGTGATGAACGTGCACGACCTGCCGCGCATCTTCAAAGAGGCCTTTCACCTCGCCCGCAGCGGCCGCCCCGGCCCCGTCGTCATCGACATCCCTAAAGACGTCCAGCAAGCGCGCTTCACCCCGGTGTTTCCCGATACCGTCAACTTCCGCAGCGCCTACGCCAACCCGCAATTCTTCGCCACCGACGACGAACTCAAAACCGTCATCTCCCTCATTTCCGAAGCCAAACGCCCCGTGCTCTACGTCGGCGGCGGCGTCATCTCCGCCGAGGCGATGCTTGACCTGAAGAAATTTGCCGAAACCACCAACATCGCGGTCGCCACCACCCTGATGGGCGTCGGCGCCTTCCCTGAATCACATCCACTCTCAATGAAATGGTTCGGCATGCACGGTTCGGCCTATGGCAACTGGGCTGTTGACCAGGCCGACCTCGTGCTCTGCCTCGCCGCGCGGTTCGATGATCGCATCACCGGCGACACCAGCAAATTCGCCACTTCCGCGAAAATCGTCCACATCGACATCGACGCCTCTGAGCACAACAAAAACAAACGCGTCGCGTATCCGATTTGCTCCGACATCAAGCACGCCCTCAGCCGCCTGAACAAACTTCTCGCCACCGCCAAGTTCACCGCGCCCGACACCCAGGCCTGGCACACCCAGATCGCGCAGTGGAAAAAAGATTTCCCCTTCAGCTACGAAACCAGCAAGCACATCATCCCCCAGGAAGCCATTCACACGCTTTACGAGCTGACCAAAGGCGATGCGATCATCACCACCGGCGTCGGCCAGCACCAGATGTGGGCGGCACAGTTCTACGACTTCAACCAATCACGCCGCTACCTCAGCTCGCTCGGCCTCGGAGCGATGGGCTTTGGTTATCCCGCCGCGCTCGGTGCCAAAGTGGCCTGCCCTGATCGCCAGGTGATCGACATCGACGGCGACGGCTCGTTCGTGATGAACATTCAGGAACTCGCCACCGCCGCCATCGAAAAGATTGCCGCAAAGGCGATGATTCTCAACAACCAACATCTAGGTATGGTCGTTCAGTGGGAAGATCGCTTCTACGGGAGTGTTCGCGGCAACACGATCCTCGGCGACGCCAAGAACATCGGTGGCCCCGACAACCCCTCGGCGCTCTACCCCGATTTCGTAAAGATAGCAGAAGGTTTTGGCGTCAAAGGCCGACGCGTGATCAAAAAAAGCGAACTGCGCGAAGCGATCCAGGAAATGCTCGATTGCGACGGCCCCTTCCTGCTCGACGTCATTGTCCCCTACACCGAGCACGTTCTCCCGATGATCCCCGCCGGCAAATCAGTAAAAGACATGATCCTGAAGTAACCCTCAGGATTCTTTCTCTTTCCTCATTCTCTTTCTCATTCTCCCCGCCCCGCGCCCTAAAAAAGCGCGGGGCTTTTTTCGGCCCGACGCATTTATTGACGGTGCCAAGGAATCGGCCACAGTGGCCGGTTTCCTCCGATGGCCACGAACAGCACCGACTACGACTTCCTCCAAATTGAGCCGCACTGGCAGTCCTTCTGGGACGCACAGAAAACGTTCCGCGCCGGCACCGACCCGTCGAAGCCGAAATTCTACGCGCTCGACATGTTCCCCTACCCATCCGGTGCCGGCCTCCACATCGGCCATCCCGAGGGTTACACCGGCTCAGACATCATCAGCCGCGCCAAACGCGCCCAAGGCTTCAACGTCCTCCACCCGATCGGCTGGGACGCCTTCGGTCTCCCCGCCGAACAGCACGCCGTCAAAACCGGCACGCACCCGGCGAGTAACACCCAAAACAACATCGCCAATTTTCGCCGCCAGCTAAAGTCACTCGGCTTCGCCTACGATTGGGAACGCGAGGTCGATACGACCGACCCGAAATATTTTAAATGGACGCAATGGATCTTCCTCCAACTCTTCAAACGCGGCCTCGCCTACGTCGATGAGCGCCCCGTCTGGTGGTGCCCGGAACTCCGCACCGTCCTCGCCAACGAAGAAGTCACCGACGGCAAATCCGAAGTCGGCGGTTTCCCCGTCGAACGCCGCAATCTCCGCCAATGGGTCCTGCGCATCACCGCCTACGCCGACCGCCTGCTCGCCGACTTGAAAGACGTCGACTGGCCCGACTCCACCAAGCGCATGCAGGAAGCCTGGATCGGCCGCAGCGAAGGTGCCGAACTGCTCTTTAAGCTAGAAAACGCCGCCCTCGGCGACCTCAAGGTTTTCACCACGCGCCCCGACACCGTTTACGGCGTCACCTACATGGTCGTCGCCCCCGAGCATCCGCTCGCCGACGCCCTCACCACGCCCGAACAGCGCGAACAAGTCGCCAACTACAAGAAAAAAGCCGCAGCCAAGAGCGACCTCGAACGCACCGATCTCGCCAAGGAAAAATCCGGCGTTTTCTCTGGTTCCTACGCGCTCAATCCCGCCAACGGCGCCCGCGTTCCGATCTGGATCGCCGACTACGTGGTCATGGGCTACGGCACCGGCGCGATCATGGCCGTGCCTGCGCACGACGACCGCGATTACGATTTCGCAAAGCAGTTCGACCTGCCGATCATCCAAGTCATCGACTCCGGCAAACCCGACCAGACGCTGCCGTTCCTTGCCGATGGCAAATTGATCAACTCCGGCCCGCACACCGGCCTCGACTGGAATGACGCCAAGAAACAGATCACCGCCGACTTCGCCTCAAAGGGCATCGGCAAGGCCACGATCAACTACAAGCTCCGCGACTGGCTGTTCTCCCGCCAACGTTACTGGGGCGAACCATTCCCCATCGTCTGGGTCAACGAAGCCGACTACCACCTCGCCATCGCTTCGCGCAAAGCCGACCTCCCGCCCCAGCCCGTCAAGTACACCAGCGCGGGCAAAACGCTTTTCGCGCTCCCGCTGCCCGCCGTCGCGCTCCCGCTTACGCTGCCCGACGTCCAATCCTACCTGCCCAGCGGCAACGGCGAAAGTCCGCTCGCCAACGTCACGCCTTGGCTGGAAATCTGGCTCAATTTCGAAACCGGTGCCGCCGTTTCCGCAACCGAGGCCCGTCCCGTCGGGGAATCCTGGATACGCGCCCGCCGCGAAACCAACACCATGCCGCAGTGGGCTGGTTCGTGCTGGTACTACCTGCGTTACATCGACCCTAGGAACGACCAAGCCATCGCTTCGCCCGAGCTCCTGCGCTACTGGGGCGTGCCCGATCTCTACGTCGGCGGTGCCGAACACGCCGTGCTGCACCTGCTCTACGCCCGTTTCTGGCACAAGGTGCTCTTCGATGAAGGCATCGTACCGCAGGCCGAACCATTCAAAAAGCTTTTCCACCAAGGCATCATCCTCGGCGAAGATGGCGAAAAGATGTCCAAGAGCCGCGGCAACACCGTCAACCCCGACGACATCATCGCGTCGCACGGCACCGACACGCTGCGCCTTTACCTCATGTTCCTCGGACCGCTCGAAGCCATGAAGCCGTGGAATCCCAACGGCATCGAGGGCGTCCATCGTTTCCTCCACAAGATCTGGCGCGAATGCCTCAGCCGCGAAGGCGCGGTCAACGCCAAGATCTCCGCTGACAACTCCGCCGCCGAACCAGCCGAACTCACCAAACTCCTCCACGAAACGATCAAGAAAGTCACCGACGACATCGAAGGCCTACACTTCAACACCGCGATTTCGCAGATGATGATTTTCTCGAACGCACTCCAGAAAGCGCCCGCCGTCAACCGCACGACCGTGCTCGCGTTCCTGCAATTGCTCGCGCCTTTCGCGCCGCATATCGCCGAAGAGCTCTGGGCCCGCCTCGGCGAAACCCCGTCAATCCTCGACGCCGCCTGGCCGAAGTACGATCCCGCGCGCCTTGTCGCCACCGAGGTCAAAGTCGTCGTGCAAGTCAACGGCAAGCACCGCGGCGAACTTATGGTCGCGCCCGGCATCACCCAAGACGCCGCCTTTGCCCTCGCACAAGCCGACTCACGCGTCGCCGCCCACCTCGCCGGCAAGGAAATCAAACGCGTCATCTACGTGCCCGGCCGCATTCTCAACATTGTGATTGCGTAAAACCATGCCCAACGCCTAGGTTAGAAACGTTCTAGCCGAAGTCACCCCGCTCAACCCCTGCTCGTTTGTAAAATCTGCATAAACCTTGCAATAACATTGGCAGCTCCTCCCTCAAACTCCACACTCCACCCATGAGAACCCGTCGAATTTCTTCCTTTCTCGGTTGTGTGGCAACGATTGCGCTCTGCCTGTCGCTCGTCGGTGTCGCCCAAGCGGCCGGCAAACGAAAAAATCCCGCCAGCAAAGTCTTCGTCGCCGAGGCCAAAGGTGAAACTCAGATCGACAACGGCGAAAAAATCGAAGCCCTCACTGTCAAATCCGTTTTCTCGGTCGAAGGTTCAAAAATCGAAACCAAAGCCGACTCCAGCAACACCCTTGTTTTCTCCAACGGCACCTCGATCATCGTGGGCCCCAACAGCCGTCTTGAGGTAAAGAAATTCCTGCAAGAACCCTTCACGCCCAATCGCAACGACCTCGATGTCGAGCCCTCGATTTCCCAAACCATCGTTAAGGTGCTGCGCGGCTCCATTGGGATTTGCACCAGCCGCTTGGTTGCGGGCAGCTCCATGTCCTACCAGACTCCGCACGGCACCGTCACCATCCGTGGCCACAAGATCATGCTCGAAGTCGCCGAAAACGAGTCCGTTGTCTCACTGCTCGAAGGCGATGTCACCGTGCTCGGCGACGATGTCGGCACCAGCCAAAACCTGAAACCCGGCCAGCAAGCGATCATGCGCAAAACCGCCCCCGGCCAGCCCTCCACCATCGCCGTCCGAACCATCGGAGCCGACACCAACACCAAGGCCGACGAACAGGTTTCCCTCGCCTGTATCGCGCGCCGTACCGTCTATTTCGAAACAGCCGACCGCGAAGGCTCCGAGATCCGCCCCGTCGAAGTGAAACCGACCGATCTGCCGACCCAGTTCACCGTCAGTCCGGCCCGCATCAACCCCTGACCCGGACAAGGCGCGCGATTTTTTTTGATGCAACCACACGCCTTCGCCAATTCTACCCGCGCCGCCTTGGGTGCCTGCCTGCTCCTCGCCTTTGCCGGCTCCGCCCACGGCATTGTCAAATTCAACGACGGCCATGACGAAATCTTCGTCACCGGCACGGCGGGCATCGGTTACGACTCCAACGTCTTCGCTTCCTCCGAAGGCGTCAGCGACAACACCTTCAACGGCAGCGTCGATCTCGATTACCAACGCAAAGCCGGCCTGATCGGCGTCAACGGCAACCTCGGTTTGGATTTCACCAAATTTGGCAAAAACACCTCCGAGGATTTTGCCGATCCCCACGCCCGCGCCGAACTCACCAAAAGCGGCGGACGCACCACCGGCTCACTCACCCTCGGCGCCGAACGCCGCAGTCGCGCCGAATACGCGCTCAACCTCCGCACCGTTTCTTGGGATTACAACGCCGGACTCAACATCAAATACCCCGTCATCGAACGCTACTCCATCGCCGGCACCCTCGGCTATAACCATCAAGACTACGTTAACTCGCCCTCGCTATTCGACCTCCGCACGTACACCGGAAACGCCGACCTCTACTACGTTTACACCTCCGAACGAGACCTCCTCGGC
This sequence comes from Verrucomicrobiota bacterium, assembly GCA_031404135.1. GTDB lineage: Bacteria > Verrucomicrobiota > Verrucomicrobiia > Opitutales > Opitutaceae > JADKHC01. Next base: position 29,117 of record JANNHA010000068.1, on the reverse strand, counting down.
GGCTACCGTCTCCGCATAACGGATACAACCGCCGGCACTCGCAGCTACGACCACGCCTTCACCGTCGGAACCTCGGGTAAACTCTTTCCCAAAATCAACGGCACCGCCCGCCTCGGCTACCAGTTCCGCGAAACTGACCGCGGCCACCTCGCAACTCCGGGCGTATCGCCCTCTGGCTCGAAGGACCACTACAATGCTTTCACCGCCTCCGCCACGGCCACCTGGACCATCACCCGCCGCTGGAACATGACCGGCCTCCTCTCGCGTGATTTCTCCACGCTCGCCACCGACATCAACGCCGACACCACCGCCGCCATGCTCAACATCAACTTTGCCGCGAAAGCAAAACTCTCCCTGTTTGCTGGTGTCGGCGCCGGACACATGCGCTTCCTCGGCGCAGCGAGTAACGGCCGCACCGACACCTACGTCACCGGACAAGCCGGCATTAACTACACGTTAAACGACCACCTCAAGATTACCCTCAGCGGCCTCTACTACAAAAATTGGTCATTGCTCGACCGAGCCGACTACGTTCGCCGCACGATTTCATTGATTGTCTCCTCGCGCTGGTAAACACTACCGCCGTTATATGAGTCGACTAAGGACACACCTCGTCCAGTGCGCTGGCCTGCTGGCCATGCTCTCTGCGTTCGCCTTTGCCGCACGCGCCGAATCGAACAACCCGACCACCGTCCGCCCCGCCCTCTCCTACTCCATCGCCCTCACCGACCGCCTGCGCATCACCGTCTATCAGGAAGAAGACCTCTCCGTCATCGCCCGCGTCGACGCCAAAGGCACCGTCAACCTCCCACTCGTGGGCGAGGTCCAGATCTACGGCAAAACCGTCAGCGAGGCCCAGAAAATCATCGAGTCCTCCTACCGCACCGGTCGCTACCTGAAAAACCCGCAGGTCACCATCAACATCGAAGAGTACGCCCCCCGCGAAGTTTCCATCCAGGGCATGGTTCGAAACCCCGGCCGTTACCCGCTCCCGATCGAGGCAACGATGACCGTCCTCGAACTCGTCACCAAAGCCGGTGGCCTCACCGACACCGCCAAAGGCACAGCCATCTCCGTCACGCGCATCACCCCCGACGGCAAAAAAACCGTCTTCAACATCGACATCGAAAGCCTGATCAAAGGCCGCGATCGCGCCAAAGCCACGGACGACTCCCTTATCCTTCTGCCCGGTGACATCGTCTACGTGCCAGAACGCATAATCTGAAAACCCCGAATCCATGTCCGAAGCGTCGCTGAAACACCCCTCCGCCGGCTCGTCGCACCAAGCGGACAATCTCACCGAACGCAAAACCCTGCGCGACTACGTCATCATTCTCCGCGAACGCCTCTGGATCGCACTCCCGCTCGCCCTCATCGTCGCCATCGGCCTCGGCTACTACAAAGCCCGCGAAAAGCCACAGTACGAAAGCCAGGCCACGATGCAGATCGAAAAACCCGAACGCATCGTTACCAGCCAGGAAGTCGTCGATCAAAGCGTCAACACCGACGCCGAATTCAACACCTACCTCCAAATCCTTCGCAGCACAAAGTTGCGAAAAAAAGTAGTCGAATCACTCACCCCCGCCGAAGTCAAAATCCTCCAGCGCCCCTACCTCGCCATGCTCAAACCCGGCGAAGCGCCCCCCTCCGCCGGCAACGTCCTAAACACCCCCAACATCCAGGCGATCCATAACAGCTTCCTCATCAAAATCACCGCTGTCCACCACGACCCCGAAGGCGCCGCGCTGATCGCCAATCGCTACGTTGACCAGTTCATGCAGCACATGCTCGACAGCGTCGGCGGCAAAAACGAATACGCCGTCGAGTACCTCCGCACCCGCGGCGAACAAGTCCGCAAAGAGGCCGAAGCCGCCGATCAAAAACTGCAGGCCTACATGCGCGAGCACCGCCTCGTCTCCCTCGACAGCAGCGTCAACATCGTCGCCGACCGCCTCAAATCCGTAAACGCCGCCCTCCAAACTTCACGCCTCGAACGCCTCAGCCTCGAAGAAATGATGAAGCAGATCGACGAGTTCAAAACCAACTCGCGCAACCTCCTCGAAATCGGCTTCGTCGCCAACCACGGCACTATCCCCGCCATCCGCGGACAACTCGCCGAACTCATTCGACAGCAATCCGTCCTCGGCGAACGCTACCTCGAGCGCCACCCCAAAATGATCGACCTCGCTAACGCGATCACCTCGGGCCATGACCAACTCTCCCGCGCCATCGACCTCGCCATTGCCGATCTCCGCGCCTCCCTCGACAAAGCCCGCGCCAACGAAAAAAACCTCGAAGGCGAATACGCCGCCAACGAAACCGAACAGATGCGCCTGCGCGACCTCTCCGTGGATTTCAAGAGCCTCGAAAACCAAGCCAACGTCGCCAAAAGCAACTACTCGCAGATCCTCGACCGTCTCAGCCAGACCACAACCAGTCGCGGTGTGGAAAAAATCCCCGTCCACGTCCTCGACCTCGGCATCGTTCCCGGCGCACCCTTCTCACCCAACCTCGCCAGCATCGTCCGCACCTCGATCACCATCGGCTTGTTCATCTTTTTCGCCGTCGCCATCGGCCTCAGCTTCCTCGACGACCGCATCAAGAGCGCTTGGGACGTCGAATCCTTCATCGGCGTCCCCCTCCTCGGCATCGTCCCCGACCTCGCCAACCTAAAAGACGAAGGCAAATACTCCCTCGTTCTCAACAACAGCGAAGCCCCCGGCGTCGAGTCCTTCCTCAGCGTTTACAGCTCGGTCAAAATACACTCCAAACTCGATTTTCCCAAGGCACTCCTCGTCACCAGCACGATCCCCGGCGAAGGCAAAACCCTCGTCTCCTGCAACGTCGCCGCCAGCTTCGCCCGCCACGGTCGCAAAACGCTCCTCGTCGACTGCGACCTGCGCCGACCCATGCTCCACCGCCACTACAACCAACCCAACGACGCTGGGATCATCGCCTGGTTCGACAAAGGCGCGTCCTTCGAAGACGATATTTCAAAACACCCCAACCTCGGCATCTCCAAACTCGGCGAGAACCTCTTCCTCCTCTGCTCCGGCGGCCGCTCGAAAAGCCCCACCCAACTCCTCGAAAGCCCCGCCTTCAGCAAGCTTATCGACAGCCTCAAAAAACAGTTCGACCTCATCGTCATGGACACGCCCCCGATGGGTGCCGTAACCGATGCCCAGCTCATTGCCGAACGGGCCGATGAAGTTATCTACGTCTGCCGGTTCGGCAAAGCCGTCCGCAAACACATCCAGCTTTACATCCGCGCGCTCCACAACGGTAAAAACGAGATACTCGGCATCGTCCTCAACGGCCTCTCCACCCGCCGGATCGAATATTATTCCAACTACCGCTACTACCGGAGCTACAAAAAATACTACGGGACCCAATCCTAAGGTAGGGCGCGACCGCCGGGTGCGCCGTGTTTTAAATCCGCAGTCCTTCAGCCATTCTCCCCTCGTGCTCTCCGCCTTCCTCCCGAAAGATTTCGATCCTAAAAAACCCGTCGCGCTCATCGCCGGACAAGGCATCTACCCCATCCTGATCGCCAACGCCATCCGCCGCGTCGGCGTGCCCCTGCGCCTGATCGCCTTCGACGAAGAAACACGCCCCGACCTGATCGCCTCCGTACCCGAAACCGAACGCCGAACCCTTCTCGTGGGCCAACTCGGCAAAGCCCTCAAAACCCTCGAACAATTCGGTGCCGGGTACGCCATCATGGCCGGCCAGATCACCCCGCGCCGCCTCTTCAAAGGCCTGCACCCCGATCTCAAAGCCGCCCGCATTCTCTTCTCCCTCAAACGCCGCAACGCCGAAACCATCTTCGGCGCCCTCGTTGCCGAGATCGAAAAGCTCGGTATCCACATGTTGGATGCGCGCAGCTTTATCGATGACCACATGGCCAGCACCGGCACCATGACCGGCGGCAAATTCCCCATCGAGCCCGACTATCTCGAACACGGCATTCACATCGCCCGCGAGTCCGCCCGCCTCGACATCGGACAGGGCTGCGTCGTCCGCAAAGGCACCGTCCTTGCCGTCGAAGCTTTTGAAGGCACCGATGCCATGCTCCGCCGCGCTGGCGAATTCAAAACCGACAACGCCCTCTTCGTGAAAACCGTCAAATCCCGACAAGATTTTCGCTTCGACGTCCCCTGCTTCGGTTTGCGCACCCTCGAAACCATGCGCGAAGCCGGCCTCCAAGCCGCCGCCCTCGAAGCCGGAAAAGTCATCATGATCGATAAACCCGCCGTCCTCGCCCAAGCACGCACCTGGGGCATCTCCCTCTACGGCTTCGAGTAAAGAATCCGCCCCCTCCTCTTTCCTCGTTCTCTTTCTCTTAATCTTTCTCCTCCTCCAGCTAACGGGTAGGTCACGATCAAACTCAACAACCTCACCAAGCGTTTGGGTTCACAACTCGCCGTTAGTAAATTGTCGTTTTCAACCAACGCCACAGCGGCCGCCAGAACGCTCCTAGGCGTTGAGCCGCGCCCGCAGGGTGTCGGCTCTAACGGGAGTTCGGTTTGACTCGTGGGGGCGTCAGTACAAAGTGATGACATGAAAACAAAGGTCATAAAAAGCGGAAACTCTCAGGCCGTCAGAATCCCCGCCGCGTACCGCCTGCAGGTGGCAGAGGTTGAGATTGAGCAGCAAGGCGACTTGCTCGTGATTTTTGATCCAAAGGAGCGAGTGCGCAGGCAAAAGGTGTTGCGCAAGCTCTGGAAACTCCCGGCGATGACAGAGGAGTGGCCGAGGCCGTGAGCTCGATCTATTTGCCGGATACAAACGCCGTTTCGCGGGCGGCGCGTGGCAACGATGCAAAAATAAAGGAACGCTTTCATGCTGAGGCGGAGCGTATTCACGTTTCGTCTATGGTGTGGTTTGAGCTGGTTTACGGCGCTGAAAAAGCGCCGAACTTACCACAAATCGCCAAGCGGTTGGAACGGCTCCGTGAGATATTTCCGCGCCTGCTTCCGTTTTCAGAAGATGCCGCCTGGCACGCTGCGCGGGTGCGTGTTTTTCTTGAACAACTCAGACCAAATGCCAAACCGATTGGCCCTTATGATGTGTTAGTGGCTGGCCATGCGCTGAGTATCGGGGCGGTTCTCGTCACTCATAATGTAAACGAGTTTCGCCGCGTGCCTGGCTTGAGGGTTGAAGACTGGCAAACGGTCTGATTTTGCGCCGCCCTCGAAGCCGGAAAAGTCATCATGATCGATAAACCCGCCGTCCTCGCCCAAGCCCGCACCTGGGGCATCTCCCTCCACGGCTTCGAGTAAAGAATCCGCCCCCATCTCTTTCCTCGTTCTCTTTCTTTTAACCTTTCTCCTCCTCCCGCTACCGGGAAGGTCTTAGTAAAGATCCCGGGAGCAAGCTCCGGGGCACTTTAAAACCAACACCCACCGCCAGCGCTTGGCGTAGGCATTGGAAACACTTAAACACCGCTAAACATGCTTTGGCACATTGGCATCCGCATTGGCACCCGAGCCCAAATTGTAAAAAAAGCGAAAGCCGCTAATCATTTAAGATTAACGGCTTGGCTAAATGGTGGACCCTACTGGACTCGAACCAGTGACCTCTTCCATGTCAAGGAAACGCTCTAACCAACTGAGCTAAGGGTCCGAAGAGCCGCAAAGTAAGCACGATGCCTACGCGGTTGCGCAAGGAAAAATCATCGATCTTTTTTTTCAAAAAACTCCACCGCCGCCAGTCGATCTTCCGCGATCTGGGCCTGTAACTGTTCCACGCTACCGAACTTTTTCTCCGCCCGCAGGAAGCGCAGCCAAGCAACCTTAATCGCGTCGCCCACCCCGAACGGGCACTCGCCCATTAAATGCACTTCCAAACGCGGCTGCGTGCTCTGTTCGACCGTCGGCCTCAATCCATAATTGGCCACCCCCTGGAAAGCGCCCGCTGCTTTCGCCCCCGAAACCTGCACCGCATAAACCCCGAAATGCGGCCGCAACGCCGATTCCCATGCGAGATTCAAAGTCGGAAAACCGATCTTTCGCCCCAAACTTTTCCCGCTCTCAACCGTACCGACAGAAAAATACGTGTAGCCGAGCAATGTATTAACTTCCTCAATCTCACCCGCCTCCAGACAAGTACGAATGCGCGTACTGCTGATCGGCTCGCCGTTTTGGTTGATGCGCGCGCAGCTCATCACCTCCAGACCATGCTTGCGCGCTTCCGCCACTAACATCGCGATATCGCCACGCCGACCCTTTCCAAAGCGCCAATTTTCTCCCACGTAAATCGTGTGCAGCCTCGGCAAAAACTGTTTCAGAAAAGGTAAAAACGCCTCCGCCTCGACGCCCGCCAGCTCTCGCGTAAACTCCTGCATGATGACTGCGTCCACGCCCGCCGAAGCCAGTAACTGAACTTTCGTTTCGGTATCGATCATCAAGCGCGTCGCATTTTCCGGCCGAAACAGCGCACTGGGATGCGGCCAGAACGTCAGCACACCTGCCACGCCGCCATCGCGCCGGGCCGATTGCACCGCCAGATCAATCACCGCGCGATGCCCCAGATGCACGCCATCGAACATACCAATTGCTAGATGTAAAGGCCGGGCGGGAAGCGCCGCTTTTTCCAGACCGTCAAATCTCTGGCAACCGCCGATCACAGGGCAAAACTGGGTACCGCCTCATGCACGGGCACCAGCCGTTTATCGATTTCCGGCAGCGTCATCGCCTGGATCTGGTCCAGCGTAAGGCACTGCTCGACTTTGAATTTCCCCGTCGCCGTCCGGCGCAACGCCGAGAGATGTCCACCGCAACCAATCTTTGCACCGAAATCATGTGCAATGGTTCGGACGTACGTACCCTTGGTGCAACGAAGGACAAAATCGATTTCCGGTGGAGCGATACGCGTCAGCTCGAAACTTGAAATGCGAACGAAACGCGGTTCGCGTTCAATTTCCTCGCCCTTGCGCGCCGATTTATAGAGCGGCACACCATCGATCTTAATGGCCGAAAACATCGGCGGCATCTGGTACTGATCGCCGATAAAAGTCTGCGTCACCGCGCGCACTTCGTCGTCCGTCAATGGCGGCACCGGGCGCGTTTCAAGCACTTCGCCCTCGGCATCCTGCGTGTTGGTCACCGCACCGAGCTTGATTGTGCCAGCGTATTCCTTGTCGAGGCTCATCAGGTACTGCGATGCACGCGTGGCTTTGCCAACCAGAACGATCAGCACGCCCGTCGCCATCGGATCGAGCGTACCCGCGTGGCCGATACGCTTCATTTTCAATTTGCCACGGAGCCGCGCGATCACGTCATGCGAAGTGTGATCGGTCGGTTTATCCACAAGAAGGACACCGTCGAGTTCTTTGTAAGGAACGAGCATCAGTCGGTCGGTGCGGAAACTCGGGCGATCTGCGCCGCAAGGGCAACAAGCAGGCGCGGACGAAATTCGGCCATCGTCATATTCTTCAAATTCAACCCGGCCGCACAGGCATGACCGCCACCGCCAAACTGCGCCGCCAGTTGATCCACACGGTAAACCGGATCTTTGCTGCGCAAGCTGGCCTTGATCACATTCGGCCGCTCTTCGATTAGCACACCGATCGCCACGCCGTCGATCGAACGGGCGTAGTCAACCAACCCTTCGGTATCTTCAGGCGACGTGCCGGTTTCTTCAAAAATACCATCCGGTAGAACACCGATACAAGCGCGACCGCCACACTCCATTTTAAACGACGTCAAAAAACGTTGGATCAGCTGCACCTTGCCAGCCGACTCACGCTCGTAGATTTCGCCACCGGCATCGGCCGGACTGGCACCCAGCGCAACCATCTCCGCCGCGAGCATAAAAGTACGGCGAGAAGTCGAGTTAAACCGAAACTGGCCCGTATCGGTCATGATACCGACAAAAAGCGCCTGCGCCGTTTTCGCATCGATCGGGAGCGCATTATCAAGAAAAACGCCAGCGAGGATTTCGCAGGTCGCTGCCGCGTCGGCGGCCACAAAGTTTTGCGTCGCAAATTCTGAATTAGAAAGGTGGTGGTCGATGCTGGCGATCGGGCTCAGAAAACGAGCTTTCACCTTTTCCCCGGCGCGATCTTGATCAGCACAATCCGCGTAGATCGCCACATACTCCTCTGGCGGCACGGTGTCGGGCCGGAAAAAGACGATATCATCAACAAGAAATTGCAGGCGGCGGGGCACGGCATCGAGGTCGACGCAGATCACTTCATGGCCGAGCGCGCGAAAAACACGCGCCAGCGCAACCAGCGAACCGATACAATCGCCGTCCGGCCGGGCGTGGCCGACGAACGCGAGCTTCTTGCCGGTGAGGGCAGATACCAACTGCGCAAAACGCTCGGAAATCTCTGGAAAATACTTCTCCACATTCAGCCCTGGTTTTTTTCGTCTTTCAGAGGTTCTGGTTCGGATTCGCTTATGCCGATCTCGTCGAGCACCTGCAGGATGCGATTGCCGCGGTGGGTGGAGGTGTCGATCGCCACGGTGAATCTCGGCATGTGTTTGAGCACAATGCGTGTGCCCAGTTCGATGCGAATCTCGGGCAGCATAGCGCGCAGCCAGCGAAGTTTTTGCTCCACGACGTCGTCCTTGCCGATGATCGAAACGAAAAGGCGCGCATCACGAATATCAGGAGCGACGCGCACTTCGGTGATCGTGATCGCAACCGTCTCGCTCTTGTAACGACTGTGCAGAATGGCATTCAGCTCGCGCTGAATGAGCTCGTTGACACGGAGAGTGCGGTTGGACACGGAGAAATTGGTTATTTCTAATTTGTTATTGTTTACCGCTCAATAGTTCAGCGAAAAATTCGCCATAAGCTGTATCAAATTAGCAATTACAACGAGGCTCTGACCTTTTGGACTTCGTAACACTCGATCGTGTCACCGACGCTGTAGCCGTTGAAATCGTCGAGCTTGATACCGCATTCAAGACCGGCGCGAACCTCGTTCGAGTCGTCCTTGAAGCGTTTAAGCGTGTTAACCTTGCCTTCGTAGAGGATCTCTTTGCCGCGACGGACGCGGGCGGAGGCATTGCGGGTGACCTTGCCTTCGGTGACGAGACAGCCGGCGACAAAACCTTTCGCCAGCGGGAACGTGGCGCGAACCTCGGCACCACCGAGCTTGGCTTCCTTGAGATCAGGATCGAGCAGATCGGCCATCATCTCGCGGACTTTGTCGCCCAATTCGTAGATGATTTCGAACGTCTGGATGCGCACGTTATGGTGCTTGGCGAGCGGCGTGACGCCGGTTTCGAGTTTGGTGTTGAAACCGATGACAACCGAACCAGCTGCACCCGCCATAAGCACGTCGTTCTTGGTGACAAGGCCGACGTCGGTCGAGACGACTTCGAGTGACACCTTGTTGCTCTTAATACCTTCGAGCACGCTGCGAACCGCTTCGGCCGAACCAAAGACATCGGTCTTGATGATGACCTTGAGGATCTTTTGCTGCGTGGCAGCGATGTTCGCGAAGAGGCTTTCGACGGAAATTTCCTTCGGCACGGCGGCCGAGGTGGTGGCCGTTTTCCGCAGGCGTTGCTCTTCTTCTTCGGCAAGGTTTTCGGCCTCGCGGGTGGTTTTGACGGCTTTGAAAGCAGCACCGCTTTCGGGCGTGCCAGACCAGCCGATCACGCGAACCGGCGTAGCTGGCGGAGCTTCCTTGATGTTGGCTCCCTTATCGTCGAACATCGCGCGGACTTTGCACCAGTGTGCACCGCAGATGAGCGCGTCGCCGATCTTGAGCGTGCCGCGTTGAACGATGACGGTGGAAAGCGGACCGCGACCGACTTCGATTTGCGATTCAATAATGATACCGCTTGGTTCGGCTTTCGGATTGGCCTTCAGCTCCATGACGTCGGCCTGCAAAAGGATCATTTCGAGCAGGTCGGGGATGCCGGTGCCTTTGACGGCGGAAACAGGCACCACGATCGTCTCGCCACCCCAGTCTTCAGGGGCAATGTTGCGCTGCTGCATCTGCGCCTTCACCTGATCGAGATTGGCGCCTTTCACGTCCATCTTGTTGACGGCGACGATGAGCGAAACCTTGGCGTTCTGAATGTGTTTCAGCGCTTCGTCGGTCTGCGGCATGAAACCGTCATCAGCGGCAACGACCAGGATCGCGATATCGGTGACGTCGGCACCTCGGGCGCGCATTTTGTTAAAGGCGGCGTGACCGGGGGTGTCCAAGAAAGTGATCCTACGGTTATTGGCTTCGACTTGATAGGCACCGATGTGCTGCGTGATGCCGCCAGCTTCGCCAGCAGCGACGTTGGCCTTGCGGATCGCGTCGAGCAGCGATGTCTTGCCGTGATCAACGTGGCCCAAAATACAAACGACGGGAGGACGCGAAACGAGATTTTTAACTTCGTCCTCTTCGGGTTTCTTTTTCTCTTTTTCCTTATCCTTGTCTTTTGCGGCCTGCTGCGCGGCGGCATCGCCACGATGTTTGATCTCAAGGAGGAAGCCATGCTTCTCGGCAACTTTCGTGGCCACGGCTTCGTCGATGTTTTGATTCATCGAGGCGAAGATGCCCATTTCCATCAATTCGGAGATCAGCTTGAAAGGCTTGAGTCCGAGCGCCGGAGCGAAATCACGCACTACGATTGGCGGTTTGAGATGGATGATCTTGACGCCACCTTCGACCGTGACGATCGGAGGCGTCGTCGCAGCCATCGATGGCATCGCGGGAAGAGCGGCGGGAGCAGAAACGTGAGTGGGTACGGCTGAAATCGGACGCGAAACCGCAGGTGGCGGCGGTGGTGGTGTGCCGGGGCCACGCAAAGGTGCTGGCGCAACGGGAACGGGAGCCGGAGCAGAAGACGGAGCGGCTGCAGAAGCAACCGGTGCTGGCCGGGGCTGGGGTACTGACGGAGCGGATATCGGTGGACGCGTGAGCGACGGAACCGAGGGCGGACCGGAGCGCACGGGTGTCGGCGGCAAAGGGGAGGGCCGACTGGCGATGGGAGGTGTTGTCGGCGACGACGAAACGGGACGTGGCAGTGCAGGTGGCGCCACCGGGCGCAGTGGCACGGCGGAAGCGGCGGCCTTGGCAGCTTTGGCGGCTTGCACTAGTTCTTCCTTTTCACGAGCGATATCCAGCACGCTTCGAACCATGGGGCCGGTCGGCTGTTTGGTCGTGAAGGCCGGCATAGCCTCTGGATGCTGGATTACCGGTCTCGGCAACACACCTGGAATAGGTGCAGGAGCTGGTTGCGCGGGGGCTTCGGCTGCGGGGGGTGTAACAGTCAGATGCGCGAACTCGTGCTCAATCGCTTCCGCCGAGATGTTGTCGATCGTGCTGGAGACGCTCTTCACGTCGTGCTTGCGCTCCTTGAGCAGGGCCAACAATTGCTTGTTGTCCATGCCGATCTTCTTGGCGAGTTCGTGTATGCGGATGCTCATTCAGGCGGTGCGGTAGTGGCGTAGTAGCTCGGGCGGTGCTGAGAATTATTTGGTGACCCGAGCCATGATTTTCTGCGCCTCTTCTTCTGTGAAGTCGGCGTCGGTCAGGTCGGATGCTTCCACGGTTTCGAGTACGGAAATCGAATTCATGCCGATGGCGACGAGGCGCTCAACGATGGAACGATCAACTTCCAGGACTTTGACCAGAGAAAGAATGGCGGTTTCGCGTGGATCGCTAGACACGGCCTTGAACTCTTCGATGTCGATGCGCCAGCCGATGAGGCGTGAGGTGAGGCGCGCGTTCTGGCCCTTGCGGCCGATCGCGATGGCGAGGTTTTCCGTATCAACTCTTAGGAGGATGCGGTGGTTTTTTTCATCGAGCAGAATCTCGCGCGGTACGGCGGGTTTCAACGCTTCGATGATCATCGCCTTCGGATCAGCGAAGTAGTTAATGATGTCGATCTTTTCACCGTTGAGCTCGCGGACGATGGTTTTGACGCGGGCACCACGGGCACCGACGCAAGCGCCGACCGGGTCGACTTTCGGGTCGGTCGAGGTCACGGCGATCTTCGTGCGGTAACCGGGCTCGCGTGCAAACGCTTCGATCTTCACCGTGCCGTCCGCGATTTCGGCGACTTCAACTTCAAAAAGACGGCGGACAAATTTCGGGCTGCCGCGGCTGAGGGCGAGTTCCGGTCCGCGTGGTGTGGACTCGATCGCCATCAAAAGACAACGGATGCGGTCGCCGGGCTGATATTCTTCGCCGGGAACTTGTTCTTTACCGCTGAGGACTGCTTCGGCTTTGCCGAGGTCGATATAGATATCGTTGCGCTCTTTGCGGCGAACGGTGCCGGTCACGATGTTGCCCACCATGTCCTTGAAGTCGTCATAAATGCGGTCCTTCTCAAATTGACGAAGGCGTTGCATCACGGCTTGACGGGCGGTTTGTGCGGCGATGCGGCCGAGCGTGGCCGGATCAAGTTCTTTTTCCACAATGTCGCCAAGGACGGCGCCGGGTTTTAAAGGCTGAGCTTTTTCAACGTGAATCTCAGTCCGGGGATTGCTGACAGAATCAACAACCTTGAGCAGGGACCAAGCCTTAAGCTGGCCGTTCTTGGGATTGATCTCGATCTTGAGATCCTGGCCGGAGTTAACGCCTTTCAGGGCTGCGGTTTTAATGGCATTCACGATCGCGGCGATCATGTCGGCGCGGCCGATGCCCTTCTCCTTCTCCATGTATTCGAGGACGGATAGAATTTCGCTGCTCATAGGCTTGTGTTATGTGGAAAAAAAAAGCGGGCCATAGGCCCACTTTTGGAAAGTGAACGTTGATTGAGTCGGTCAAAATAGCTTTTCGCTGGAAGCGTTGTCAAGCCCCGCTCCCCTCCGCAGTTGGGCAACCGGCTTCCCGACGCTGATCTGCAACAAGCAGCCAGCCGATCAGACCTTGCACAACGCCGTGGTTTAATGGCCGGTGCCGTTTGTCAACCATGCCCAGTTCCCGCAGCAGTCGCGCGTACTTTGCCGGGACATCGCCCACCGGCCAGGCCGACCAAAGTCCGGCCAGCCGATCCGTCCCAAAATGAGCCGCGAGCAAGGGCAAAACCCCGTCGCAAATCATCGTGTTGAAACGTGTACCGCCGATCTGGCCGCGAAAAACACGCTCGTCGATCCGACGTTTCAACGCTACCCAACCAAACTCACGGCGCACTCTTGCAGTCTGCGCAGCGGCCACCAAAAGGCCGATCTCCGGCAACGTTTCTGCCAGCGCCAGCAACGCTCGCGGCCAATCCGGGCAGGCCTGCACCCAACGTGCGTACTGGTGCAACCGCGCGCGCGGAAGATTCGCGGGCCGAACTCCTTGCTTGCTCCAACACCCGGCAAAACGGGCAAAGGCTTCGTCGGCTGTTTTTGCGCCCGCCTCTCCCGACCCATCAGCCCCACACCAATCAGGCAACGGCCAGACACCGGCCACCGCCAACATCGGCGCGCGATTAAAGCGGTACCCCAAAACCTCGAGCGCGGTGTGATGACAGGCCGCTTCCCAACCCAACCGGACGATGCGCAATTTCGCATAATGCACCTTCTGCCGCCAGCGCGCCTCGGTGCAGCGCAACAGCGCAGCGCTGAGCTGTTCGGTGGACATCGAGGTGAGCTCGCGGCGCGCGTTCGCCAGCGGATGGTTCGCCAATCGCTCGATCGCCTCGTCGGCCGCGAACTCTTCCAGATCATGATTCAACAACGGCAATAATGCCAGCGACGGGATCGTCTTTCCACCCACGCCCAACGTTGCGCGTTCCGGTGCGGGAAACAGTGTCACGTGGAGCACTACATTGTTGTACGCAGGGTCGGAAGCATGGCCGTGCGCCACCCAGTCCGAGGCCCGCAGATGCACCTCAACATCACCGATCATTTCCGCACCGCCAATCTGCAGGCGGGCATCCTTGAAATCCGGGCCGCCCAGGTGATTCCAGCGTCCGGTTTGCACGATCCGCACCAAGTCGCCATCGGCCGTAACCGCGCGCGCCTGATCGAAATCGCCGCGCAACCAGATTTGTTGCAGCAATTTCTCCGGAAACGAAAACGGCCCGTAAAGACCCTGTATCTCCGCCACCGCCAAATCCCCCCCGTCTTTTTGTTTTGTCATGGTTTGAAATCAGTCTTCCGGACGCCGCCAGGCACGTTCGTTGTCGCGCTTGAGTCCGGTCACGCGCGCGCGTTGACGTTGCCCGGCGCGTTCTACCCAAGCGGCGAGATCCGTCGCCGAAATCCCGCAAGCTCCCGTGGCTTCGATCGTTTGACGTTCAGCGCGGTCGTCAGTTGCCACGGTGCACGCGGCCGGATCGCTCGCCTTTCCCACGAGTTGTTCAATCACGTCATCGGCCGTGGTCCCTGCGGGTGTATATATATGCGCGAAGGTTTTCGACGTGCCGGGATATTCGATGACCAAGGTGTCGCCGCGACCGTCAAAAACGAGCGTCACCCGCACCTGTTCTTCATCGTGAATCGCACTCAGCGCCTGAGAGAGTCGCGAGCGCGCCGCATCTCGATCGCGTTTGATAAGAGCGCGCAACTCCGGCCAGGCATGCAGGATGTTTGAGCCGTCAACGAGAAGGTGTTTTTCGAAGCCCACCTTGCGCAAGTTGGTGAAGACAGGCATCCAGCGCAACGGGATAAGCGGTCTGCACGATTTCAAGCACAACATTAACCCAGCAGGAGCAGCCGAGAACCTGCTTGTTCTCACGAAAAACTTCACCATGATCCTCGACGCTCTCACTCAGGCGCAAAGGGAAAACGAAAACATAAACGGCCACCATCGCCAAAGCCACCGACTACCATGCTCCGTATTGCCATCATTGAAGACCAAGTGATCTTTCGGTCTGCTCTGGCCATCCTGGTCGAATCGAAAACCAAGGGCACAGTGATTGGCGCGTTTGGCTCGGGAAGCGCCTTCTTTGATGCGTTGCCCAAGTTGGGGAAAATCAGCCTCATCTTGCTGGATATCCAGCTGCCCGGCGAAGACGGGATCATATTGGCGGGGCGTTTTGCCGAACTACTACCCGAGACCAAGGTGATTTTGTTGTCGTCGGTAAAAGAGGATTACCTTCTGCACAAGGCGCTCCAGTCGGGAGCCGATGGTTATGTACACAAGGATGACTCGATGGAGGCGTTGATTGGCGCGATCGAAACCGTCATGCAAGGCGGCTGTTACTTCGGCCACACCGTGCAACAACTGCGCCGCCAGATGGGGCACAACCCAGAGAACTTTTCGCGAATCCTAACCGACAAAGAACAGGAAGTCCTCGAGCTTCTCGGGCAGGGTCTCACCAACGAAGATGCCGCGCCAATGCTCGCGCTGAGCCCCGAAACCGTGCAGACGCACCGTCGCAATATCATGCGAAAACTCGGCCTGCACAGCGCGATGCAACTCCAGGCTTACGCCCTGAAACGCGGCTTCACGTCGGTCAACGAGCTTCGTTGATTCGCTGCCGGCGTTTGAGCGCGGCTTTCAAAGATCCGGCCACGGCTTCAACTTCCTCACGGCAGATCGCGCGCACTTTTTCGATCTCACTCTCGATTGCGCCATCGCGCAGCCGATTCTCCAGCAAACGGAGTTGATCACTGGCTGCATCGGCTTCGACGAGTAACATCGCGCTCACCAGTTTATGTGCCGCGTTGGCCGCCGGCGTGCATTCACGATCTTCGAGCATGCGGTCGATCAAGGCCCATTCATTTTGGATTTTCCGGGCGAAATCAGGCAAAATAATTTCAAGCGGACCCAGACGGGCGAGTTGATCAACTGAAACCGTAGGACCGACTTCGAGCTGCTCGAACATTGGCCGTGAACCACTCGGACGGCCGTCAGCCCACTTTTGCAGCGCCGCTTCAATTTTCTCGACCGTGATTGGTTTGCTGATGAACCCGGCCATGCCCGCACGAAGACATTCGTCCTCTTTTTCCTTCGTCGAGTAAGCGGTCACCGCAAAAACCGGCGGCTTGGGCTCCTCGCACACCGCTAGGATTTCCTTCGTGAGCGTGCCGCCATCGGTGTCCGGCAGCATCAAGTCGGTGAGCACGAGGTCGTAACCATTCTGTTGCGCCAATTGCAACGCGGTCTTGCCGTCACAGGCCCAGTCGACGCGATAACCCAGCTTCTGCAAAATGCTCCCGAGCACGAGCCGATTATAATCCTCATCCTCAATGGCCAGGGCGCGGGCGTGCAGTTTTTGAGGCGACGAAACAGCGTCCTCAGTCTTAATCCGGATGTGCGAAACTTCGAAAGGAAGCGTCAGCTGGAAAACCGTCGCACCACCCGAACTCGTCACCGACACCGTGCCACCCATGGCCTCGGCGTACTTCTTGCAAATGGACAAGCCCAAACCGCTACCGCCAATCCGTCCGCGCTTGGCGAATTCGCCACGGGTGAAACTCTCAAACAACGTTGCGATCTCGTTCGCCGGTATGTCGGGACCGGCATTCTTGACGGCCACCGTCACGCGGCAGTGTTGCGTCGCTTCGCTCAGCACAAACACATCAATCGACGCCGCCGAAGGCACGCCATACTTCAGCGCATTGGAGAAGTAATTGGTCAGGATTTGCATGAACTTGCCCTGATCGCCAGTGATCACCGGACGTGGTCCGGCCCACGACGAGAGTTCCAGGCGGTCCCCCGTCAGATCGATCGCGGAGATGGTTGCGTTAATGCTCTCAGCGAGGTCAAACGTGTCGAGATGCAGCGTGATTTTGCCAGCCTCGATCTTGGAGAAATCCAGCACGTCGTCGACCGTCGTGCGCAATTGTTCGGCGCAGCGGTGCAAAGTCGTCAGGTAATACTTTTCTCGCGCACCCAGTTTTGCCTCCTGCAGAATTTTCACGATGCCGATAACGCCGTTCATCGGGTTGCGGATCTCATGGCTCATCGCGGCAAGGAATTCGGATTTGGCGGCGTTGGCCTTGGCCAGCTCCTTGGTGCGTTCTTCTATTTTTAGCTCTAGCTCACGGTTCCGAGCCGTGATCTGCCGGGTGCGAAGTTTAACCGCGCCGTAAAACAACAAACTACCCAGAAACGCGAAGAGCGTGATGCCCGCGTAGGAAAAATACCACGGCAGTTTACGCCAGACCCGGAACGACGTCACGGGTCCGACCTCACCGAGGTGTCGAACGCGCAGCTGCAAAGTATATTGACCGGTTGGCAGGTTCTTGCGGGTGATGACTTCGCCGTATTTATGCTGCGTCCAGTCATCCTCCAACGGCTGCAATCGGGATTCGAACGAGGGTGGCTCGCGCAAGCCCCAGACATGCGTTTTGAACCTAATAGAGAGTTCCTGCTCTGCATTGATGAGCAACAGGCTCCGCTCAGTGCCCGGTAGGGTGCGGTTCGTTTTTTTGCTGGCGTCACGCAGGTTGATTTCCACACCGTCGGGCAGATTGAAATCAGGGCCCTCCAACGTACTGGTGTTAACCTGCAGCACTCCCGTTTCACCACCGATCCAAAGGTCATTACCCGAGCGATAAATCGCGCTCGGATTTTTGAAGCGTTTGAAACCCGGGATGTTTTTGCGCTGCCAGCTCAATCCGTTGCCGTTGTTCGCCAATATGCCGACCCGCCACGCATCGTCGACTCGGCCATAAATCCATGCCGCCCCTTCGGAGTTTTCAGTGCCATAGGCGCTCGCCACTCGTTCGGTACCGGCAACCTTGTCGCCTTTGATCGTTGTGAATCCGCCTTCATCGAACAGCACCACCGGATCACCCTCATGCAAAGTAAGCCGCGCCCGTTTTTTGCCGGAAATCTGGCGACTGCCTTTTTGCAACTCGGAGTCCAACATCAACACGTTACCGGCCAAAGTACTGACCCACAATCGGCCCGCTCGATCCTGCAAATAGTACCCTAGGCCTTCAGGGATTTCCATAGTCGCTTTCTGCCCTGTCTGAATATCCATTCTGATCGGCCCCTTGATTCCGTCAGCCGAGGAGGCCCAACCATACAATGCACGATCGCCAAATCCACCGACGATTGAACCAATAAACAAACTATGGGTTGCGCCCCATTCAGTGAAGTCGATGGTGCCGACCTTGGCGTGATATACTTTGCCTCCCGAAGCCGCATAAACCTCTCCAGCGAGGCGCACCCAATAGGCTCGCGGCAAAAGAGGCAGTTCATCTCGTTTTTCAGGAGTAAATCGAAAAGCCCCCGAACTATAACTTATAAACAACTCACGCCGGTCGCCAAAAATGGACTTCGCTTCGCTGGCCAGCGGAAACCAAGAGGCCTCGTGGACCGCCTGCATGAAACTCACGCCCTCGTCCGATGCGATCCACACCCCGCCCGCCTGACTCGTGCAAATCGAGGTGCATACGTCCGAGACTAACCCACTGGCTTTCGTGATCTGCCGGACGCTGCCATCGAAACCAATGACAAAAACGCCACTAGCGCTCGTGGCCACATAAACCCCCTCCCCCGCGCAGGTGCTTCCGCTCATCCCTGCCGCACGCATCATCCCGTTGTCCGCATAAAACCGGCGGATCGCCCCGGTGGCGTTGTCTCTTTTAAATAGATCCCCCTGCGAACCAAATACCCACTGATCGCCCAACTGACCCACCAGCGTCCGGTATTGCCCGTCCCCAGAGTAAAGCGACCGATCAGGCTCGAGCGCATCATTGCGGAGCGCCCAGGTTTTGGTCGCGCCGGACACCGTTTGATTCAAGAAAACGGCCCCTTCGTACAAAAAGCCTTTCAGTTTTACCTCACTGGGCAGCTCCCAAATCTTAGCCGATCCACTCACGCGAGGTAATTGAACCACCTTCCGCTCGGTGAGAAAAACCATGGCTTCGCCCACATGGAAAACCCGCGAAACGGTTCCGAAGAACCCCTCACCCAGCCGCGCCGTCGCGCTCTGGTAAACATATTCGCCCTGGGCATTCTTCTGGAAAAAACCGATCTCATTGACACCGCCAATCCAGATGCGCTCCCCCTCCAAGCAAAGGCTCTGGATCTCCGGCGTGTTTTCGACCCTGGCCTGCGTCCAAGCCACACCATCGAAAATCAAGAGCCGATCCGCACCCGCAAACAAAATCCCCTCGGGGGTCTCCATCATGCATTTCACCTTGGCCGTCGTACCGATTTCCTCCGCCGAGTAATGGCGAATGAGCGGTGAAACCTCCGCCAAGTGCTCCGCGGCACGGACTTCGATCAGCCCATTAAGAAAAGTAACCGGTATTATCAGCTGTAAAAAAAATCTCAAAAACCGTTGATACGTACCCTCTTGAGGGTACGGCCTGTGCCTCCCTGCGAGTAGATAGACAGCTCGGGAAAGAGAAAAATATGGGATAGACATAGGTCGTTATGAAAAACCTAGCTCGCTTAATCATTGCCTTGTTCGCAACCCAGCTGCTCGTCGCCGGGATTGCCAGTGCCGCCGTTTCCACCACCTCCATCAATCAACAGAGCTCGGTCTGCGCTATGCCGGGTGACGAGGAACCACCTTCCGAAGGGTGGTAATCCAACTTCAACCCCAACCATTGAATTATAAACCCTCATGTTAAGTCTTGCGGCGTTTAAATACCGCCGCGCACTCGCCGAGACGGGCGGTCCTATTGCGAGAATCGTCTCCTCGCCGGTTTCGATTTTTGGACGTAATATCCATCAAGCCGACGCCTTTCTGACAGCGGGCTTGTCTTCGCGCAAGCCCGCTTTCGGAAAAGAGGCCGCGCCCGACGGCTCAGGCTCCAGCGAATGCCCGCAGGTCGCCCGTAACATGGCTGTTTCCGAAGCCATCGAGCGCTGGGCCCTTCATGCCGAGTACTCCGGGCCCAACGCCCGGCGTTACGGTTTTGCGGAAGACTGCTCCTCCAACGGCATGGCCGCCTTCCCCGGCTTCTTTAAAAACCAAGCCCGCTCACGCGCTCACCTCGAAGCCCTGGAATTGCTTTCAATGGTCGCGTGGTGGGACGGCCATATCGACGCCTCACCGGATTCCCAGCCCCTGCCGGGCATCGATCGCCTACGCCTCCACCATCCGGCGAATTTCGGCGAAGTCGTCATCGTTTATCGCAAATCCCGCTCCGGTCACGTGAGCTACGGCTACGCAGCAGGAACCTCAATAGCGAGTGCCACCACGCGCGCCATCGTCGAACTCGCCCGCAACGAACTCATCATCAGCTGCCACAAGATCTGCTCACGGACCAAACCGATCAGCAACTACCTAGATCGCCGCTGCCTCCATTTCGCCAGCCCTGAGGGCCATCAAGAGTTTCTCGCACGCGTCGAAACTGGCCCCGATAAATCCGCACCCGTCTGGGAACCTCATTACGACGGCGAAATCGCCGGCCCTTGGTCGCGTTACGCCACCGTTTGGCGAACCGCCTTGCGCATGCCGACCCAGGACTTTCTCGATCCGAAGTTGAACTTCTTTTACTGGTAACCCGTGGTTTCGCCCGAGTGGCGTACCCACGTTTCAACTACGCCGCTCAGCGGGCCGCACCCCAGTGGTTCGTGAACGGGTAATAGACGAAAACCGGCCTGCCCACGACATCCTTGCGCGGCACAAAACCCCAGTAACGGCCGTCTTTGCTGTTCGATGAATTGTCACCCAACGCCAGAAATCCGTCTTTCGGCACCGTTACCTCGCTGCCCGAACTGAGCGAACCAATGTTCCGGTAACCACCGTAGTTGCCCTCGCGCAGCCCATTTTTCACAAAAGCATCCGCGCCAGTGATCGGCTGGCCATTATTGAAGAGAACCGGATCACGGATCTCGATCTTGTCGCCCGGCGCGCCGACGAGGCGTTTAATGTAGTACTGGTCCATACCGATTCCGGAAATATTGCCGGTGCGAAAAACAAAACCATCGCCCACTTTTGGCGGTACAAAATGGTAACTAATCCGGTCAACAAAAAGGCAGTCACCGGTCATGATATCGAACGACAGAAACGGCTTGCCCCGCACGGCACTGCGATCGAGTTCAACGACGCGGTAGTTGTAGTCACCCTGGCGTGAACGCAACGCCAGCTCCGCCAGTTGATCGGCCGAATAGCCGAAAGCTTCGCGAAACGCCCAGTCAAAATTGAAATCCTCCGGCACCTGAAGGCGCACCGGTTCATCACCAATGTAGAAAGTATACTCCCACACCGTCGCCGCAAAAATGCCCCATTTCTTCCCCGGCTTCTTATCGAATTGCAGATAGCCGCCCGAGTTAACGAAAACCCGAACCGAGATCTTCCCGGAAACCGGTGCCACGAGCTCTTTGTGCTCTGCACCGAACGCCAAAAAACGGAACGTCTTGGCGACCGCTCCCGGCGAATCAGCCGGATTCTTGTACACGAACGGCGTCATACCGTTGTAACTTGGCCACATTGAATTGGTCGGTATCTTGAACGGCTGGACGAAGTACGCCTTCACGCCGATCACAACGATCGCCGCGACGATAAAAAACTCCACGTATTCCTGAATCGTCGACTTGGGGTAAATCTTTCCGCCGGTCTTGCGCATCACCCCTTCGAGCGCCTCGATTCCCAGCTTGAGTCGGCTGGCATCCACCCGTTCACCGATCATGGCGCGCAGGCTTTGTCGCTTCGCCAACAAGTCAGCCAGTTCGCGTTCAGCGAGCTGATCCCGGCGGTAGTGATAAATCTTATCCGCCAGTTCGAGCCAGTTGTGGGCATTGGCCCGCATCTTGCCCTCGACGGAAAAAAACGAGGTCAGCCAGTCTAGAAACTTGCGTGAAATCGAACGTCTTTCAGTCGTTGTAGCCAAATTACCTCCGTGATGGGGTTCAATTGTTTCTCAACACCTTGATAAAGGCGTCAGGCGGAATCGAAACTTTTCCGATCAGCTTCATCTTCTTCTTACCTTCCTTCTGTTTATCGAGGAGCTTGCGCTTGCGGGAAATGTCGCCGCCGTAGCATTTTGCGGTCACGTCTTTTCGCATTTCGCGGACGTTGTCGCGGGCGATCACCTTGCCGCCAATCGCCGCCTGAATCGCGACTTTGAACATCTGCGGCGGGATGATCTTGGCCAGTCGTTCGCAAAGATCGCGGCCACGGCCATCGGCTTTTTCGCGATGGACGATGCAGGAAAACGCATCAACCGGATCGCCGTTGATCATGATGTCCATCTTCACGAGATCGGAAACGCGATAATCACCCAGTTCGTAGTCCATCGAGCCATAACCATGCGTTATGCTCTTCAGCCGATCATTAAAATCGACGAGGATTTCATTGAGCGGCAGCTGACAGCGCAACATCACGCGATTCATGTCGAGCGTGTCGGTGTGATCGCAAACGCCGCGCTTTTCCATGATCAGAGCGAGAATGTCGCCCATGGATTCGTTCGGCAAAATAATCGATGCGTTGATCGTCGGCTCGCGGATTTCCGTGATCGTACCCGGATCGGGCATGTTGACCGGATTGTCGACTTCGAGCATTTCGCCGCCCTGCTTCAAGATATGATAGATGACGCTCGGATAGGTGGAAATGATCTCAACGTCGTGCTCACGGCGGATGCGCTCCTGAATGATTTCCATGTGCAACAAACCGAGGAAACCGCAGCGAAAACCAAAGCCCAGCGCCAAGGAACTTTCCGAGGAATAAACGAAGGCGGCGTCGTTGAGTTGCAGGCGGCCGAGTCCGGCTTTGAGCTTCTCGTAGTCGTCGCTTTCCAGCGGATACAGGCCGCAGAACACCATCGGGTGAACCACTTTGTAGCCGGGCAACATCTCGGTCGCGGGGCGGGCTGAAATCGTGATGGTATCGCCCGTTTTTACCTCGGACGGTGTCTTGATCGTCGACACGATATAGCCGACGTCGCCTGCTTCGAGGATGGCGCATTTTTCCATCTTCGGCGTAAACACACCGACTTCTTTCACTTCGGCGCGCTGGCCGGTGCTCATCAGCATCATCATCTCGCTGGCCCTAATCGAGCCGGAGAAAACACGGACGTACGCGATGCAGCCGCGATAAGTGTCGTAGAGAGAATCGAACACCAAAATGCGCGTCTGCGGGTATTCGCGCCAACGTGGCGGCGGAACGCGCGCGACGACGGCCTCGAGGATATCCACAATTCCAATACCGGATTTGCCGCTGGCGAGAATCGCTTCCTCGCCCGGGATGGTGAGAATATCTTCCATCTGCCGAATGCAAAGTTCCAGATTAGCGCTGGGTAGGTCGATCTTGTTGATAACAGGAATGACCTTGAGCTTTTGCCCGAAAGCGAGGTGGGCGTTGGCCACGGTTTGCGCTTCCACACCTTGGCCGGCGTCGATCAAAAGCACGGCACCTTCACACGCGGCAAGGCTGCGCGAAACTTCGTAGGAGAAGTCCACGTGGCCAGGCGTATCCATCAAGTTGAGCTTGTAGTCGCGTCCGTCTTTGGCGCGATAAGTCATCGTAACGGGATGCGACTTGATCGTGATGCCGCGCTCTTTCTCAAGGTCCATCGAGTCGAGATGCTGCTCCGTGAGCACACGCTTCGAGATCGTGTTGGTGTACTCGAGCAGCCGGTCGGAAAGCGTCGTCTTTCCGTGATCGACGTGGGCAATGATACAAAAATTTCTAGTCAGGAGTTCTTCCATGGTGTTACCCGGCGGAGTTCAACACCGCGCCGGGCGCATACGTTCAAAAGGATCAACGTGCGGTAATGTTGACCGCGTTTCAAGCGGTGATATCCGCAAATTCAGCCATCGACTTAACAACCCAGGTTTTTTCGGTGCGTCGGGCGAGACCCGCGAGCACGCCGCCCATGCCAAGTTCGAGAAACTCCGTCGCACCCGCCGCCGCCGCGCTGCGCATGCAATCTTCCCAGAGCACGGAGGACACAACTTGTTTCACCAGAGCCGCGCGGATGTCGTCGGGCGACGAGACAGCTTGGCCGGTGGTGTTCGTGAAAACCGTGAATCGCGGCGCAGCAAACGTCACGGTTTCGAGGAACTTCGCGAACGCATCGCGGGCCGGAACCATCAAGCGGCTATGGTAAGCGCCAGCGACGTTGAGCAGCATCGCTTTTTTGATGCCACGAGCTTTTGCGGCCGTGACGGCGGCTTCGATCTTTGTCTTTTCGCCGGAAATGATGATTTGGCCGGGAGCGTTGAAATTCGCCGTTTCAACATCGAATTCCTGACACAGTGCGGCCACCGTGCTGCGTTCTTCGCCGACGATCGCAGCCATGCCGCCCACCGTTTGCTCACACGCGATTTGCATCAAGCAGCCACGTTCAGCGACGACTTTGAGGCCGGTCGCAAAATCAAAAACGCCCGCCGCCGTCAGCGCGGTGACTTCGCCCAAACTCAAACCGAGCGCGTAGCTGACCTCGGGAAGTTTGCCCTGTTCTTTCAGCGCGGCGTGCAAGGCCAGGCCGTGCACAAAAAGTGCGGGCTGGCAGACTTTGGTTTGGGTCAGATCCGCGTCCGGACCTTCGAAGGACAGTTTCGTTAACTCCCAGCCCAGCACACGGTTCGCCTCATCATAGAGAGCGCGTGCTGCTGCGGAATTTTCGTACAACGATTTGCCCATGCCGACTTTTTGGGCGCCTTGACCGGCAAATATTAATGCGAGTGCCATAGTATAAAACGTACACTCGTAATGACCGCGCCGAGCGGGGCCAAGCCCTAAAACCGGCGAAGTTGCGGGAAGTATTTGCGGTCGTCCACCGTTGGGGCGGTCGGTGGCAACGGCGCGGCTTCAGCGGGGCGGGCGGGCTGTTTCAAAGCACCAGGCCCGGCAGATCGCGATTTTTGACCCAACGGGACACTGCCGGGCAAAGGGTTGACCGAGGCCGCTGGAGCAAACGGATTGGGCGGCTGGACCTGTGGCGCAGGTTCGGGCAGGTAGGGGTTTTTTGCGGGCTCCAGAGTCGAAACCGGCAGGAAATCCGGCTGCAATCCGCGCAACCCGGTACGATTCGGTTCGGTCTGCGGCGGCGTTAAGGAAGAATCCTGCGGGTTTTTAACCGCGCTCGCGCCCACCGGATCGAGCGCGTTTCGCGCGTCAGCCCTGAACAAGTCCTGATCGCGCGGCGTCAACCATTGGCCGAGATACTGCGAAAACGGGTTCAGGGTTGAAGCGGGCTTGAGGCCGTTGGCCTTGTCGCGAGGCTGAGCGGGATCGGAACCTGATCGGCGTGGACTGCGTTCGGCGTCAGTCTGGTTCAACGCATCCTGCAACCACGTGGCCGAGGGCGGAGCGTTTGGTTCGGGTTTGCTGGGCGGCGCATCGCCGTTGCCCGGCAGTGTCAGCGTCGGCAGCGTGGCCGAGCCTAAACCAGTGCTCTTGCCCAAAAGGTCTTGCGGGCGTTCCGTCGCAGGCAACGCCTTCAAATCTTTTCGCGCCGTGTCCAATGTGCTGCTCGTTGCTGGCGCAGGCGTTTCCCCGCGCACGGTCGCGCAGAGCAAAATGACCGCGAGTACTGAATGGCTGACGTTCACAAATGCAGCGCCAACAACGGCGCCTTAAGCCGTAATAAATATGCCCTTCAAATTCATGTCGAGCGACTGCGGATTCGGGGAATAGCGCAACGCGTCAGCTTTGCTGATCAAGCCCGCCTTCACGAGGCGATAGAGATCTTTGTTAAACGAGAACGTGTGCGTGTCGCCGGTGCTCTCAAGCAGACTTTGGATTTTCTCGAATTTGCCTTCGAGGATCAGCGTTCTAATCGTGGCGTCGGCGTTGAGAATTTCGTTGGCCGGCAGGCGTCCGCCGCCTTCGAGCGCTGGCAGTAATTTCTGGCAAATAATTCCGCAGAGCGAACCAGCGATTTGGCGGCGCGCGGTCTGTTGCTGCTCGGGTGGAAAAAACTCGAACAAACGCGTGAGCGATTGGGCCACGGTCGAAGCGTGCATCGTCGACAACACGAGATGCCCGGTCTCGGCCGCAGAAATGGCGGTTTCAAAGGTTTCGCGATCACGCATTTCACCGATCAAGATGATATCGGGATTTTGCCGCAACACCGAGCGAATTGCCGTGGCAAAATCCGGCACATCGAGACCGATCTCGCGCTGGTTGAAGACGGACTTGTCATCCTGAAAAGTGAACTCGATCGGGTCTTCAATCGTCACGACATGGCGGTCGTGGTTGTGATTCACCCAATCCAAAATCGCGGCCATCGTGGAACTCTTGCCCGAACCAGTCGCTCCACAAATCAGCACGATGCCGTCCCTCGCTTTGGCGAGATGCAGAATCGGCTCCTCATCGAGATTGAGATCCTTAAACGTCGGTACGCGGCTTTTCACGTGACGGAAAACAACGCTGACCGTGCCCCGTTGATGAAACGCATTGACGCGAAAGCGCCCGATATTCTCCGCCGTGTACGCAAAATCGATTTGCCCCTGTGTTTCCCAAATCTGCTTAAACACGCGCGGCACATGGTCATCGACAAAGGCCTGCGCCTCCGTGCCCGCAATCGGATCCATGTCCACCGGCTTCAAACGCCCCGACAAACGCACGTAGCCGGGCTTGTTGGATTTCACCACCACGTCGCTGGCACCACTCTCAACAGCGAGTTTTAACAAGTCATTAAATATTTCAGTGTGTAGCGACATAGGGATATACAGGTTAAAAAACCTTGCGCCTTTGGTAAATAGGACTGGTTTCTTGTGCAAGGTATCTTCCTGTAAACGCTCCATGAAACTCCGCCCACTCACCGGTGCCATCACCGCGCTCATCACGCCTTTTAAGAACGACGCCGTCGCTTACGACGACCTTCGCAAGCTCGTGGAATCGCAGATAAAAGCCGGCATCCACGGCCTCGTTCCCGTCGGCACCACCGGCGAATCTCCCACCCTAACCACCGAAGAACACCTCGAAGTCATCCGTTTCGTGATCGAGGTCGCCCGCGGTCGCGTGCCCGTCATCGCCGGAACCGGTTCGAACTCCACGCACGAGGCCATCGAACAGACCCGTTTCTCCCACGATGCCGGCGCCGACGCCATGCTCATCGTCGCTCCTTATTACAACAAGCCGAGCCAAGCCGGCCTCTTCCGCCATTTCTCGCAACTCGCCGAAACCACCGACAAGCCCATCATCCTTTACTCGATTCCCGGCCGCTGCGGCATCGAGATCGGCGTGCCCGTCATCGAAAGCCTCCGCGCCAAGTATCCACACGTCCGCTACATCAAAGAAGCCGGCGGCTCCGTCGACCGCGTTGACCAACTCAAGCAAGCCCTCGGCAAAGACATCACCGTCCTCAGCGGCGACGACAGCCTCACCCTGCCCTTCATGTCCGTCGGTGCCGAAGGCGTGATCAGCGTCGCTTCCAACTTTTTCCCAAAAGAAGTGGCGCAACTCACCGAACTCGCCCTCGCCAACGAATACGCCAAAGCCGCCAAACTCCACCGCAAGCTCTACCCGATCTTCAAGACGTTCTTCATCGAACCCAACCCGGTTCCGGTCAAGACCGCCCTCGCCCACGCCGGCCGCATCGCTTCCGACGAGGTCCGTTCGCCCTTGTGCGAAATGACCAAGGCCAACCGCGAAACCCTCCTCGCCTGCCTCGCCACCTACGGCTACTAAAACCACCATGCCGCTCCAAATCGCTCTCATCGGGGCCAAGGGCCGCATGGGCCAGGCCATCGCCGCCGCCGCACCCCATTCAGACGCCAACCTAGCGTGGCCGCTCGACCTGGGCGACGACCTCGCCGCTGGTATCGCCCAAGCGGACGTCGTCATCGACTTCAGCTTTCACAAAACCACGGCCGAAGTCATACGCCTCTGCGCGGCTGCTCACAAACCACTCGTCATCGGCACCACCGGCCACTCCGCCGACGAAAAAGCCGAACTCCTCAACGCCGCCGCGAAGATTCCCTGCGTCTGGTCCGGCAACTATTCCGTAGGTGTAAATCTCCTCTTCGCGCTTACCCGCCGCGCCGCCAGTGTGCTCGGCTCCGACTACGACGCCGAAGTCGTGGAAATGCACCATCGCTTAAAAAAAGACGCACCCAGCGGCACCGCTGCGCGCCTGCTGGAAATCATTCTCGAAGAACGCAAACTCACCGCCACCGCGCTCCGCCACGGCCGCGAAGGAATCACCGGCGCCCGCACCTCGACCGAAGTTGGCATTCACTCACTGCGTGGTGGCGACGTCATCGGCGACCACACCGTCATTTTTGCCGCCCTCGGCGAACGCATCGAACTTACCCACAAAGCCTCCGATCGTGGCATCTTCGCCGGCGGGTCACTCCGCGCTGCCCACTGGATCGTCTCCCGCCCACCCGGTGTCTTCGACATGCAGGACGTGCTTGGACTGAAGTAGTCAGCATCGAGTAGCGGGTAGCGAGCATTTCGACCACGCACACCTACTCCGAACTACTCGCTACCCGCTACTCACCACTCGCTACTCCCCATGATCACCTCCATTCAGGGCCTGCTGACAGAAGCCACGCCGCTCCGTGCCATTGTCGAACTCAACGGGTTCGGCTACGAGGTAAACATCCCCGTCACCACCGCTGAAAAACTACCCGCCACCGGCAACACGGTCAAACTTCACACCCTCGTCATTTACCGCGAGGACAACCAGACGCTCTACGGATTCGCCACCACGGCCGAACGCGATTTCTTCCGCCTGATGATCGAGCACGTGACCGGCATTGGCCCGAAAAGCGCGCTCACCATCATGAGCAAACTTTCGCTCCCCTCGCTCGAAGCCGCGATCCGCGCCGGCGACGTTGCGACGCTTTCGAAATGCCAAGGCATCGGCAAGAAAACCGCCGAACGCCTCGTGGTCGAACTCCGTGGCAAAGTGGGTGCCACCGGGAATCTCGATACCGCCACCCTCGGCACCGAACCTCTCGCTGACGGGAAACCTGCCGGCGAAACGAAACTCCACGACGCCATCCTCGCCCTCACCGCGCTCGGCTACAAAGCCGCCGATGCCGACACCGCGATCCGCCGCGCCACGCTCGCCCTCGGCCCCCAGGCCACGACCGAACAGCTCATAAAAAAAGCGCTCAGCTGAGCGCCATTCTTTTGTGGTGAGCCCTGCCGGGTGCACCACAAAAAAGACGCCGGCGGTGTTCCGGCGTCTCGTGAAAGACAGATCATCCTAAATCCCGCAGTTGAGGCTCAAGGGATTGGTTGGGGGAGCCAGTGATCGGGGCCGAGGGGGTTATTCCAGCACAGGTAACGTTCGAATCGCTGTTGCAGGTCCAACTGCGGCGCAATTGAACTGAGCCAGCGTTCAAGTCTTGCATAGCAACTACTTATCGCTTCCCACCATTTGTCTCCTACGCTCAGTTTTAGACT
>JANNHA010000067.1:0-3863 GCA_031404135.1 Verrucomicrobiota bacterium | reverse complement strand
CCGGAAAGACAGAGGGCGGCGAGCAGCAGGCAGAAGGCCGGCGTGAGGGCGTAACGGCGTTTGGGTTTGACGTGGCCGATGGGAATTTCCACGGGCACGCCGCCGGTCGGGGGCTTGGCGCTGCCTTGGGAGAACATGGTGGCGATCGCCGCCAGGCCGACGCCGAGGGCTTGGAGTTTGGCATTGTCGCTAACCACCAGGATGCCGCTGGCGACGTGGGCGAAGTTGCGGAGGATGGAGCAGAATCTTTTCATTTGTAGTCCGTGGTCAGTGGTCCGTGGTCCGTAGCAAAGGGAGCGAGGCGTGGCGCAGGGAGGCGGTGAACTGGCCGGCATCGAGGCGGGCTTCGACCTTCGCCACGGTGACTTTGAGGGCGACGACTTCCTTGAGGGTCCACGCCTGGAGGGCGACGCCCACGGCAAAGGCCAGCGCAATGATGTTGTCGTGGAATTTTTTCACAGAACTTTTTTCTTCAGCCAGGCGAACCCGCCGAAGTAGCCGACGACGCCAAGGATCGCGGCGAGCCAGAGCCACCACGGGATGCCGCCAAGGATCGCGCGCAAGGGGCCGCCAACGACTTTGTTGAGGGTTCCGGATATCGCATTGCTGACGTTCTGCCGGCCTTCTTCCCAGCCTTCGTCGAAGGCTTCGCCGATGGCTTCCTGGGCTTCCTCTTCGTTGAGGTAGGCGTCGGTCTCGTAATTTTTTTGGATCTGGATCGCTTGCTCGGCGGTGTAGTAGCCGCTGGCGATCTTTTCGTCTTTCAGGCGGGTGAGTTCGGCGGCGGCGGCGTCGCCGCGGGCCTGATTTTCGGCGTCGTGTCCGGTGATCCAGTTGGGGAGCCAGCTCATAGATTTTTCAAAGGATGAAGGTAAGGGCCGAATTCATGGTACGAGCCGCACGGTGATGTTTGCGCCGCCGAGCCGATAGCGGACGTGGGGGATGGCGTTGCTGGAGAAATACCAGTTTTCACCCTCAGCGAGGGTGGGCACGGTGAGCATGGAATTGCTGGAGACGAGGAAGCCGTTGGTGGCGGTGATGCTACCGCGGGCAAAAACATTGGTGCCGATTCGGAGATTCCCAACTGAAGTCGTGTCGAGAAAAACTTCCCCGGTATTACCGCCGCCGCCGGCACTCTTGAGAGCCAAAGATTGGCCGCAGAACAACAGCTGAGCCGCGGTTATGGATTGGAAGACCGTGGCCCCAAATGACAAATCCATCCGGCCTCCAACATCGTTAAACTTTAGCCCACCAGTTACCAGGTTCCCCGTGGTGTTGAGCGTGGCGGTCTGAAGGTTGGCAGTGTTGGTGAGGGTATAGGTGCTGGCATTCGTCGTTTGAATTGTGCCTCCGAAAATGGTCGAACCGGGGCCGAACTGGATGGCCAGGTTGGGTGGGTAGCCGGTGAGCCCGGATTCGGAAAAGCGGAACAGACCAATCGGATTGGTGTGAGTGTTTCCCGAGGCCACTTTGATGTCCACATAGCGCATGGCCGTTCCGTAATCAGCCGAACCGAGGACCAGCGTTTGGTCGGTGGCGGCCGTCGAGAAAACGCGCATGAACCCAACCATTGAATTGTCCGCAAAGGCTGGGGTGGCAAAGGAAAAGTTCTTTCCGACGCCAGCCGTCACTCCGAAGCTGTCCAACGTTCCGCCCAGAATCGCGCCGAACTGCTGCAACCCGAACTGACTGATCAGCGCATCTTGCAGCGGGTATGGGGCAACGACAGTTTGACCGCGCACAGTTCCAGCGTCACCCAATACAGCGTGAGCCAGTATGATGTTGTTGTTGTTGTTGTCGCCCCAGAAACCTTGAATGTAAGGGAGTGGATACGCAGGATAGATTTCCACCGGCACCCGGGCCGTGGCGCCCATCGCATTTGCGCCGAAGTGCATCCGGCCAGGGGGCCCGTTGAGGACATACACCCCGGCCAGGTCCGCTCCGGTGATGAACTTGTTGAATTTGTTCCCCTCAATGTGAAAACCAGAGTTGCTAACGGTCACGAAGGCAACCCGGCTCGTGTTGAAGAACTGCTCGAAATTGCAATGCTCCATCTTGAAATGCGTCACGTCGCGCACCATGCCGCCGGAGCCAGTGTTTGCCATGTCACAGTTTTGAACCGTGGCCGAAATGCCCCCACGGATGTAAAAAGCCCAGCCGTTGGTCTGACTGGTCAAGTCGCCGTAGCCGGGGTCGGGAAGGAATAGCAGGTCAGTGGAGGCCATGCCCAACGCACAACCATCAATCACCAGCGAATCGCAAAGGTCCGCGTAGATGGAGTTGGAAGCGCACGCACTGATGACGCTGTTGTTGATTTGCAGGTCGTAAGCCAGGTTGGCCTTAACCCCGAACCAGAAATTTGTGGCTTTGATCTCCTCCAACACGACGTTTCCGATGTAACTTCCGCCGCCCGCGTCAATGTTGATGCCGATGGACGCGGAGTTGAAATTGGTTCCCGGACCGCCCAACGAGACGCGGCTTATTTTGGAGCGATGCCCGCGCACGTCCAGGAGCTTGATCGTGTTGTTCGCGGTCACAATTTTCCCGTTGTAGAGTTGCATCCCCCAGTTGGTGAAGACCAGCGAGGATTCAACGTTGTAAACGCCCGCCGCCAAATCCATGCGGGCGCCAGTCGTCAGGTTCTGAGCTGCCACACACGCCAGCATTGCCGTGGTATCATCCGCCACGCCATCGCCCACCGCCCCGTAGGTGCGCGGGTAAAAAACATTGTTCGTAGCGCCGCCGTCGCCGCCGCCGCCGCCGGGCTTATTTGCCAGCGTGTAGGGACTCACGAAATTGGCTTGGTCGGTGCCAGCGTTAACGGCGGCCTGCGAAGCAGGTCGCGGGACGGAGGCGGCGAACAGACCGCACGATCCAAAGATCCAGAATGCCAGGCAAAGCGTGAGGCGTGAGGCGTGAGGCGTGAACATTTTAGGTGTAGATGATGACGACGCCGTCGAAGTTCGTGGCGACTTTCAAGCAGAGGGTATTGAAGTCCCACTTTACGCCGTTCGGGGGCTTGAGCTCGTATTCGCCGCCAGGGGGAATGCTGATGGGTTGCTCGTTGGCCGCGGCGCTGAAGCCGAGATTCACGTCGCTGGTGTTGTTGGTGCCGGCGAGGGACTTTTTGCCGAAGATGATCGCGTGCCGGAAATAAATCTGCGTGGCGCGCACGGCCACGGCCGCGGCGGCCGCCGTGGACGTGGTGAGAAACTGCAGCGGCACCGCGGCGATGCAGTTGGCGAGCACGTTGGAAATGGAGCTGCCCAGCACGGTGGCGGTGGCCTCGACTTGTTGTTCGAAGGAGATCTCCTCGTCCGCCACGGTGTATTGGATGGTGTTGCTCGCGGCGCTGGTGTTTTTGAAACCGAGGTAAGAGAACGTGGCGCGCGAGGTCTCGCTGCCGTAGCGCCGGCCGGCTTTCCATTGGGTGGGGCCACCGTTGCCGATGCGCATGTCAAAGGGGGCGGTCGCGGCGGTGCAGGCGATGATCTTGGAGCGCGGCACCGCGACGGTGCGGGATTCACCGGCGGACAAAATGATTTCGAGGTCTTGGGTCATGTCAGCTTTCTTGGCGGATGAACAGAAACCAGATGGCCGCGCCCGCCACGGCCAGGCCAATGAGGATGGTGCCGCCGGAGACTTCCTTGTCTTCGACTTCGCCGATCGTTGGATCAATGACGGGATCGAGGGCGGCGTCGCTTTTGGCGCTGAACGCTTCGCCGATCTTCTTGACGAAGTCCGAATAGAAACTGCGCTGCGAGGCGTTGGCTTCTTCCGCCGCTGCGTTGGCCAGCTTGGTCCACTCCGTCAGCGCGTCAATGGTTTCTTGGTCGCTCGTGGTGATGTTGATGTCGCCGACG
>JANNHA010000066.1:0-28629 GCA_031404135.1 Verrucomicrobiota bacterium | reverse complement strand
CCGCTTGCGACGGTGTTGCGATGCCGCGTGCGGTATTTTACCGATGGCGCTGTGCTCGGCAGTCAGGCTTTTGTCGAAACACATCTGGCCGCCTATCGTCAACGTCACGGGGCGCGTGAACGCACCGCCCCGCGTCCGCTTGCGCCCATCACCGACTGGGGCGGGCTCAATTCCCTGCGCGGGCTCCGGCAAAAGGCGTTTGGTTGAGACGGTGCGAGCGAAAACTAGCAGAGTCAGGTTTAAATAATTGTGGTTAACGAGCCGCCGAAGACGTGAGGTCTTGACCTTCGAAAGGGCGGTGGATTCTGGTTCGGCAATGTCGGTCAATGAACCTGAAGACGATCAGAAAGGAGAACCGGCGGTCATCGTCACGGCCGATTCGCCCGTCCACGGTGGTTGCAGAATAAAACAAATCTCCGCTCAGCCTGCCGAATCCCTCCTCGACTGTCTTCACGTCCGAGTTGTACGCTTACGTTAAATTTGTCCCATCATGAGCACTCAACCCTCTGACGATGACCGCTCAAAATATAAGAACACCGGTTCTTCGTCGGTTCGGCGGAGCGGGTTGTGGGGGTGGTTGCGGGCCTTT
Source organism: Verrucomicrobiota bacterium (assembly GCA_031404135.1). Classification (GTDB taxonomy): domain Bacteria; phylum Verrucomicrobiota; class Verrucomicrobiia; order Opitutales; family Opitutaceae; genus JADKHC01. Next base: position 28,040 of record JANNHA010000066.1, on the reverse strand, counting down.
GAGTTGAGGGAGCAATGGTGGAAGTTGCTCGATTATCTGGAGGCCCGTCGCTCGGTGCGACGGTTGTTGTACGGTGGTTTTGCCCTTGTCTTGTTAGTTGTGGTTTTTTTTGTGTGGATAAATCCGTGGTGGATGCGGCGCAACGCCGTTAGCATGGCGCGGCAGTGGATCGCGGCAGGTAAAACAAATTACGCCGCCGAAGTGGTGCAAAAAGCGCTCGAAAAGGATGCGCAGCAACCGGAGCTTTGGCTGGTGGCGGCGGAGTTGGCGCGGTTGAACGGACCTCGGATATTGGAGATTGAGTACGCCCATCGGGCAGCGCAGTTGCAGCCGGAAAACCCCAAATATGCACTGGAGTGGGCTGGTGCTGCATTGCGGGCTGATCAGCGGGATGTGACAATTCAGGCGCTGGCGGGTGTTTCGGATGCGGAGCTGGCGCGTTCTTCGGTTGCCCAACGTTTGCTGGGCGAGATGAAGCGTCGTGAGCGTAATTTTGACGGCGCGGTTGTTCATTTCGAGGCGGCGTTGCGTCTCGATGGTCCAGGTGCGATCAACGAAATTCCGCTGGGCTTATGTTTGCTTGTGGCGCGTGGTGCGGGAGAACGGCAGAGAGGTCATGATTTGTTGGTGAAATGGGCGGCAGATCCGACGTGGGGCGCGAGTTCGTTGCGTTTGCTGATGGCCGATGCGGAGGCTCGGGGTGATCTTCCGGCGGCGTTGAAGTGGGCGTTGGCGCTTGGCGTTCATCCGGACAGAGCTGTTTCAGACACGTCCAATCGGCTGCGGGTTTTGGCCAAAGGAGACAGGGCGAAGTTTGCGGAGGAACTCGCCCGCCTGCAGAAAGTGCATCGGGTCAGTGCGGAGGCCTCGGCGCAATTGGTGGGTTGGCTGAACGAGATCGGCGAAAGTCGTGTGGGGCTTGAATGGATGCAGACGTTTCCTGAGCCGGAGGTGCAACGTCCGCCGCTCTCGCTGGCCAAAGCGGAAGCACTTCGGAAAATGAGCGATTGGGCCGGGCTGCAGGCGTTAACGGCACAGGATGATTGGGGGGCCAATTTGGATTTTTTGCGTTGGGCTTACGGCTTGAGGGCCGCCCGTGCGCTGGCTGACGAGAAGCAGGCGGAGAATCTTTGGCTTACTCTGGTCAATCATGCGCAGGTCAATGGTCAGCATGCGCTGTTCGGCGGATCGATGCTTTTTTCCTGGGGAATGGTTAAAGAGGCCGAGGCACTTTGGTGGCGCGCGGCTGAGCAGGGCGAGGGCGTTTCGTATGAAGCATTGGGCGCTCTCGCACGTTTTTACCAAGTGCGGCGCGATGCCGACGGGCAGCATCGGGTCTTTAAAAAACTACACGCCATGCGGCCCACGGATGATGCCATAACCAACAATTATGTCTTTTTTGCGGTGCTCACCGGCAATCGTGAGCGAGAGTCCGAGTTGCTGGCACGAGATATCATGCAGCGCAATACGGGGAATCCGACATATCTGGCGACCTATGCGTATGTGCTTGTTGCGCGAGATCGCGCGGCGGAGGCGTTGAAGTTGATCGCGCCAGCATTTGCCAAGGACAGCACCTCGTCGGCGATCCAGTTTGCCTATGGGCTGGCTTTGGCGGGCACGGGTGAGAAAGAGAAGGCCAAGCCCATTTTGAATGGTCTTGATCCTGCCACGCTTTCGACCCGAGAGGTCGAAATCATCGCGGCCGCATTAAACGGCGGCAGGTAACGCAGATTTTCTTGGACGAAAACGTAGCCAAATAAAAGCGAAGAGGCCGCCAACGACCGGGATCCACGTGCCGACCTCGGGTACGGCGCCGCTGATCGAGGAAACGAGTAGGCCGGTAGGACCACTGCCGGAATTGGCTACGTTAATGGTTATGGTATTTGAGCCCTGCTTGAAGTGGGAGTTCAGCACGAGTGAGGTTGTCTGGGTCCATCCACTGGCCGCAAGGGAAGTCAGATTGCCGTTTACGAGGATGGTCGCATTGTCATCGACCGCGAGCGCCATGGTGATGGTTGCATTGTTGACCGCATCGCCATCGTTTCCATTTCCGGCAATGTTGAACGTAAGGGTGTAGGAATAGGTGGCATTGGCGAGATTCGGATCGGAGGCGTATGAGATCCATTTTGCTGAGCCTGTATTAGCGACCCAATTAGGGGGAACGTTTCTTGTGACAACGTAGGCGTCTCCGGTGCTGATGTTCCAGTTGGAATCGAAGGTCGGGTCGCGGCCTGGAATGACGACGGTGTATGTATTCGCTCCTGTCGTATAGAGCCCGGTGATGCTGGTCGCTGTGCCGGCGTGGGCGCTGCCAATGACGCACCCTGCGAGAAGGGCACCGACCGCAAAACGGGTGAGCGTTCGCAGAAAAGAGGATCGTGTTTTTATAAGCACAAAGTGGAGGAGTTCGAACGGGCTTCAATAAAGACGTTTTGCATATCTTTTACAATAACAAACTCGGCCTATTAGAAGCAATTACCAGCAAGAACCTTATGTCAACTATTTGGCCTAGGGAATCATCATTATGCAAAGGGAAACGCCTCAAAAGACCTCGTTCGTTGCTGTTGCATGGTTACGGCAATGGCATCGATGTTGAATGGAATACCGAGCGTGTAGTGAAAATTGCACTACACACTTGGCCTCGGCGCAGCTACTTCCACCAGTAAGGCTCGCTAATATAACGTCGTTGTCTGGGGCGGTTGAGGATCCCAATTCTTTACTTGCCTGCCCCCCTCGTTTACGACCCCGTTGTCATTTCGTCTGTCGTAGCATCGTCTCAACCTTCAAACACCAGTCATCCGTTTCGCGATGAATTCAATCGTCAATTTATTCCGCTCCTCGATCGGCCGCAAATTTCTAATGGCGATCACCGGGTTGGTCCTCGTCGGTTTCGCGGCGGGCCATCTGGTGGGTAACCTCCAGATCTTCCTCCATCCGGATCATATCAACGGCTACGCTTCTTTCCTTCAAGGTCTCGGGCCGGCTCTTTGGCTCGTGCGACTGGTTCTGCTGGCCTGCACCGTCATTCACATCTGGGCGGCCGTCACCCTGACGATCGAGAGCCGCATCGCTCGCGGTCCTGAGCAATACGGCGTCAAGAAATGGCTCAGCGCCACCATCGCTTCGCGTTACATGCGCATGACCGGCGTCGTGGTGGCGGCCTTCATCGTTTACCACATCGCCCACTTCACGGTCGGCGCGGTTCAAAAAGACACGTTCAAATCGCAACTCGCCGAGTGGACGATCACCAAGGACGTGCGTGAGTTCGGCGTGCCGCTCGCCTCGAAGGGCGACGTGGTCCACGACGTTTACAGCATGGTTTATCTTGGGTTCGCCTGCCCGTGGGTCTCGATTTTCTACATCATCGCGGTCGGCTTGTTGACCTTTCACGTCATGCACGGTGCCGAATCGATGTTCCAAACCTTCGGACTGCGAAATCACAAATGGGGCACCTGCCTCCGAAACGCCGTGATGCTCTTCTGTGTCGTCTATTTTCTCGGTAGCCTGTCGATCCCCGGTGCGATTCTTGCCGGCTGCGCCAAACCTGCTCCCGGCACCGCTGCCGCTGCTCAATGCGGCTCGTGTTGCCCCGCTTCCGCCACCACCAGCGAAACCAAATAACTTTTTCCCGCCATGGCCAATCTAGAGTCTAAAATTCCCTCCGGTCCGCTCCCCCAAAAGTGGAGCAAGTACAAGGCGGAGTCCCTCAAACTCGTCAATCCCGCCAACAAACGCAAATACGAGGTGATCGTTGTCGGTGCCGGTTTGGCCGGTGCCTCCGCCGCCGCCACGCTCTCCGAGCTCGGTTACAAGGTAAAGTGCTTCGTCTATCACGACAGCCCGCGCCGCGCTCATTCGATCGCCGCCCAGGGTGGCATCAACGCCGCTAAGAATTACCAGAACGACGGCGATAGCGTGTATCGACTTTTCTATGACACGCTCAAAGGCGGCGACTACCGTGCCCGCGAAGCCAACGTCCATCGTCTCGCCGAAGTTTCTGTCAACATCATCGACCAGTGTGCCGCGCAAGGCGTGCCCTTCGCCCGCGAATATGGCGGCCTTCTCGCTAACCGTTCCTTCGGTGGTGCCCAGGTTTCCCGCACGTTCTACGCTCGCGGTCAGACCGGTCAACAGCTGCTCCTCGGTGCCTACTCCGCGCTCATGAAGGAAGTCGGCGCTGGCGGTGTTGAAATGTTCCCCAACGAAGAGATGAGCGACCTCGTCCTCGTTGACGGCCAGGCCAAGGGCATCATCACCCGCAACCTCAATAACGGCGCGATCCGCCGCTGGTCGGCCGACGCCGTCATCCTCGCCACGGGCGGTTATGGTAACGTTTTTAATCTCTCCACTTACGCCCGTCAGTCGCACGCAACGGCCATCTGGCGCGCCTACAAAAAAGGCGCGTGCTTCGGCAATCCGTGCTATACGCAGATTCACCCGACTTGTATCCCGGTTTCTGGTGATTACCAGTCGAAGCTCACGCTCATGTCGGAGTCGCTTCGCAACGACGGACGCATCTGGGTTCCGAAGAAAAAAGAGGACTGCAAAAAAGACCCCGCCTCCGTCGCCGAAGCTGATCGCGATTACTACCTCGAACGCATTTACCCGGGTTTCGGAAATTTGGCTCCGCGTGATGTTTCGTCACGCGCCGCCATGCGCATGTGTGACGAAGGTCGCGGCGTTGGCGAATCCGGCCTCGGCGTTTACCTCGACTTTGCTGACGCCATCAAGCGCCTCGGCGAAGACGGCGTGCGCGAGCGTTACGGTAACCTTTTCGATATCTACCACGAAATCACCAATGAGAACGGCTACAAGACGCCGATGCGTATCTTCCCCGCCGTGCATTACACGATGGGCGGCCTCTGGGTTGACTACAACCTGATGTCGAACGTCCCAGGCCTCTTCGTGCTCGGCGAAGCCAACTTCTCCGACCACGGCGCGAACCGCCTCGGCGCTTCCGCGCTCATGCAAGGCCTGGCGGATGGTTATTTTGTCATCCCGTACACCGTCGGCGATTACCTCGCGACGCAGAAGCCCGGCTCACGTCCTTCCGCCGACCGCGAAGAGTTCAAGAAAGCCGAAGCCGAAGTCCGCGAAACCGCCACGCGCCTCCTCGCCAACAACGGCAAGGAAACCGTCGCCAGTTTCCACAAACGCCTCGGCCTGCTCATGTGGAAATATTGCGGCATGGCTCGCACCAAGGACGGCCTTGAAAAAGCGCTCAAAGAAATCCCCGAGCTGCGAAAAGAATTCCACGCCAACGTCAAAGTCCCCGGCGACGGCATTTCGATTAATCAGTCGCTCGAACGCGCCTGTCGCGTGGCCGACTTTATGGAGCTTGGCGAACTCATGTGCCGCGACGCGCTCACCCGCGAGGAAAGCTGCGGCGGTCATTTCCGCGAGGAATACCAGCATCCGGACGGCGAGTGCAAACGTGACGACGAAAAGTTCGGCCACGTCGCCGCCTGGGAATTCAAGGGCGAAGACAAGGCACCGGAACGCAACGTCGAAGCGCTTAACTACGAATTCGTGAAAATGAGCGTCCGCTCGTACAAGTAAGCCAAATCGAAGTCTACCGAACCAACTGTTATCATATCACAAATTGTGATATCTTCCGCCAAAACCTCTGACGCGCTTGCCGCGAAAAATCTGCCCACGATCCCCGTGGAGCAGATTGATTCCCGGATTTTTCTCCTGCGCGGACAGAAGGTGCTCCTGGATAAAGATTTGGCTCAGCTTTACGGCGTAGAAACACGCATTCTCAATCGGGCCGTGAAACGTAACAGCGAGCGCTTTCCCGAGGACTTCATGTTCGCGCTCACGCGTGAAGAAATCACGAGGATATCCCAAATTGGGATATCCTCCGAAGAGCTGAAGTTCTCCAAAAACGTCGTCGCCTTCACCGAGCAAGGCGTTGCCATGCTCTCTGGTTTGCTCAACAGCCCGCGCGCCGTGCAGGTCAATATCGAGATCATGCGCGCCTTCGTGCGCTTCCGGCAGATGCTCAGCACACACGTCGATTTCGCCCGCAAACTCAAAACGCTCGAAAAGAAATACGACGCACAATTCAAAGTCGTTTTCGAAGCCATCAACGAACTTATGGAACCCGTCGACGAAGACGACGCGGCCAAAGAGATCGGCTTCCACACGATCATCAAACCGACACCTTCCAAAAAGTAACTACGTCTCATCTCTAACCTATTTTCACCATGGTCGCCGAAACATCCTCCACCAAGAACATCACCGCTCTCACCTTGCGCGTCTGGCGCCAGGCCGGCCCGGACAAGCCCGGCAAATTCGTCAACTACCAGGCGAAAGATCTAAATCCGAACATGTCGCTCTTCGAGATGCTCGACGTCGTCAACGACGAACTCACCCTCAAAGGCGAAGAGCCCATCGCGTTTGCCCACGATTGCCGCGAAGGCATTTGCGGCACCTGTTCGCTGGTGATTGATGGCAAACCCCACGGTCCGCATCGCGGCGTCGCCAGCTGCCAGACCTACATGCGCAGCTTTAAGCAGGACGATGTCATCACGATCGAACCGTTCCGCGCCAAACCATTCCCTGTGATCAAAGATTTGATCGTCGATCGCTCGGCCTTCGACAAGATCCAGCAGGCCGGTGGCTACGTCAGCGTGCGCACGGGCGCGGCTTGCGATGCGAATGCGATTCCGGTTCCGAAGGACGCCGCAGAACTCGCGATGGACGCTGCGGCTTGTATCGGTTGCGGTGCGTGCGTTGCGGCCTGCAAAAACGCCTCGGCCATGCTCTTTGTTGCGGCCAAAGTTTCGCAGTACAGCCTTTTGCCGCAGGGTCAGCCCGAGCGCGATCGCCGTGTGCTGTCGATGGTTGGCACGATGGATGATCTCGGTTTCGGCAGTTGCACGAACCAATACGAATGTAGCGCGGCCTGCCCGAAGTTGATCAGCCACGATTTCATTGGCCGCCTCAACCGTGATTATCTTGCGGCTTCGTTCCGCGGCGGCTTCACCCAAGCTTCGGTGAACACCAGTGGAGGCGGCTGAGGATTCCGAAAGTTTTTAAAAACAAAGGCCGCCCTTTATGAGGCGGCCTTTTTGTTAGCTGGCGGCGCGATCTGCTTTGGAAAGTGGCTGGCGTTATTTAATGGGTTCGGCGCGGAGCGAGGCCGCGGCGATCTGGCCCTTGGAACCGGTGTAGCTGTTTGAGCGATCTTCCGAGATTTCTAGGTGCAGTTTGCAGTCCAGTTTGTAGGAAATCGATTCTGCCGAGTTGGCACGCAGTTTTTGAAGAACCTCGGGCTTTTCGATCCGCAACTCGACCTCCCTCGTCGTCGTGCCGAGTTGCGGAATGCCGACGGCCTCAGTGATTTCGAATTTACCGACGTAGTTACCTTCTAAATACAATTTGCCCGTGATGCCGGCGATCCCGATCGCGAAGATGTTTTCGTTGGAGAAAAGCAACTTCAGTCTGACTTTGTTTTCCGTGGTGGTCGGGCTGTATTCCTGAATGGTGATGAGAATGTTGCTCAGCTTCACGGTTGATTTACAACCAGAAGCCAGAAGCAAACAAATCAGAAGCGGGGTGAATTTGAGCCAGAGTAATTTCATGCGAAGTCCGAAACACAAACGGTCTGGGCGTACGACAGCAAGCCTGAGACAGGCAGGCGGTATGACTATTGGGCGTAACGGATGACGCGGAGTTTTTCGGCTGCTCAGAGACATCGGGCGTCGCGGGCGAATTCCGGGAGGAACCGAACCACGCGACGCCCAATATCAAATGAGGACTGGGACCTGTGTGCCTTGTGTTTAAACTCCGCTTGCTGGAAGGTTGTGGCCGCACTGTTTTGAAGAAGCACGGCGCCTTCTATAGATCATGGTCCGACCGGTGGCCGGTGATTAAGCGGGGCGGTCAAAGGGATCTGGAAAAGAACAACGAAAACCAGCAGAGGACTTATATTGCAAATAATTTGCTAAAATGAAGGCAGGTCAATCTTTTCTGGTCGGGTCGTGCGTAAGATTTACGAAAAATGACAAATAAAACATTCTAGTTAAACAGATTGTAAGTTTTAACAAAAACTTTAAATTAGCCGACAGGAGGTGTTTTCAAGGTGGCGTTTTTCGCCCAATGGGGCGGAAATTTGCGCAATTCTTATCCAATTCCGGCGGAATCAGGCGCAAAAAAGCGGCGCTGAATGGGCGCCGCTTGGAGAATCATTAATGGGCTTTCCCGTTTAGGGGACCTTGAGTTTCATGCCGATGCGCAGAGAGGCGGGGTCGCGAAGGTTGGCTTTGTTGGCCTCAAGAATCTCCGTCCAACGGCTGGTGCTGCCATAATAACGTTTCGCAATCGTGGAGAGCGTATCGCCCGAAACGACGGTGTGGGTGCGGGGCGCGGTCGGGGTTGCGACGGGTTCGGCTTCGGCGGGTTTGGTGGCTCCGGGGCGACTGGGGGTGTTGAGGCTGGAGGAGGGTAGCGAAATCGGGAGCGGTGTGGGGGTGCCGGTTGGTTGGGGCGAGGGGCCCATGAATGCGATGCGGCGTTTCATCTCGGTGTTTTCGTAGGCGATGCTGGCGAGTTGGTTTTGGGTCTGGCGGAGCTGTTCGCGCACGCCAGCGAGTTGGTTGATGCTGAGGTCGCCGGCTGCGGCTTTGCTGGTGGCGGTGGACACTTCCATGCTGGCGGCTTCGAGGCGTTCGGCGAGTTTGGCGCGTTCGTTGTCGATGTTGGCGAGCGCGTTTTGCAGGCGTTCGATTTCGTTTTGCTGCAGCTGGTAGGAGCGCAGGGTGACGTCGAGTTTGACCAGGGACTCGTTGAGTTCCTTTTTTAGTTCGGCCGACTGGTTGTCGCTTTCCGGTGCTTGGACGACGGGGCGCGAGGGGGCCTCTTTCGCTGTGGCGAGTTCCGTTTCGGTTTCCTTGAGCTTGGCTTGCAGTTCGGCGATTTCCTTGGCTCTGGCTTCAAGCTCGGCGTCTTTAGAGGTTTTGGCTGTTTCTGTGTGGGCGGCCGAGAGCTGTGTTTTAAGTTCGGCTTGTTCGGCGGTGGCTTTGGCAATGGCTTCGTCGGAAGCGGCGAGGCGCCCGGTGAGGGTGTCGATTTGTTGCTGGTTTTCGGCGGCGGCTTTTGCGGCTTGGGCGATGATCAGGTCTTTTTCGATCGCGAGTTTTTGCAGCATTGTGTTCAGTTCGGTGTTGGCCTGGCGCTGGGCGGCGAGTTCGGTGTTGGCGCTGGCGGCGACGGAGTTCTGAATAGAGGACTGGTTGGTGGCTTCGGAGAGTCTGGCTTGGGCTCTGAGGAGTTCGCCGCTGATGTCGTTCAGGGTCTTCTCCGAGGCGGCGGCTTTTTCCTCGGCGGTTTTTTCGGTTTGTTTGATCTGACTGGCGAGGTGCTGGTTTTCGGCGATAAGTTTTTGTAGCTGTTCGTTGAGGCCGGTCAGGTTTTGTTTGGCGGCGGCGAGTTCGGCTGCGGTTTCTTCGGCTTTGGTGAGGCCGGCGGTGGCTTTGGCGAGGGAGACTTCGGCGGTGGCGAGTTTTGCTCTGGCGGCGGCCAGCTCGGCTTGAATGGCGCTGTTGTCAGGTTCGGCGGGAGCGACGACGGGTGAGGCTGCTTCGGGTGATTTTGGCGCGGCGGCGACGATGGGGTTTTTCGGTGTGGCGAGTTCGACGCGGCGTTTTTCGAGGAGTTTTTTTCCTTCGCTCAGCTGGTCGGAAGTCAGCTGGTTGGCGACGATCATGAGTGCTTTGCCGGGGGCACCGTTTTCGGCGGCGAGGCTGAACCATACGTAGGCTTCAAGGATGTTGCCAATGGATTCCTGGGGGTCGGCGTAGATGAGGCCGAGGTTGTATTGGGAAATGCCGTTGCCGGTTTCGGCCTTTGCCTGGAGTTCGGCGAGTTTTTCCTTGGAGATGGCAAACGCGGATACGGAGATCAGCGTGGTGGCGAGGGCGCAGGCGAGGAGTCGATTAAACATGCGAATTTTGTTCATGCCGTGGGGTCGATTGGGTGGCACTATGGGGAAGATGCCGGTGTTTTCAAAGCGGCAAATACGTTGTTCACCAAAAAACCGGCAGACGCGGTGGCGGCATCGCGGGATCGCGTGGGTGGCGCACGGGTTTTCGCGGGAGGTCCGCGAGTGGCTTTCGAATCAGGTGTTTTCGGCGACCTGAAGTGCGTCTTCGTCTTTCTCGGCTTTGGCGGGGTCCAAAAGGCTGCGGATGTTTTCGAGGATCGTGATGATTTCAGGGCGACCGGCGGCAAAGAGGAGGGCGTGAATTTGGTCGATGGAGAGATGCTCGGCAATGACGGTGTCGGCGAGCAATTGGGCGGCTTCCTGGCCAGTGGCGCGGTGGGTCGCGATCGAACGGCGTGCGTCGGCAGAATCGTTTTCGGAGGTGAGGTTCACACCGCTGATGGATTCGATCCACAGGAGGGCGATGCTTTTGAGTTCGACGGAATCGCGGCCGTAGCCGAGCACTTCCATGAGTTCGGCGATTGTTTTGAATTTAACGGGGCGGCCGCCTTCGACGTTAATGACGGTGTTGCGGTGGCAGGAGGCTTTTCTGGCGAGGCCTTCGTGAGACAATCCCTTTGATTCCCTGAGGGTGCGAAAGAGCTGTGTGTATTGCATGTTTGGCGGGGGGCGGTTGTTGGGGTAGGAAAGTGAGGTTGAGCGGACGGTTGAGTCCGGGGTGTTGCCAACCGGCGCCTTGTCGCTAGTGCGTTGTCATGGTCAGTGGTCGGATTCTATGCTGACCTACAAAGCGTTCGGTGCGAGGTTCGGGAAAAGATGTCGGCATTAGAAACATTCGTCAATGAGGGAGGGGTTCGTTGTAGCGGAAAATTGGTTACATAAATGTGAATATCTAAAACAGGTTCATTGTGGCGAAGGAATGGCACGCTATCGATAGCCGCACTTCTACACCGCAAGATAGGTGTGAAGGGCAGGGTGCCTTGGGCGTGCTGCCAGAACCATCCGATAAGCTTTAGGCGGGAGGCCGTCAGCGGCACGCGGGACGTGCGCTCTCGCCCGACTGGAGATATTCATGGGAAACGCGGCTCTCGCGGGAAGGCTTGCAGACCTGGATCGGCTAATGTTTTGTTTGGACGATGAACCCACCCGGCTGGCAGCCGCACTCGAAAAACAGAAGTTAAGCGCACCCCTCCCTTGAAAATTCTTACTGTTGATGACGATCAGGTTTCCAGAAAGATCCTCGTGCAGGCGTTGCACCGGCTTGGCCATGAAACTGCGGAGGCTGCGGATGGCGAGGAGGCGTTGCGTATTTTGGCGCAAGATCCGATTCGTGTGGTTGTGAGCGACTGGCTCATGCCGGGAATGGATGGTTTGGATTTGTGCCATCGCATCCGCGCGCAGGTGAACGCCGAGTATACCTACTTCGTTTTGCTCACCAGCCGTGAGGCCGATTCGGCCAATCAGCGAGAGGCGATCGAGGCCGGGGTGGACGATTTCCTCACCAAACCGCTCGATCTGCAGGAACTTTGGATGCGTTTGCGGGTTTCGGAACGTATCTTAAAGTTCACGACGCAGGTCCGGCAGCTTGAGGCCTTCCTGCCGATCTGTTCCTACTGCAAGAAAGTGCGCGATGACCACAATTACTGGCAGCAGATCGAAGGTTACATCAACCAGCGCACCGGCAGCGAATTCAGCCATTCGATCTGCCCGGATTGTTATCAACGGGTGATCGTGCCTGAGTTGGAGCAGTTGCGTGCCTCCAGCCCGATCACGCGAAAACCGACGGTACAACGAACCAGTCAGTAGGCTTTTGGCCTGACGACGTATCGAGTTTATGGATGCCGCGCAGCAGATCGCCCGCTTGGAGGAACGCCTGGCCTGGCTCCAACGTCACGTCACCGAACAGGACCGGGCCATGCTTGAAATGAGCGACGCGGTCACGGGTTTGCGGCGCGAACTGCTCGCGATGCGCGACCGGATGCCGTTGAGCGGCTCGCCAGCCGAACCGGATGAGCCCGACAACGAGCGCCCTCCGCACTATTGACCGATGGGGTCGCGCCCGGGGCGTGCTTGCTTGGGCGTGTGCGGCCGTTTTTTTTAGTCGTTACTGGCCGACCGCTCCGGCGAGCTGAGCCAGGAGTTTTTCAACCGATTTAGCACCAGAGACTGTTTCGGCGACTTCGATCGGCTTGCGGCCGTTAAGCGCGGGGGCGTAAGCACTGACCCACTGGACGGCTGCGGATTCATTGCCGCCGCAGAGCGCGAGGGCGCGGTTAAAAGTAGCCTCGACCTGGCGGAATCCGGCCAGAAATTCGATTCTCACGATTTCTTCGCCGCCCCGGCCGCGCCGCATCTTGCTGGCCGAGATGCCGCTCAATCGTTCACATTGTTCGGGCGACATGCCGAGCTGGCGTCCGACCTTGAACAGGTCTTTGGCATTCATGCCATCGATGAAACGTGACGGTATAACTGGTAGAGCGGCAGTTTTTTTGGCGGATTTTTTCGCGGTGGCCATTCGTTTGACGGTTGGCTTTCCGTTAAACCGGGTCAAGCGCGACAAGCAAAAGCCACGATTCACGGTCGCACAACGTTCACTTTTACCCGTCGACTCCAACGAAATGAGTTTTTAGTTCCCAACAGAATCGCTTTAGCTGCCGAGGAACTTCGCGATGTCGGGGAGCACTTTCACCCGATGGCCGCCGGCGAGGCGTTGCATGTACGGATCTTCGGCCTGCGTGACTTCGACCTCTTCTTCTTCAACTTCGCCGGGCTCGTCTCCCTCGCCTTCGCCCATTTCGATTTCGTCCTCGGCGTCTTTGCCGTCGACCAGCCATTCGGGCTCGTCGAAATAGTGTGACATGCGGCGTGGTTGGGGATCGAGCAGGAGCGCGGGGTTTTTCACGCGGCCGCCTTTTACGAATTCAAACACGCAGGGGAAAAATTGGTCCTTGAAACGGTTTTGGAAATCCGAGAGCCACTTGTTGGCCACGGTTTCGCGCCGGGCCAGCAACACGACATCCGAAAAATAAATACAGGCCTCGTACCAGGCAACGAGCGGTTTGTGCTGCTCGGCGAGATGACAATTCACGACGCTGAGCACGCGGCCGAGTTCGCCGCCGTTGGCATCGACCCAGGGCTTGAAGGCTTCGATCTGGTCAACGGGGTTGCTGTGGCCGTCAGTCACGACAAAAACATGGGTCACGCCGTCGGCGAGTGCGTCTTCGGGCGCGGCGATCATGTCATCGGTCCAGGTCCAACGTTTCAACGTGCCGAGTTTTTCGTCGTGCGGGCTCGGCGTCTCGCCGGTCGAAAGCAAAACGACCGCTTTGTCGCCCTCGACGAGGCCGCCGTCGATCAGGTCGGCCAGCACTTCACGACGGCCCGAACCGGCCGCACCGAGGATCAAATAGACGAGGGGTTTTTCCGTTTCGGACATGGTATCAGGCGTTTGGTTCGGCGGGGCTCAAAACTAGAATTTGAAGGTTCCGTTTTGCGCGCTCTGGCGCATCCAGTGATCGACCAGCACGAGTGCGGTCATCGCTTCGACGATCGGCACGGCGCGTGGCAGGACGCAGGCGTCGTGGCGGCCTTTGCCCATGAGCTCGGTTTCGTGTCCATGGATGTCGACGGTCTTTTGTGACTGGAGAATGGTTGCGGTCGGTTTGAACGCGACGCGAAACACGAGTTCTTCGCCGGTGCTGATGCCGCCGAGCACGCCGCCGGCGCGATTGGTCGCGGTGCGGGTCTGGCCGTCGCGCATGACGAACAGGTCGTTATGTTCCGAGCCTTTCAGGAGCGTGCCGTTGAAGCCGCTGCCGATTTCAAAACCTTTTGTTGCCGGCAAAGATAGCATCGCTTTCGCGAGATCGGCTTCGAGCCGGTCAAAAACCGGTTCGCCGAGGCCCGCCGGCAGTCCGCGCACGCGGCATTCGATGATGCCGCCGACCGAGTCGCCAGCGGCACGCACGGCTTTGATGCACTCGATCATTTTCGCCGCCGTGGTCGCATCCGGACAGCGCACGGCCGTGGCCTCGACTTCTGCCAACGAGGGAAATTTTTCCAGTGCCGTTGCGGGCGTTTCGATGTCGTGAACGCGAGTGACGAATGCACGGATTTCCACGGGACGCGCCGGATCGGCCAGCGCGAGGATTTTTTTGGCAATCGCTCCGGCTGCCACGCGACCGATCGTCTCGCGGGCCGAACTGCGGCCTCCGCCACGATGATCGCGGAAACCGTATTTGGACTGGTAGGTGAAATCGGCGTGTGAGGGGCGGAATTTTTCGCGCATCTCGTCGTACGCGCCGGGCCGTTGATCGGTGTTGCGTACGAGCATGCCGATGGGCATGCCGGTCGTGCGGCCTTCGAAAACGCCGGAAAGGATTTCTACGCTGTCGTTTTCTTTGCGCGGCGTGACGATGTCGCTCTGGCCTGGCCGACGCCGGTCGAGTTCGAATTGGATTTCTTCGGCGGTGAGCGGTAGTTTCGGCGGACAACCGTCGATGACCACGCCCACGCCGCCACCATGGCTTTCGCCCCAAGTCGAGATCGCGAAGAGTTTGCCGAATTGGTTGGGCATCGTTTGGGCAGATTTGGCGGAGGAACACGCCCTCGCAAGTGTCAAAATCATGCAACTTAGTCGTTTGTTTTGCATCTTAGGTTGTGCCTTTGTCTGAAACCCTTCGAATTCCAACCTGTACCCCACGGCACAACGCCGTTTACAAGCTGTCGAGATTCACATCTGATCTTCCACCGTAAGTTTGTACCACGCACCTTTCGATCAACATATGACCCCGCCCCTTTTCCGAGTGTGGTTACTGGCCGTCGCCGCCAGTAGCTTTCTTTCTGTTGCAGCTCAAACGCCGACCGAGAATCTCGCCGGCCCGGCGAGACCGCCTGCCGTGGGCCTCCCTCCCGTGCCCCATTCCCCTTCATCTGAGGAAATGGTCCTCCCGCTCAAGCTCCGCGACGCCCCCCTCGAGCTCGTCCTCGAATTGCTCGAAACGTGGACCGGCCGCACGATCCTGCGTCCTCAAGCGTTGCCCACGCCCACTTTCACGCTGACCACCAAGGAGCCGATACCGAGGGGAGACGCCCTTCGCGCGATCGAGACTCTCCTTAATCTCAACCAGATTGGCCTCGTCCGCATGGGCGACAGATTTCTCAAGGTCGTTCCCCTGCAAAACGTCCGCCTCGAGAGCCCCGAGATCATCGAAGGTTCCTCGCTCGACCTGCCTCCGAGCGGCCAGATCGTGACGAAACTTTTTCAACTCCAGTTTTTGCGCGTCAGCGAATTCCTCCCGCAGATCGCCAGCTTGTTCAACACGAACGTCAGCCAGCCCGTCATCTTCGACAAAAATAACGCCGCGCTGCTCACCGATTCCATCTCGACGATCCAGCGCATCGAGTTGCTCATGGAAAAGCTCGACCAACCGCTCACCGCCAATCTCACGCCGAAGTTCTACAACATCCATTTTGCCAAGGCCAGCGACGTCGTGAACAAGCTCCGCGCTATGTTTCAAGGTCCGCTGCAAACCCAGCTCGGCTCGGCCATCAGCTACTCGGCCGATGACCGCACCAATCAGCTCATTCTCATTTCGGACGTGCGCCAGTATAAGTTCTTCGATGACCTGATCGAAAAGCTCGACGTCAAATCCGATCCCAACACCCGCACGGAAGTCCTTGCGCTGAAACACGCCACCGCCAAAGACGTTGCCACCCTGCTCAGCACGGTCGTCACGGGCCAGACGAAGGCCGCGCAAAGTTCCGGCTCCGTTCAGCCCGGTATCGGCGCACAACCCATGCAGCCGAACCAACCGGCACCGCAAGTCGCCGCGCCCGTCGCCGCCGTCGTCGCCGGGGCGCTCGGAGAATCCGGCTCGTCTCAATTCAGCAGCCTCGTCACCATCATCGCCGACGACCGCAGCAACGCCGTTGTGGTCAACGGCACGATTGACGATATCCGTTTGATCCGGGATCTGGTCGAGAAAATCGACGTTGTCCTCGCCCAGGTGCGCATCGAAGTCGTGATCGCCCAAGTAACACTGAAGGACGATGCTTCAACCGGAATTAGTTCCCTTGGATTGGATGTCGCAGGCAATAAGCTAATGGGCATCAGCGGGAGCGTCCCCGGTATGAGTGTTGGAGCCAACCCAAGTTCTCAAGGCTACTATGGAACAAACGCTGACAACGCTGCCCACGGAGGCCCTTATGGCCTCACCTCCAGCTCGGCCGCCATAGCCGGCCATTTCTCACTCGTCGGCCTCCTCTCGCTCAGCACGACCCCGCGCAAGAACAACGCCACTGTTTTGTCCTGTCCCTCAATTACTACCACCCACAATAAAGAGGCAAAATTCTTTGCCGGTTCAACACGCCCGGTAATCAGCGCCAGTACCAGTGCGAATGCTTCATCCGGCACGACACCGGGCTACAATACTTCCTCGATCACGCAAACGGAGATCGGCATCACTCTCGTCGTCAAGCCACTCATTGGTAACGACGGCTCCGTCCAGCTTGATATCAAACAATCGGTAACCGACTCAAACAAAGCAGATGATGTTACAATCGACGGCAACAGTCAGCCCATCATCAATAAACGCGAACAGAACTCCTTCATCACTATAAAATCCGGTGAGATTATCGTGCTTGCTGGTATACAAGAAGTGAGCAAAGGAAATCAAACCAACCGACTAGGACCAATCCCGTGGATTGGCGATCTACTCGGATATCGAGCTCGAAACTACAAGCGTACCGAACTTGTGGTGTTTATCCGGCCTGTAGTCCTTACCAATACGCCAGCCGACAATGAACAAGCCCTGAGGGCAATCGACTCAATGCCACATAAGGATGAGATCCGTGAGAAGCTCGATCCCACATACAAGGCTCCACCAATACCATTGAGCAAGAAACTCATTAAGATTCCTTGAGCCGGAGCGACTTCGCCCCCAGTCGACCTCTTATCAACGCATTATTGCGCCACCGCGATGCCCGCTCCCTCTCCTGATTCCACACTCGCCACACAGCTGGCCAAGCATCTGACCGTCGAACAGTGTCAGACCATCTACGAAGCACCGCGCAGCCAGCGCATGAAAACGCTCACGCCCATGCTCGGCATCTCCGAGCCCGAGGCGCTCGCTGCTCTCGCGACGTTGTGTGGACTCGACACCGCCTCGAACCTCGAAGCTGACAAACCCTCGCTCGGTCTTTTCCCCGCGCGCCTCGTTCACGATTATCAAATCGTGCCGATCAAACACGCTTCGGCCGCGACCGCCGCCGCCGGTGGGCCAGAAGAACCAGTCATTCTTCCTACAACGCCGCTCAGCCTCGCCACCGCCTGGCCGCCGGATGATGTCGCCATCGACTGGATACGCACGTTCACGCCGCGACCGATCAACTGGCACCTCGGCGTGCCGGAAAAGATACATCAACTCATTCTCCAGCATTTCGGCGTTGGCTCCGGCAGCCTCGAAGGCTCCGACGAAGGTTACGTCGCGCCCGAAACCACTCACCAGGCGGAAGCCGAAGTCGATGAAGAAGCCGCCGTCGTGCGCTTCGTGACCGAAGTCATTTCGCAAGCCGTCGCCGACGAGGCGACCGATATTCATTTCGAACCACAAGAAGGCCAACTGCGCATCCGCTACCGCGTTGACGGCCTGCTCGTCTCCGTGCCGGTTCCGGAAAATCTCCTTCGCTTCCAAGACGCGATCATTTCGCGCGTGAAAATCATGGCGAAGCTGAACATTTCAGAAAAACGCCTGCCGCAGGACGGACGCATCAATTTCAAAGCCGAAGGCACCGCGCTCGATATTCGCGTTTCCACCATTCCGACGATCTACGCCGAAAGCGTCAGCCTTCGCCTACTCAACAAAAAGAAGGAAGCCTATTCGATGGATCGGCTCGGCATGAGCGCCGAGGAACAGGCCCAGATCGTTGAAATTCTTGATTATCCGCACGGCATCATCTTGGTCACCGGCCCGACGGGTTCCGGCAAATCGACCTCGCTCAACGCCTTTCTGCGCAAGATCAATTCCACCGATCTGCGCATCATCACGATTGAGGATCCGATCGAATATGAAGTGCCCGGCGTCGTGCAGATGCAGGTCCGCCCCGAGATCGGTCTCGCCTTTGCCGATGCGCTCCGCCACGTGCTCCGTCAGGACCCTGACGTTATCATGGTCGGCGAAATTCGCGACAAAGACACCGCCGAGATCGCCATCCGTGCCTCGCTCACCGGCCATTTGGTTTTCTCCACGTTGCACACGAACGACGCGCCCGGTGCCATCACGCGTCTTGTCGACATGGGCATCGAACCCTTCCTTGTCGCCTCGGCGATCGAACTCGTCATCGCCCAGCGCCTCGTGCGCCGTCTCTGCTCGGAGTGCGCGAAATCGACACCGATCACCAAAGTCAAACTCCGTGAAAGCCTCGCCATTCTTGGCTGCGACCAGGCGGAAGCCGAACTCATTGATGCGCTCAAAGCTCCGGTGGGTTGTGATCGCTGCCGCGGCACCGGTTACAGGGGACGAATCGGTGTATTCGAAATCTTCCGGCTCAACGACGAGATGCACGAACTCGTGCTCAAGCGTGAAAGCACACGAACGCTTGACGAATGCGCCCGCAAAAACGGCATGCGCACGCTGGGTCAATCCGGCTGGCAAAAAGTCAAAGCCGGCTTCACCACGCTCGAAGAAGTGCTGCGTGTGATCACTGTCGCGGAGAAGTAATTCTCGCCTAGTTATGCCGAAATTTTCGTATACCGCTCGCGACCGCTCTGGCCACAATGTGCAGGCCACGTTGGAGGCTGCCAGCCGCAAGGAAGCACTGCGCGTCCTCGCCGCCCGCGGATTGCAACCGATCCAGGTGGAAGAGTCACAAGCGGGCCGTCCTGCGCCTAGCGCTGGCAAAGCCGGCGGAAAACCCGCCAGCAACACCGCTTTCGAGCGCAAGGCCCGCCGAAAAGGCCTCATCGCCAAACTCTCGCGCCGCGAGCGCCTGCCATTTTTTCAAGCGCTGCACGATCTGACGTCGAGCGGCATGTCCGCCGGCGAATCGGTGCGTCTGCTGTCGGTGCGCCTCCAGGATCCGATGTTGCGCACGCTCTGCATTGGGCTTTGGGAACGGTTAGGTGAAGGTTCGTCGCTCTCGCAGGCGATGGCGGACTTCCCGGTGGTTTTCGACAACTCGAACATCAATCTCATCCAGGCCGGTGAAGCCACGGGCAGTTTGAACGACGTGCTCAGCCGCATTATTGTTCACCTGACCGAGCAAAAAGAACTAAAGCGCCAACTCCTCACGGCGCTCTCGTATCCGGCGTTGATCCTCGTGGTGTCAGGTTGCGTGATCGTTTTCATCCTCCTGTTTCTCATGCCGCGCATGGAGTCGTTGTTGAATTCGCTTGGCGGCAAACTCCCGCTTTCGACCCAGATTCTCGTGGGGCTTTCGAATTTCATGCTGCATTACGGGCTGTTCATCGCGGGTGCGGCCGTTTTTGGCGGGATCACTTTTTGGCGCTGGCGGAAAACGAAACCAGGTCGCGAAAAAACCGATTCGTTTATGCTGACCTTGCCGTTGGTTGGGCCTTTCTTGGTCAGTCAAACCGTGCTGGCGTTCAGCCAGACGCTGTCGGTGCTGCTCGAAAACGGCATCAATGCCTCCGAGGCGTTGAAGATGACCGAGCGGCAAATCGTCAACACGCAGCATCGCAAAGCTTTTAAGGAAGCCACGGAGCGCGTGTTGGGCGGTGAGGCGCTGGCCCGCGCGCTGCAACGCACGGAGTTTCTTCCTCCGCTGGTGCTTGATCAACTTTCGGTCGGTGAAAACACGGGCAACGTCGTGCCGAGTTTGAAAAAGATTTCCAACACGTACCGGAAAGCGCTGTCAGAGCAGCTCACCGCGTTCACCCAGATTTTGGCGAATGGCATGTTGCTGTGCGTGTTTTCGTTTGTCGGCTTTATCGCCTTCGCCGTGGTGATGGCGGTGTTCCAGCTGAGCTCAACCATCCGGTTGAGGTAACGATCCGAGGGTAGGGCGTGACCGCCGGGCACGCCGGGCATTCGGAACGGCGCGCCCAGCGGTCGCGCCGGGCATTCGGAACGGCGCGCCCAGCGGTCGCGCCCTACCTCGAACCAACTGAAATCGCCTTAAATTAACAGCCCCAAGCTTCCAGACTTTGAACAGAAGATAACCAAGAGAACGAAGGCCTGCTGGTGCTTCCTGAATCTCTTCGTTACCTTCGTTTTCTTCTGTAAAATTCCGAAAATTCAGACCAGCCACGATCAACTTCAGTGTAAAAGCATAGGGTCGTTGGTATTATTTCGCGACCTCGATTGAGGAGATGCGCATCGAGACGTTGTGCTTAAAATTGGCCACGCGGATGCTGAACTGATCGATGCCGATGTAGGGCGCGGACTTGGCGAGCTCGATGTAGAATTCTTTGAGCTTGGGCCAATCCGCATTGCGAATGGTCATCGGCATCGAGTTGATCGAAATCTGTTTGCTGCGCTCGGTTTGCACACGTTCGAGGGCGACACCCGTCAAACCGGTGCGGCGTGCGATGGCATCGACTTCGGCTTGCAGGCGGAGGTTGTCAAAAGTTTTGGCGGGATCGAGGTA
Source organism: Verrucomicrobiota bacterium (assembly GCA_031404135.1). GTDB lineage: Bacteria > Verrucomicrobiota > Verrucomicrobiia > Opitutales > Opitutaceae > JADKHC01. The sequence goes on along the minus strand of JANNHA010000066.1, from coordinate 7,483 downwards.
TTTGATCGCGGCCATGGCTTCGGCCTCGACCTGGCCTTGTTGCGCGAGAAGTTCGCTCTGCCACTTCAGTGAGGCTGAGGTCTCGCTGAAGCGTTGCCAGAAACGGGTGGTGCTATGGGTGGCACTCAAGAGCCAGGCCCCAGCACCAAACAGAATCAGTCCCAAGAGCAGGATTTTTTCGCGGAGAACGCGGCTGAGAAAAAAGGCTTTCATGGCTATTGCTCGGTTTTAAACGCGTTGGCTTTGAACGTCACAATCACGCGGAAGTTGCTCAGTCCGTTGACCAAGCTAGATTCTTTCCAATCCACATTTTCGCACCAAGGCATACCGCTGAGCGCGGAGCGGAATTCGCTAATGTCGCTGGAGTTGGCCGTCTGCGCGGTGACTTCGAGGGTGTAGAGGTTTGGGGAGGTGACTGAGGCGTTGATAAAGGTGATGGAGCTCGGCTTTTTCGAATCCAGCATTGAAATCATCTCCAAGGGTCGCATGCGCTTGGTGGAGCGTTCGTCGATGCGCAAGGTCAGGGTCTTGGCCGTTTGGATCTTGGCGACGTAGGGTTCTTGGCGATCGACGCGGGTGGTTCGGGCTTTTTGCCAGATCGTGCCACCGATCACGACAATATTGAGGGTGGCAGCCAAGGCCATGGCAGCGAAACAACCCAGCAAAACCCGCCAAAGCAGCAGGTCGCGTGCGCGGGCGCGGCGTCGGGTGGCGAGTTCTTCTTTGTCGCGCACATCGAGGACGTCGAGTTCTTCGCGGGTGAAGGCGGCGCTGAGCGTGGCGCAGCGGAAAGTGAAGGCGTCGCCCTTGGCGGTTTGCTCGAAATTGGGTGCGGTGGCTGGTTCGACGATGGTGCGGGATTCGCCTGATTGGTGAAACACGGCGTCGGGTATGACGGTGCCGGTTGAGGCAAACACCGGCACATCGGGCACGAAGCCGGATTCCTGCAACACGGCGTTGCGCAGTGCAGCGCGGCTGGCTTCGGTTGGTTCGGTCGGGAGATCGCGCGCGATGATCGATTCGGGCGCGTCGTTCATGTTGCTCCAGTTGACGGCGGTCAGGCTTTTTTCCGACCAAAGGAGCAACGTCATGGGTTGCTTGGCGGAGGTGCCGAGCATGGAGGCGAACGTGGGGAGCACGGCTTCAGCGTCGGACCACGATTCGACTTGTTCGGCCGTGAAGCGTTTGCGGTAGGCGGCGAAGACGCAGGCGTGTTTTGCGCCGACTTTCCAGAAATGCCCGTGGTACATCTGCGCAGGCGGAAAGGGCGACATGCCTTCGAGGGCAAGCTCGATCTGGGCAGCGACTTCAGCGGGTTTATCGGTTTCCGAGATCGGTACGGCGCGGCAGAAGAAATGGGTGTCGGGGAGCAGCACGATTTTGCGGGCCGGTACGGAAACGTTGATGCGTTCACCCAGCTTGAGGCGTGAATAGCGTTCGCGCAGCTGAAGCACGAGTTTGTGCACGGACTCAGGTAGCTTAAACTTTTTTGGAAGTTTCGGGGGCATGCTGCTTAGGAACTGTCGGGCTGTAGAGGAGAAGGCATCTCATCGTTTTCGCGGAATTCCAAGATCGTAAACGGGTAGTTGAGCTTTTTTGTCACTTGCGTTGGACCTGTGCCCGTGGCGGCCGTGTTCGCGGCGGGGGCGGCGGGTTCGCCCTGTTTGGTACCGATGGTCTGGTTGGGCGGGGCGACGGGAATCGTGGCACCGCCGGGCGGCGCAATCAGGGCGTTGAGGCGGAAGGAGGAGCGGCCTTCGCGCACGGTGATGATGATTCGTAATGAGCTGATTTGGGTGCTGAGCGCCGACGCGGGCGACTGCGCGCCGAACATCGCCGAGACGTCTTGGGCGTTTTTGAAGAAACCACTGCCCCTGTTCTCGTAGATGCCCCGGCCGTGGATGTAGTCGTCGAGCTGTTTTTGTTGCGTGTTATCGGTTATGCCGAGACCGGCGAGCAGTTCGGGCGAGGCGCCGTTGATGCTGGGGCTTTGAAAACTATAAAGGGAAAACGCGTCGGCGAAGCGCTGCCAGAGTTCGGTGGGCTGGCGGGCTTCGTCATAAAACAAATCACGCGCGGCGGCGATGGTGCCGAGTTCGTTGAACGATCGCAGCGGGCGGCCGGGCGGAGCGTAGGGGATTTCTTCGCGTTCGTAGTCGTCGGCTTCGGGAGCGCCGGCCGACGAGGCGACGTAGTCTTTTTTCATCCAGCCGAGAATCGCATCGCTCACTTTGCCGGACTCGGAATCGGAGACGCCCCAGGCTTTGAACAAGTTGACCAGCGTGGCCTGCGTGGCGTTGGGCAACGAGTATTTGCCGCTTTCGTCCTGGAAGGTGACCTCGACTTTGCGGCCTTCCGCTGGTTCGTAACCGGCAAACACGAGCGGTTCGCTCCAGCCTTCCGACGGGCTGCGCAACGAACCGTTTGCCAGACGGAAATCTTCGAGCACAGCAATCGTCGTCTCCAGCGCCGAATACGCTTCCAGGCGCAGGCGGGCGGCATCGGCGGAGCGTTTTTCCACGAGCAGGTCGTTGGCGGAGCGCTCGATGAGCGCGACCATCGCGGTGGTCGCGAAGGCGATTGTGATGAGCACAACCATCAACACCGAGCCGCGCGGACTTTTGGCGGTCGGGCGTTGGTTCGAGCGGCGGGCGGCCGCGGAAGGTTTTGAACGCGTGTGCATGGTTAGAACTGGGGCAGGCCCTCCGACGTGCTCGGCACGGTGACCATGGTTTCGCGGGTCAGCTTGTCGTAGGTGAATTTAAAGCGCAGCCGCTGGGGCGTGACCTGCTTGCCGGCCGAGTCGCGGCGCAGCGTGGTTTCCGTCTTCCAGCGTTTGAAGTCGGCGTCGTAATATTCATAACTCATCGCTGTCACCAAAGGCGTGATCACGGTTTCGCGGGGTGATTCGTCGGCAAAACGTTTTTCGAGCCGGGAATGCCAGAGCAGTAGCAGGCCTTCGCGGTCGCGCACGGTGAGCGAACAGACGACATCGGGCAGGGCGCGGCCGGGCCAGTTGGTGAAGCGGCAGCCCTGCGCCTGCTCGAAGGTGAGCATGAATTCGGTCGCGCCGTTTTGCGGGCGGATTTCCTGCACGGTGATCGCGGCCTGGTCGCGGCGCCCGGCCGGGGGAAGCGCGGCGCGGTCGAGTTCCTCCTGCATGAAACGGGTGACGTTGCGCACGTGCTGGTCAAAGAGGCGCACGTCGGTGCCGCGGCCCCAGAGTTCGCCCATGGAAAAGATAAATGTATTTAGCCCAACCAGCATCAACGCCACAATGACCACGGCGATCAGCACTTCGAGCATGGTGAAGCCGGCGCGTTTCATTGTTGTTTGGCCCGCAGTTCGAGGATGCGGGTGCGCGCGGTGGAGCGAAGTTTATCGCGGTCTTCGGCCTTCGACCACGTGGGCCGCAACAGCCGGAAGGTGTCGGTCGTGCGCAGCGGTTGTTTCATGTCGGCGGCGTTGATCTCGCACTCGAAGGTCACGGCAAAAAGGTCGGCGGTCTGGGTGGGTTCGACGGTGGCTTTCCAGCTGACGTGGCGGTCGTTAGCGCCATCAAATTCGCCACCTTTTTCCACGGTTTCCAGATCGGGTTCGGTGAGCAGCGTGGCGCGGGCGAACTTGATCTCGTTTTGATAATCGCCCTCGTGTTCGAGCAACGCGTAACCGTTCATGACGTTGAGGTAGGTGGCCGAGAGCATGACGGCCGCGCCCGCAAAGATCGCCAGGGCGATCAGTACTTCGATGATGGTGAAGCCGCGGCGCATGGTCAGCGTTGAGGGTCGGTGGTGGGTAGAACCAATGCGCAGGTCCAGGGATCGATCACGATGATGCGCGGTTCGCCGCCGTCGCGGATTTGGAGGCGGAAAGGCGAACACGTGCCGTCGCCATAAAAAGTCACGAACGGGATCGTTTGCGATTCGATCAGCTGGCCGGCGAGGAGGAAGGCGCTCCCGCCTTTTTGCATCGAGAGGAAATCGATTTTGAGTTCGCCGGCCCATTCGAAGGTATAACGTTGTTCAGAGCCGTCGGGTGCCTTGGCGACGAGGGCGCGGTCCTTGTCTTTGTCCACGAAGCTCAGGTGGATTTCGCGGCCGGAGAGGAGTGCGGACTTGCGCGTTTCCATGACGGATTTCCAAAACGTATCCTCGGGCGTGGCGACGTTGCCGCTCGCCATGCGTGAGGATCCGGTGATGAGCACGCCGGTCAGCATCGCGATGAGTGCGAGAACCATCATCACCTCGAGCACGGTGAACGCGCTCGAGGTTTGCGGGAGCCGGCCTTTGCCTAAACCGGGGAACGTTCGGCCGAAGACGGACACATTACCAATTGCCGATGTCGTTTTCGTTTTCTACGCCATCCTGGCCGAACGAAAACACATCATAGCCGCCTTTGTTGCGCGTGCCGGGATAGCGGTATTGATAGGGGCGCTTCCACGGATCTTCGGGGATTTTATTTTCCTGAAGGTACGGTCCGTTCCAGCGATCTTTGCCGCCGGGTGCCGTGATCAAAGCCTGCAAGCCCTCGGCGGTGGAAGGATAGTCGCCCATGCGCATGCTGTACTGTTGGAGCGGCACTTTGATGCTGCTCTTCACAAACAGGCCGGCGAGGTCGGCTTTGGAATCGCCGAGGAGCTTGTCGAGGTTGGAAACCGTCAGACCGACGAGCATGCCGATGATGGCGATGACGACCATGATTTCGAGAACAGTGAACGCCCGCGAGGCGCTCGATGCAGAACGCCGCGCGAGGACGGCAGGGGATTTGTATTGCATGAGAAAAACGTGATTATTCTGGAGCGAAGGATCTTGTCGAGAGCGGCCGGGAAACAAAATAGACGCGCACGCCGCCTATTCGTTGCATGAAAAAAATCCGAGAGCGCGAGACGGCGCGAGCGATCAGATGGTTTGAGCGGGCGCGCCGGCGGTTGCGTCTGGGTGGTTTTCGGGAACTTTATCCCGGCCGCGCTGCCAACAAGGGGCGGCCCAACCAGCCCATTTTTAACTTATGTTTACACACGCTCTTCATCGTTTCTCACACCTCGTTGTTGTTTTCGGCGCTTTGACTGGATCGGTGCTCAGTGTCCTGAGTGCCGAGACCGCTGAGACCTCCAAGAGCGTTTCGCTGCATCTCAGTCTCACCGAGGCGACGTTTGACCGCGTAAAAGGCAGGATCTCGCTCTCGGTTCGGGTGCAAACGGCTGACTTCGAAGCGGCGTTGTCAGAACGTGCTCGCCGCAAGATCGCCGCAGCCGACGCAGGCGAGTTCGCGCCGCTCGCGCTCGAGTATGTGCGTGAAACGCTCCACCTCAAAACTCCGCGCGGCGAACCCGTGCGCCTCGAATGGGCCGGTCTGGACATAACCAGCACACAGGTTTTCCTATTTTTCGAAGCGCCGTTGATTGGCGGACTCAAAGGCGTGCGGGTGGCCAACACGCTTTTGCAGGAACGCATCGCCGACCAGATCAACTCCGTCGAACTACACGAAGGCGCGCTGAAGCAGACGATCGTGTTTGCCCGCGCCACCGGCGAAGTCGTCGTCGATCTGAAACCGTAGCGCGTCGTTCGCCGAAGGTGTCTGCCACGAATATTGGCGGTAGCTCGTGGCTCAGGCGGCCCAACTTGTAACGTATTACGTTACAAGTTGGGCTGGGACGTTGGTGATTAGGTGGTTTTGGTTGGGTTGGACCAGACGACCCGGCGGGTGGCGTACATGACGACGCTGAGCACGGCGAAGAGGGCGGCGGTGTCGACCAGGAGCGCGTAGTCTTGCCTCTGGCCAGCCGCAGCCGGAAAGGCTGCTGGCGAATGAGCAGCAACAGCATCGTACAAGCCGCGATGACGAACGAATGGTTAGACGAAGCGCGCAGCGCGGAGATGGTCACGCCGCATGGCGTGGCCTGGAGCGAAGCGAAGGGCGAGGCGAACGGGTGCCCGTGCAACGGGCCGTGAGCCGAGCAACACAAGGGGTGCCTAATCTCCAGGCCCAATGGACCGCCTATCATTACCCGCCGAAACTAACGCCAAGGGGGAAAGCTCCCGAGACGAAGGAGAAAGCGAAGTAACCCGATCAGAACTGCCCGGTACGGACCCGTACGCCGGGTGGTGTGGGGGCCGGAGGCTAATGACCTCCGGCTAGCCGATTAGGCGTCTGCTGTCCCACTCTCTTTCGGTCAGAGCAGCGCCCGGAACTCTTCGACGCCCATGTCGACATCCTTAAGGATTTTCATGAACAATCCGATTCCTATGACTTCGCCGGCGTGAATAGGCACAGACGTAACCCGACCGTCTGAGTGGCGAAGAAAATGATGACTCCCCTTGATCCTGATAACCGCGAAGCCAGCTCGCCGGAGCGCTCCGATGACTTCACGACCCTTAAGGCGAGGAACCTTTGGCATCGTCAGACCGAAATGCGCTGCACTCCGATGAACTCGGGGGAATCGGCAGCCGTGGAGTCAACCTCGAGGCAGAGATCGACAACCTCACGCACACGCTTGAGCAAGACATCCAACGACTTCGCCTGGGTGTAGCATCCCCGAAGCTCGGGAACGGATGCGACGTAAAAGCCGTCACGATCCCTTTCGATTACCACGTTGAAGCTTCGAACCTTGCGTCGCATGATGGAAAGGTGTCTCGACTGCTGCAAACGGTCAAGTTCGAGGTTTTCCCGCCCAACGACGAAGCTCAGGCGCCGCCCCGGCGACGATCAGAAGCTGAAACCCTCTCGCAGACGCGGCGCGTCCCCGAAGTTGTCTGTAGCGACTAGTTTAACGAAGCCGCTGGCGCGGCGGAATGGTTATTGAGCATGGGGTGCTTGCGATGAGGAGAGTGCGGATGGGGAGGTGTGACGTGGCAAGACTAGCGGGGTTATGTTAATTAATAAAATCCACCAAACAGGGCCACAACCCCACACCACCCCAAGACCCGAAAACGCTGGTTCGCTTTGCGGAACGGCTCAAGCTTAGAGGTCTCGCACCCTCGGCTCAGGAGGAGTATTTGCGGTTTGTCCGCAAGTTGACCGCCCGCACCTGCGGCGATGCCACGCGCCCCTCCGGCCCCCCCCCCGATTAATCACCGCCGTCGGTCTATCGCTCAGCCACCCAAAACCACATGTCACCTATTAAGTGACGTGTGGTTTGGCTAACCCGCCCGCTTTCCTTGGCGGAATCGTGCAGGCCGCGATGACGAACGAATGGATAGACGAAGCGCGCAGCGCGGAGATGGTCACGCCGCATGGCGTGGCCCGGCGCTAAGCGAAGGGCGAAGCGAACGGGTGCCCGTGCAACGGGCCGTGAGCCGAGCAATAAAACGGGTGCCTAATCTGTAAGCCCAATGGACCGCCTATCATCCTATAACCCGCAGTTGAAGCTGGCGAAGAAGTGCGGAAATGGTTGAACGGCTTGGATTATGAGTGATGTAACGGCCTTGATTGAGCCTCACCCTGCGGGTGAAGTACGCTCCTGTTTTAAATTTGAGTGCGCCGG
>JANNHA010000065.1:0-31279 GCA_031404135.1 Verrucomicrobiota bacterium | reverse complement strand
GCGGAAACGATCGGTATGTCGAGCTCGATCTCCGTCGTGAGTCGTGTGCGGGTCGACACCTGCGTGGGGAGGACATCGCTGCGCGCCGGGATGAGGAGCACGTCGTCGAAGGTGAGACCTTCCTTCGAGAACTTGCTCACGCTTCCCCCGCCATTGCGGAAGTTTAGCGGCGCGGCCTCAAGCGCTCACAGGATGGTCGCGGTGCGCTCCGGGCCGATCCCGACCATGCCCACCTTTGCGCCGACGGTCTGCTCGATACGCTCGAGATAGGCGCGAGCCTCCACGGGGAGCGAGCGGCGGTCCGCGGTCCGGGAGATGTCGCGACTCCAACCGCGGAGGCGCTCGTAGCGCGGCCGGGCGCGCTCGAGCACGTGCGTCGGTGGCATCTCGGTCGTCTCGGCACCGTCGAGCTCGTACCCGACGCAGAAAGGGATCTCGTCGTAGGTGCCGAGGACGTCGAGCTTCGTCACCGCGAGCTCGGTGAACGCGTTCAGCCGGTGGGCGAAGCGCGGGACGAGCGCGTCGAACCACCCGACGCGCCGCGGCCGTCCGGTGGCGGCGCCGTACTCGAAGGCGCGCTCGCGCAGCTCGTCGCCCACGGCGTCGGTGAGCTCCGTCGGGAACGGTCCCTCACCGACGGCCGTGGAGTACGCCTTCACGACACCGATGACGCGAGTGATCCGTCGCGGCGGGATGCCCGCGCCGACCGATGCGAACCCGGCGAGCGGGTTCGACGATGTGACATAGGGATAGATGCCCCAGTCGAGGTCGCGCATCGCGCCGAGCTGCCCTTCGAGGAGGATGCCGTCGTCGCGCTCGAGTGCCCGCTCGACGATCGGGAGCGTGTCGACGATGCGGTCGCCGAAGCAGAACCCGACACGGACTCCTCCTCTGCCGCCACTCTCTTGACGGCACTGTCCCCCTGGGCTGTGGACGCGAGCTTCGGCGACCGGCAGGTCGGAGGTGCCGGCGGCGACCACGGCGATGTATTTTTTAGAGTTCTTGGGCGCGGTTTTTCCTCGGCGAATGATGGTGCGCGAGACCGGATCGTGGGCGAGGGTGGGCGAAAGACTCTTGGAGGCTTCCCAGTGTTCGGTGCTGGCGCGCGTGGCAAGGATGGGGCTTTTGCCGATGAGCATGCGTTCGAGGATACTGCGGACTTGTGGAGGGGTTTTACCGGCGCAGTATATGACTTCGGGGTGGCCGGTGCGGAGTTCGCGGTGGAGGTCGATCTGCGCGAAGTCGCCGAGGTGGGCGGAGGGGAAGTCCTTTAATTCGTTGAGCGCGCCGGCGAGGTCGGTTTTGCCGTGGCGGTAGCGGTCGAGAATTTTGGTGAGGGTCGCGCGGTTCATGGGGGGAGGGTTTAGGCGTCCGAAGTTTGTGGCGGCTTGGTTGGGGAGGTAGGGCGTGACCGCTGGGCACGCCGCGGTATTTCGATCCCGGCGCGCCCAGCGGTCGCGCCCTACCTTTGTTTCTCTAGGTTGCGGCGGGCGATTTCGGCGATAAGGGTTTGTTCGACTTCGCGCAGGGGCAGACCGCGTTCGGTGGCGATGCGGCGGAGGTCGTCGTGTTCGGGTTTGCTCTTGAGGGCGCGGCCATCGAGCCAGCCGGTTTTCACGCGTACGGGGCCGAGGGGGGTGGCGATTTCCTCGACGGTGCGCTCGAGCATGATCTTGCCGACTTCACGGCGGCGCAGGCCGAGGGTGGTGGTTTCGCGTAGAAAGATTTCCACAATCGCGGCTTCGTGTTCCGGCTCGCAGAGCGCGGAGAGCGTCAGTGCGGGCCGGGATTTTTTCATGATGATGGGTGTGATCCAAACATCGCTCGCACCGGCGGCGAGCAGCCGTTCGAAAACGTAGCCGGTGGTTTCGCCGGTGGTGTCGTCGAGGTTGCATTCCAACACGATGGCTGTGCCCTGGCGGTTGGTTGTGGGTGTGGCGGGTGCGGCGGAGGCAGCCGTGGTGCGAGTGGCGAGGAAAACGCGCAGGAGGTTCGGGATCGGGCCGTCTTTGTGGCCGATGCCGTAGCCGACGCGTTCGATGGAGAAATCCATCGTGTTGGTGAAGCCGTCGGCGCTGGCCATGAGAATGGCGGCGCCGGTGGGCGTGGTGGCTTCGAAAGGGACGGTGCCGGCGCGGACGGGTGCGCCGCGCAGGATTTCGGCGGTGGCGGGCGCGGGCACGGGCAAGCGGCCGTGGGCGCATTTCACGAAGCCGCCGCCGAGTTCGACGGTGGAAACGTAGATGCGGTCGGGCTTGAGCCAGTCGAGCGCGATGGCAGCGCCGACGATGTCGATGATCGAGTCCACGGCGCCGACTTCGTGAAACGCGACGTCGTCGACGGACATGCCGTGGATTTTGGCTTCGGCTTGCGCGACGCTGGCGAAGATGGCGAGGGCGCGGCGTTTGGCGGTGGGTGTGATGCTGCTCTTTTCGATCATCGCCACGATGTCACGGTGCGCGCGATGGGTGTGCGGGTGTGAGTCGTGGCCGGGTTGGTGTGGGTGCGGATGGCTGTGGGGTTGGGCCGCCGGAGCGGTTAGGTGACTGCCGTCGGCGAGGATCACGTCGGCGCGGGTGCCGCCGATGCCTTTGCGGGCGTCGCGGGTAAATTGGAGCTTCCAGCCGGTTAGGCCCAGTTTGTTGAGTTCTTGTTCGAGATAGTCGGCGGGTACGCCGAGATCGACCATGGCACCGAGGTGCATGTCGCCGGAGATGCCGGCGGAACAATCGTAATAAAGGATGCGTTCAGGCATTTTTCTGGGTGGAGCTTAGGACTCGATTGAGGCTGCCAGTCTGATAACCTTCGAGTTCTAGGCAAACGTAACGAAAGCCGGCGGCTTTGATTTCGCGCGAGATCATGTCGAGGCGCGCGGGGTCGAAAAACTGGGCGCGTTCGGCGGGGCCGACCTCGATGCGGGCGATGTCGCCGTGGTGGCGGACGCGGCATTGGTGGAATCCTTGGGTGCGGAGGATTTGTTCGGCACGGTCGATGGCAGTGAGTTTTTCGAGGGTGATGCGTTCGCCGTAGGGTACGCGCGAGCCGAGGCAGGCGGAGGCGGACTTGTTCCAGGTGGGCAGGCCGAGCTCGTGGGAGAGCTCGCGGATGTCGGCTTTGTGCATGCCGGCTTCGCGCAGCGGGCTGCACACGCCGAGTTCGGAGAGCGCGGTCAGGCCAGGGCGGTAATCGGACTCGTCGTCGAGGTTTGAACCGTCGAGCACGATGCGCACGTTGTGGGTGGCGGCCAGTTCGGCGATGCGGGCGAACTCGATTTTTTTGCAAAAATAACAGCGGTTGATCGGATTCGCCGCGATGGGTTCGTCGAGCTCGTTGTCCTCAACGAGGTAGTGGGCGATGCCGGTGAGCGCGGCGATTTCCTTGGCCGTGGTGAGATCGTCCGACGGCATCATTGGCGAGACCATGGTGACGGCGATGGCGTTGTCGCCGACGGCTTCGCGAGCGGCTTTGCAGAGGAAGCTGCTGTCAACGCCGCCCGAAAAGGCGACCGCGACACGGCCATGGCTCGCGATGATCGCGAGGAGGCGTTGATATTTGGTTTCGAGAGATTGAGTAGGATCAGGCACAGGATAAAGGATGGGTCTTTTGTGATTGGCGCAACTCGCGGAGGCCAGAGGAAAGCGTTGGCGTTTGACTGGCTGACATTTTTGAGGGTTGCAGGCATCGGGGGGGCGGCGACTCCGGCTACACCGGAATTTGAAATGCTGAGCGGATTTTCACGGTCGGGTCTGCATTGACGAAAACCACTTGATGGATTGAATGTCGGTGGTGCTCACCCATTTGCAAATCGACAAACGCCTTCTGGGCATGGTGCGACTTTGCGTCGAGAAGATCGATGCTGAACCGCATCTGCTGGAGCGGGTGTCGGCGAATATCGCGCGCATCGCTGATCCGCGGATTCGTGAGCAGTGGACGGGTTGTCTGGCGACTCCTTGGCCGCAGCTTCGAGCGGCGTTGTTGGATGAATCGGAGGCAGGGGACCAGTTCCGGCAAAACGTCCCCTTTGGCGGACTGCTCTCGAATCGGGAGCGTTATGTTTTTTTCAAACAGCGGCAGTCGTAGGATCGTTGTGCAAATCCACCAACTTGAGCATATCGTGCGGGCGGCGGCGGCGATCACCGATGAGAATCCCATTCTCGTTTTGGGCAGCCAGTCGATCCTGGGCACGTATCCAAATCCTCCGGCCCCGCTGGGCTTTTCGATGGAGGCCGATGTCTGTCCGCTCAACGCACCGGAAAAGGCCGATGAGATCAGCGGGGCGATTGGAGAAATCACGCTCTTTCAAAGCACACACGGCTACTATGCGCACGGCTTGCCGCCGGAGGCCTGTCCGTTGCCGGCCGGATGGCAAAAGCGGTTAGTGAAGCATCAAAACGAAAATACGCGCGGATACACGGCCCTCTGCCTGCATCCCGACGACCTTGCCTGTTCCAAGCTGGCCGCTGGTCGGGAGAAGGACATCGAGTTTGTGGCGGTTATGATCGCGCACGGACTCGTGCTTTTCTCGCGCCTTGAGGAGCTGATTTTGCTACTGCCCAAGGATGAGCATCGTACGAGGGCGCAAGGCAATCTGCCGCTCGTGAAACGGCGTGCTGCGGCAGCGGAATCGCTTGGTGGGAAATAAGGATGTTCCGGTACGATCGGGTACTCGGGGCTTTGCACTTTGTGCTCACGGAACGGGTTGTCCCAACTCCAAGTGGATCCCTCGCGCGGCGCTCGGGATGACAAACGGGGGGGGGCCGGGTCGGGGCAAAGGGTTAAACTTTACGGCTAAGAATGGCTCGCCTTCGCCGGGGTCGTGCGCAAGTTCTGCACGCCAGAAACATCCCTCGCTTTGTCCCACAACCCGATCCGATTCCATGCACATTCCCGACGGATTCGTTGACGTTAAAACCGCAGTGGCCGCGTCGGCGTTGGCGGTGATCGGGCTCGGCTATGCGCTGCATCAGGTGCGGCGCGAGTTGCCGGTGCGGCGGGTGCCGTTGCTTGGGCTTGGGGCGGCGTTTGTGTTTGCGGCGCAGATGGTGAATTTTCCGGTGATCGGCGGTACTTCGGGGCATCTGGTGGGCGCGGCGTTGATCGCGGCGTTGCTGGGTGCGCCGGCGGCGGTGGTCGTGATATCGACGGTGCTGATCGCGCAATGTTTTCTTTTTGCGGACGGTGGGGTGACGGCGCTCGGCGTGAATATTTTCAATATGGCGGTGGTGGCGCCGGTGGTGGGCAGTGCGGTTTATCGTGGCGTCAGCCGGGTGTTGTCGGGGCTGCGCGGCCAGGTGGCGGCGATGGCGTTCGCGGGTTGGTGTTCGACGGTCGCGGCATCGCTGGCGTGCGCCGGGCAGCTCGCGTGGTCGGGGACGGTTGGTTGGGCCGTCGCGCTCCCGGCGATGGCGGGCATTCATATGCTGATCGGGATTGGCGAAGGCGCGATTAGTGCGCTGGTGTTTTACGCGGTGGTGAAAGCGCGGCCGGAGTTGATTAATAATACGCCTGCGCAACCGATGCGAAGTTTTGTCGGTTATGGTTTGATCGTAGCGGTGGGGGTGGCGCTGTTTGTTGCGCCCTTCGCCTGTCCCTGGCCCGACGGGCTGGAGGCGGTGGCGGCGAAGTTCGGCTTCGAGCACGTGGCCAAGGCACCCGTGGCGGCGCCGATGACGGACTATATTATGCCCGGCGTTGGTTCGGCGGGCCTGGCGAAGGCGCTGGCGGGCGTTGTGGGCGCGCTGGTGGCTTTTGGGCTCGCGGTTTTTCTCAGCCGGTTGCTCGTGAAGAACCAGCCGGAATCGGTTAAGCCGGGCGCGAAGATGTGACGTATGAGTGGAATCCATTTCGGACAACATCACACGCCCTACGCGCCGGAATTCCGGCCGACGGCGGGGGTGCGTGTGCCGTTCGCGTGGCTGGCTCCGGAGTGGAAACTTGCGGTGATGCTTGTGCTGGTGGTGGGCACGGCGGTGATGCCGCTCACGTTTTGGGGCTGGCATGCAGTTGTGGGTAGCCTGTTGGTTGCGGTGGCGCTCGTCGGACGGATTTCGCTGAAACCGCTGTTGTGGCGGGTGCTTTGGTTGCTGCCGTTTGTCGCGGGTGCGGCGTTGGCGGCGGCGTGGCATGGGCCGACGGGACCGGGCTGGCCGACGGTGGCGGTGCGCGGCAGTTTGTGTTTGTTGACGGTACTGATTTTTGCGGCGGTGACGCCGTTTGGTGTGCTGCCGGGAGTGTTGCGTCGCATCGGCGTGCCGGCTTTGCTGGTGACGACCATGGCCTTGATGCACCGCTATCTTTTTGTGCTCGTTGATGAGTCCGACCGCATGCGCCGGGCGAGGACTTGTCGCACATTTATGCCAACGCGCCGGTTTGGCTGGGGCATGAATGCGGAAGTGATCGGGCGGCTTTTTGTGCGGGCCTCGGAGCGGGCGGAGCGAATCTATCTGGCGATGTGCGCGAGGGGCTGGAAATGACGACGCCCGCTCTTGCCGTTGAAAAACTGGCCTACCGTTATCCCGACGGGACGGTGGCGCTGCGCGAGGTGGGCTTTCAGATAGCGGCGGGCGAATGCGTCGGTTTACTTGGGCCGAATGGTTCGGGTAAGTCGACGTTGTTGCTCCACCTGAACGGAATTCTGCCGGACAAGCCGGGTAGTGCGGGCACGGTGAGCGTGCAGGGGGAATTAATCACCACCGCTAATCTTGAAGCGGTTCGCCGGCAGGTGGGCTTGATGTTTCAGGATCCTGACGACCAGCTCTTCTGCGCGACGGTCGAGGAGGATGTGGCTTTCGGTCCCAGTCAGCTCGGGTTGTCGAAAGAAGGAGTGGCTGAACGCGTTCGGCATGCCCTCGCGCAGGTGGGCCTGACCGGTTACGAGCGGCGCACGCCTTATCATCTCAGTCAGGGCGAGAAACGTCGGGCGTGTCTCGCGGGTGTGCTGGCGTGTGAGCCGGCGATTCTCGTGCTCGATGAACCGACGAGTGGACTCGATCCGCGAGGGCGGCGCGAATTTATGGCGCTGTTGCGCGAGGTGCCGGCGACGAAGCTGATCGCGACGCACGATTTGGAAATGGTGGTAGAGATGTGTTCGCGTTCAATCGTGCTCGATGGCGGCAAAGTGGTGGCTGACGGCCCGACGCTTGAATTGCTTGACAACGAAGAGTTGATGCTCGCGCACGGACTGGAGCGTCCGCACTCGTTGCATCATTTGCGGATTGAGGAACCGTTTTTTTGGAAACCGCCGCAGCAACTGGGGAGGTAGTGCGAGCGGTGGTGTTAGGTTTTGGTAGGGCGCGACCGCTGGGCGCGCCGGGTATTCGGAACGGCGCGCCCAGCGGTCGCGCCCTACCTCGGAAATTCAAACGGTCAGTCTTCGCACTTCAAAACATACACGGCGCCTTTTTCGCTGCCGATGGCGAGTTGGGTGTCATCGGGGGACCAGCAGATTTTGGTCGCGGCCGAGGGCATCTTGACAGTGGCGCGGAGTGGTTGTTTTCGCTCGGGACTCCAGAGCATCAGCACGCCGTCTTGTGACGCGGTGGCGAGGATGCCGTGCGAATGTTGAAAGGCCACGGCGCAGACTTTGGTGTCGTGGGGGAACATTAACGGATCGCGGCCTTCGGGCCCGGCACCGGCGCAATCCCAGAGGCAGGCGTCTTTGCCGCCGCCCGTGGCGAGCCAGCGGCTGGTGTGATCGTAGGAGAGTTCCTTCACCTTGCCTTCGTAGCCGCTCATGTTGAGTTCGAGATCGGTCTCGGGAACCCAGAGGTGCACGCTCGGATCTTGATTGCCGGAGACGAGCCATTTGCTATCGGGCGACCAGACGAGCGCATGGATGCCGTTGCCGTAGGCGAACTCTTTTTGAGGGACAAAATCGTCGGCATCCCACAGGCACACACCGCCGAAATACGCTGCAGCGAGGCAGCCGCCTTTGGGTTGCCAAGCGAGGGCAGAGAGGGTTTTGGGCGCGGGCTTGAAACGATGGCGGAGCGAGGCGTCGGGGTTGAGAAAGGCGAGTTCGCGTCCGGCGGAGGCGGCGAGGGTCGAACCATTCGGTCTCCAGGCGAGGTGCTCGATCCAGGTTTTGCTGAGCTCGTTGGTGCCGGTGTGCTGGCCGGCGGCGGCGTCCCAGAGTTTTACTTTTCCGTCC
This sequence comes from Verrucomicrobiota bacterium, assembly GCA_031404135.1. Classification (GTDB taxonomy): domain Bacteria; phylum Verrucomicrobiota; class Verrucomicrobiia; order Opitutales; family Opitutaceae; genus JADKHC01. The sequence goes on along the minus strand of JANNHA010000065.1, from coordinate 23,130 downwards.
TGACCACCGGTGGCGAGGGTCGAACCGGACGACGGTTTCCATGCGAGGCAGTTCGTACCGTTGTCGTGACCGGGTAGTTCGTGCAGCTTGGTGCCTTCGGGATTTTTGAAGATCGTCACCGGTCCGGCGGCGGAGGCGGCGGCGAGTTGCGAGCCGTCGGGTGACCACGCGAGGTCGATCACGTAATCGTCGAGAACGGCGGCCCAGTGTTTGGTGAGGTTCATGGAGAAACGTTCTCTTTAGTCTTTCTCATTCTTCTTTCTCTTGGTTTTGGGAGAAAGAGAAAGATAAGGAGGAAAGAATGAAGATTCTTAGGTCAGGCAGCTTTTGAAGCTTTCGTTTAACGCGGCTCGGTCGAGGTTTTTGCCGATGAAAACGAGGGTGTTGGTGCGGGGCGCGCCGGCCCATTCGCGGTCGAACTTCGCGTCGAAGAGCATGTGCACGCCTTGGAAAACGAGGCGCTTGTTCGAGCCTTTCACGCTGAGTACGCCTTTCATGCGGTAGATGTCGCCGCCTTTTTCCTTGAGCAACTTGCCGATCCAGTCGTTAAGTTTTTTGCCGTCGAGTTCCCCGGGTTCGCTGATGCCGACGGAGGAGACGGCGTCTTCATGCGAATGCGTGTGTTGAAAATCTTTTTGCCAGTCGGGCTTCACGGTTTCGCCGGCGACGTGGATGTGGAGCGGATGTTCGCCACAACCTTCGAATACCAGGAAATGGCCGTCGTGCGGGATCTGGAGTTTGTAGTGGCCGTGTCCGTCTTTGAGCAGCAAGCGGTGAAGCGTGCCGCCGGGCGTGAAGGTGTCGCCGTCTTTCACTTTGTTCTCCCAATCGGAGAAGGTGAGTACGGCGGCGTCGCGCGCGGTGGTGAGGTCGTTTTCGTCGAGCGATTTTACCGACATGACGACGACGTCGAGTTCGTCGGGGTTGCCGTGGTGATGGTGGTGCTCGTGGCCTTCGTGATCATGGTCGTGCTCCTCGTGGTCATGATCGCATTCGTGTTCGTTTTCGTCGTGATCGTGGTGGCAATGGCCGATGACGAGTTCGTGTGTGCCGGTGGGGAGTGGGTAGGCACCGGCCCATTCGAAGGGGTACTCGGGTTCGAGGAAGGCGGGGTTGAGCTCGGTGGCGCGGGAGAGGTTGAAACCGCCGACGTTGAGCACGGCGTCGAGCGGGACGTCGGCATTTTGCGCGCGAAGGATTTTCGCTGCCGAATTCATTTTGTGGATACGTTTCTCCAGCTGGTCGAGTTCGGCGGGGGAGACGAGATCAGTTTTGTTGAGGATGAGGACGTCGGCGAAGGCGATCTGTTTTTGCGCCTCGGGGGAGTCGCCGAGGTGTTGGAGAATGTGTTTCGTGTCGACGACGGTGACGATGCCGTCGATGCGGAAATGGGTGCGCATTTCGTCGTCGGAGAAAAACGTCTGCGCGACGGGGCCGGGGTCGGCGAGGCCGGTGGTTTCGATGAGGATGCCGTCGAGCTTGTCCTTGCGCTTCATTAGGCGGCCGAGGATGCGGATGAGATCGCCGCGCACGCTGCAGCAGATGCAGCCGTTGTTCATTTCGAATAGTTCTTCATCGCTTTGGATAACGAGTTGGTTGTCCACGCCGACTTCGCCGAATTCGTTTTCGATGACGGCGAGTTTTTTGCCGTGCTGTTCGGTGAGGATGCGGTTGAGCAGCGTGGTTTTGCCGGCGCCGAGGAAGCCGGTGAGAACGGTGACGGGGATGGAGGTGTCGTTGGACATGGTGGCGAAAAGGAAACGGTGCCGGACGAGGCAACCAACGTCAACGAAGCGGGCGCGTCAAGGGAGGTTCTGGCGGGGCTGTTGCGTTGGCTTGCCTGCCAGGCCGGGATCGCGTCAATGTGGGCGTACCCTTTGATGAAAACCCTCACGCCCCCGGGGACCTCGATTCTCATTTTGCACGCGACGGCCGGTGCCGGTCATAAGCGGGCGGCGCAGGCCCTCGAGGCTGCGTTCAGAGCCACGGGGCAGGAGCACCGCGTGGTCGACACGCTCGAATGCACGACCTCGCTTTTTCGGCGCATGTACGTGAAGTCGTACATCGACATCGTGCAAAAGGCGCCGGCGCTTTGGGGGTATCTTTATGATCGGTCCGACGTGGTGGTTCCGCCGACGAGCCGAGGTGCCAGAGCTCGACTGGCGTTCGACAAACTCAACAGTCGCGCGTTTAAAAAACTGCTGGCTGAGGTGAATCCTGGCGTGATCGTCTGCACGCATTTTCTGCCGCTGGAGCTGCTGTCGGATTTGAAGGGCCGCGGGAAACTTGCTGTGCCGGTTCACGCGGTGGTGACTGATGTGAGCCTGCACGCCTTTTGGGTGTATCCAAATATTGAGCACTACTATGTGGCCACGCCGTCAACGGCGCGTGAGCTGGCGCGCAAAGGTTATCCGGCGAACCAGATCACGGTGACGGGCATTCCGGTGGATCCCGTGTTTGCCAACCGGACGCCCGGAACGGTGGCACGAACGAAGCTCGGCTTGCTGGAAAAGCCCACGGTGTTGCTGCTTTCGGGTGGTTTCGGTGTGGGGCCGATGAAGCAGATGCTGGCGTCGTTCAGCGAAAGCCGGGCCAATCTCTCTCTCGTGGTGGTGGCGGGGAAGAACCCGCAACTCGAAACCGAATGCAAGGCGCTCGCGGCGACGCTGCCGGTGCCGATCAAAGTGTTCGGTTTCGTGAACAACATGCACGAGTTGATGGACGCTGCCGACTTGGTCGTGACGAAGCCGGGCGGGCTCACGACGACGGAGATTTTGGCAAAGGGGAAGGCGATGGCGCTGGTGGCTCCAATCCCGGGTCAGGAGCAGCGCAACGCCGAGTATCTGCTTGAAGAAGGTGCGGCGGTGCGGCTCTACGACGTGGCGGATGCGGCGTACCATTTGCAGCGCTGGCTAGCCGATCCGGTGCGCATGCGGCGGATGTCGGCGGCGGCGCAGATGATCGCGCGGCCCTTCGCGGCGCAGGAGATCGCGGCGAAACTCGTCGAGGCGCTCGCAAAAACCGCGCGATGAAGGCCGGGCTCTTTTTTGTTATCCTGGCGGCAGCCACCTTGGTGATTCGCGGCGAGGAGCTGCGGCAGAACATCGTTGATGACGCCTGGCAGGGGGCGAATGGTTATCATTTTTCAGGTCGGCTCACGGAAGTGCATCCCGCACCCAGTATGCAGAGTGGGCGCATGGCTTCGCTTTATCGCAACCTCCGGATGTTGTTCACGAGTGGCGAGGAGGGCTCGGTTGTTTGCCGAGTGGAGGCAATTCGGTGGAGTCCCCGGGTCGATCGCCGTGGCAATTGGATCATCTTCGCAAGCCAGCCGTTAAGTCTCGCGGCGGGTTGGCATGAGATCGAAACCGAACCAGCTGCGAGCAGTCGTGCCGGGCTACTCGTGGCCGATCCGCGCAACACCGTGGGAATCATTTCTGATATCGACGACACGATTTTGGTGAGCGACGTGATGAGCAAACGGTCGCTGTTGAAAAACAGTCTGACCGTGCCGGCGGAGCAGCGTGACGCCGTGCCTGGGATGGCTACGCTCTACGGCCGCTTGCTTAAGGCGAATGCTGCGCCGGAGGCGTCGGTGGTGTTTTATGTATCATCGTCGCCGCGCCAGCTGACGGATAATCTGCGGCGGTTTTTGCAGGTGAACGGATTTCCGCGCGGTGTGTTGCAGTTGAAGGGAGTAGGTTCTGGAAACGGTGATTCGCTCGGGGAGCACGAAGGCTACAAGCTTCGTCGAATCGAGACGATTCTCAGCGCGTATCCACGGCTGCGTTTTAGTTTCTTCGGTGACGACGCGGAGCGCGATCCGGAGATTTATGCCGAGGTGCAAAAGAAGCATCCGGCTCAAGTCGCCGGAATCTGGATACGCCGGATCAACCCTGATGCGCAGCGCCCGGTGTATCCGGAGCAGCATGACGTGCGGGAGTTGATGGACGTGGCGAAGTAGGCGGCAGGAGGGCGGAGGCGGGACGCTTTACGCTGAAGTTGCGAAAGGGCTTATCCTTCGTGTTCGGCGAGCCAGCGTTCGGCTTCGATCGCGGCCTGGCAGCCCATGCCAGCGGCGGTGATGGCTTGGCGGTAGACGTGATCTGAGCAATCGCCCGCGACGTACACGCCGGGGATTTTGGTGCGGACCTGCGAGCCGTTGACGGGTTTGAAATAGCCGCCCTCGTCGATGTCGAGCGCGCTGGCAAAGGCGCTGGTGTTGGGGAGATGGCCGATGGCGACGAAGACGCCTTTGACGGGCAATACGGACTCGGCGCCGGTTTTGACGTTTTTAATTTTGAGACCGCTGACGGCGTTTTCCTGGACGCCGAGGACTTCGACGGGCGCGCTGTCCCAGACCATTTGGATCTTGGGGTGGGTTGTGGCGCGGTCCGACATGATTTTCGAGGCGCGCAGCGAATCGCGGCGATGAACAAAATAGACTTTGCTCGCGAAGCGTGTGAGGAAAAGCGCCTCTTCAGCCGCGCTGTCGCCGCCACCGATCACGGCAACCTCCATCTTGCGGTAAAACGCACCGTCGCACGTCGCGCAGGTGGTCACGCCCTTGCCGCCGTAGAGTTCTTTCTCGCCGGGGACGCCGGTCATGCGGGGCGAGGCACCGGTGGCGATGATGACGGCCTTGGTGAGGATTTCGCCTTCGCTCGTGAAAAGCTTTAACGGCTGCGAGGAGAAATCGACGGACTTGACCATCGTCTGCTGGAAACGTGCGCTGAACTTCGTGGCCTGTTTGCGGATGTTGTCCGTCAGCAGGAAGCCGTCGACGCCTTCGGGAAAGCCGGGGAAGTTTTCCACCTCGGAAGTCGTTGTGAGTTGGCCGCCGGGCAGGTTGCCCTCGATGACGAGCGGGGAAAGATTGGCGCGGCCGGTGTAAACTGCCGCGGTGAGACCGGCGCAACCGGTGCCGACGATGACGACGTTTTCGACGTGGGATGACATTGAAAAATCCAGCACCAACTTGTTGCACAAGGAAAGGGGAAAGTGCGCGCGGTCCGTGATCGCGCAGCTCGCGCTTGCGCCGTTGGCGACGTTGGGCGAAGGTGCGCGGCCTGAATCCAAATTCCTCCAACTCTGCTGTCTCTGCTGCTACGTCGCCCACGCGCGATCCGATCTGGGATGCGGCGCGCTGGCTGCCGATCTCGCGCGACGAACTCGATGCGCGCGGCTGGGATCAGGTCGACGTGATTCTCGTCTCGGGCGACGCTTACGTGGATCATCCGTCGTTCGGTACGGCGGTGGTCGGGCGCATCATGGAACGCGAAGGTTTTCGCGTGGCGATTTTGCCGCAACCGAACTGGCGCGATGATCTGCGCGATTTCAAAAAGCTGGGAGCGCCTCGGCTCTTCTTCGGTGTCACGGCGGGTTGCATGGATTCGATGGTTAACCGCTACACGGCGGCGCGCAAAACGCGTTCCGATGATGCTTACACACCAGGCGGCGAAGCGGGTTTTCGCCCAGATTACGCGGCGGTCGCGTACACAAAAATCCTAAAACAACTTTATCCCGACGTGCCGGTTTTGGTCGGCGGCATCGAGGCGAGTCTGCGGCGCGTAACGCATTACGATTATTGGTCCGACACGATCAAGCCGTCGCTCCTAGCCGAGAGCGGCGCGGATATTCTGGTGTACGGCATGGGAGAACTTCCGCTGATCGAAATCCTGCGGCTGGTGAAACGTGGCGTACCGTTTTCGTCGCTAAAAACGATTGCGCAAACCGCCGTGTTGCTGCCGCCGGGCGCGCCGGTGCCGAAGAACGCGAAATGGGAAGACCACGTTTTGTTTTCGCACGACGAGTGCCTGGCTGATCGCACGCTGTACGCGAAGAATTTTAAACAGATCGAGACCGAATCGAATCGCGTCAATGCGCGCCGGTTGCTTCAGCTCACGGGCGATCGCATGCTCGTGGTGAACCCGCCGTTCCCGACAATGTCGGAGGAACAAATTGATCGCAGCTTCGACCTGCCATTCACGCGACTGCCGCATCCGCGCTATCGCAAGCGCGGGCCGATTCCGGCATACGAGATGATCAAGCATTCGATCAACATGCACCGCGGTTGTTTTGGCGGTTGCAGCTTTTGCACGATCTCGGCGCATCAAGGAAAATTTGTCGCGAGCCGCAGTAAGGAAAGCATTTTGCGGGAAGTGGAGTCGGTGAAAGCGATGCCGGATTTCCACGGTACGATCACCGACCTCGGCGGCCCTTCGGCGAACATGTACCGAATGAAAGGAAAGGAACAATGGATCTGCGACGCATGTGTTCGCCCCAGCTGTATGTGGCCGAACATGTGCACGAACCTAGAAACCGATCATTCGCCGCTGCTCGAAGTTTACAAAGCCGTGCGGGAAACGCCGGGCGTGAAGCATGCGTTCGTGACGAGCGGCCTGCGCTACGATCTTTTCTTGCACGAAAAGAAATCCGCCGAGACGGCGAAGAGTCACGAACGGTTCATCGACGAATTAGTGCAGCACCATGTTTCGGGTCGCTTGAAAGTCGCGCCCGAGCACACGTCGGACGATGTGCTGCGGGTGATGCGCAAGCCCTCGTTCAAACTGTTTCGCAAGTTCAAGGATAAGTTCGATGCCGCTAAGAAGAAGTTCGGCAAGGAGCAGTTGCAGATGATCCCGTACTTTATCAGTTCGCATCCCGGTTCCGCGCCGAAGGACATGGCTGATCTGGCGCTGCAGACGAAGGACCTCGGTTTCAAGTTGGAGCAAGTGCAGGACTTCACGCCCACGCCGATGACGGTCGCCACCGAGATTTACGCGACAGGCGTGCATCCGTACGACGGAAAACCGGTTACGTGTGCACATACGCCTGAAGAGAAACAGGAGCAGCGCAGTTTCTTTTTCTGGTACAAGCCGGAGATGAAAGGCGCGCTGCGCGCGTCGCTTTATAAACTGGGGTTGGAAGAGTTCGCGGCCAAACTACTCGGCGGAGGCAAAGATAAGACAGTGCTGACGCCTGGTGTGAGTTACAATGACCAGACGAAGCCGCAAGCGTGTGGTTCGAAACCACAGCACGGGCATGGGCAAAGTCAGGGGAAGAGTCACGGCCACAGTGGACCGAAGCCAAAGCAAAAGCCGTTCAAGGTGGTCGGGCGCGGGTCACGGTGATTCGCCCAGAAAGCTCGCGATCAAACGAAGGTAACGAAGATTTACTGGTGGGATGAGTGGGTTCGGGGTGAACAATTTTAATTTGTCGGAGTTTTACACGAAGATCGCCAAGGAACGCAAAGGACGGAGGGCGGGAGGGCGGACGAGTCTTTACCGCCCGCATATATTGTTTCAGAGGGTTTACTTTGTGGTCTTTGCGTCCGGGGTCGGCTTGGCGATCTTTGTGTTAAAAGGGTTTGTTGTTTAGGGTTGCCGATCTATTTTACAGGGGGAAACAGAGGAAATGAGAGCAGAGTTTTTAACCACGGATGTTCACCTAATGGAGGGGAATATTTGGGAATGTCGGAGGTGTGCGTTTCGTTCTTTCATGATTCCCCAGATTCCGTGTTATTAGTGTGGATTAGTGGTTAATGGTTTGGGGTTGGCGTTTCGGGTTGGGGTTGCCGATTCCAAGTGGATCCCTCCGCAGCCCTCGGGATGACAATCAGGAGGAAGCGGAGGGTAGGGCGCGACCGCTGGGCGCGCCGGGATCGGAACGGAAACGGCGTGCCCAGCGGTCACGCCCTACCTCGGAAAGGGGGTCGCCCTACCGAAAGACTGTTTCAGTTAAACAGGTTCGTTCCTGGCTCGCTCAGGGCTGCTGGACGGCTTCGTCGTAGAATTTGACGATGTTGCGGAAGTCGTCGCCTTCCATGAACTGCATCGCGGCTTTCGGATGCTGGTTTAAATAACCCGTCAACATGTACGGAATCGCAAAGCCCCAGCGGAGTGCTTCGCGGTGCGGTTCCACGGTGTTCTGAATGGCTTCGAGGATCGGGCGCATCTTGAACTTGGGGTTGTGGAGGAAACTAAGTGCCAGCTCCAACGGGCAGTTGCCTGCGCCGCGGCCGAGACCGGCGATGCTGGCGTCGACGTAATTACAACCAAGGACGATCGCTTCGATGGTGTTGGCGAAGGCGAGTTGGAGGTTGTTGTGGGTGTGGATGCCGAGTTCCTTGCCGGCGGGCTGGGTGAATTTCTGGAAGCGTTGGACGAGGCCTCGAATCTGTTCGCTGTACAGAGTGCCGAAGCTGTCGACGACGTAGAGAATCTTAACCGGGCTTTGCACGATGATCTCGAGCGCGCTTTCGAGTTCACTCTCGGGCACGGTGGAGACGGCCATGATGTTGAGGGCGGTTTCGTAGCCCTTGTTGTGGGCGTCGTGAACGATCTCGAGGGCGGAGGGGATTTGGTGGATGTAGGTGGCGACGCGAACCATGTCGACGACGCTTTTCTCGCGGGGGAGAATGTCGTTGAAATCGGTGCGTTCGGCGTCGGCCATGACGGAGATTTTGGTGGCACCTTTCTTCTCGCCGATGGCGCGGCGCATGTTGTCTTCGGTGCAGAATTTCCAGAGGCCGTATTGGCTGGCCGGATACATGCCGGCCATGCCCTTGTAGCCGATTTCCATGTAGTCGACGCCTGCGGCGCAGTCGGCGGCGTAGATTTGCTGCACGAATTCGAGGGGGAAGTTGTGGTCGTTCATGAGACCGCCGTCACGGACGGTGCAGTCGATGACTTTGAGTTCGGGGCGGTAACCGACCCAGCCTTTATTGCCGGTCGCGTTGGTGGTGGCTTCTTTGCTCATGTTGGGGGTGTGGGAGGGTGAAAACCGTCGATGGTGCGCGTCGAAATTGGTTGGGCAATGAGAATTACGAGCGTTTTTTGCCGTTGTTGAGGTGGGCTGGCGGCGTCGGAATCGCGTAAACTCAGCCGTGCCCGGAAACGGTAATCAAACGACAGGCCTTATTATCCACGGCGGATTTCCGAGCCCTGGAAACGGATCTGTACGCGATAGACTATTTTCACGCGGCATTTGATCAAGCCCGTGGCGAGGTCGAATCGTTCGGGTATTTCGATGCGGTGCAGGTCGACGGCGGCGTGAAAACCGCGCTCGGAAAAAATATCGATCAGCATCGCCAGCGCCAGCGAGTCGTCGAGCGTGGTGTCCTCGGTGTTGACGAGAGCGACGCCGGAGATTGCGTGCCGGAGCACGATCGGCATGATCTTTTTCTCGATGAAAACGGCTACCTTGTTGAGGAGTTCGGGATGTTCGAACTGGTAGCTATCGAGTCGCCGCACGAGTTCCTGGCGCGCGTGGATGACGATTTCGCTGGCGACGGGCAGGTTGCGCAGGATGTCGTGTGTGCGCGGATCGAGTTCCAGCGAGCTTTGGTACTGGAGCTCTTGGAGGATGTTTTGCTCCACGTCGGCGAACGAGCCTTCGGCATTGATGAAGTGGTAATAGAAAATTTCCTTCAACGATTGGAGGGCGGCCCAGGTTTGTTCCTTGAAGACGCGGTACCGGCGTTGCGCGAGCGCTTGGTCGTAGTCGGTGGGTCGGATTTCCTGGAGTTCGCCGATGCCGGTGCGCTTAACTTCGTCGTTATGCGCCAGAGCTTCGCGGCCGCGTTTGAGCTGGCGGGCCACGCTTTCGCGCTCGTCGACGAAGAGCACCATGATGTGGATCGTGGGCTGGCGGAAATGGATGCTGAGTGGTGTCTGGTAGAATTCGCGGCGTAGTTGGTGCACGCGGTCGACGAGGAGTTTCAAGCATTCAACCTGTACCTTGGTTCGGGGAAAACCGTCGAGGATCGCGCCGTCGCGGTATTCGGGGCGCAGGAGGTGGGAGAGCAGGATGCTGATGACTTCGCGATCACCGACCATACCGCCAGCGTCTTTGATGCGCTTGGCTTCGGGTGAATCGAGCAGCGAGCTCATCACGATGGGCGGGCAGGTGAGGCCGCGGGTTTTGGCGATGAAGGCTGTATGGGTGCCTTTACCGGCACCGGGTGCGCCACCGAGGAGAAGCAGTTCCTTGGGAAAACGCAGATCGCTGCGTTTGTGTTCGATTTCGAGGTCTTGCCAGGCGGATTCGAAAATCAGTTGGGCGTCCTTGATCTCGAGATCTGGCAAGCGGGCGGAAGCCGCGGGTGCGTTGACGGATTTCGCAGGTTGGACTTTGCCGGGAGGGAAATCGGGAACATTCATGAATCGAGGAGAACACGTGTGAACCGTTCTGGAATGGGACTCGACACTAGAAATCGCGAAAGCGTCAAAGATCGGGGCTCACGGTTTGCATGCATTTTGCGCGAGGAAGGCCCGCGAACGCGCTGCAACTTGCACGTCGTGGGGCTTTAGGTTGGTTATGGTTTAGTGATTAAACAGCTATTGTTGAATAGCTTGTTGGGTTGCTGGGCCTGGCTGGCACGGAATGGGCGAAGCAAAGCCACATGGAATGCAACACACCGAGTATCCGCAAAAAAGGTAAAAAGCAGAACCTGAATTCAATTTCTAAAAAGAAGGCCATTTTATGAAGGCTAATGATGCAAATGCCTTGAATTGGGCAATTTCGTTAATTTTAATGGCGATTGTCGCGGTTGTTTTTTCTTTAGTCGGAACTGGAAGTGAAATGGCGAGTCTGTTGGGTTGTATAGCCTCTATTTCTTGTCTGTTACTGGCGCTGGCGATGTTTGCGGTGTATATTATGAAACGCCATCGGCGCTCGGGTGCTGGTTAAGAAAAAGTTCTTTTAAGATACAATTTTTGACTTTCCGAAGGTGAAACCTTCGGAATTGTTAGTTGAAGCTGGACCTGGCGGGATCGCGCAAGCGATCCCGCCTTGGCTTTTTATGCATCAGGCCTTGCGAACCAGAACCAAGCGTGAGCATCATCCCCTTTTTCTCCACGACACCTGAAAATGCGCGTACTGATTGTTGATGATGAACTGGGTATACGAAAAACCACCGGCCTAGCCGTCGAAATGATGGGGCACGAAGTGGTGGCTGTGCCCAACGGCTTGCGAGCGCTAAAAATTCTTGAGGAGGCCCCGTGCGAGGTGTGTTTTCTCGACGTGAACCTCGGAAATGAGGACGGGTTGGTTGTATTGGAAAAATTGTTACACGCACAGGCTTCGCTCGTCGTGGTGATGTTCACTGCTTACGCCAACATCAGCACGGCCGTCGAGGCGATGCGGCGCGGCGCGTTTGATTTTATTCCGAAGCCGTTTACGCCGGACCAGATTCGCCAAGTGCTCGACAAGATCGTACGGGCACGAAAACTCGAACAGCGGGTGCAACAGCTCGAAACGCAACTCACCGAGCAGGCGCCGCAGATCGATTTTTCCTCGGGCGAACCAGCCATGGAGCGGGTGTTGCAGATGGCCTTCAAGGCGGCCGAGACGCAGGCGAATATCCTGATTCTCGGGCCGAGCGGCACGGGCAAGAGCATCCTCGCGCGCGAAATCCACCGGCGTAGCGCGCAGAAAGAAAACACGTTCGTCACCGTTAATTGCCCGAGCCTCTCAAGGGAGTTGCTCGAGAGTGAACTTTTTGGCCATGTGAAAGGTTCGTTTACCGGAGCGGTGGGTGACACGTTCGGCAAAGTCGCGGCGGCGGATGGCGGCACGCTGTTTCTTGACGAAATCGGTGAATTGCCGCGTGAGATTCAGCCGAAGTTGTTGCGCCTGCTGCAGGAGCGCGAATACGAGCGGGTGGGCGAGGCCAAAGTGCGCCGGGCGAATGTCCGCGTCATTGCTGCGACCAACCGGAACCTGGCCGATGAGGTAAAAAACGGGCGTTTCCGCGAAGATCTTTTTTATCGGCTTAACGTGATCAATCTTGCGCTGCCCGGTCTGCGGGAACGGCCTGCGGATTTGTTGCACATCGCGGACAGTTATTGCGCGTTTTTCGCCGCAGGCCTTGGCAAAAAGACGAAAGGGCTTTCGCCCGAGGTGCGCGAGGCATTCGTTCGTTATGGCTGGCCGGGGAATCTGCGTGAACTGCGCAACGTGATCGAGCGCGCGGTGATTCTTGCCTCTGGCGATGTGATCGAACGCGCTGATTTGCCGGAGGAGTTTTCGCACCAAGCCGATTCAAACGTCGGCGTCGGCGCGCGGGTCACACTTGATCAGCTGGAGACGGAGCATATCCGGCGCATATTGGCTAGTTCGAGGAATCTCGATGATGCGGCGCACACGCTCGGCATCGATCCGGCTACGCTTTATCGCAAGCGGTTGAAGCTCGGTTTGTGCGAGGCGCCCGGGGCCGCCGAGAAAGTTTGAGATGGCGGCCAACCGCTGACTGTGGTTTCTCAAATCATGCTTCGCACGCGGCTCTATCTCGGCCTGCTGCCCCTGTTGCTGCTGTTTGTCGCCGTGGGGCTGGCGACCATGTTTATCGCGCGCGATCTGGCTCACTCCATGGAGCAGCGGCTGGCCGTCAGTTATAAGTGGATGATCGGCTGCTACGAAATGAGCGAGCAGGCGACGTTGATGGTGCAGTCGCTGCACGACGCGCAAAACGGCCGTGTGTTCGAATCGAAGCCCGCGTTTTATAAGCATCGTGGCAACTTCCAGCGCGTGTTGATGGACCAGTCTTTTTCCTCAGCCGGCTCGGGTCGGTCGGCGGTGGTCGTGAAAGTGGTGGAGGCATTTGATAAACTCTCGGGCCTTGGCGAAGACATCTACACACGGGGTGCGGCCGCGTCGTTCCAAAGTTATCAGGAAACCGAAGTCACGCTTTTTCGCACGTTGCGGTCGTTGAAGGACGTCACGGAATTTGACTATGCCGAACTGCGTTCCGCCTCCAATCGGGCCTCGCGCGTGGTTCAGGCGAGCATTAATGTTTTGCTGGGATCGTTGATCGGCGGAATTTTGCTTTCGCTCTTTCTTTCGTACCGGCTGGCGCGTTCGATTTTGCGGCCGGTGCAGGCGTTGACCGCCTCGGCGGCAGCCCTTGGCGATGGAAACTGGGATAGGGAAGTGCCGGCGACATCGAATGATGAACTCGGCGAACTCGCCCGCACGTTCAATACGATGGCGGCCAAACTCCGCGCCTACCGCGATGCCACGACGGCCAAGGTGATGCGCGCCCAACGTACGATGGAGGCTACGTTGACGTCGACGCCCGATCCGCTCTTTGTCGTTGCGCGCGATGGCACGCATGAAGTGCGCAATCCAGCTGCCGAAGCACTGGCGGCGACAGCGGAGTTTGCCGGTGGATTTCCGGAGGAACTAGGCCAACATCTCCAAGCCGTGCTCGCGTCAGGAAATCACTATTTGCCGACGGGTTACGATCAGGTGGTCACGGCGCGTTTGGGGCGGGAAGAGCGTTTTTATCTACCGCGCATTCTTGCGATCGGCGATGCACTGACGGGTTTTGGCGGTGCGGCGATGATCTTGCAGGACGTCACCAAGTTTCGGTTGTTGGATGACGCGAAGAGCAATCTCGTCGGCACGGTCAGCCATGAATTGAAGACGCCGCTGACGAGTTTGCGCCTAGCGGTTTATTTATTGTTGGAGCAGCAGGTCGGCCCGCTTTCGCCGAAGCAACGCGATCTGTTGGAGACGGCCCGTGACGATGCGGACCGGTTGTTGAGAATACTGAACGACTTGCTCGATATAGCGCGGTTAGAGAATGGCGCTGCGCGCTTGAATCGACGTGAAGTGTCGATCGAGGCGATGCTCGTCGACATGGCGCGTGAGATAAAACCGATCGTCGACGCCGAGGAACAAAAGGTAGTGATCAAGGTGAGCGGTGTGCCGAATCTGATTCATGCCGATGCGGAAAGGTTGCGGCACGTGTTTATAAATCTCCTGGTCAACGCTTCGAAGTATTCGCCGCCTGAAACCGAAATTACGCTCTATGCCCAACCGGGTACGGATGGTTTTGTGCAGTTTGGTGTGCGCGATCAAGGGCCGGGCATTTCCGAGGAAAACGCGACGCGTGTTTTCGAGAAATTTTATCGCGTGCCGGGGCAGACACGGAAAGGCGCGGGGCTGGGGCTTTCGATTGCGCGCGACATTGTGCTGGCCCACGGCGGCACGATCGCCTGCACGAGCAAGCTGGGTGAGGGGAGCGATTTCTATTTTCTGATTCCGAGTGGCACCGCTCCGGCTGAGGAAAACGAAACGGTGCGTTGATCCGTTTTTTTCGTCTCTTTCGTAGGGTTATACCCCATTGGCGGTGACGGCGATTTCAGCGACAGTCTGCGATGGACAGCAACCACAGTCGCCAGAATGTGAAACAACGAAGTGATCCGGAGGTGGGCTCGGGCCCGATCTCTGTGAAGGCACGCGCCAAAGGCATTCTGGTGGTGGATGACACGCCGACCGATTCGGAGCTGGCGGTGGAGACTTTCAAGCGCGCGAGCTACACTCAACCGATCACGGTCGTTTCCAGTGGCGAGGCTGGGTTGGACTACTTGTTTGGCACCGGCTCTTATACGGAAAACGGCCCGCAACGGCCTCAGTTTATTTTGCTGGACCTAGGCCTGCCTAGCATGTCGGGACGGGAGTTTCTTCGTCGGGTCAGAGCTGATCGGCGCACACGCGCGATCCCCATTGTCATTCACAGCACGGATAACCGCGTCGCCGGCATGCTTGAATGTGAACGCTTGGGTGCGTCCGCTTACGTCACCAAGCCGATCGACATCGAAAATTTTGTCCGAATAACCACCAAACTGGGGCTTTAGGTGCCTGCTCTTTTCGGACGTTCGCTTTCTCTCTTTGAAACCTAATCGCAAAATTGCCGCTGGGCTGCTGGGAGCGCTTCTGCTGGTGGTTTTGGGCGTCGCTGCCGCTTTCTGGTCGTTCGGTCAAATCACGCAGGCCGTTGAAGCACGAAAGAACGCCTTCACCTTGCTTTTACGCGCTGATGATTTGCTGTCGGCCGTGACGGACGCCGAAACCGGCCAACGCGGTTTTTCCCTCACCGGGCAGGAGTCTTTTCTAGAGCCCTATTTGGCGGTGCGCGATGGCATCGGTGGTCAACTTGCCGAATTGCGTCAGTTGACCACGCTGAGTGCGGGGCAAAAAAACCTCGATGCCTTGGCGCCTTTGATCGACGCTAAGTTGGCGCAACTGGCCTACGTGATTGAGCTCCGCCGCAAGAATGACATGCCCGGTGTTCTGGCGGCGGTCGGCGGCGGCCAGGGTAAACGGTTGATGGATGAGATTCGGGTGGAGGTTCGCAGCTTCATCCACCTGGAGGAAACCGCCTTGGCCGAGCGCGAAGCGCGCCTTCAATCGACGTTGCGGCGTCTTTTCGCGGTCCTCATTGCCGGGAGCGTGTTCGCGCTGTTGTTTGCTTTGGCGCTGATCTATTTGGCCGACCGCGAATCGCGCCAGCGCCTGAAGAATCAGGTGCATCTTGAGACGACGCGCTTGCTGGCGGCCCAGCAGGAGATGAGTCAACAGCTGCGGCATTCCAACGCCACTTTGCTCGCCCGGGGAAAGGAGCTGACCGTTTCGCTCAAGGACAACGGCGACCTGAAAGCTGCCCTCGACGAGCACGCGATCGTGGCCATGACCGATCCGCAGGGGAAAATCACTTTTGTGAACGACAAGTTCTGCGCGATCTCAAAGTACTCGCGGGCCGAACTCCTCGGCCAAGACCACCGCATCATTAGTTCGGGCTATCACTCGAAGGCGTTCATCCGCGATTTGTGGACCACCATCGCAAACGGACGCGTGTGGCGTGGCGAAATCAAGAACAAGGCAAAAGACGGCGCGTTCTATTGGTTAGACTCGACCATGGTGCCGTTTTTCGACGAGCAGGGTAAGATCCGCCAATACATCTCCATCCGCGCCGACATCACTGAACGCAAATTGGCCGAGGCCGCCGTGCGCGACAGCGAAGAGCGCTTTCGGACCATGGCGGACTCCATGTCTCAACTCGCCTGGATCGCCCGGGCCGACGGTTTCATCTTTTGGTACAACCGCCGCTGGTATGAATACACCGGCAAAACGCCCAATGATATGGAGGGCTGGGGCTGGCAAAGCGTGCACGATTCCGCAACCCTGCCGCAGGTCGTCGAGAATTGGACCGCTGCCATCGCCACCGGGACTTCCTTCGAAATGGAGTTCCCCCTGCGTGCTGCCGACGGCAGCTTCCGCAGCTTTTTGACCCGCGGCGAGCCGTTGAAGAATGCCGACGGCCAAGTTGTACAATGGTTCGGCACGAATACCGACGTGACGTCGCTCAAACAGGCCGAGGAAAAGGTTCGCCAGCTCAATGCCGGCCTCGAACAGCGGGTCATCGACCGCACCGTCCAACTCGAAACCGCCAACAATGAACTGGAGGCGTTTTCGTATTCCGTCGCCCATGATCTGCGGGCGCCGCTGCGTGCCATCGACGGATTTTCGCGCCTTGTGCTGGAGGATTTCAGCCAGACGCTGCCCGAATCCGGCCAGCGCTTTTTGCAGAAGGTCCGCACCTCGGCCCAAACGATGGGAACGTTGATCGACGATTTGCTTTCTCTCTCTCGGCTCAGCCAACAGGACTTAAACAAACAAGCGACCGACACCAACAAACTCGTTCGCACCGTACTCGCTGAACTCGGCTCCCCTTGGGCCGATCGGGTGGTTAAACTCAACATCGGAGCTTTGCCCGCGAGTTCCGCTGACCCGGCGCTGCTGAAACAAGTCTGGATCAACCTCCTTTCCAATGCCCTGAAATACACTCGCAAGCGGGAGACCGCGGAGATCGAAATCGGCTGCACCAAAACCAACGGCATCGACACCTTTTTTGTCCGCGACAACGGCACCGGCTTTGACATGGCCTACGCCGACAAACTGTTCGGCACCTTTCAACGCTTGCACAGCGCCGACGACTTCGAAGGCACCGGCATCGGACTGGCGATCGTGAAGCGGATCATCCTCCGCCACGGTGGCCGAGTCTGGGCCGATGCCGCAATTGATCGCGGCGCGACATTTTCATTTAACCTCGAAAAGGAAAACCAATCATGAACGACAACAACACCGTCGAGCTACTGCTCGTCGAAGACAGCCCGGAGGATCTGGAGCTGGCCCTGTACGCCCTAAAGAAAGCGAATCTCGCGAACCACATCCAAGTCGCCCGCGACGGAGTCGAGGCGCTGGATTTTATCTTTTGTGAGGGCAAATTTGCAGGTCGCCAGATCACCGATCATCCCAAGGTGATTCTGCTCGATTTGAAACTCCCGAAGGTGGACGGGCTCACTGTGCTCAAGCGCATCAAAGGCGACCCGCGCACGAAAATGATTCCCGTGGTCATGCTCACCTCGTCGAAGCAACAGAGCGATTTGGTCGCCACCTATCAACTCGGGGTCAACGCCTACATTGTGAAGCCGGTGAACTTTGAGCGTTTCACCGAAGCTGTGCGTGAGCTAGGCCTCTTTTGGATGCTCCTGAACCAGGCGCCAGCGACAGTGTGAGAGGAACGGCGGGTAACGCAAATCAAGGGATGACTTGCCTGTCATCCCGAGTTCGGAGAGGGATCCATTTGGAATCGAGCGCGCGGGTTGAATGAGCGCACACGGGATCCTTCACTTCGTTCAGGATGACAGCGGGGGATTACTTCCCGTACCCTCGGGTGTGGTTCGTTTTCAACCTTTCCGCTGGATCGTCTTGGCGGCGGTTTCGAGCTGGCCGCGAGTCACGCCGAGCTGGTTGATGAATTTGAATTCGCGCCAGAGGTCGGCACCACGGATCTCGCCGCGCAGGAGTTGCACGTAACGGGCAGCAATGCGGGTGACTTCGTCGGGCGTCTCGTCGGCGAACTCCACGCGGAAGTGGCGCGCGCCCCGGGCGAGGAAGCGGTCGAGGAATTCGGCACCGGTCTGGGCGCGGCTGTTGAAAACGGTATTGCGACAGCCGGCGTCGGCCTTGAGTGGTAGTTCGGCACCGACACGGTCGCGGAGTTTCACCACGTGAGTGTCGCAGGGGCGTCCGCAATCGCGGTAGTCTTTGCCGTCGGAGAGGAAGGCGCAGAAGACGCAGTGTTCCATGTGGAAGAGCGGCATGTGCTGGTGGAGCGTGAGGTCGAACCAGGCGGCAGGGGCAGAGGCGAGCAGAGCTTCGAGTTGTGCGACGTTGAGGTCGTAGGAGGCGGTGACGCGTTCGAGGCCGCAGTGATGGATGAAGTACTCAGCGCTGAGACCGTTGGCGACGTTCAGGGAGAAGTCGCCGCGCTTGCGGTCGTGGGCGAAGAAGGCGAGGTGATCGTAGTTGCGGACCAAATAGCCATCGGCTTCGGAGGAACGAACCTGGCGCAAGATCCATTCCTCGCCGGGCTTGAAGATGCGCGGGGGCACGACCCAGATGGTGCGGAGGGCGGCGGCGGCGGTGTCGCGTTGGGCGTTGTCGGTGCGGAAGGTTTGGACGGCGTCGCGGTAATGTTTCGGGTTTTCGAACTCGCAGTAGATCGTATCGGCGCCGGCACAGCGCAGGGCGGCTTCAAGCTGGGCGAGGCTGCGGACGACGAGAATGAGCTCTGGCGATTGGTTCGTGTGTAGGAGCGGCTTTACGCCGCGATGGTCCAGGGGATCGCGGGGTAAACCCGCTCCTACATCTGAGGAATTTAGTGTCCAGCGTTTCGGCAAGGCTCTCTGGCGTTCGAGCTCGACGGCGGCTTCGCGGCGTAGGCGGTTGAGTTCGCTGACGGGGAGCATGACGTCGCCTTCGAGGTGGGAGGTGAACGCGCCGAGTTTGAAGGGCGTGCCGCCGAGGCGGCCGAGTTGTTCGCGGAGGCGTTCTGGCGTGAGCGGATGGTTGTCGGCGGGCGTGAGCGGGAGTTGCGATTCGAGGCGCACGATGTGGCCCTCGTTATCGGCGGCGATGACGGTGAGCGGCGTGCCGGCGTGGCCGTGGACTTCGAGCGAGAGCGGGCTCTGGTGGCGAATTTTGTTGCCCTCATAGGTCTGGCGGACGCGGCGGTCGAGCGCAGGATCGTTGGTTTTCCAGAGGAGCTGGCCGGGTTTGACGCGGGCAAAGGCGATGTCGCCACGACCGAAGCCGAGCTTCGTTTCGGAACCGTGCTGATCGACAGAGTAGACGCGGCCACCCTCTTCGCGGGCTTCGGGATTGCCGGCGTCGAACACGATGCCATCGCCAGGTTTGATCGGAGCGGCAAGGCGCAGGGAAACGGTTTCGCCATCGACGCGGGTGATGGTGCCGAGGAAGACGCCGCGCTTGGTGCCGAAACGGGCGTGGACGAGTTCGCGGTTGTTGGTGCCACCGAACCAACCGGTGTAGAGACCGCGCGAAAAACTCATTTCCAATTCGTAGCGGTCGGCGGCGGGTGTGGCGGTGGAAGGCGGGGCGGACTTGGCGGTTGAAGGTGTTGCGTTGGTTTTGGCGAGGGCCTCCATCGCGCGGTCGACGGCCTGGCGGTAGACGCGGGTGATGCTGGCGACGTATTCGGGGCTTTTCAGGCGGCCTTCGATTTTGAGCGAGGCGACGCCGTTGTGTATCAGTTCGGGCAATACATCGATGCCGGAAAGGTCGCGCGGGCTGAGGAGGTAGCGGCGGTCGCCGAGGTCAACTTGCTTGCCGTCGGAGATGAGGTCGTAGGGCAGACGGCAGGCTTGGGCGCATTCGCCACGGTTGGCGGAGCGGCCGCCGAGGGCTTCGCTGGTCAGGCATTGGCCGGAGTAGGCGACGCAGAGGGCCCCGTGGACGAAAACTTCGAGGGGGAGCGCGGTTTTGGCGCTGGCGGAGGCTTCCTGAATTTTGGCGATGTCGGCGATGGAGTTTTCGCGGGCGAGCACGACGAGGCTGGCTCCGAGTTCGCGGGCAAAGGCGACACCGGCCGCACTGGTGACGGTCATCTGCGTTGAAGCGTGGATCGGGAAATCGGGTGAGAGCTGCCGAATCAGCCGGCAGATACCAACGTCCTGTACGATCGCGGCATCGACGCCGGCGGCGATGATCTGGCGCAGGTACTCGGTGGCACCAGCGAGTTCGTCGGCGAATACGAGGACGTTGAACGTCACATAACCGCGGACGCCGCGCCGGTGGAGGAATTCCATGAGGGCTGGCAGATCGGCGACGGTGAAGTTATGGGCGCGCATCCTGGCGTTGAAGCGCTCGAGGCCGAAGTAGATGGCGTCGGCACCGTTTTCCACGGCGGCGCGCACGCAATCCCAGTCGCCGGCGGGGGCCAGCACTTCGGGGCGCCTCAGTGTGGTTTGGGGCGAGGCGGCGGGCGTGGTGACGGGTGGGTTGGTGGCAGAGAGCGGCATCAGAAGGCGGCACGGAGCATCGGGCATTGTGGGCGCGGGCGCCAGCGCGGGGTCACGGTTTCTTCACGTGTTCGCGCAGGAGGGTGATAAATTGCTCTGCACCGAGGCTTTGGTAGCGCTGCATATGGCGAATGATGCCGATATCGCGGGTGGCGGTGCGGTCGCCGAGGGGTTTAACGATCAGTTTTGAGCGGTCTTCCGCCGCGAGCGCGACCTGCGGCAAAATGGAAATACCGACCCCGAGGGCGACAAGCGCTTTGACGGTGGCGACTTGGGCACAGCGGTAGCCGATATTCGGTTCAAAGTTGTGATCACCAAAGAAACGCTGGACCTGGCTTTGGAGGCTGCTGCCGGTTCCGAGGAGGATGAAGGTCTGCTTCGCGAGATCTTCGATCGTGACATCGGGCTTGCTGGCCAACGGGTGAGGTTTGCCGACAACGAGGAGAAGGGTTTCGGTAAAAAGGCGTTCGACGGAGATCCGAGGGTCTTTGACGGGCAACGAAACGATAGCGAGATCGAGTTCACCGTCGACCACGGCCTGGGTAAGCTCGGGGCGAAAATCTTCACGGAGATTAACTTGGAGATGCGGCAACCGAGCGCGGGAGAGAGCGAGCAGTTGCGGCATGAGATAAGGCGCGAGCGTGGTGATGGCACCGACGGTGATTTTGCGCTCGAGCGCGGGGCTGTCTTGGAGCTCGCGGGTGCTGTCGTCGACCTCGAAGAGAATGCGTCGGGCGCGTTCGAGGAAGACGGTTCCAGCTTCGCTGAGCACGGCTTTACGACCGAGGCGGTGAAAGAGTTTATGTTTTAACTCACTCTCTAAGTTAATGATCTGCTGGCTGAGGGAAGGCTGGCTGACGTGGCAGCGTTCGGACGCGCGGGTGAAGTTAGCGGTCTCGGCAACAGCGATGAAGTAGCGAAGTTGGTGCAGTTCCATAGGCTACAACTATCGTTACAATAGAAATCAATTATTTCAACTATCGAATGGCTTAAGGTATAGTCCTCACGTCCGAGTCATCGGGCAATTAACAAAAAGGAAATAACATGAAAGCATATCGTAACACCCTCGCCCTTGTCGCTGCTGGTCTTCTGGCTGTTGCAGTGGTGGTCGTTGGAGTCAGGTCTCCGGTCATCGGAGTGGAAGGCGTTCTCGGCTTCGCGGCCGTCCTCGCCGTCCTCGCCATCGGAGTCTCCGACTATCGATCCGCTGGCCGTTTGTTCAGCAAATAAGGGTTAGGTAGTATCAAATAGCAAATAAACGGGGCCCCGGAGAAATCCGGGGCCCTTTTAATTTTCAGGCGGGGCTGGTTTTTGACAATGACCGAGCAGTTTTGGGTGATCGCCGATCCTTCTCACCAATAAAACCGGCGGATTTAAACGCCAAGGGGGAAAGCTCCCGAGACGAAGGTGAAAGCGAAGTAACCCGATCAGAACCGCCCGGTACGGACCCGTACGCCGGGTGGTGTGGGGGTCGGAGGTTAATTACCTTTGGCTACCCGATTCGGCTTCTGCATTTTAGTCGACGAGCCAACTAATGATCGAGTGCCATGGGGCCCAACCGTGCAATGCGGCGTAGTCCAGGATCCAACACATCGCGCCAATCGCGTAGAGCATCGTCCACTTACGATGGCTCGGAACTGCTCGATGCTTCAACGTCGCAACCAGGTGCCAAAACGAGTATCCGATGGGGAGCAGGATGACCGAAAGGGCTCCAACAATCATAGTGATCGCGACGGCATAACCAACCGAGCGAAGCCCTAATGTTCCTGGGTCGGGATGCGCGTAATATGGCCAATGGCCGACCATGAGAGCGACGTAACAGGCATACGCGAACATCACGGCGTAGCATCCTAGCGGTAGCACAGATAATCGTTTCATGGGATCTCTTATGCCAACGTCAGAGGTCAGCCACGCGCGAAGCGCGTTGGGCTGTAGTGCTTTTGTTGGGCAGGCTGTTTTTCATCTGAAAATTGCATGCCATAGTTTAGAAACACCGCAAGCTATCGCAGGTAGAACAACAAAGATCCCGATGAGCGCGATAGCAGCCGGAACATAGAAAAGAATGCCGTTCTTTTTCTGGGTAGCTGGTGAGACTTCTTCTTTTGCTTCTCTCTTACTTTGAGTAACGAAGGCCTCAAACGAACTCCATTCGTCCAACGGTGGCTGCTTGAGGCTCCCCTTATCAGTGCGCGTGAATGATCCCGTGGTGCAGTCGATCACATACGGGCACGCATCAGACTCGTCACCGACGTAAACTAACGACGCAGGCCATGGGGGAAGACCAGAAAATCCACTTCGATATTCCTGGGTAGCTTCGATGATCAGTTTGGGATCACGACACACCGAGGAATCATCGATTACATCTAGGCTGCATGGCCTCTTAAGAAACGATCGATAGTCGGCCGGGAGACGAACGCCCAGAACCGATTCAATCTTCGCTATTGCTGTCTCTGTCATAGTCTTTGTTTTGCCCAACGTCAGAGGTCAGACAACGGCGCCCCACGCGTCGTCGAAGAGGGAGGCGTCATAGCCGTTGTCTGTACCGACTTGTTCGGTGGCTTCTTGTTCTGTGAGTAAATCATATGCCGTAGCGAAAAAACTTCTTTGTTTTTTCTTCGATTGGTTCGCGGAACCAGCGATAGAGAACAACTCCAAATACGCTGCCAACGATAACGACGAGCATCCACGGCAAGCCGGTGGGAGAAAAAAGACCGACTTCTTTCTGGATCTTCAAGAGTGTTGCGACAATCGCCCAAAGAGCGAGCATCACCAACGTCCATCCGAGTATTGGGCCGAGAATTTCCATGTGTCTGGTTTTGCCGAGACACTATAGCTGCGTGCGCGACGCAGGCGTTAAAATAAACAGGAGTGCTTGTCCCCCGGAACGCGGGTTGCTCCGGGTTTCCCCGGAGCCTATCCGCAAAGAGGCGGGCGCCGCGTTAACAACAACCCAAAC
>JANNHA010000064.1:0-61552 GCA_031404135.1 Verrucomicrobiota bacterium | reverse complement strand
CGCTGGCTCAGTTCAATTGCGCCGCAGTTGGACCTGCAACAGCGATTCGAACGTTACCTGTGCTGGAATAACCCAAACAATCCCGACGACTGGCTCCCAAAACCAATCCCTTGATCCTCAACTGCGGGATTTAGGATGAATACAGGGTTGAAGGGTGCTTGCTCCGCAAGCGTCGAGGACAATGCGGAGCATTGTCCCTGGAGTTTGGTCAATTTCAATTCAGGACAATGCGGAGCAGTGTCCCTGCTCGGATATCGCACACAACTCGGATATCGTTTTATTACACCTTTGATTGCGAAGTGGTATTACACTCAGGTCTGGATTCGGCCGTTGAAGGAGGTCCACACCCGCACGCACCCGGCGCGGCTCACGTTCGACGCGCAAACGGCAGAGTTGGAAGCAGAACTAGCCGAGAAGAAGCGGAGCTTGCGCAGGGAGAAACCAAAGGCTAAATTATGACCATGAAATTTACCGTGACCATCGATCGCGACGAAACCGGCGCGTGGGTTGCCGAATGCCCGGCGATCCCCGGTTGCGTGAGTCAGGGCGCAACCAAGCCCGAGGCGATTAAAAACGTGCGCGAAGCGATTGGGCTTTGCCTGGAGGTGCGCGCCGAGCGCGGCCTGCCGCTCACCCTCGAAACCAAACAAGTCGAGGTCGCGGTCTGATGCCGACCTTGCCGAGATTGAGCGGCCGCGCGGTCGTGAAAGCCTTCGTTCGCGACGGCTGGGAGCTGGCCCGACACAAAGGCAGCCACATGATTTTGGTGAAGGAGGGTAGTTGGTCGACGCTGTCCGTGCCGGATCATCGCGAGATTGCGCCCGGCACGCTGCGCAGCCTCATCCGGGCGAGCGGGCTCACGGTCGATCAGTTTGCCGCGCTGCTCAAAAAGTAGGCTAGCCGCCTTCTCTTTAGCCGCCCAAGATCGCCGGCGGATGATGGCGACGATGTAACGCACGCACACCGATGACTGTCGTCGGGGGGCCCGTTCGCGAAGGTCCTGACGGCGCGCCCAGCGGTCACGCCCTACCACCAAAAATCCAAGTGCTCATGGTAAATGGTTTCATACTAAGTAGCGTTTAAATGTATATGAATACAGGGTTGAAGGGTGTTTGCTCCGCAAGCGTCGAGGACAATGCGGAGCATTGTCCCTACCTCGGATATCGCACACAGCTCGGATATCGTATCATCTCGTGGCGATGGCTCTTACCATCGATACAGTGACCTCCCCTGTGTCCGTGCCGCCTTGAATGATAAAATCAAATTCATGGTCCATGCTTTGCAGCTGGAGATCCGTCAGCTGAAACGTGGTTGTTTTTAGTTTTCCATCGCCGACCAGAGGTGGCCCTTTGACTGCTTTCCCTGCGTTGTACACCAACTGCAAGCTGCCGGATCGGTCATCAAGATAGGTCACCTTCACGGTCAATTTTCCATTTCGTCCGGGCCACCTGGGGTCAATTTTGAAACCGATTTTTTTACCCGCTCTGGCAATATAATCATAATATTTATCCTGCTGCACCATCCACATTTTGATAGCTTGCTGAATTTTCATTGCCGGGCGCGTCTCGAATCCTTCCGCATCCCTTTGATACAGCCAGCGCTCGAAATTCTTGATCGGTATGCCTTCGTTTTTTTCTGCCTCCGATATCGGACGATCAGACGTATCAAGATTCTGATAATTCGAGGCTTTCATGGTGCTGGTTCTGAGGACGGCCCAGACATCGGGAGTGTCTTCCACTGTTCGCGCCAGTTGTAGTGATAAAAAGGGGAGCATTTGCGGAATCAGGTGTCCGGTCGTATGGATGTAAGTACACCGCATTTGCAGCGCTCGGAGCGTGCTGGTAAAATAGCGGTAGGGAAAGGAGTTGGTCGTGGCGCCGAAGCGATAACGACGCTCAGGTGTAGCCCAGGAGGCTTCATATTCCTCGTTCACTTCACCGTTAAAGGCGCGATGCGAGAGGATGGGCGCGTTCTCATCCACGCAGAGGTAACCGTTACTATCGATATATTGGCCAAGGTCTTTGTTCGGTATATTGTACAGATACATTTCCACAAATCCCCGCCGCACGCCAAAGCCCTTCGCAAAGCCATAATGGCTGGTGCCGCCCATGAAAACCTTGTGCTCCAATCCTTGGAAAGCTTGCTGCCATGCATCGAGGCGCTCCCTAACGTGGGGGAGTGCATCATTTTTCTCTCCATCGGCTTCTCGAAATGGGCCGATCCCCTCATCACCAAAGCTGTGGGAGGCATAGCCCACGTAGGCGGCCCTTACCATTTTCGGGATTCCCGACTTGGCCATCTCCGCGACCAAATTCAAATAACGTTTATGAAATTCAGGATGGGACGGATCAAAATTTAAATTGTCGTCCGGATCTTTGCGGGGAAGCAGGGGCACTCCACGATTCTCCAGCCAGAGGGGCGCTTCGCCATTATTGAGCGCCCTAGGCCCTGTTCCCCGGGCTTTGGAACTTGTAAGAATCCGAAGCGAGACCTGCAGCCCTGCTTGGTTGGCCTGTTTAATTCTACGAACTATTTTCGAAAAATCATATTCCCCTTCCCTGGCTTCGATATCGCGCCATTTTACCCAGAGCAATCCGATCCCGTTGGCTTTAAACTTCAGGTTGAGCGGGATATAATCTTTGTCCAAGCCGATGATTCTTTGCAGACCCACCAGGCTTTTTGCCGCCGGTTCTATATCCGGCGGCAAGGACCAATCCCAGCCGTTTATAGTGTGCTCTTTGTCGATCCATGGCTGGGCCTTAATGGCCTTCAGGTCTTCGATCCCGCGATGGTGGTAGGTGGGCCAATAGGCGTAGGTGCTTTCTGGAAGAACATTCGGATTTAGGGACAAAACCGCTTTGGGAACCTGTCCTGTCGTTACAAGGAAGGACAACAAGAACAGTGCAATCAGTGCCAGTTGATGGGAATAGCGGTGCGGTCGAATGGCCATGGGAGAAAGCTTCTCGTCAGTGGTTCGGTGACGGCGCGACGTTCACAGCCACGCTGGCGAGCCGGTAATAGCCAGCCGCGTCACGCGCCGAGGCCTTCAAGGCGAATTCCACCGGCCGCTCTTTCCCGTTGTTCAAATCGAAAAGTCCGATGGCCAGGTCGTAGGTGCCGGGCTTGAGGTCAGCTGGCAACGCCAGTTGATAGTGTGAAGTCACGGGTGCGCTCGGTAGCCAGGTCTTGCATCCCGTCGCCAAGGTGCGAACCACGTTTCCGCCTGCGCCGGACAACTTGACCCGCAATTCGTAGGGCGCGTAGGGCGGGGCGACGCCGTGATTTTCCATCGTCAACGTGAGCGGCACGCTCGCGCCGGCGACCAAAGTTTGGGGCAGTTCAATGGTTTTTGGGAAAAGCCAATAACCGCAACGGTTCAGCAATTCCTTGGTCAGTTCAGGATTGTCGGTCAGCCAATCGCGCGCATCGCCGTGGTAGCCGATATAGGTGGCATGCAGCAGTTCGAGGGCACCGCGAAAAAAGTCCGGGCCTTTTTTTCCTTGGCCGAACTTAAAGGCGGGCGAGTCGGGCCGGGCGTCCCAGTTGCCGAGTTGCTTCACCCTTCCATAGTGCTCGAGTTCGAACACGGTCGGGATGTTCCGATAGACATCGGCGAAAAACTCCGGGCTGCGCACGGTGAAACGGCTACCCGCGCCGGAATCCGAGAAAACCCCATTCACCATGATGCTGTCGTCGCGGTAGCTGATGCCGTTGGCCAGAATGTGTTGGCGCAGTTTTTCGCGCTCGGCGAGGTCACTCAAAGCGTGGACGTAGTCATCGGAGATGACGAGTTGGGCGTGTTTGAAGTGTTTCAGGTAAAGATCGACGTGCGTTTTCCGTACGGCGTAGGACAGATCTTTGCGGCTGCCGGCCCAGCAATGGCCTTCGCCCCAGTCGCCGATGCTGCCGATATCCACGTAGCGTAGCCACGGCTTCTGTTCGTAGCGCGCGGCAAAAGCCGCGAGGAACTTATCCAGCTTGGCCAGATAAATGGGATCGTCGAAGATCGGCTCCCAAGGTGCTTCCGTCCCGGCAGCGGCACCGCGCCAATAGTGGCCGCCCTTGGCGCCGGCTTCCATCACCCAGCGGGGTGTTGCGAACTGCTGTTCGATCCGGTCCACGCTGGTTTCTTTGCAACTGATGCGAAAGGCGATGGCCAGCCCGTTCGCGGTCCACTTTTCGATGAGAGGATCAATCGCCGCCCAATTGAACTCGCCTTCCTTGGGCTCGAGATACGACCACGCAAGCCGGATATAGAGGTGGTCCATGCCGGGGAATTCCAGCAGGTCCGCGTCCTGGGTAATCTTATACTTGTCCGGGTGGTTATCCGGGAAGTGATGGTACCAGCCTTTGTGCGGATTTACCAGGACGCGCGTGGCGTCGTGCAGCGCCGTGAGATCGTGCGAAACCGACGGCGGCGCGGCGTGCGTTTGTGCGAAGAGGCCCGAGGCAGCAAGGGCGGCGATTAGCGTGCGGGGGAATTTCATGGGTTGGTTCTTGAATTTGGTTTTGAATTTATAAAACAGATCTGTCTGTCACGGAGGCCGGGCGAAACGCCTCACGTTTTCCTGATCATTCGGCTCGGGTGTTGCTCGGGGAGGCTCATTTTACCACCTTATCGTACGATAGGGATTTATCACTTTGGATGTCATCAAATCCAGAAACAGAGAATGAATCAATTTCCTGATTCACCCCCATCTTCCCTAGGGGATGCCTGCCTCCATTGTAATAGTTTTTAATGGCAAACCTCACACTAGGACGATTCCCTGCCGGGTCCAAGATTGCCAGAGCAACGATATACTCACCGGCAGGCACAGCCGACAGGAGAAAGGTTTGGTTGACCGCGCAAATTTCTGCAGGAATAGCATACGCATCGCTCTTGTCGTCCCATTTGTCGCCGGGCATCCAATCTCGAATATCAAGATCATTATAGACACCCTTCCACACGGGTTGTTTTGTTTTTGGATCAAGCAGACTGACCTCCACCGGCCAGTTATAATAAATGGGGGAGGAACCGGTGTTCGTCACCTTGAAGGAGACCGTAAACTCGGTGCCGACATCGACTCGCTTGGGATAGGTCACCTCAGATATGACGAACCGATAGCCTAGGGCCTTTTGAAGAATTTCGGCGCCGACCCTGACTGTTTCGTTGGCGTGGTCGTAGTTGGCAATCCAACCCACATGGTTCGCGTGGAGCTTGCGGATGTCATCCAGCACAAAGTCCCGATGGATCGGTTTCGCCAGGGATTCATCCGGACTGTTGCCCGGCTGGATGGCTGAGTTGCCCCAATCGTAGGCGACCTCTCCGCCCATGACGGCGGTCTTCCACCGTGGGGCAATGTTATTGAGGTTAAAGGCATAGTACCGCTGGTCGTGATGCGCCCAGGAGTCCCAGTAGCAGCCGAAATTGTAGATGTCATCGTTGTAGGTGTTCGGCCACCGCACCATGACCAGCTTGTTTTTAAAGGCGTGCGCGAATTGGGCTGCAATCGCCTCCTTGATCTCGTCCGTCGTGTCCGGCCATTCCATCTCACCCCATTCCCCGATCAGGCCCATCTCCACGAAGGCGACGCGCGAATCGTTGTCCCACGCCTGGCCCAGTTTTTGGATCAGGGCGAGGGCCCGCTGCTTGAATTGTTCACTCGTCCAATTTCCCTCGGGCAGGTCCGCAGGCCAGCCGCTTTCCTTCTTCGGCCAGGTCAGATAGATGCGGGGGATGAATTTGATGTTCCGTTTCTCGCCCCCCCGCCACTTGGCGTCACACACCGCTTTGATCTTGGCCACGCCGTCACTCGCCACGCTCTCCACTTCGTTCCAGCGGAGGTAGCATTTTACCAGGGCGCCGTATTCATGCTCCTTCTCGAAGTCGGGCCGGAACCCCTTGAGGGGATTCCGAAAGGCGCGTTCGTACTCCTCGGGATAGAGGGTGACCTGTCTCTTTTTTGTCGCGGAACCGATTCGGCCTGCGGGCGTAAATACCAGATAGTCGAGGACAGCGAGCGAGCCCGTTCCTGAAAGCGTCTCGATTCTGATTTGATCCCCTTGGTTGAAGGCGAGGTTGCGGGGGGCATGCCACTTTTGCTCGCTCAGCAGGTGCCAGCGGTCGTCCCGGTCTTTGCCCAGCCAGGAGATGATCTGTTGGCCGTTCAGATACACGGCATAGGTGTTCTGCCCGGCTTTTTCCGCCCTATAGCGGGCGTCGAGATCGTATCTGCCGGAGGGCAGATCGAAGCGGAACTTCGCCACGCCCGTCGGTGCCGTCAGCTTGATGAACGCCTCGGATGGACCGCGTTCGATCTGATAGTTCGTGAGCTCCATTTCCTCCGCCTGCACGCGCTTTTCTTCCGCTTGGCCGACGGCGGGAAAAGCAGAGGCCAACAGAGCTGCAAGCAGGGCGAATTGTTTTCGTAGGTTTCTCATTTTTTTGGAGTTGAGACCGTCAAGTTCTGCAAAAGCGGCGGGCACGGTGCCCGCACAGGCGGCTCAAGCAGAGCACCGAGAGAGCACCGAGGAACCAGACCGACAGCGCGCCGCCGCCGCCCCCACTAGACGGGGGTGGAGTGGGAGTGGGCGCGGGCGCGGGAGGGGGCGGGGGCGCGCTGGTCACCGTGAGGATGGCTTTGTTGCTGGTGGCGGAGCCGAGAAAGTTGGTCACTACGACGGTGTATTCACCGGCGTCGGCGCTGCGGGCGTTGCTGAAACTGAGCGTGCTGTTCGTGGCGCCGACGAAGGGTGCACCATTGAAGTACCATTGGTAGGTGGGCGCGGGTAGGGCGACGACGGTGACCGACAATATCACGCTGGCCCCGACGGCGACGGACAGGCTCTGCGGATGGGCGGAGATGGCAGGGGCCTGATTCGATGGGGGAGGTTGGTTCATCGTGTAATAGCGGGCGTCGTCATTTACTAGGTCGTTGAACACCACGCCCGACAGTGTGTGGCTGCTGGCATTCGTCCCGATCCCGATCCGGAACAACGGTTGGCTCTGGCTTTCCTTGAAGAAGTTAGGCACCGCAAAGAATATACCGGGCGTGCTGGAGGTGGGCTCAAGGATGCTCACCCCGACCAGATATTCTCCCGCAGCCAGGGTTGAAGGCACGGTCACCGATGCGGCGATCTGACGCTCCGGGGCGGGCGTTTGGTAGGTTTTGGTGGTAGAGCTGTAGTTTTGGCCGGGCACCCAGGTTCTGATGTCGATGCCCGGCACGATGGCCTGGCCCACGATTAGACGGGTTACAGGGTTGATCAGGACGATCGCGACTGGCCAATTCTCGTAAAAAGGTGCCGAGCCGACATTCTTCACCTTGAAATTCACACTCAGGTTGGCACCCGGCTCCGCGCGGGCCGAGCAGGAGAATTCGGTGATGAGAAAGCGGTATCCAAATTCTTTCTGCATCCTCGCCGCGTTGGCCCGAATGTTGTCTGGGTTGGTGCCGAAACTGCCGTCCAAGTCGTAACTGGCAATCCACCCCAGCGCCGAACAGTGCAGCTCCCGAATGACATCAATCATGTTATCCGTAAATTGGGCACTGTTGAGGGTGATTTCTGGCTCACCGCCGTAGAGGGGATCGAATGTGCTTTCTCCCCAGCCGTAGGCGACTTCACCCTCAATCACCTGGGTTAGATAACGGCCTTGGTTGTTGAAACCCCGGATGCTATTCCATGATCCGCTCGTCTGCCCGGGATGCCCGTATGAATCCCAATATACTCCCATTTCATAACCTGGCCAATCGTCCATATTACGGACGACGAGCCTCTTGTTTTTGAAAGCGTTCGTGTAGGCGGTGCCCAACCGTTGCGCCCAGCCATCCTCGTCCACGCCCACGGGATTTTCCTGCTCGCCCCAATAACCGATGAGGCCGGTCTGAACCCAGGCCACGCGCGGATCATTGTCCCATACTTCCCCCAGTCGCCCGATCAAGCGCACCACTCGATCCTTGAATTGTTGACTGGTCCAATTGCCCGACTGCAAATCCGCCGGCCAGTACTCGTCGCCCAAATTGCTATTCCAGTCAATATAGACCCGCGGGATTACCTTGATGTTGCTGGCCGGCAAATTCGCCCACTGGGCATTGCAAAAATCCCTGATCTTCTGAACCGAATCGTTCACATTGTTCTCGATTTCATTCCACCTTATATAATGCCGGACGACCGTTGGGTAGTTGTAGGGAGACCGACTATGCTTACTATTAATACCAGGGCGAAACCCCATCAGCGGATTCGCGAGTGGCCCGTTAGCTTCCACCGGGTTGACCGTGACTATTTGGGCCTGAAGGCAGGAAACCCCCAAACAGAACAGGCCAAGCGTTACGAATGCATGTAAGGGCAAGCGCATTATTTTTTTCATGGGTTGGTTCTTGAATTTGGTTTCGAATTTTAAACGGGTCTGTCTGTCACTGAGGGCTGGCGAATCATCTCACATTTTCCTGATCACCCGGATCGGGTGTTGCTCGAAGAGGCTCATTTTACCACCTTATCGTACGTTAAGGATTTATCACTTTGGATATCATCAAATCCAGAAACAGAGAATGAATCGATTTCCTGATTCACGCCCATCTTCCCCAGAGGATGCCTGCCGCCGTTGTAATAGTTCTTTATGGCAAACCTCACACCAGGACGATTCCCTGCCGGGTCCAAGATCGCCAGGGCAACGATATACTCACCGGCCGGTACAGCCGACAGGAGAAAGGATTGGTTGACCGCGCAAATTTCTGCAGGAATAGCATACGCATCGCTCTTGTCGTCCCATTTGTCGCCGGGCATCCACTTCCTGATGTCAACGTCTGTATAGACGCTTTTCCAGACGGGCAATTTTGTTTTTGGATCAAGCAGACTGACCTCCACCGGCCAGTTGTAATAAATGGGGGAAGAGCCGGTGTTCGTCACCTTGAAGGAAACCGTAAACTCGGTGCCGACATCGACTCGCTTGGGATAAGTCACCTCAGAAATGACAAACCGGTACCCCAATGCCTTCTGCACGGGGGCCGCACCCGCCCGGACACTGTCGTTGGCGTGATCGTATGAAGCCAGCCAGCCCATATGATTTCCATGCAGCCTTCTGATTTCGTCCAGAATATAATCCCTGTGGATCGCCTTCGATAAGGACTCGTCCGGATTCTTGCCCGGCTGAATTAAATAGTTACCCCAACCGTAGGCAGCTTCTCCTCCTATAACGGCCGTTTTCCACTTTGGCGAAATATTGTTTAGGCGAAATCCATAATAGTTCTGATCATGATGCGCCCACGAATCCCAATAATAACCAAAATTATAAATGTCATCGTTGTAGGTATTCGGCCATCTCACCATAATCAGCTTATTCTTAAAGGAGGCGGCAAATTGCGCGGCAATGGCGGCTTTGATATCATCGGTCGTGTCCGGCCATTCCATTTCGCCCCATTCTCCGATGAGCCCTATCTCCACGTAGGCAACCCGCGAATCATTGTCCCATGCTTGGCCCAGCTTCTTGATCAAAGCGATCACTCTCTGCTTGAAATGATCGCTCGTATAATCACCCGCCTTCATATCAGAAGGCCAGCCACTTACCTTGCGCGGCCAATCCAGGTATACGCGAGGGATCAACTTAATGTTCTTCGCTTCAAAACCCTGCCACTTTGCATCACAGACCTCCTTGATTTTCGCCAGTCCGTCAGTCGCGACATTCTCAATCTCGTTCCATCGGAGATAGCTTTTGATTAGGGTGCCATATTCATGCGCTTTTTCAAGACCCGGCCGGAATCCTTTGAGTGGATTTTTGAAAGCGGAATCATATTCTTCCGGGACAATCGTGACCAGATTCTGCCTGGTCGTGGAACTGGCTGTATTGGATTGCGTGAATTCAATATAATCAAGAATCACCAGAGATCCGGTTCCTGAAAGCGCCTCGACTCTGATTTCGTCTCCTCGGTTGAAAGCGATGTTCTTGGGTATATGCCATCTTTGCTCACTCAAAAGGTGCCACTGATCATCCCGATTTTTGCCCAGCCAGGTGATGATTTGAACGCCATTTAGATACATGGCATACGTATTCTGCCCCGCTTTCTCTGCCATAAAACGGGCCTCGATATCATACCGCCCCGAGGGCAGATCGAACTTGAACGAAGCAACACCGGTTGAGCCAGCCAGCTTGATGAAACTCGTGGCTCCACTGCTATCAACCACGTAGTTTTTTAGATTCATTGCTTCGGCCTGCACTCGCACCCCCTCAGCACGGGTGGTGCCGGAGGAAAACCAGGCCAAGGCAGAGGCCAGAAGAACAATATAACCGTTACATTTTATCATACAAATTCCTTCAATATTGAGAGCGTTTTCTATTTGGGTGAGCGCGTGCTTGGGACGTTCTGAAGCTATAAACACCCTCAGTGGGTTTGGCCTTTGCCGACGCCGCTCCCGATATAATTGAGGTCATTTAAAAAATGACTCCTGCAATTATATCGAGAACGGCTATTCGTCTCAGGCATTTAGCGAGGAAGGGTCACAGTTGCGTCCGTGCGGTGGCGATATCGCGTTCGACGGCGGGAGTGAGTTCGGACCAGGCGAAGGGTTCGATCGAGTTGGACAGCACGGGCAGTTTGTTGAAGCGCGCGCCCAGCTTGGCGAGGCGCTGCCAGTGGCCCAAGGCTCTCTCCAACGCGGCCACGGCTTGCTGCTGCTTCGCGACATTTTTGGTCGCGCGCGCTTCGGCCAGAGCGACGCTACCCCGGAGTTTTTCGGCGAAATAGGCTCCATAGGCGCACCATGCTTCGATGTCCGTGAGTTCGAGTTCGAGCGTCGGCGAGAGTTTGGCCTGGCTTCGCACGGAGGCGACACTGGCCAACGCTTTCGCGCCGTCGCGATCCAGTTTTTCCGCCAGAGCCAAGGGCGAGAGGACGCCGGGCTGGGTCGAGCCGTTCGCTTTCACGAAGTCGGCGACATTCACGTAGCGTTTCGTGTCGAGCACCGGGTGCGTGATGAATGAATCGATTTCGAAAAACTTTCGCGGTTTGCTGTCCCGGTCAGTCCACGAAGAGAAGCCTTCCGTATACATCGAGCCGTCCCACGTGCCCTGATGAAAGGACGCGAAATGCAGCGGCACTTGACTGGCCAGCTTCCACGCTGCGAGCAGGTCCTTGCCGGTGCCTTGGCCGAAGCGTGCGTCGAACATGGCCTCGAAGCGGGTATCTGGCGCAGTGGGATCATAGAGCAGTTGTCCCCAGACTGCGTAGAAAAGCCATTGGCGTTCGAAGGCGTAGCGCCACGTCTTATGCGGGCCGGGTGCCGTGATGTAATCAAGCGCGGGGATGTAACATTCCGAACCAATGATTGCGCCACCAACGTAATCTTTGCCGTTTTGCACCTGCGTAAACTGCCGCACGAAGTCAGGCTGGCCCCAACGCAGGATATACATGTCTTCGTTGCGCATGGTCCACACGATCTTGTGGCGCGTCGGTGCTGGGTTCCAGTAGGCGTCCGAGAGCTTGCCGCCGTGGACGATGAAGAGGTCGGGCGAGGAATGCGCGTGCGACCAGTTGTGCTTAAACTCGACGTAGACCGGACCGGTTATGTTTTTGGAGAGCGACTCGATCTGAGAGCGCGTGAGTCGGTCGTTTTCCTCGCTGGTCGTTCCACCTGAGTCGGTGTTGGCCGAGAGCGGCGCGCGGTAGATAAATTTTGCCGGCCGTTTGGCGTCGCCGATGCCGGCGAAAAACGTCTGGTCTAACCAGTCGCGGCGCTGGCTCGGCGTCATACCGCCCATGCGTTCGCCGAGGGTGATGCCCAAGCCGGTCAGGTCAGGATATTCATTGAGCACTTGGGTGACCACTTCCCGGGTGTAACGGATGACCACTTCGCTGTTCGTTGACTCTGAGCCAATGTGATTTCCGTTCTCGCTCCAGCGCGCCACATCGTGCGCCCGGGCGAATTCCGGTGAGACAAAGATGTTCCAGTTGAGCAGATAGGTTTGGATGCCTCGTTCCTTCGCCATCGCAAAAATGCCGGTCCACAGCTTTTTCCACACAGCCATCTCGGCATCGTTGAACGGGCATGCTTCGGGAAAGTTTTTTGGCCGTACCATGTAGTGGTAGGGGTGCATGCTCCAAAGCGAAAGCACGTTGAACCGGTTCTCGACCATCATATCGAGGTAGGCTTCCCAGTACTTGAGGTCCTTGCAGGTCTCCTGGTGCTGTTCGAGCACCGGGCTGGTGCGATAGGCCGACCACGGAAGATTGAACTTAATGGCGCGAAACTCGAATGGCGCCTTCACCGTGCGGTCCTCGACCTTGGCCCACGGCGTGCCCAACCGGATCTGTTCGGCCACGTCCAGCACGCCATACATCGCGCCGCGTTCGTCGCCACCGGCGATCATTCGGCCTTTGCTCTGCCGGGTCAGACGGAAACCGTCAGGTCCGGTACCGCCGGCCGCGGCCGTATCGATGGTGACGCTTAGGTCTAGCGTCTGGTTTGGGCCGGGTTGCAAGACCCGCTTGAGCGTGTCACCTCGGGGTTGAAGGGCTGATTCCAGTTTGCCCAGTGCGAAACGAAGCATGGGCGAATCGGGCGCGGTCACCGTGACTTCGGCGGCCGGGAGCGACGCGCTGCACAAGAGCAGCGCGGCGGTGAGTATTCTTAGGTGGGAGCGGATGGGTTTCATGGTAGAGGGTCGAGGGGATCAAACAAGCGGTGGCGGTTGGCCACACGAGGGGGGATTTCAGGGAGGTGGAGCAGATTCAGGGCTGCGGATTCGCAGCGGATGAGACTTCGATATCAGCCACCCGGTAGTAGCCGTCAAGCTCGCGGACGGTGGCTTGCAGCGCTAACTCCACCGGGCGGTCTTGGCCCGACGAACAATCAAAAAGGCCTAGGCTCACGGCGTAGCGGCCATTCGTAAAATCCGTCGGCAAGGTCAGCTGATTCCGCACGGTGACGGGCGCGCCCGGTAGCCACGACCGGTCCGTCCGGCCAACAATAACCACCCATGACCGACCACCACCCGAGAGCCGCAGGCGCAACTCGTAGGGATGATAGGGAGGAGCGACGCCGCGATTGTCGAACGTCACCGCGCAGGGAGTCACGCTGCCTGCCGAGACTGCGGACGGAAGTCCGAGTGACATCGGGAAAAGCCAGTAGCCGCAACGGTTCAATAATTCCTTGGTTAACTCAGGATTCTCGGTCAGCCACTCGCGCGCATCGCCGTGGTAACCGATGTAGGTGGCATGCATCAGTTCGAGCGCACCGCGAAAGAAGTCCGGTCCGCGCATGCCCTTGCCGAACTGGGCGGCGGGCGAGCCGGGCCGGGCGTCCCAGTTGCCGAATTCCTTCACTTCTCCATAATGTTCGAGTTCCAGCACGGTCGGAGTGAGCCGATAGACGTCGGCAAATAACCCCGGACTGCGCACGGTGAAGCGGTCACCGGCACCGGAATCCGAGAAAACCCCATTCACCAGAATGCTGTCGTCGCGGTAGGTGATGGCGTTGGCCAAAATGTATTGGCGCAGCTTCTCGCGTTCACCGAGGTCCTTCAACGCATGGACAAAGTCGTCCGAGATGACGAGCTGAGCGTGCTTAAAATATTTCAGGTAAAGATCAATGTGCTCCTTCCGCACGGCGTAGGGCAAAGCCTTGCGACTGCCGGCCCACGTATTGCCTTCGCCCCAATCGCCGATGCTGCCGATATCCACGTAGCGTAGCCACGGCTTGCCATCGTAGCGCGCGGCGAAGGCCGCGAGGAACTTGTCCAGCTTGGCGATGAAAATAGCGTCGCCGTAGTCCACCTCCCACGGGGCTTCCGGCCCGGCGGGCTTGCCCATCCAGTAATGGCCGCCCTTCGCGCCTGCTTCCATGACCCAGTGTGGCGTGGCGAATTGCTGTTCAATCCGGTCCGTGGTGGCCTCTTTGCAACTGATGCGGAGGGAAATGCCCAGCCCGTGCGCCGTCCACTTCTCGATGATCCGGTCGATGACCGCCCAATCGAACTGGCCTTCCTTCGGTTCGAGATACGACCACGCGAGCCGGATATAGAGGTGGTCCATGCCGGGGAATTCCAGCAGGTCCGCGTCCTTGGCGATTTTATACTTGTCCGGGTGGTTATCCGGGAAGTGATGGTACCATCCCTTGTGCGGGTTCACCAGGACGCGCGTGGCATCGTGGAGCTTAGTCAGGTCGTGTGAAACTAGCGGCGTGGCGGTGGCGGTGCGCAGGACCGCCGCGAAGGCGGGCTTGGGTTGATTATTGCCGTCGAACAGGAGCGGGTTTCCGGCACGCCGCCACGAGACGGCATCGTTCACGCCCCAGAACGTAACCATTTTGACCACGTCCCGGTGTTTCATGATGGCGCGGAAAACGCCCTCGTACGCGCGGGTCAGTCGTTCGTCAGCTGCGGCCACAAGACCGCCCTGGGTGGCGGCGGCGTTGGCCGAGACTTCGGCGTCCGTGCTTTGCTGGCCGCCTTCGGCGGCGTTGATGTCCAGTTCGGTGATGTGAATGGGCAGGCCGAGCTTCGCGAGCTCGGTCAAGGAACGGTCTATCTTTTCGAAGGTGCCGGTGGTGACATTGAGATGGGCCTGCGTACCGATCGCGTGGAGCGGCACCTTTTGCTCCTGGAGCGACTTGATCAACGTGACGAATTTCTGAAGCTTAACCGGATCTTCGAGCCCGTAGTCGTTGTAACGCAGGATCGCGTCGGGGTCGGCCTCGTGGGCGTAGTGAAAGGCCTTCGCGAGGTAGTCTGGCCCGATGATCTGCAGCCAGAGCGAGTTGCGCAGAACGTTTTCCGGGCCGCCACCGGCCAGAGCTTCGTTCACCACATCCCAAATCTTGACCTTGCCCTTGTAGCGGCCGACCACGGTGTGAATGTGCTCGCGCATCCGCTCGAGCATTTCGGCCCGGGACGCCCGGGGCCCTGCGTAAACGGGCCGCATATTGCCCTGCTCGATCTTGCCTGACGAATTCGCGGATTCTGGCGGCGGAATCGCGCCTGCGAACACCCAGTCGGGCGTCTGATTGTGCCACACCAGCGTGTGGCCGACGAGTTGGAGTTTGTGCTTTTCACCGAACGCCACGAAGGCATCGGCCGGACCGAAATCGTAGCCAGCCGCCCCTTCGCGCGGATGAATGCGCTCCCACTTCATGTCGTTTTCGGAGGTGATTTGATTAAACTGCGCCTTGATCAACGCGACCTCCTGCTCGATTTGCTGCGCTGTCCGTCGGGTTTCGTCGCTTAAGCTGGTGGCATGAGTGCGATTGATGGCCGCGCCAACCGGGAAGTGATCCTTAAAAGCCTCTTTCAACGGGGTGGGGCCGACGGCGGCCGGGCTCGCGAAAGCGACGATCGGCAACGCCGCCAGCAGCATCAAGCTGGCGCGGGAACACCTTCTTAAGGAATCGGTTTTCATGATTTAGCGGTTAGCGAACGGGGGCAGGCGTGTCGGCCTTGGCGATGCCGCGAGCGATGTCGATATCGCGATCGACCTCGGGAAAGAAACGCGCCCACGAGAACACTTCGCCGGCGTTATGGGGCATGCGAGGTTTGTTGAAACGCGTGCCTGCGGCGGACAACTCACGCCAGTAGCCGGCGGCCTTTTCAAGGTGGGCCACCGCCTCGGTCTGCCGGGCAGTTTCACCGGTCTTGTGGAAGGTGGCGAGGGCCACGCCACCGCGCACCTTGGCGGAAAAATAACGACCGTGCGCGCTCCATGCATCGATGTCGGCGAGTTCGGCCTCCAGCGTGGGCGAGACGTTGCCGCGCTGGCGGACTGCCGTCGCGAGGCGCTGCGCCTCGGCCATGTCGCGCTCCAGTTCGTCGGCTAGCTGCAAAGGCGAGATCTTGTCGGTCGGCACCACGCCACCCGCAGCGACAAAGTCGGCGATGTTGATATATTTTGTGTCGAGCACCGGGTGCTTGATGATGTTCTCGATGTCGAAGAAACGGAACGGGGCATTGTCTTTCCAAGCGGCGAAGCCTTCTGAATAAAGCGTGCCATCGGTGCGCCCTTGATGAAAGGCGGCGAAGCGCAACTGCGCACGGCTGGCGAGCGTCCACGCCTTGAGCAAATCGGGCGCGTGCGCAGCGCCAAAACGTTCGGCGAGCAGTGCCTCGAAGGTCTGGTCAGGCGTGGCGGGATTGTACAGCAAGCGCCCCCACAGAGCATACCAAAGCCATTGCCGCTCGAAGGCCCAGGTCCAGGTCTTATGTTTCCCTTCGAAGGTGATGTAATCCTTTGCGGGGATGTAACACTCCGAGCCGACCAAGACGCCACCGACATGAGGTGCGCCATTGTTGGCGATAAACTCGCGGATGAAATCGGGGGCACCCCAACGCAGCACATAGAAATCCTCGTTTCGCACCGTCCATACGACTTGGTGATTCTTGGGCGGCGGATTCCAGTAGGCATCGGAGAGTTTGCCCCCGTGTACGATGAAAAGGTTCGGCGAGGAGTGTCCGTGCGACCAGTTGTATTTAAACTCGGTGA
This sequence comes from Verrucomicrobiota bacterium, assembly GCA_031404135.1. Taxonomy (GTDB): domain Bacteria; phylum Verrucomicrobiota; class Verrucomicrobiia; order Opitutales; family Opitutaceae; genus JADKHC01. The sequence continues at coordinate 45,110 of JANNHA010000064.1, read as the reverse complement.
ATACCGGCGGGATGATATTGGCGTTGGTTTTGAGGCCCTCGATTTGCGCGCGGGTGAGTCGATCGTTTTCCTCGCTGGTGGTGCCACCGGAGCGCGTGTCTGCGGAAAGAGGCGCACGGTAGATGAATTTAATGGGCCGCTTCGCAGCGGCGATGCCAGCGAAGAACGAAGCATCGAGCCACTGGCGGCGCTCATCCGGAGTCTGGCCGCCCATGCGCTCGCCGAGCGTGATGCCTAGGCCGGTCAGATCGGGGTACTCGTCGATCGTCTGCTGCACACACTCGCGGGTGTAATCTTCGACGATCTTGTCCTTGGTGCCCTCGCCGATGTGGGCCCAGGAAGTGTGGTACTCATCGAACTTGTGCGCTCGCGCGAATTCAGGCGAAACGAACGTGTTCCAGTTGATCAGATAGGTCTCGATGCCGCGTTCCCGGGCCATGGCAAACAGGCGCGTCCAAAGCGTCCGATACTCCGCCATCTCTGCGGACGAAAAAGTCTGCGCTTCGGGAAACGACTTTGGCACCACGAAATAGTGAAACGGATGCATGCTCCAAAGCGTGAGCGTGTTGAAGCGATTGGCCGCCATCATGTCCAGAAACGCCTCCCAGAACTTCAGGTCGCGGCAAACGTCTTGATGCTGCTCTAGGGTTGGGCTCGCGCGATACGCGGAGAACGGCAGATTAAACTTAATCGTGCGAAAGCCGAAACGCGCCCGCTCGGTCGCGGGTTGCACGTGGGCGAGGGGTTTGCCGCGGCGCACCTGTTCGGCGACCTCAAGCAACCCGTACATGGCACCGCGCTCGTTGCCGCCAGAAACGAGCAGCTGATCGCCAACGCGCGCGAGCGAAAAGCCATCGGGGCCGAGGGCGGGGTTGTTGCTGACCACATGAACGGGAAGCTGGGCGACCGCGACGCCGCTTGCGGTCGCAAGCTTGGCGAGACCATAGTCAACCGGCGTAGCAATAGCCGCCGTGAGCGCGAGGGTGAACGTGAGCGCGAGGGTGAGGGGGTGGATCAATCGCATAGAAGGAATTTCGTGCCTGACTTATTTCACTGCTTTGAGCCGGGTATCGGCAAGGTCGAAGGTGCCTTTGACGTCGCGCGGCAAGCTGAAGCGCAGGAAAACTTGGTCCTTGAACGGGGTGCTGATCTCGAACTCAAGGCTGTGTTCCTGCCATTGATTGGTTAGTGGAATCGATTCTTTCTTCGCGACGATGCGCGGGCCATCGGCCAGCTGGTAATCGACCGAGTCGGACAGTTCGAAATCGACTGATTGACCCGGCGTACCGCGGACGCGGAAGACAAGGCGATAGCGGCCCAGGTCAAGCTTGACGCCCTTGCCCAGAGAATAACGGAGGCTGGATCGCGGGCCGAAGTCACCGGTGACGCGAATGACGCGTTGACCGGCGGCACCAGCTAAGGAGTTGTCAGCATGGATCTCTTTTCCCAAGCCATCGGAATGCCCCTCGAGCGTCCAGTGGCGCCGGGGATTGATCAGTTCGATGTTCGGATCCCGGGTCCAAGGCGTTACCGCTTTCACCGTAGGCAGGGGCGGAGTCTTCACCGCCAGCAGTTTTTGCGGCACCTTGTAGTGGATGCTGTCGTCGAAGGCGGGACTGTCGAACTTCACATTTTTCAACGCGGCCTCCTGCGGTGGCGTGCCGATGCCGACAAAACCCAGCGGATGCCAGCCGCCGCGGAAGTAGTTCTCGTTCGCGAATCGAGCGCTGGGCATCATCCCGCCCTGACGGTCGAGGAGGGCGAGGGCGACGATATAATGACCGGGTTTGATGTCGTTCGGCAGTGTGGCGTTTCCTTCATTGCGATACGGGCCGCCGGGACGGCGATAGGCGAAGGCTGCGCTATCCCAATCCGAGCCGGGCAGCCAAGTGCGAATATCCACACCCGCCAGCGGTGCCGACCACACGGGCGTTTTCGTCGCGGGGTCGAGCAGCGCAACGCCTACGGGCCAGTCGGAGTAAAACGGAGCGCTGCCGGTGTTTCGCACGGAGAGTCGCACCGTGAGTGGCTTGCCCGGTTGCACCGCGAGCGGATAGCTGGCGGAATCGAGCACGAAGCGGTAGCCGAAGGCTTTTTGCAGTTCGCCCGCGCCCGCCAACACCTCGAGGTCGGCGGGGTTGTAGTTGCTGATCCAGCCGAGGTAGCTGGTCTGATAACGACGGATCTTGTCGATCATGTAGTGCCGGTAGGCCGGCACTTTCATCGTCTCGTCGGGCGTGAGGCCGAAGGTCTCCGTCGGCTTCGAGGTGCTCGCACGTACGTTCTGCCAGGAATAGGCAACCTCACCCTCGATCGGAGCTCGCTTCCAGATATCGGGATACACGTGCGTGGCCTGCCAGGGAAATTGGTTCTCCGACCCGTTGGACGGTTCGCGGCTGAGGTTGGCAAAGGTGTCGTAGTAGACGCCGAAGCCGGCCTGCATGAACTCCGCGTCAGTGTGGCGCACAAGTACCGGCTTGTTTTTGAAGGCCTGCTGGAAAGCCTCCGTCAGTAAGCGACGCTGCGCCGCCGTCGGTGCCGGACTATGATGCTCGCCATAATAGCCGATGAGTCCCATCTGCACGGCAAAGACGCGCGGGTCATTGTCCCAAGCCTCGCCAAGTTTCGCCACTAAGCGCTTCAGCCGCTGCTGAAATTCCGGGCTGTCGTAGTCGAAGGTGTGCAAATCGGCGGGCCAGTGCTGCCTTCCGGCGGATCCATTCCAGTCGAGAAACACTCGGGGCACGAGTTTGACATTCAAGTCCTCGAAGCGCTTGCCATCGATTTGGGTGATCGTGTTGGTGTGGGCAATGATTCGCTCCACGGTGTCATCCGCGCAGACCTCGATGTCGCTCCATTTGATGTAGGTGCGCTCCAGGAGCCCGTAGCCATCCTTCTTGTAATCGCGAAAGCCTTTGAGCGGATTGTTGATCGCACCCTGAAATTCGGTCGGCGCGACCGTGACCCAGCCATCGCGGACGGAGAGGTTATTGATGGGTGGGACCGAGTTCTCTTGGGCCTGAGCGAAGGCCAAGAGGCAGCCTAAGGTCAATACAACGTAGCTCTGCTTCATGGTTAGTTTGGCGGTTTGGAAGGTATCATTTCTATTCCTGCCAAGCTGGCTCGCTGACCCCGCCGTCGGGAGCACGACGGCGGAGCACCCGCATGCGGGTCGAACCAGTGCGCTGCGAGAGCGATGGGTTCAGAGATTACCTTTTTTCGCGATTTCGATGTCCGACCTTGGCCCAGAATCATCGAACCAATCGAAGGTTCTCTGACCGGCGATAAAGAGATTGTTGGTGTAATTGGCATCGAGCTCCTTGGCGTAGTCGTGCCACGCGGTGAGCGCTTTTTCGAGGTGGGCAATGGCCTCGGTCTGGTGCTTGGCCTCGCCCGTCTTGCGGAAGAGTCCCACGGACACCGCACCGCGAATCTTGGAGGCATAATATTGGCCGAGCCGGGCCTGAGTGCGAATGTCGCCCAGGGTTTCGCGGAGCTCGGCATTGCCTCCGTCTTTGATTTTCGCAGCGCCTTTCAGCGCCTCACTCGCGAGTGCATCGAGCTGATCGGCAGAGGCGAGCGGGGTGATGCCCGACGTCTTGCCCTCGACGACAAATTGGTGGAGGCCGATGTGTTCGGTGCCTTCCATGCCGCCCCATCGCTTATCGAGGAAGATATCCACGGTGTGAAAACCCCGGATGGTCTTGTCGAGCAGGTTGCCTCGGCAGCCTTCCACCCACCACATGAAATCCCAAGGCACATAGCGGGTTCGGTTCACCAGAGGAATGATACGGGAGGCGGTTTGCCAGGTGTCGTAAAGCTTCGCGCTCTGCGTGGTTTTGAACCGCTCTGCCATTAGGCCTTTGAGCAGTTTCGGAGAGGTCTCCGGATCGTAGCCCAGCCTTCCCCAGAGCAAAAAGGAATACCAGTGCTTCTCGTTTTCCAGTTGCCGGGGGGAACTAGGAGTCTTGCTGGCGCTTTCCCGTCCCCAACAGAAGCGGTCCGAGCCTAGCACATACCCGGCGGTTTGGCCGTTTCCTGGGAAATTGAGCACCGCTTGTTTCACATATTCTGGATCACCCCAGCGAACGAGGAAGATGTCATCATTGCGGAGATTCAACCAAGTCTTCATGGTGGCTGGCGTCACCTCCAGCACATCCTTTTTTATAAAGGGCGGATTCGGGGCGGAGTAGAGGCGGGCTTTAGAATATTTGTATTCGAGATCGTAGCCATCGGGCAGCTTCGCGAAGCGGTGTCCGATGTATTTAAAATCCGTGAGCCAGTAGCGGTGGATAAAGCCGATTTTGCGGTCGGGATTCAGCTTCTTGTAGTCGAGGATACCTTCGCCATAAACATCCCAACACCACTGCTCCTTAAAGTCGTGATCTTTGTTCTTCTCGCCGAAGTTTTCACCCGGGCACATGGCGAGGCCTTTGAGCTTCGGATAGGTGAGAAACAGTTGGGTGACTGACTTGCGGATATAATCCTTGGTGGTCGCGTTGTCGGGGCTGTCGGTGAGGCCGTATTTGCTCTCCTCGCTGCCATAGACATGGATGTTCCAGACATACCACCACACGTCGATTCCGCGGTCCTGAGCGTAGTCGATCACGTCGTTCCAAAATTTCACTTTGTCGGCATGCGGCATTTTCTTAATCAGCTCGCCCTTCTTGTTATAAACGTCGTCGAGGGCCACGTCTTCATAACCGGGCACTTTGACCAACGTCGGAAACGGATGCCGGCTCCAGAGGCTCAGCACATTGTAGCGCTGCTTGGCGATGGTATCGATGTACTCCTTCCAAAAAGCCAGGTCCCAGACGTGCTGGAAATTTTCCTGACCGGAGGTGCCGTTGTCGTCGAAACTGGGCTGCCGCTTATCGAGCGGAATGTTGAATTTGATGCCGCGCTGCGCGATGTAGGGCGTGTGGTCGCTGTTGGTCAAATCCGAGAGCGAGCCAGCCGTCGTGATTTCACCGAGATGAATCCCGCCATACATCACGCCGAGGGCATCACCGCCCAGCACCCAATAAATTGATTTAGGCTTGGCGGTGGTACGGAGGGCGTAGGCTTGCGTGCCCAAAACGCCGACCGGTTTGCCACCGTGGGCTGAAAACTGGGCGGCGATGTTTTTGTCCGTGACGAGGGCGAGGACGATTTTCTTGCCGGAACCAGCCTTGGCCAGCGCGGCGAGGTTGAACGTCTCGACCGTGTGCTTTTGTTTTTCGAGGACGGCTTTGATGTCGCCGGCGGCAAAAGTAATCTGCGGCGTGGCTGAATCAAAATAAAGCTGGACGGTCTCCGCCGCAGAAAGTGCGGAGGAACCTAGGAACGCGAAGAGCATCCAGGCGATAGTTGCGATGCGGGCAAGCGGAGTGGTTTTCTTATTCATAGTTAGTTTTCACAGGTGGGTCGGAGCAGCGCGCTGCGACGAATTGGGGACAGAAGTGGGGCGTTCATCGTTTCACGGAAGACGGATAGGGGCATGCTCCGGTTTCACAAATAACGTATTTCTGTTTCACAAAGCGGGCGAAGTCACGCTGAAGGTGCCCAAGCTGCGCGGGGTTCGAACCGGGCTAGGATCAGTGCACAAAAAAACGCCCTGCGGGTGAGGCAGGGCGCTGTAGAGCAGTGGCTACTTAGGGTGTAGCTATGAGAGCAATGATCGGATTAGAATTCGAAGCTGTTGGTGAGCGAGAAGGTGCGGGGCTGTGGTAAGCCGAAGCGAATATTGGCCACGGTACCGTCCGCCTGAACAAAGGCATCCTGAGGGATCAGCTCGTTATTACCAAGGAGGTTGCTGATATTGAGACCGATGTTCCACTTTATGTTTTTGGACACCTTCATTTTATAGTTAATGAAGCCATCGAAGATGAGCCGGGCCTTACCCATGATCGGCTTGGATTGGTCTGGCAGGGTGAGACTGCCATCAATGATGGGGAAGTAAGGGCTATCGGTGCCGATTGGCTTTTGGAAATACCCAATAGAACGGGCGGAGTCATAGCGTGCGCCAGCACCGGCACTGAGACCCTTCAGCTTGCCCTCGGAGAACGAGTAGCGGGTGTTGAAACGGGCACGGTATTTTGCTTCTTGAGTCGTGGGCAGGCCTTCGGATTGTTTCAAAAACATCCAAGTGCGGGAAGCGAGAGAAGTGTATTCCTGGAATGTAGGAATGCTGCTCGTGCCAGAGGTGGCGAAGGTCATAATCGTTGGATTAGCTGCTGCAAAAGCCTTCCATGCCGGGAGACGGAAGTTGATATAGTTAAACCATTCGCCGGCGATGTTGCTCATGCTCGTTTTGTTTTTTGCAAAGGTCGCACGGATTGTCCAATTAGGCGTGGGATTAGCGGTGATCGCGAACTCATCACCTTCCGCAGCACGGTCATGGAAGCGACCATAATCGAAGTCACCGCCGTTGTTGCTGGATAGTGGCTTGGTGAGAAGATCATTCATGAACACGCTATAGGGATTATCAGTCGTGGGAATGCCCGCTGCACCGAGACCGACAATGGGGCTGGCGAGGACTGTTTTTTCGATCAGAACCACGGTCGAGCGAAGGTTATGAGAGTCTAATCTGGCGCCGGTATTGGGAACATTTACCCCTTCACCGAAGAGGCCGGAGGCCACACTCTTGTAATGGTTGTACTTAAGCGTAAGACGATTATTAAATAGGTAGATGGAGCCACCATATTCTTTGGTGTCACCGTCGTCTAGGTTGGCGAGTGCGCCATTGACATTGAAGCTGGTGTACTCGGCGACGAAATTCGAAGAGGATTTGTTGTAGTGGAACGATATCCAGTTAAAGGGGTGGACAACCACACTCTGGAGATTGGAGCCCGTCTTATAGCGGCGGGGTGCCTGATAGAGAGAGTTATCGTCGAATGTGCGCTTGGCTGAAGAATAACCTGCACCTGAAGGGACGGCGGTACCGGTACTGGTAAATATGCCGGCGACGGGTACTTCGTACGTACCGTTGACCCCATTGTAACGAGGCATAAACGGGGCGAGAACGAGATCTGAAAAAGTAGCCTTAGAGAAACGTCTGCCAATGGTGGTGATGATGCGATTATTAAAGAAAGAGCTGCTGAGAGCACCTTGAGTAGCCATTTCTGTTTTGAGGCCGTTCCCGGGGCTGCCGGTCATGCCGTAGGGATTGTCAATACCGGTGGAGACAACGATATCAGCCCCATTGGCATCTTTGCCCATGACGAAGGTATTGCTCTTGAAAGGATCAAAAGGCATCTTGATGGCGGTATCGCCGTTTGCTGGGTCAAGGTAGTAACGTATGACCGGTACGCGGGAGCCGATGTTAACTTCGTTGGCGGGATTGAGGAGCTGGACAGCAGGGGCGCCCGTGATACCGGGGATGACATTGCTGGAGATGATACGCGGTATGGAACCGGTATGCTGGTTACGTTTATTATCGGACTCGGTGTACATAACTGCACCCCGGTGGTCGCCAAGCCAACGGCGCCAGCTCGTACTCGGGGCGCGATCATGGCCGAAGGCGAGTTGGATGCGCTTGTCCTCGCGGCGGTTTATCCAAAAGGCACCATTCGGACTGTCTTCTACATAGTATTTGCCGAAATTGGGATTGAGTTTTTGTATGCCGGTGGAGTCCAAGTTCGGCAGGTAGCGATTCATATCTACCTTCAAATCAGCGTCGTTACCGGTAAGAAGGTCGAAGCGCTCGATGACCATATCTTCGCGGTTATAGCCGCCTTCGATGAAGATGTTCTTGATCGGGTTGAACTCAAAGATCCCGCCCTTGGTAGAACCAGTGAGTTGGCGCTGCGAAGCATCACCGGTGACGCTATCGTCGATTGGGTAGATGGATGAGTCCGTAATTGAGTATTCGAGGCGACGCGAGCCATCCACGGGAAGACTGCCGAGGGTTACAGGGTCCTGGCCATAAAATGCACTGTTGTTACTGAGGGGGTTGACCGTGTTGTAGGCCCAGAGCTGAGGAGCTACGTTGGAGGAGGCGGCACCGGAGTTAAAAACGCCTAAGACGCGAACATTGCTGGTGTAGGTGGATGCACTGGTCGGAAGACTGTTACCCGTGGCGGAGTTGTTCAGCGGTGTGTAGGAGGTGAGGCTGGCGCTAGGGCCGAAAGCAGTGTTATAAGCGGCTGAAGGAGACGTCGATAACACTCCGAGGTTCTCAAAGGCAGGTTTGCCACTCTTGATCCAGCGAGAGACGTAGTCGGCGGTGAGTGTGCTGGGGCCTTGTTTGAAGACGTAGTCGAGTTTTTCATACCAAGCGTGAATGTTAAATTTCTTGTGAGGCTGGAAATTGATCGATGCAAAATAGCGCTCACCCGTGGTACCGACCCGGGTGCGGTAATCTTTATCCTCAAACCGAAGCGTGGCCGCGCGAAGAGCGAGGACATTTTTAATCAAAGGTACGCTGACGTTAATGGAGGAGCGGTGGCTTTTTTCGCTATCGATGCGGACAGTTACCTTGCCTCTGGTCCGGCGGAGATCGGGGCGCTCATACGAGACGTCGGTCGTTCCACCGGCGAGACCGGCACCGAACAGGATGGCGTTCGAACCGGAGACGAAGGTAATACGCGAACCCGTGTTGTAGGTATCGATGGGGAAATTGGTCTCGAAGAAGTCGTGGGTGCTATTGGAACGAGTCAAACCACGCGTGCGGCTTCCGTTTTGGGAGCCCCAGACGTTGACGGAGTTGAGGTCATCCTGACCATCGCGCGCCGAAGCGTAATCACTGAATGATTCGATGTTAAGTGAGTACTTGAGAGCCTCGTCGAGGGTGAGCGCATTGATATCGTTCAGGAAGTCCGACGTCATAACGTCAACCTGGGTGGCGACGTCTTTGAGTTCGGCTTTTAGGCGAGTGCCGCCCAGTGTATTCGTTGCGGAATAACCTTTGTCGGTGGTGGCATCGATAATAAAGGGGCTCAAGACGATGACTTCGTCCGTGGGAGGCGTAGCAGCAGTCTGGGCCGATGTGCCGGTGGCAAGGGCGAGCCAGCCGGCGATAGCGGCAATGAGTTTGCGGGAAGGTTTCATGGTGTTTTCTCTAGCTTTAGGTTGCGGGTTAGGTTGCAAATTGGACTCTGGTCCAACCTTCCCAGCGGATGACGCGTCGTCGGCGCTGCGTTTGCGGCTGACGACGAAGGCACCCGTGGCAACATCCTGCGCGGCCTCGAGCGCCGTGCCTGCGAGCATGCGATCGAGCGCCTCGCGTGGCTTGTACTCGCCGACCACTGCATTCGTGGTGGTGCCACGGACGCGATCAACGAGGTAAATGATCGGCGCGTCGGTGGTGGCGGCGAATTGTTTCAGTGTGACGGCAGCGTCGCCAGAAGGGAGGTTAAAGGTCCTCTTTCCTTCTTCCGCGTTCGTCTTGGTCATCTCGCTCGCAACAACGTTGCCGCACAGAGCGACAACGACGAGGGGCACGGTAACATGGGGCGAAAGCATGGGGAGGAGTAGAACTACCCCAGAAACGCAATGGCGGACAAAAAGACCTAGTCGCACCGTAAAGATTTTTTTCACGATCAGAGATTCAGCGCCGCGCCCAGATCGAAATCGTGCCCGGTCAATCTCCCATTTCTCGGTGATTGATTCCACTTTAGGTCTTAGATCGCGACTCCGATGCGGCGGCGGCAACGAACTGGCCTACCGCTTGCGGCGGAGGTGGATTTCAGTTTCCCCACAACGCTCGCCAACGATTTCTCCATCGCGTTCAAGCAGGCGCACGAAGGCTTCGGCCTCGTCGAGGGCGAAGGCGCCGCCGATACGGCGGTCGGCGAGTTCTTTGTCTGCAAGGATGAGCTGGATGCGACTGCGCGAGTTGAACCGGACAACGACGCTGGCCAGTGGGGCCTCGGAGAAATCCACCAGCGTACTCTGCCATGCGAGCGATTCGCGCAAGACAGCGGGCGGGAGTGTTTCGATGGGCGGGGGCAATGCCTGCTTTGGGATGTGAATGCGTTGGCCCGCCACGACCAAGGTAGCCTCAGTTGCCGCAGACTCATCGGTGCCACCTTGCCCTACCCGGACCTTGCCCTCGATCACGGTCACCTCGACACCGTCGCCGTCGAGCCGCACGTTGAAGGCGGTGCCAACCGCGCGCACCGACACGTCTCCGGCACTCACAATGAATGGCCGCGCTGCATCGTGCGCCACCGCAAAGTGCGCCTCACCGGTCTCGATTCTCACGCGGCGCTCAGCTGCGGTGAACTGTACGTTCAGTGCGGTGGCCGCGTTGAGTTCCAACGTCGAGCCATCGTCGAGGCGCGCGCGTTCATAGCCAGCAACCGTGGTTGCGTAGTGCATCGCAGCTGGGGGCTGCAGGGCACGCCAGCCGATGAAGGCTCCGACGGCGAGAGCGGCCGCGACCCCGAACCACAGGGGGTTCAGCCAACGTCGGGCCCCACGAACCGGGACCACCTCGGCCACACGGGGAGGAAAGGGCACCAGAGGGGCACCGCGCTCAAAGGCGGTGTTGATTTCAACGCGGAACGCCGGGAGATCGTGCAGCAAATCGAGCGACTGCTCCAGCCGTGCAACGTTGGCGGCGTGGCGTGGGTCGGCACGAAGCCATCGAGCAAATTCGTTCGCGCGGGCCGGCGTAAAGCCATCTTCGCGTTCCGTGAGCCATGCGATCGCGGCATCCTCAATCGTAGTCTGGGGCGGATCTGATCTCATGAAACCTCCTTGTTTTCTGACGGCGCGATCTCGATGAAACCGCGCGCCTCAAAGAGCCGCGCGCAGTCGCGCACGCCTTTGAGCAGGTGGCCTTTTACGGTGCCTAGGGAAATGCCTAGGCGTTCGGCGATATCCTTGCCGGAGCAGCCGTCGAGATAGCGCAGCAACATCACCTCGCGGCAACGCTCGGGCAGCGCGCGCAACGCCTCCGTGAGGGCCTCGCAGCGTTGGCGACGTTCGATTGTCTCTACGACGCCAAACGCCTCGTTGAGCGGCGTCTGTTCGATCATGTTGTCATCAAAGTTCTCGAGCGGCTGCGCGTTGCGCCGGCGGAAGAAATCGATGGCGGCGTTACGCGCCATAGTAAAAACATACGCCTTGGGATGGGCGAGTTGGGCAGGATCCTTAACCCGCAGCAAGCGCACGTAGGTTTCCTGCACGAGATCGTCGTGGTCGGGGTGCGCCGGAAACCGCTTCGTCAGGTAAGCACGAAGGGCGGGCTCGTGCGCTTGCACGTGCTCAGAAAACCAGCGGTCCTGTTGGGGGGGGGGCATGGGCGACAATTCTTGCGGGGCAAAAAATCGATAGATCTGTTATCAATAGGTGCTGAGCACATGTCCAGTAGGTTTGGCGTTAAACCTGTCTGAACTAAAATATTTTTTTGGCGGACCAGATCTAAACGGCCAAAGTTGCGTCTAAGGGCATAGGCGGCCGATGCTGATCCCGTAAAAATAGCCGATCCAAAGGGGTCCTATCAAAAGGAGTCAAACTTTGCGCTTTGCACAGGTTGGGGTCGTCGGACGGGATCGGGCTGTGGGGCAGATCCGATGCGTATCAAGTGGCGACGTCTCACCGTACACTCTCCTCAATCCCGGCTCCGACGGAGCGTCGCCCTCCAGTCGAGGATGATGAAGCGAGATGATTGAGAAGGGTGAACTTTCAGGGGTGCTGGTTTACCGATGCCAAGTGGATCCCTCGCGCAACGCTCGGGATGACAGGCGGGTTAGTTCGGTGTGCGGATCGCGGCGCATCCGCCGAGGACAATGGCGGAGCATTGTCCCTACCTCGGATGGTTCGTTCCAGCGTTCCTGAGTTCCAGATTGGTATTCTGTCTTTTGGTATTCTGTCTTGGTTCGTGGGTCCAAAAAAGCCCCGCGCTTTTGGGGCGCGGGGCTGAAGGTTTTCGGATCGCGGGGTAAACCCGCTCCTACAGGCTAAGGTTTTCTTCGCCGCTGTTTCTGTCCTGTGGCCATGTACGGTGCCTGCGTTTCCTGCACGAGGACTTCGGCGGGGATGTTCAGGCCGCGGTGTAGGGCGCGGATCATGCTCAGGCTGAGCGGGCGTTTGCGGTTCATCACTTCGGAAACTTTGCTTTTGCTTTGGAGGTAGGGATTGAGATCGGCGGGTTGCAGGCCTGCTTGTTCCATGCGAAAGCGGATCGCCTCGATCGGGTCGGGCGTGGCGATGGGGAAGTGTTCTTCCTCGTATTTTTCCACCAGCAGCGACCAGAGCTCGAGTTCGTCTTCGTCGGGTTTAGACGCGGACAACAACCGTTCGAGGTAAGCTAGGGCGGCTTTGTAGTCACGTTCGGTTTTGAGGACTTTGGCTTTCATGGCGGGAAGGGAACTAGGTGGTCGTGGCGTCGATCTTGTCGTAGTCGGCGTGGGTGCAGATGAAGCGGATGAAGACGATGCCGGTGTTGTAGTGCAGGAGGACGACGAGGCGGTAGGTGTTGCCTTTGAGATTAAAGACCACGCGGTTTCCGGGCAGGACGTCGGCGGAGCGGTAGCGGGCCTTGATGTCTTTGAAGGCTTTCCAGTGTGCGGTTTTTGTTTCGTGAAACCAGGCTTTGAGCGGTTGTTCGGCGTCGGCGTGTTTTCTCCAGAAGTCCTTGAGCGTTTTGCGGGAGATGACGCGCATGCGATGGGGGAGATTGTTCCCAAAATGGGAACCGGGTCAAGCCGATCTGGCAACGATGGGAATGCCTGGTTCGTTCCCGCGTTCCTGAGTTCCAGATTGGTATTCTGTCTTGGTTCGTGGGTATAAAAAAGCCCCGCGCTTTTGAGGCGCGGGGCTTGGAGATAAAGAGAACGATAAAGAATAAAGAGAAAGAGCGGCGCGCCCAGCGGTCGCGCCCTACCTTTTTATCCTTATTTCTTCTTCGCGGCGGCGCGCTTTTCTTCGACGGCGGCTTGGGCGGCGGCGAGGCGGGCGACCGGCACGCGGAAGGGCGAGCAGCTCACGTAGGTCAAACCAACGCGGTGACAGAATTTCACCGAATCAGGATCACCACCGTGTTCGCCGCAGATGCCGAGCTTGATTCCCGGGCGGGTCTTGTTGCCTTTCTCGACGGCAATCTGGATCAGTTGGCCAACACCGGTTTGGTCGATCGAGGCGAAGGGGTTCTTCTTCACGATTTCGTTTTCGGTGTAGGCGCCGAGGAAGCTGCCGGAGTCGTCACGCGACATGCCCAAACAGGTTTGGGTCAGGTCGTTGGTTCCGAAACTGAAGAACTCAGCGGTCTGCGCGATCTCGTCGGCGGTGAGGGCACCGCGCGGGACTTCGATCATGGTGCCAACCGTGTAGGCGATCTTCGTCTTCTTCTCGGCCATGACAGCTTTGGCGACGTCGTGAACGAGCGCGACCTGGAGATCGAGTTCCTTCTTGAAGCCGACGAGCGGGATCATGATTTCGGGTTTAGCTTTTAGACCTTCCGCATTGGCTTTGGCGGCGGCTTCGAAGACGGCGCGGGCTTGCATGGCAGTGATCTCAGGATACTTGATGCCGAGACGGCAGCCACGGAATCCAAGCATCGGGTTGAACTCGTGCAGTTCGTGCACGCGGGCCATGATGCGCTCGACCGGGATGTTCAATTTGCGGGAGAGATCCATCTGCTGTTCCTTCGCGTGGGGGAGGAACTCGTGCAACGGCGGATCGAGGAAGCGGATCGTGGCGGGGAAGCCTTTCAGCGCTTTGAAAATGCCGTAGAAGTCGTCGCGTTGGTAGGGGAGGAGTTTCGCGAGCGCGACTTTGCGGGCGTCTTCGCTGTCGGCGAGGATCATCTCGCGCATGGCGTCGATGCGGTCGCCTTCGAAGAACATGTGCTCGGTGCGGGTGAGGCCGATGCCGGTGGCGCCGAAAGCGACGGCGTTGCGCGCCTGCTCTGGGGTGTCGGCATTGGTTCGGACTTGGAGCTTGGTGGCTTTTGCGCACCAAGCCATGAGCTGGATGTAGCTCTTGAACTTCTCGGTGGCTTGAGCGGCTTTGTCGCCGTAGATGAGGCCGGCGATGATTTCGGAAGGAGCGGCTTTGATCTGGCCCGCGTAAACCGTGCCAGCGGTGCCGTCGATCGAGAGGTAATCACCTTCGTTGTAGGTCTGGCCGGAGGCGCTGATGGTCTTGCGCTCGTAGTCAATGTGGAGGGCGGCGGCGCCACAAACACAGACTTTGCCCATCTGGCGGGCGACGAGGGCGGCGTGCGAAGAAACACCACCGCGAGCGGTGAGAATGCCTTCGGCGGCGATCATGCCGCGCAGATCTTCAGGCGAGGTCTCGATGCGGACGAGGAGAACTTTTTCACCCCGAGCAGCAGCGGCGACGGCGCGCTCGGCGTTGAAATAAACTTTGCCGGTGGCGGCGCCTGGGCCGGCGGGAAGACCGGTGGCGATGACCTTGGCTTTCTTGACCTCGGAGAGATCGAAAATCGGGGCGAGGAGTTGGTCGAGCTGGTCGGCCGGGTTGCGCAGGATGGCGGTTTCCCAGTCGATGAGCTTTTCCTTAACCATATCGACGGAGAACTTCAGCGCGGCGGCGGCGGTGCGTTTGCCGTTGCGCGTTTGGAGCATGAACAACTTGCCTTCCTGAATGGTGAACTCGACGTCCTGCACGTCCTTGAAATGTTTTTCGAGGAGGGCGCGGACCTTGAGGAGTTCGGCGTAGGACTTCGGCATGACGTCCTTGAGCTTAAGGACGGGCTCGGGAGTGCGAACACCGGCGACGACGTCTTCGCCCTGGGCGTTGACGAGAAATTCGCCGTAGAATTCGTTTGTACCATTGGCCGGGTTGCGGGTGAACGCGACGCCGGAGCCGGAGGTGTCGCCGGTGTTGCCGTAGACCATGGCCTGGACGTTGACGGCGGTGCCCCATTCGGTGGGGATGTTGTACTTGCGGCGGTAAACGCTCGCACGGTCGTTCATCCAGGAACCGAACACAGCGCCAGCGGCACCGCGCAGCTGATCCCAAGGATCGTTCGGGAAGCTCTTTCCGGTGCGCTCTTTGACGAGGGCTTTGAAACGGACGACGAGCTCCTGCTGATCGGCAGCGGTGAGCTTGGAGTCTTCGATTTCTTCGTGGTATTTCTCGTGTTTGAATTCGTGAATGGCGGTCTCGAATGGTTCGTGATCTTCGTTTTCGCGCTTCTGAACGCCGAGGACGACGTCGCCGTACATCTGGATGAAGCGGCGGTAGCAATCCCACGCGAAACGTTCGTTCTTGGTGGCGCTGGCGAGGGAGAGGACGGTCGAGTCGTTGAGACCGAGGTTGAGAATAGTGTCCATCATGCCGGGCATGGAGTCGCGGGCACCCGAGCGGACGGCGACGAGGAGCGGGAAGCCGGTGGAATCACCGAACTTGTAGCCCATGATCTTTTCCATGTTGGCAACGCCGGCTTCCATCTGTGCCTGGAGTGAGGATGGATAGGTGCGTTTATTGGCGTAGAAATAGGTGCAGACTTCGGTGGTGACGGTGAAGCCGGGAGGAACGGGCAGACCGATGCGGGTCATCTCGGCGAGGTTGGCACCTTTGCCGCCGAGGAGAGGCTTCATGGAGCCGTCGCCGTCGGCTTTGCCGGAGCCCCACGTGTAGACGTATTTGACGCCCTTTGTGGCGGATGATTTTGTGACCGCTTCTGCGGCGGGTTTCTTGGCTTTTGACTTAATGGCCATGGATGTGGGTTGTTGGATAAAAAAGGAACCGTGGGTTTTGACGAAAGATGAGGAATTACGCAGGCGGATGGGGGCTGTCAACGGCGCAGAGGAGAATGCGCCGGGAGGGTGTCAGAAGGCGGAAAGCGGATTGAGACGGGCGGCGGAAAGTGGCGATGGTTGGGAAAATCGAGCCGGGATGGCTATGGACGGCGTTTTCAGATGCAAGTATTCGGCATCAGGTGGTTGTGTGACCTTGTCGGTTGCGTTCGATTGGTTGCAGGGTAGGATTTTGCACTTAATATTGGAGCCATGTCACGCCGATCTAGGGCTCATGAGCCCGATAAAAAAATTTAAATATTTAGTTTAATTTACCGAGTACGGGGCCGATCCATTCGTTTTAAAAAATAATCAGGACGAAAACCATGAAAACACTGTTCACATTGATTTCGGCCATATGTGTAGGAGGGACGCTTTTGGCTGAGCCTGCTTCGCAAAGCACGGCACCGCTTACCGCGAAAGTTGCGGGAGCTGCGGATGAGTTGGCTGCCGCAAAGAAGGAATTGATCCAGTTGGAGAACGAGTGGGCGAAGGCTTATCTCACCCGCGATGTGAGCGCGCTTGACCGCATTGTGGCCGAGGGCTGGGCGTTCACGGGTGCGGATGGCGACGTGTGTTCGAAGGCGGAGGATATCGCGGATGTCGCCTCGGGGACGTTTGTCGCGACGGTGTTTGAGGTGTCGGATTTAAAGGTGAAATTATTTGGAGATACGGCGGTGGTCGTTGGCCGGCAGACGGTGCGGGCAACGTACAAAGGCCAAGATGCCAGTGCGGTGTATCGCATCACCGACGTCTGGCAACGGCGCGAGGGGCGCTGGCAGGCGATTTCCAGCCATCTGTCGAGGTCGGCTCCGGTGGTGGCTCCAGCGGGCACGCTGACGAGCATCCTGTTTCGATAATCGGGGCGCAAGGCGCGGGGCGGGTTGCTCTGGGCGGCGTGGAGGTTTACCTCTTCGGTCAACTTTCATGTCATGAAAAATTCGTTCACGTTGATGGCGGTCCTTTACTTCGTCGGGATGGTTATGGCGCAACCACCCGGTTTGCCGGCCACGCGTGACGTTGACGCCGACGCAGGGTTAAACGCCGTGGCCGAGTCTTACGTGAAGTTGGTGCTGGCGGTCGGCCAGCATGATCCCGATTACGTTGACGCGTATTATGGTCCGACGGACTGGAAGGACGCGGCAAAGCAGGCGAAAAAACCGCTGGCCGAACTGGCCGACATGGCACAAGTGGCGTTGACGCAACTGCAGGCGGCTGAGGCGGCGGGGGCGCAGGGCTTGTTGCGCGAGCGGGCTGTTTTTCTTGGCTCGCAACTCCGTGCCGTTGAGGGGCGAATCGCTCAACTCGGGGGACGGAAGCTGTCGTTTGACGAGGAGTCTCAGCTGATTTTTGGTGTGACGTTGCCTGAAGTGCCGGAGCAGCAGCGCAAGGTGGTTCATGAAAAGCTCGCGGTGTTGCTTCCTGGCGATGGCGTGTTGGTCGACCGGTTCGAGGCGTTCGAAAAACAATTCGTGGTGCCGAAGGATAAAGTCGATGGCGTGATGCGCGCCGCCATCGCGGAGTGTCGTCGGCGAACGCGGGCGCAGCTTGCGCTGCCCGAGGCAGAAGACTTCAAGCTGGAGTATGTGACCGGGCAGCCGTGGAGCGCTTACAATTGGTTCCAGGGTGGGGCGCGCAGTGTGATTCAGATCAACCTTGATCTGCCGTTTCGGTTGTCCCAAGCGATTGGACTGGCGGCTCACGAAGGTTATCCGGGGCATCACGTGAATCTCGCGCTGCTTGAGCGAACCATGAAAGCACGGGGTTGGGTGGAGTATCAGGTTTCGCCTCTTTTCGCGCCGGCGTCGGTGATCGCCGAAGGGATTGCCGAATACGGGATTGATGTAGTTTTCCCCTTGGCGGAACGGGTGCAGTTCGAGCGCGAGGTTTTGTTTCCTCTGGCCGGTCTCGATCCGGCGCAGGCGGTGCGGTACGGCGAGGTGATTGCCCTCAAGCACGAACTCGGCCTCGTGTCGGCCGGTATCTCTCGGCGTTTTCTTGATGGCGGCTTGACTCACGCGGAAGCGGTGGAGCGCTTGGTGACTGAGGCGTTGATGCCCCGGCTGCGCGCGGAAAAGAGCCTAGCGTTTGCCACGCGTTATCGCAGCTACCTCATCACTTATGAAGCGGGCTACCAGCTGGTGAAACAGTACGTAGGTGCCCGGTGTGGTTCGGCGGATGACGCGAAACGCCGCTGGGAGGTTTTCGCACAGCTTCTCTCGTCGCCGCCGGTCCCGAGCGAGCTGAACGGGCGGTAGTGGGGGTGCGGACGGCAAAGCCGAACCGTGAAATAAAACCAAGGCTGAACGTTAAAAGAAGAAACGCCGCCGAGGCGGCGATGGAATCGCCGGTCGGCACAGAAAGTTAGTAACGTAATACGTTACAAACTATCTGGAAGAACCAAGAGGGTTCGGTTGATTCTGGGCGGGCGTGGGCGGTGGCCTACACGAAGGCGGGAGCCGGGGTGCGGATCATGACGAGGGTGGCGGCGATTTCGGCGGCTTCAGTGAGGTGGACGCGCCCCGTGTCGATCACGAGGTCGTAGGCGGTGGGGTCTTTGAGGTCGGCGTTGAAGTGGGTGCGGACGTAGCGTTCGCGGGCGAAGTCGCGTCGGGCGTTGTAGGCGCGGGCGTCGGGTTCGCTCATTTGTTTCAGGCTGGCGATGTGTCTGGCGCGATGTTCGGGTGAGGCGACGAGGCGGAGGTGGATGCCGTGGCCGATCGTGGCGGTGGCGAAGTTGGCGCCGCGGCCGACGATGATCGCGCCGCCAGAACGCGCGAGTCGGCGTATGAGTTCGTTGGTTTTTTGCACGAGTTCCCAGAGGTTCGGGTGCAGGCCAACGAGTTCGCCGACGGCGGCCGAGATTTCAGAGATTTTGTCCTCGGGGAGAAAGCGGGCGAGGCGTGGCGATAAGTGATGGTGTTGGAGCATTTCCTCGATCAGGTTGGCGGTGTAGACTGTCCACGGAGAGCGTTTTGGGGCGTGGGCGTTGAGGCGGTGGGCGAGGGCGTGGCCGAGACTGGCACCACCGGCACCGGATTCGCGCGAGAGGGTGACGAAGGGGCCTTCAGATTTTTGGGCCCACGGGGTGCCGGTGCTGCCGAGGTGTGCGTACAAATAAGTGCCAGCGGTTTCCAAACCTGGGTGCGTTTTCATAGGAGTGACGGGTTGCCCGAAGTTTATTCGGGCGGCCTGGGTGCGCAACGCCGGGGGCGCATCGCGGGTGATCAGTAGGCTGGCTGTTGGTTCCTATTTACGTGGGTGGCTCATTTCATGGCGCGTGTGTTTTCGTTCATCTGTCCGATGGACAAACTGAAATGAGTCCCTTAACCCTTTTCCGCTTTTATTCATTTCGGCAATTTACGTTTTTAACCCATCTTGGCTGACGGCATACTCAATACTAACGATTCACCTGACGCGGCTCCCGGTCGTGCATTGACTTGTCCTGTGTTGTTGGAGATGGCCGGTCCGGAGGTTTACCAGCGGAACCCTTTCCGTATGCTGGGGTTGCCGGTGTTGACTGGCGCGCGTGACGTGGCGAAGCGGGTCGATGAACTCAAGTTGGCTGAGGAGTTTGGCGCGGGTGCGCCAGAGTGGTCTTTTGCGCCGAAGGAGGCGTTGACGCTGGAGCAGATCCGCACGGCCGCGCAGGAGTTGAAGGAGCCGGCCTTGCGGTTGGTGCGTGAGCTTTTTTGGTTTTGGCCGGAGAATTTTCCTGAGGATTCGACGGGGGATGTGGCTCTAGGCCATCTGGAACGGGGCGAGACGGCGCAAGCGGTCGAGCTTTGGTATCGTGCGGCGATGGAGGGGCAGCTCGCGGCGTTGCACAACATGGCCGTTTATCATCATCAGCAGGCTTTGGAAATGGAGTTGCAGGAGGGGCCGCCCGAGGACGAGTTGATTCAGCTTTGGTTTAAGGCGCTGCGCTTTTGGGAAAAAATTGGCGGTGACGATGCGTTTTGGGTCTGCCTGCGGAGCCGGGTGAAGGCGATGGCGGACGCCCGTGTGACGTACGAATTTGTTGACCAGCTTCAGGCGACCTTGGTCGAGGCGATTGCGAAGATTTGTGCGATGCTGGCGCTCGACCATGCGCAGCATGGCAGGACGAATCGCGCGACGTTGCACGCGGCTTTGGTGACTCATGTGCATGGCGACACGCCGGGCGCACGCCGGGCGTTGGAAGAGCACGCGGCACCGACCGCGCGGCGGATTGAAGCGCGTTCGGTTGAAGCGGAAAAACGCATCGCCCAAGATCCTGCGGGCGGGCAGGCCGAGGCGGTGGCCCTGCTGCGGCACTGCGACGAAGATCTGCATTTGATAGATTTGTTGTGCAGTCGAACGACGGATTTTTTTGTGGAGGTTTCCCATGGTTTGGTCGACACGACGCTTGATTGCGTGGTGGCCTACCAGCGCGAGACGCACGATGATTTTGGGTGTTTGCCGGTGTTGCTGCGTCTGCTCGACATGGAGGCTTCGCCCGAGTTGAAAGCGCGCGTGACGCAGACCTTTGACGCGGTTTATAAGAACGCACTTTCGGGCGGGAGCCGTCCGCCGATCGTCCTTGAGGCCAATGAGGGTCAGCCATCATTGGATCATGCGCGGACGTTTCAACTGATCGTCGACGAGATCGTGCCGGGCCTCGAAAAACTCGATCTGGGCGGGGCGTCGAAACAAGTTTACGCCGGACGCGCAGCGATGTTGTTGAAAAATCTCGCGACCGAGGCTGGCCTGCAACGCGATGATTTGGAGCTGGCGGCGCGTGCTTTTGAGACCGCGCTGGCGCTGCCGGTGAGCGACGCATTGCTCGAAACGCTGAAGAGTGATCAGGCGCAACTTGAGCGTGCCTACGCGGAGCGAAAAGCGAAGGAGCTGGAAGTTGAAGGCGATGGTTGTCGGTTAGTGATCAACCGTCATGGCATCGGCCTGAATGACAGCTGGGTGCCGGTGCGGGAATTGGCTGGCCTGCGCCACGGCCTGGTGCTCTCGGTGGAAACCGGCGAGGCGTCGCACGTGATCGCGTGGCGTTCGGCTGCGGGTGAAGAGTTTGAGCTGAACAGCACGAACCTGTTGCCAGAGTCTCCGCAGGTGGACGAACACTTCAGCCGTATGCTCGACTCGATCTACTTTTTTATCGTGCCGCAGTTGATCGAGCGGCTGGTGGCAGAGATTCGCGCAGGCCAGGAGGTTTACCTCGGCGCGACGCGGCTGGCCCCGGGCGGAATCACGTTGCCCGGGCCATCGGTGCGTTTTTGGAAAAAGGACGAACTCATTTCTTACGCCAGTCTTGAAACGGGGATTGATGGCGGCCGTTTAAATGTATCTTGTAGGGACAACCCCCGGCAAGCCGAAGCCCATGACGTAGCCAGCGTTTGGAACGCCGCTGTTTTTGGTCGGGTGGTCGAAGCTCTGGCCCGCGAATAACCCATGCAATACTCCCTGCTCGCCCAGATCTTTGCCCGCGATCCGCGGAAGGAAGTGCGTTTCCCCGACGTGCCGCTGGATCAGGCGCTCGCGGTGTTGACGCAACTGGAGGCCACGTTGAACGAACTCAAGGCCGCACCGCCGCCTGTACAACCAGCCGTTGCCACCATGGAGGCGATGCCGCCTGTCGTGCCCGCGATTGATGCGTTGGCGGCGATGGATGGTTCGTTGGCGGGGCTTGCGACACAGATCTGGCGTTCGCGAAACCGCATCATCGATCCCGAGACCGGCGAGCCGCGTGAGGAAATGCGGCGCATCCACCGGCACATCGAAGCCGCCATCGAAACGTTTACCGAGATGGGCCTGACGATGAAGGACTGGGTGAACCAGCCTTACGACCCGGGCCTGCCCTTAAAAGTGCTAACCTTCCAACCCACTCCCGGCATCGAGCGCGACACCGTGCTCGAAGCCGTCCGGCCGACCGTGATCTGGAAAGATCGCCTCCTGCAACTAGGGGAAGTGATCGTCGGCATACCCCAAAGCCCTGAAGAGAAAACGCAATGAGCAGAACGACCATCGACTACGGAATTGATCTGGGAACCTCCAACAGCGCCATCGCGGTCATCGCGGGAACCGGCACTGAGGTGATAAAAAATAATGTCGATGCCGACATCACCCCGTCGGCGGTTTATATTAACCGTTCGGGTAACCTCTGGGTTGGCCAGAACGCCAAATCGAAACTCGCCGACGAACGCGCCGAAGACGATGTGTTCGTCGAGTTCAAGCGCCGCATGGGCACCGGCTTTGAGTACGCTTTCCGCGCCAGCGGCCGGAAAATGAAGCCAGAAGATCTCTCCGCCGAAGTCATCAAGGCGCTGCGCGGCGACGTCGCGCAGAAAAAGGGTGAGCAGATCACCTCGGCCGTGCTGACCGTGCCGGCGGCGTTTGAGCTTCACCAATGCGACGCCACCAAGCGCGCAGCTGAACTCGCCGGTTTCCGAACCATTCACCTCCTCCAAGAACCTGTCGCGGCGGCGCTGGCCTACGGTTATCAGAAGGTGGACGCAAAAGCATACTGGCTGGTTTTTGACTTCGGCGGCGGCACCTTCGACGCGGCGCTCATCCGCTCTGAAGATGGCAGCATGGTCGTGGCCAACCATGGCGGTGATAATTTTCTCGGCGGCTCCGATATCGACTGGGCCATCGTCGAGCAGGTGCTTTTGCCCCGCGTGCAGAAGGAGTATGGACTCAACGATTACAAACGCGGTGCCGCATCCATCAAGTATGACCTAATCCGACTTAAGGCCGCCGCCGAAACCGCGAAGATCGATCTCTCGCGCAAAGAAACCACTTTCATCGAAGCCACATTGCGTCGCGTTTCGACCGATACAGTGACGTTTGAAACCGAGATCACGCGCAACGACGTCATCCGCGCGGCCGAGCCCGCCGTGCTCAAGGCGGTAAATATCGCTACGCGCGTGCTCGCCGAAAAAGGCCTGTCCGCTTCAGCCGTGGAAAAACTGATCTTCGTCGGCGGCCCGACGCTCGCTCCCTATTTCCGCGACATGGTTAAGGAACGTATGCGCATCCCCTGCGATCTGGGCATGGATCCATTGACCGTCGTCGCTCGCGGTGCCGCCATTTTCGCCAGCACGCAACGCGTTGCGAACAAAGAGGCCAGGCCGATCGCGGCTCCAGGCCGGTACGCGATCGAACTGCTCTACAAGCCGGTCGGCTCCGATCCCGAACCACTCGTTGGCGGCCGGACGACCGCGCCCGCAGGCGCGCCGCTCGCTGGTTGTACCATGGAAGTGGTTAACCAGCAGTCGAAATGGCGCAGCGGCAAAATCACACTCAAAGAGAACGGCGCGTTTCAACTCACCGTTCGCGCGGAAAAAGGCATCGAGAATAAGTTCATCATCGAATTTCGTGATCCAAGGGGCTCGCTCTGCCAGACTGACCCCGGCGAATTCAAATACACCCTCGGCGTCGTGGTTGAAGAACAGCCCATTATCAACAACATGGGCGTCGCCATGGCCGACAACAAAGTCGGCATCCATTTCACCAAGGGCCAGGGCCTGCCGGCCAAGCACGCCCGCACTTATCGCACCTCGATTGGTTTGCGTCAGGGCGAAACCGGCAGCGTGATCAAAATCCCGATCGTCGAAGGCAACCGCGAACTCGCCGACCGCAACGTGCTCATCGGCACGGTCGACATCACGCCGGACAAAATTGATCGCGATCTGCCCGCCGGCAGTGAGGTCGAAGTCACCCTGCACATGGATACGTCGCGCCTGCTCACGGTCGTCGCTTACGTGCCCTTGCTCGACGAAGAATTCCCAACCAAGATCGAGCTCGGTGGTAAAGTGCGCCAGCCAAACGTCGCCGTGCTGCGGCAGGAATGGAATCGCGAGCTGGCCCGTCTGACTGACTTGAAAGCTGGCATCGAACAGGCCCGTGATTTTGAATCACTTGAAGTGGTTCGTGCTTTGGAGGTTTCCGCGTTGTTGAAAAAACTCGAAGACCGTTTCAGCGGCGAGGCATCTGATTTTGATTCCCTGTTGCAGGCCGATCGCGAGATCTTGGAATTTAAGGTCAACCTCGATGAAATCGCCGGCCGCATAGCCTGGCCGACTGCCGTAAAAGAGGTGCAGATCTGGCTTTCTGACCTCGCAAAGCTCGTCGGACAACAAGGCACCGCCGATGAGAAAAAGCGCGCTCGCGTGCTCGGCGAACAGATCG
The DNA here is from genome assembly GCA_031404135.1 of Verrucomicrobiota bacterium. Lineage (GTDB taxonomy): Bacteria > Verrucomicrobiota > Verrucomicrobiia > Opitutales > Opitutaceae > JADKHC01. The sequence continues at coordinate 21,252 of JANNHA010000064.1, read as the reverse complement.
CCACCATCATTGCCGAAAAGAACGAGGACCGGCTTAAAAAGAAAATGGAGGAGATCTCTGACGTTTACTCAGCCATTCTCTATCGCCAAACACCGTTTTGGGTGGAATACTTCGAATCGTTGACGCGCAGCCAGGCGCAGATGCGCGATCAGGAAGCGTCCGCAAAAATTATCGAACAAGGCCGAACCTTTGCCAGAGAGGGAAACGTGGAAGAGCTCAAGGGCATCGTTTATCAGTTGCAGGATCAGTTGCCCAAAAAAGTGGCTGAACAGGCACGTCGCGGCTACGGCTCCGGCCTCGTCACCTAAACAACATGGACGCCACGGGAGAACCCATCGTGATCGCTTTGCGCCTGAGCAAGGCCTTGGGGCTTGCCCGACGGGGCATGCTCCGCGAGGCGCAGCAATTGCTCGCGGCCGAGGGTACGCTGCCGGAAAACGCGCTTGAGCTGCATGCACTGGCCGCACTCGCCACCGGCGAAGGCGACTACAGCCGCGCCCAACGTCTTTGGCGGTTGCTCCTGCAACGGGAACCGGGCCACGCGGAAGCCAAGCGCATGATTGACTCGATCGAGCTGTGGCTATCGCGTCCGGCATGGTGTCGGTTTATTCCCGCCGGTCTGGGTGTGGTCGCGTTGGTTGCGGTGATCGCGCTTGTTTTCTGGATGTTGGGTGGGGACGAAGCGACCCCGGTTCATCGTCCGGAGCGTCCGGCGGTCACTGCTCCGGCGTATGCGCCACGGTCAGCTCCGCCCGCGCCGATCGTGTTTCCTGATACGACGCCGGCTCGGCGCAAGCGTCAGTAGTTTCCATCCGTGAACCGTATGGATCCAGCAGAGGCGGCGGCTTTCACCAAGATGGCACTCGCTTCGGCGCAGCGGCATGTGTTCCTCTGCGTTGGCCCCGAATGCTGTGCGAGCGCGGATGGGCTGGCCACGTGGGACGTTTTAAAACGGTGTATCCGGGAACTGGATATACCGGTGTTGCGAACCAAGGCGGCCTGCCTGCGCATCTGTCACGGTGGTCCGTGGATGGTGGTTTATCCAGAAGGCGTTTGGTACGGCGGCGTCACGCCGGAGCGCTGTGGACGCATCGTGCAGGAACATCTTGTAGGCGGGCGGGTGGTTCAGGAGTGGGTGGCCGCGGTTCATCCCTTGCCGAGTCTGCCGGAGTAGGGCACCGGAGCGAGGTCCGGCGGCGTGGAGTTTTTAAACGCAACGGAGGGCTGAAAACCCAATCAGTCCGACGCACGCCCCTTTTTAAACCATTGGTTCAAGATGATAGTTATGTCATCTATTAAATGACAAACCTGCATTAAAAATTTACAAATTAAGCGCCAGTTTAATAGATGTTTATGAAAGTTTGTCATTTAATAGATGACAAGTTTGCCTTGAGTTTTTGGGAGGGGTGGGTGCGGGGAGGGGGGGCGTTTTGGTGACAACGGGGCGTGCGGGTGTGGCAATGGGGCGTGCGCGGGGCAACGGCAATGGTGGCCGAGCCCTACACGAAAAGCACCGGTTTGTTTTTTTTGCTCACGTAGAGCGGGTGCTTGGGCTGGCCGCTGGCGTTGCGTTCGAGGCAGAAGGTTTTGCTGCGGTCGAGGTAGGCGAGTACTTGCTGGTTGCGCCCGAGGTGCGTGCCGTGTTCGCCCCAGCCGAGCATCACACGATCCACTTTGGCGCTCCAATGGGCGATCCAGAGGTCGTTGTCGGGGCCGATTGGATCGGAGGCGGCCCTCATGTCGGCCGGTTGTGTCGCGCGCCAGGCGAAGAGGTTGAGCATGACGAAAAACGAGTAGCCCCAGGAGGCAGAAAAATCGCGGATGCGGCGCAGCGTCGGATCGAGTTGGTTCTCGTCGGCCGTGCTCGGATTGAGGCAGATCCAAGCGATACCGTGGCCGGGGTTAAGTAGTTCGTCCCAGCGATGGATCAGGCTATAGCGGTGAAGGCGGTCAGGGGAAAAAATGCACTCGTTTGGCATCCGTTTCCCGAGAGTGAGAAGAAAACCCTTTCCAGATACAACCTCCTCGTGGCCGTCGCGGTGTCGCGGCTGCCTATCTCAACGCAATTGCTTGCGCTGCCTGCTACGCTTTCGCGTCGAGCAGATTACCGACCTTGGCTAAGTCCACGCTGGAGGAGAGTCCTGGCATGATCGATTCAATCAATTTCAGGACCTGGCTCTGTTCGGCGTTGATGGACTTTTTGAACATCAGCGCCTGCTGGATCTCAGTCGCCTGGGCGGCGGACGATATTGATGAGATTTCCATACTGGGTAGGGTATCACTCATATAAAACCATACCATAGGGACTATGCCCTATTTTTGGGTCCGCATGATAACTGGTTAGACTGGGCTGTTTCGCTGGCGCAACTGGCCGCAGGCGGCATCGATATCGCGCCCTCGCGAACGCCGGAAGTGAGCCACCACACCTTCTTTGCGCAACGTGGTGATAAATGATTCGGCGGTTTCGTCGCTTACAGGTTCGTAGTTAATACCGAGCAGGCTGAGTCCGGTGGGGTTGTAGCGTAGCAAATTCACGTGCATGCGCCGCGTCGCGAGCAGGGCGCCGAGCTGCCGGGCTTGTTCGGGCGAGTCATTCACGTCTTTGAGCAGGCAATACTGAATTGTTACAGGTCGGCCGGTTCGGGACTGGTAGCGGTCGGCGGCGGCAAGAATTTCTTCCACGCCGAAACGTTTCCCTACCGGCAAGAGGCGTTCGCGCGTCGCGTTGTCCGGTGCGTGCAGCGACACGGCGAGGTGTACGTTGAGGTTCGCGGCGGTCAGTGCGTCGATGCTGGGTACGATGCCGACGGTGGAGACGGTGATCTGGCGCCAGCCGAGCGCGCCGAGGTCGTTGTCGGCGATGCGGCGCACGGCGGCGAGTACGTGGTCGAGGTTGAGCATCGGTTCGCCCATGCCCATGAAAACGATGGTCTGCAAGCGGCGGCCGACGGCGAGCGCTTCGCGGCGCAACGCCAGAAACTGCTCTACCATTTCGCCAGCGGTAAGATTGCGCTCAAAACCGGTGCGGGTGGTTGCGCAAAAGTCGCAGCCCATCGCGCAACCTACCTGGGACGAGATGCAGCCTGCGGCGCGGTCATCGCGAAAATCCGGCATCAACACCGCTTCGACGGTGCGCCCGTCGGCCATGCGCAGCAGCAGTTTGGTTGTGCCGTCTTCGGAGAGCTGGCGCGCTGCGGGGCTCGTGAGCGCGGTGGTTTCGCGGCGCAGTTTTTCCTGAAGCGGCTGCGGCAGGCGCAGTTTTTCCCAATCGATTTCGGTGCCAGCGTAGTGGGCGCGCAGGATCCGCCCGGCGTGCGAGGGTTTGAAGCCCCAAGCAACGAGTTGGGTTTGGAACGTAGCGACATCTTGGTCGGCGAAGGCGAACACGCCTCGCATCAAGCAGCGTTTTGCGTCGAAGCCAAGCTCACGCTCAGGGGGGCTTGGGTCCGATGATCTCGGTCAGTACGCGTTGGATCAGGGCGTTGGTTGAGGTGCCGCCGAGGCCGGGGCGGTGATAGTAAACGGAGGCCAGGATTTTGCCGGTTTTGGGGTCGCGTATCTTGATTTCGAGTTCGATCAGGTAGGTGGTGAAGTCCCAGGTCCAGCGGGTGCGGTAGGAGACGAGGGCGTCGGTGCCCTTCGGCATCATGGTGAGGAAGCCGGAGGTGGCGGAATAACCCATGGCGCGTAGTTCGGTGGCGATGGCGGTGTGGAGGTTCCGGCCGTCGGCGAGTTCGGATTCGACGTAGAAGTGGTTTCGTTTTTGGAGTTGGACGGAGGGGTCTTTCCAGCTGGAGAAGGAGGCGCAGCCCGTGGCAAGGCCGAGTACAGCAAGCAGAACCAAAAAGCGTTTCATCGAAGCGTGGGGCGCAGGTGGCACCTAGCTTTTGGTCGCTTGGGTGGCAGGAGTGCGGGAGTTTTGTCCTGCCTGGAGGGCGGCGAGTGCGGCGTCGAAGCCGTGGTTTTCGATTTTGAGCGCGAGGGGGTAGTAGAAGTCGGGGGTTTTGAAGAGGCCGCGTTGGCGGGGGAGAAATTCTTTGGTGGCGAAGGCGGCGGTGGGTTGGTCGCGGCGGACGAGGTCGGCGTTGAGGTCGAGGTAGATCGCGGTGTTCCAGGGGGCGGAGTGTCGGACGTCGCGGTTTTTCTTGAGGGCCGTGATGATGAGGGCGGCGAGGGTCGTGTAGACGCCCATAAAATAGAGGGCACTGGAATCGAACATGGTCTGACCGTCAGAGTGGCGGGCCATGAGGTGGGCGACGAGGAGCGTGCTGCACCAGGCGAGGCCGAGCGAGGCGGTGTAGCGTGCGAGCGAACACCAAGGTGAGTGGTGAAGTTGAACGTTGGGCATGCAACGTTCGTAGAAATCGACGACTTCGTTGTGTGAAAATTCGGCATGGCCGATTTGAAGCGGGAGGTTTTTGTTGCGGTTTTTTCGCAGGAGTTCGTGGAGGCGAAAGAAGGTGGCGGGGCCGTTGATGATGGTTTTGTTGGCGGGTATGATGAGGCCGTCGCAGGTGATGCATCCTCCGCGCAGGATTTCGCGGACGAGCGGGTTGGTTTTTGCCTCTTCGGTGAAGTAGGCTTTTTTTCGATCAAGGACTTCGGCCGTTTCCTTCGGGGTGAGCGGGGGAGTGTGGCTGTTGTCCACCGAGCGCAACAGGGTGTACAGGTTGTCCATGAGGTTTTCGGCGTGGGCGGTTTACGCCGCGCGGTGGTCAGAGTACCGGCCGGAGTGGTTCGTGCAAGGTGCTTCTGTACGTCAGTTCGGTGAAGGCGGGGTGCGCTGCTCGATCACGTGGGGAACTCGTTTGAAGGAATCTTTCGAGAAGGCTTCTTTCCAACCGCGCCAGCGAACCTTTACAAACGAGAAGTTAAAATTGGCGCTGCCTGCTTGATCGACGGTGTAGCGCATGGCGTATTCGATCTGCCATTTGCCGGGAAGGCCCCACGAGCGGGTTCGCCAGAGTGGTATATCCCAGATCGGGCCGACCTTGATTTCATGGCCGACGGTATTGCCTAAAAGGCGATGGTCGTAAAAGCGCCAGCCGTATTCGGCGTAGAGGCCGAATTCGTTGGGTTTGTAGAGTATGGCGGGTGTGACGGAAAAGACGCTGGTACGAACAGCCCCAGGGGCAAGTTCGCGTAGGGGCGTATCAAACGGGTAATCGTAGCTCAAATTGAGGTAGAAAGTCGCGGCTTTCCAGGGGAGCGGGCGCGAGGTATTGATGAAGGGCGTCACATGCGAAAAGTAATCGGTCGTGGCGGGTGGCGGTGTGCCGAAGGGTGAGCGGGCCTCGATGCCGACGGTGACTTGATCGAAGAGCTTGCCCCATCTGCCCCAGTCGTAGCGGAATCCGGCCTTTCCTTCGCCGGTGCCCCAGCGGTGGTCGACGCCGGAGTTGATCGGGCTGGGAAAGTAGGAAGAGAAGCCGCCGTAGATCTCCCAATCGTCTTTCAGACCATAACGCAAGGTCATCGGAATGCGGATGTACTCGTTTTTGCGAGCGTCGGAGCTGCTCGGTGAAAAACTGAAAACCAGATTGGATTTTTTCAACGTGCCGGGAATGGTGGTGTTGAAAAACTCACGCATCTTCAGGATTTCTTCTTCCATCAAATAGCCTGTGTCGGCCTTGGTCGCAGGGGCGTCGCGGTCCGCAGTGATGGGCGGCCGGTCGGTCTGTCCGGCGGCATCGGTGGTCGCGCCGGCAAGGAGGATCGCGGCGAGAAACCCTGTGGCTGCGTGGCGTTGCAGCCGTCGGAAGGCGAAGCTTTGCCAGCGGGAAGATTGAGAGATTGAAGTGGGAAACCGGCTCATCGGTCGTGTGGGAGAGGCAGCAGAATTGAAACTTTAAATCGTCGAAGGTGCTCGCAGATCGGGCAAAGCGAGATCAGGGCGGCAGCGTAGATGGCAGCGAAATTGAGCAAGAGTTCCCATCGCAATCGAAAATTACAAGGGATGTAGAGTTGAAAGCGTCGCGTTTGAGTAAGGGGTGGCGATTTTGCCAATCCTTTTACGGGGCGCGCGTGCCGATGATGCGCGCGGGATTTCCTGCGACGATGGCATTGGGCGGTATGTCTTTTGTCACTACGGCCCCGGCGCCAACAATCGCCCGGGCACCGATGCTGACACCAGGCAGCACCAAGGCCCGGGCTCCCACAAACGCATCGGCACCGACAAAAATTGGCGTGGTTTGCAGGGGCAGCGCGGGCGAAGTGAAGTCGTGTGTGCCCGTGCAAAGATAGGCTTCCTGCGCGATGGTGGCGCCGGCCCCGAGATGGATTTCGCCGAGGGTATAGGCATTGGCGCGGTCGCCGAGGCAGGCGCGGTGGGCGAGCCGCAAATTCCAGGGTATGTGGATGCGCGCGCGCGGATGCACGAACGGCGTGCCGTCGAGCTTCGCTCCGAAACAACGCAACACCAGGAGCCGCCAGGGATTCAGGGGTTTCGGGGTCCAACCGCAGAGTAGCGTCCAGGCGCACGACCAAAGGAGCAGGCCGAACCGTTCACGCAGAGTCCAAGGCGAAACGTAAGCCGAGGCTTGGGCGTGGGTGATGGTTGGCGGGAGCCTGACGGGATCGCTCATCGGTATGAAGGCTGGAGGGGAAAAGGTTTTTGTCCACAGAGCTGGGCGAAGTCGCTCAAAAAGAGGCTGGCGATTTTGGGCAGGGAATATTCGCGGGCGGTGAGCCACGCGGACTCGCGCAGCCGCGCGGTGCATTCACGGTCACGCATCATCGCGGCGAGCGCCGCGGTCAAAGAGCCAGCCGGGTCGGGTGTGCGGTGGTCGAAGATCTGGCCGTTGACCTCGGGGCGGATGAAATCGCGGAAGCAGGCGAGGTTTGAGACGAGCGGTGCACAACCGGCCGCCATCGCCTCAAGCACGGCCAGCCCGAAGGTTTCGCCACGTTCGGCCAGCGAAGGATAAACGAAAATATTGGCGTTGTTGAAGTGTTCGATCAGGCGTTTTTCGTCGAACACGCGGCCGACAAATTCGACGCTGCCGCTCACGCTGGCGGCGGCCGCACGAAGGTCGGCCAGATAGTGTTCGCCACCGCCACCGCAGGCGACTTCGCTGGGGCCGACGATCTGCAGTTTCCAGTCGGCACGATCGGCGGGCGAGAGGTGCGCGAAGGCTTTGACGAGCAGGTGAACGCCCTTTTCCGGGTGAACGCGACCGGTGTAGAGCAGGGTGTGGGTGGATTCTCCCAGCGCGGGGCGCAGGTAGTGTTCAGAAAGTGGATACGGGATGACGCGCACGCGTTTGGCGGCGCGGGGTTGTTCGTCGAGAATGGCCTGTTTGATGGGTTCGGAAACGGTCTGGAGGATGGCGCGGCGGTAGAGCCTGAGCTGACCCTTCGGATAACGCCCCACGTGCACGTAGCGCAGGCCGCGCGAGCGGCGGAATTCGAGGGCGGGCAGCCAGAAGGTGTTTGTGACGAGGATGTCGGCGGGCGGGAGCTGCGACAGGGCACGCAGGGCGTACTGGAAGTCGAGGCGCAGCCGTTGCGCGAGAGTGGCGGGTGAAGTGAAGCCGGAGATGCGCCGGTGTTTCACGCCGTCGATCACCTCTTGGGCGGGCAGTCCTTTGAAGGCACGCGAAACGTGGGTGACCTCGTGGCCGTGGCGGGCGAATTCCTTGCCGAGGTTGAACCAGACTTTTTCCACGGCACCGCCAAGCAGCGGTGGGACAGGTAGAAAGGCGCCCTGGACGATGGTGATGCGCACAGCGGTTAAGCTTTGGCCGGTTTTGATTGGTTGATGAGGGCGGCGAGCTGGTCGGCGAAGGTTTCGGCAGAATGGGAAATCTCGAAGCGGTTCTCGTAGGATTTCAGGGCGCAGGCGGACATCGCTTCGTGGGCGGAGGGAGGCAGTTCGCGCCAGCGTTGGAAGAGGCGGGCCACGCCAGCAACATCATCGGACTCGACGAGCGCGGCGCCGTCATTGAGCAGTTCACGCCAGATATTGACCTTGTTGGAGATCAGGACTGGTTTGCCACAGGCGAGCGACTCGACGACGGCGATGCCGAAATTTTCCTGGTGCGAGGGCAGGATGAAGGCTTCGGCGTTTTGGAAGGCCCCCCACTTGGCAGCGCCGGTGAGCATGCCGGCCCAGTGAACGAAAGGGGTGATGCCTTCTTGCGAGGTTATTTTTTGCAATGCTGCGAGGTAGCCATCGTCGAGACAGGGACCGGCGATGACGAGATCGGGAAAGTCGGCCCGTTCGCTTTCCGGTGTGGCGTGGCGGACTTTGGAGTAACCTTGGAGGAGTAGGTCGACGCCCTTTTTTGAATGGATGCGGCCGAGGAAAAGCCAGTAACGCCGACCTGCAGCCGAGGGGCAGCGCGCCTGCCAGGCGGGACTGTAAGCGACGCGGCCGATATCGGGCATGGCCGTGCCGTAGGTGATGACCTCTTCGGCACATTGGTAGCGGGGAAAGGTGAGACGCGCGAGGCGGCGTTCTTCTTCGCAGGTGAAGAGCACGGCGCGGGCGTCGCGCAGTACGCGGCGTTCGATCAGCTGCCAGTAGAGCCATTTTTTGAAGTGGCGAAAGGGATACGTTTTGCGCAGCGCGGGATCGAGCATGCCGTGGGGGAAAATGAAATACGGCGGACCTCCGCGCTGGCGGCAAACGTTGCGTACGGTGTGGCCGAAATCCTGCCAGAGGCCGTGGACAACCACCGCGTCGTAACGGCCGATGTTTTTTTCCAGCCAGGGTTTCAGGCGGGGCGAGCGTGCGTAGCGATTTTGCACGGGACCGAGGGCGTGGACGCGGCCCACCCAGCTTTCGAGAAACGGTGCCGTGGGCGAATCGACGGTGAGAAACTCCGTCTCGTGGCCGAGGGAAGTGAGGGCTGGAGTGACGGCACGAAGTCCGGCAACGGGGCCGCCGGTCGCGGGATCAACGGTGGCGATGACACGCAGAAGTTTCATGGGACGTGAGCGGAGGAGCGGATCATGCATTCGTTGAGTACTATATACGGATCAAAAACGATCGGGGTTAACCAGTAATGAGCACACTGTTAGGGTGCAGCGCTTTGCGATTTGAGCAAGGCGAGATCGCGGCGGACGGCCGCCAGTTGGGATCTGGAAACTTCGAAGACAAATCACCCGGCTTTGCAGGCGCGGAGTTTGCAGTCGGTCTTTAGGATGTGACTGCGGATCCAGTTCGCGATTTCGCGATGCACTTCCAGGACGAGGGTGATCGAGGTGCCTTCGTTGAGTCGCTCCAGCCAGGTATCGAGGCGGGAAACCAGAAGGGCGTGCTCGCGGCAGTTTTCGGCGTAGGCCGGGCAGCCGATCTTCTGCATGTAGGCTTCTTCGCGGGCGAAATGTTCGCGGGTGTAGTGGTTCAAAAATTCTAGGATCTTGCCAATGGTTTCCGTGCCAGCGCCTTCGCGCAGGGAGGCTTCAAGTTCGTTGAGTGAATCGATGAGCTGGCGGTGATCGGCGTCGACCACGTCGTGGCCGGTGGCGAGAGTTTCGTTCCATTTAATCATGGCTTGGCGGTTTTAAGAGTTTTCGGTTGGCCGTTCTTAAAGCGAGGCGCGCATGGGGCTGATGCCAGTCATGGCATCTGTTTATCGACCAAATTTGCACAAACTTAATCGTTACAAGCGGGCTAACGGGTGGGCGGGCGTGGCGGCGAAGGCTCAGGTCGGCACGGTGGCGAGCCAGGCGTCGAGTTCAGGGTCGGTCGTCACCTGGGTGCCTTGCTGGTACTCGGAGGCGAGCAGGGCGTTGTAACTTGGTTCGGCGAAGCGGTGGCAGTGGAGCAGGACTTTCGCGTGCTGGCCGGGGGCGCGCACGAGCCGGCCGAGCGCCTGATTCACTTTTTGGATACCGGGCCCTTGGTAAACGCGGCGAAACGCTTCTTCGCGGCCGAGGGGCGCGAGTTCGGCGAGGCGGGCCTTTTGCACCGGGTTCACTTCGGGTAGCGCGGGACCGACGACCATCGCGTGGCTGATGCGGCCACCGAGCAGGTCGATGCCCTCGGCGAAACTACTGCCAAGCACCAAAAAGAGCGCGTCGGCATGGCGCAGGGAATCTTCGACCCAGGCGTTTTGCGCGGCGAGATCGGACTGGCGCGGTTGCAGGGCGACGCGGAGGAGCGAACCGGTTGAGCGCAGGGCTTGCTGGATCGATTCGGCGTAGCGGTAGCTGGGGAAAAAGATCGCAGTGGCGCTGCGGGCCGTGGCGTGCAGGCGGGCAACGGTGGCCGCCGTGGTGGCGTAATAGCGGGTTCGTTGTTGGAAGGTCGTATCGACGCGTCGGTCGATGGCGACGTCGTAGGCGTGGTCGCGCCAGGGTGCGTGGGCGCGCACGAGGAGCGGGGCGGCGCTGGCGGCAGTTTCTTCGACTCTGAGCAACTCGGCGGCGGAGGTGAGCTGGGCGTAGAGTTTGCGGGTCTCGCGTTTGTTGAGTTTGCCGAGGCGCGCGGGAGCGGTGGCGGGAGGATTCGTCTCTGAAAAGCTGGCATGAGGTAGGGCGGGACCGCTGGGCCCGCCGCATTCGGCACTGTGCGTAGAGCGGACGCCAATTTGCTCGCGAGCGCTAACCGGCGCGCCCAGCGGTCGCGCCCTACCTTTAAGGCTACGTTCAAAGGTTGGCGGTGAATCCAGGCCGCAGGCGGTGGCAAACGTATCGGTCGGCGTGAGCGTGGCCGAAGCGAGGATGACGGCGGCGAAGCTGCGCAACGTCGGGCCGATCGCGGCGGCGGCGTCGAGGCAGGTGGCGGTGAGTTCGCCGGGCTGAGGGCTCCACCAGAGGCGCGGAATGGCGATGTTGGCCAGTTCGTCGATGAAGGTGGGGATGCTCCAGAGCGTTTCCATCATTTCGGGCCCAAGCGCTTCGGAATCGAGCGGCGTCGTTGTCACGAGTTCTGCGATGGTTTGGAGCAGGTGGCGTGCATCGTCTTCGTCGGTGAGGGCGAGGCTGTCGATGGCGTTGCGTTGCGTGAGGAAATGCGTCCAGTGATTCCAGGCTCTGGCGAGTCGTTCGGGTGCGTGGATGCGATGCAGCGCCTCGGCGACGGCGGCTGCCTCCATGCTGTTAAAGCGGTGGGTGTAGATGTCGGCGACGCGCGAAGGCAGGTTGTGCGCCTCGTCGATCACGAGGAGCGTGCGAGCGGGATCGAAGCCGGGCTGGTCGTAGAAAATACCGCGGCTGGCGGGCGAGAAGACGTAGTTGTAGTCGCCGATCCAGGCGTCGTTAAAGGCGAGGGCGGCGCGGGTGATTTCGTAGGGACAGACCGAGGCGGCGCGACCGGCGGCACGCAATGCCTCGATGGTGCGTGGTTCGTTGTCGAAGAGGTAGAAGCGTGAGAGGCCGCTGCGGGGCCATTTCTTTTCGAGGTCGGCGAGGTGGGGGCAGCTGTGGCGCGAGCAGTTGTAGGTGGTGTGGATGCAGTGTTCGCGTTTGTTGCGTATCTGCCACGCCAATACACCGGTGCCGCCGTTGGGCAGCGCGGTCATGCGGGCGAGCGTCTCGGCGACGTGGAGCTGGCCGGTGGCTTTGCTGGTGAGATAGAGAAGGCGCTCGAACTTGCCTTCGCGCATCGCTTGCAGGGCGCAGCCGAGAGTGACGCCGGTCTTACCGAAACCAGTGGGTGCCTCTAAGAAAATGATGGGTTGCGAGTCGAGCGCAGCGGTGAGCTCGGCCTGCACGGTTTCCTGACCGGGGCGCAGTTCGGAAAAGGCCGGGCGGAAGCGGAGGGTTTGTAGGCGTTCGCGCGAGCGCAGGCGCAGATCGAGGAATTCGGTGACACGTTCCAGTTGAACGCGAAAAACGGTTTCGTCTTCGGGCGAGAAAACGACGGTTTGGGCGAGGCCGCTGTCGACCTCGACGAAGACGAGTTCGCCGTGTGGCTTGGTGGCTGGTTCGGCGAGGGCGCGGAGGGCGAGGTAGGTGGCGAGTTGCGCGAAATATTCAGGGTATTCGGAGCGCAGTTCAGTTTCGTCGACGGGGAGGGCGCGGGTGACGGTTTTGATTTCACGCAGGATCGGGCCGTGGTCGCCGGGCAGAATCTGGTCGATGCGGCCGCTGAGTGTGAGCACCCAGCCGCGATGAAAAATCTGACCGTTGATGACGACCTCGAATTGCGCGGTGGGAACATCGGCGACCTGGGCGCGGAGCTGGTTGTGCCAGTGGGTGCCGAGTTGCGCGCGCCAGAGGCCTTGGGTGCCGCCCTTGCTGTCGTGCGGACCGATGACGAAGCCGGCGAATTCGCCGACGCCGAGCGAGGCCGTCCGTTGATCAAGGGAAAATTCCACGGGAAGAGAGGGATGGCTTTTGCGCGTGCTGACAAGGAGAAGTCGCGGGCCGGTGGGCTAAACTTGGCACTCGTTCTTGACGCATGCTCAAAGTGAGCACATTTGAGCTTATGGCCACGAACAAAACGGAGCTCTTCCGCGTCCGCATCGATAAAGGGCGCAAGGCCCGCGCCACTAAAATATTTAATCGTATCGGTCTGACGCCGGCTCAGGCCGTGAACGTTTTTTTCGCCAAGGTGGAAGCGACGGGCGGAATTCCTTTTGACCTTCGACCGAGCGAGACTGACGAACTACTCGCTGATCCGGAATTCGTTGCACACCTCAAAAAAATGAAGGCTGGAAAGGTTCGTTATACTGAGTTGAAAGATCTGCCAGAGTGAGGATTTCATCTCAAGTTGCCCGTGCTCTGAGCGCAATGCATCCGGATGTGCGCAAAGATATTCGACGGGCACTGGATGACCTTGATGCAGGCGTAAAGCGGGATGTGCGTGCGCTTGAAGGAGAGCTTGCCGGTTTTTTCCGGTTGCGGGTGAGGAAATATCGCATCGTTTATCGAGTGGAAAGATCGGGCATGATTTTTGCCGAGTTTTTGGCCACGAGGGATGTGGTTTATGAACGGTTCAAGCCGAAAGGTTGAGCTAATGTGGCTCGTAAAACTCGAGTCCGTGTGGCGCGTCAATCCAGCAAGATTTCCGTGTGGGCGCGGAGGTAGGCTTCGAGGCGGGTTAGTAACTTAGCGACGAGGGAAGGTTCGGTGGTTTGGTTCGCAACGGGTTGGTTGAGCAAGGTCGCGATGGCTTCGCGGTCGGCGGCGGGCAGGGCGGGGAACCAGTGCTCTTTGATCGGGTAGCCTTCGTCGCGGGCGAAGCGGTAGAGGCTTTTCACGTACACGATGTCGGGGCGCGCGGAGCTGGCGAGGGCGGCGAGGGCGTCGCGGAGTAGGGCATAAACGCGGGTTCGGCAGTCTTCGGGTACGGTGTTGCGGGCGGTGAGCTGGGCGAGGGCGGAGGCGGCTTGCAGGGTTTCGTAGCTGCGGCCGAGGCCGGTGTGGCGTGTGAGCAGGCGGGCTTCTTTAACGAACCAGGTTTGGCCCTGGTTGGAGGTTTCGAGGATGAGGGTGGCTTCGTCGAAGAGGTCGAGGGGGGTGGAGTTGGCGGGATTCTTTTTGGCGATGCGCTGGAGGATGAGTAGGGCACCGTGTTCGGCGGAAAACGCGCTGAAGGTTTGAAACGAATCCGTGGGCGGGCGTTTCGCCAGGATCAGGGCGTCGGTGGTGAGGGACGGGCCGGCCATGGGGTTTTACTCAACTCATTTTCTTAATCTTTCCTCTTTATCTTTCTCTTTCTTCTTTATCTTTATCTCATTTTCCAGGTTCGGTTTTTATCGGAGGAGAAAGATAAAGAGAAAGATAAAGAGGAAAGATTCGGAGGGGGGCGGTTAGTTCGTGAGTGCGGTGCCTTTTGCTGACCAGGGTGGGATGACGGCGCCGCCGGAGATGACGAGTTTCATGCCGTCGCCCACGCTCATTTCGAGTTCGATGATTTCGTCTTTGGGGATGAGCAGTAGGTAGCCACCGGTGGGATTGGGCGTGGTGGGGACGAAGACGGTCCAGAGTTCTTTGCCGGTGCGGGCCTGGGCTTCGCCTTGGGTTTTGCTGGTGAGAAAGGCGATCGTGTGGGCACCTTTGCGGGGGAATTCGATGAGGACAACTTTGCTGAAGAGGCTGCGGTTTTGCGTGCTGAAGGTGGCGACGAGTTGTTTAACGGTGTTGTACACGCCGTTGACGCCGGGGATGGTCTGGATGAAGCGCTCGGCGAGTCCGCCGAAATATTTGCCGAGCACGTAGCGGGACACGTAGCCGAGAAGCGTGATCAGCACGACGACGATGGCGGTGGCGATGATGTTCCAGACGATTGCGAAATCACGCAGTTGCTCAGGGACGAAGCGCACGAAAAGCGGGCGGAAGACGCCGCCGACGTTTTCGAACAAAAGCAGAAACACCCAACAGGTGACAAACAGCGGCGCCAGCAGCATGAAGCCGGAGAGAAAGGCGTTGCGCAGCAGGATGAAGCGGGAGGGTGTCAGTGGATCGGTCGGCGTTTCAGACATGGAAGCGCAACGTTAACCGCGATAGGCGGGGGAACGCACGGAAAAACAGGGCGGAGCGTTTGGCCGACAAACGTCGCGTGGGTCGGTCGGCTCTTTAGGCTTTTAACGCGAAGCGAGGCAGGATCTTGGCTTTGGTGAGCAACGTCATGGCTCGTTTTTCGGCAGCGCGCATGAGGCGTTTTTTGGCGGGCTTCAAGTCGTCGTAACCGGCGAGGTGCAGCCAACCGTGGATAACGTAGAGCGTGAGTTCTTCGGAAAGGTTGTGGTCGTGTTCAGCGGCGTAGTGGGCGGCGGTGTCGGCGGAGACGCAGATTTCGCCAGCGCTGCCGAACTGGGTGTTACCTTCAAAGGTGATGACGTCGGTCGCGGTCGGATCTTGGAGGAAGTCGGCGTGGATGCGCGCGATTGCTTTATCGGTGAGGAAGGCGATGGAGAGTTCGCCGTTGGGGCAACCGCCGAGGAATTTATCCGCGTGGCGGTCGAGCGTCTGCACGACGGCCGTGACGGCGCGCTTGTCGAGTTTGAGGCGCGGGTGGGCGATGTGGATGTGGACGTCGCGCGACATGGGAAAACGGGTGCAGGCTGGGCTGGGCTGAGCGGCGAGTCGAGGTCCGAACCATCATAGAAATGTGAAACGTTGGGGTCGGATCGCGCGCGGTTTTCCGAAGTAGGCGTTGGCTTTTCGATCACGGTCTGGGTGGGATCGCACGATTACTGAGGGCGTTGCGGACTCAAGTTGTTGGATAAACGGCCGATATTGCACCCAAGCTGGCGCCTGCATTTCGCAAGCGAGAAACCTCATTTTGCTCCCAAAATTATCTCCATGAACCTCGGTAAAAAGATCCTGCTCGCGGGTGCTGTCGTCGTCGTTGCCACCACGTTGGCCGCCATCCTCACCGTTTACCTGATCGCTCGCGGTAATCGCGTTAATGAACTGAGGGCCTCCATGGCCACGGTGCTTTTGCAGGCCGATACCGTGCGCAGCAATATGGAGTTTCTCCATAAGAATAACGCCATCGATCTGGTTCGGCTCGTGGCTGATGCGAAGAAGCAATACAACACGGACTCGCTTAAAAACATTTACCAAAAGACGGCGTTGTACAAAGCCATCCCGATCGTCGCCACTTGGGATTCGATTCGCGAGGTAGCAAAAAGCAAAGGCTATGAATTCGCCGTGGTCGCGCCTCCCGGTGTCACACCGCGCAATCCCCAAAACGTCGCCACGGAAGACGACAAGCCGATCTTCGCGGCCATCAAAGCGGGAGCGTCTGAATATTTCTTCGATGATCGGGAAAACCACTACATCGAGTTCGCCCGTCCCGTTTTCCTCGGCGAAGGCTGCTTGAAATGTCACGGCGACCCCGCGACCAGCCTGACCAAGGATGGCCTCGACCCACTCGGGTTTAAAATGGAAAACATGAAAGTGGGCGATCTTCGCGGTGCCTTTGTCCTGCGTGCTCCGCTGACACACGACCCTGTCGTCATCGCCAGCATGCAACGGATCTCGCTGGTTGGGTTCGGCATGTTGATCGTCACCATGACAGGCTTCTTCATCTTCAATCGCCGCCAGATTGGAAACCCTCTGCGTAGTGCCATCGACAAAATAAAGGACGCCAGCGCGGGCACCGCTGAGTCTGCGGACAGCGTCGCAAGCATCAGCCAGAAGGTCGCCGACGGGGCGAGTTCCCAGGCTGCTTCGCTGGAGGAAACCAGCGCGTCGCTCAACGAAGTCGCCAGCATGACCAAGCGCAATGCCGAGAACGCCGGTAACGCCAAAGGCCTCGCCGCTGAAGCCCGCAGCGCCGCAGAAACCGGCACCGCCGACATGCTGGCCATGTCCTCGGCGATGGAAGCGATCAAGACCTCCAGTGGAAACATCGCCAAGATCATCAAGACGATCGACGAAATCGCTTTTCAGACCAATTTGCTCGCCCTAAACGCCGCAGTTGAGGCCGCTCGTGCCGGTGAAGCCGGCGCAGGATTTGCCGTTGTCGCCGACGAGGTGCGCAGCCTCGCCCAGCGCTCCGTACATGCCGCTCGTGAAACCGCCGAGAGCATTGAAGACTCGATTCGCAAGAGTGAACACGGTGCGCAGTTGAACGGGAAAGTAGCCGCCAGCCTGCAGGAGATCGTTGGCAAGGTGCGCCAGGTTGACGAACTTATTGCCGAGATAGCCCACGCCTCCAAAGAGCAGGACGATGGCCTGAGCCAGATTCTCACCGCTGTGACGCAGATGGATGGAGTCACGCAGAAGAATGCCGCCCATTCCGAAGAAAGCGCGAGTGCCGCTCAGGATTTGAAATCACACGCGACAGCCATGCACCAGGCCTTGGTGGAATTGCAGCACCTGATCGATAGTTCGGTGGAACAGGAGTGAGAATCGAACCTACGGCGCACCGCAGCCGGAGGTGCCGTCATTTCGGAGCAGGTGCCAGTGGCGTAGGTGCTGGCGCGACGGGTACCGGTGCAACGGGAGGAGTAGCGACTGGTTCTGGTCGGTCCTGCCAGAAATAACGTGCCTTGCCTTCCGGGCTTTTATGCCGATTCGCATCGACGCGAATCCAGATGGCGAAACCCGCCAGGAGAACCAGGATGACGAGTAGCACCGTCTGACGGCGATGTTTGGCGGCCTCTTTGTCCTCGTACGGATCGTCGAGCGAGCGTTTCGCTCCGGGAGGAAGCGTGGCCATCGAAGTCAGCGCGGTGCCGAACGGGATGTTGATTTTCACACGGCCGTTGATGGCCCAACCGTTCGCGTCGAGGATCGGTCCGAGGGTGCGCTGGCGGAGCTTGAGCCAGGCGATCATCATCGAGGGGAGCGAGATTAGCAGCATCACGGCCAGGAAGATCAGCGGCACCTGCCAGGCGGGCAATGATTGGAAAAAGCCGAGGAAATAACCAAAGGCGGTGGTCAACGCACCAAACGCCACGCCCAAGGCGGCGACGGCGCCGACGTCGATCTTCTTGGCGGGGTCGACGGGTTTTGCCTTGTCGACGTTGACGGCGGTATCAGCGGCCCCGGCGAGTTTGCTGTTCGAGGCGGCTTCGGCGGCGGCGGCGCGCTTGGCGATCTGCTCCTCGATCATGCGGATGAATTTTTTATATGGCGACCAGAACGACTGTTTGATGCTGATCGGGTTGTCCACGATGCTGGTGATGACGGCATCCCAATCGCGGCCCTGGCGGTCGTAGAAAATGCCGTGGCGGCCGGTGAACAGGTAGTCGCTGTCACCCTGGGTGAAGCAGGCGGCGATGGTCATCGGTGCCGAACCAGCGCGGGTACACGAGCAGTAGGCGATGTAGGCCTTGCTCATCGCGGCGAGTGGGTTGGCGCCGTCGACGCGGAGGCAGAGTTCGGTCGAACGACTGTCGAGGTACAAAGTGCCGGCCTGAAAGACCGCCCATTTGTCGTGGGAGTAAAAATCGCCGAAGTTGACGAAGTTGTGCAGGAGGGTGCGCAGATCGCGGTGGTAACGCACGAGGCGGTCGACATCGCTGATGGCCTGGAATTCCGGGGCGATGGCTTTGTCCTTGGCGAGCAGTTCATCCAGCGAGGCTCGGCTTTTGCCGGTGGCGATAGTTTTCAGCCGTTCGTGGCCGAGTTTTTCGCAGGCGGTGGCGGGCTTGAGCGCGGTCGATTTTTCGTACGGGGCAAAACGGGCGCAAAGCTGGAGCCAGTCTGTTTCGTTGAGTGAGGTTTTCGAGGCACCGAGGATCGGGGTGACGGCGTCTTGAAGGAAGGTGGTGAGCGCGGCGGCCCAGGCGGGGTTGAGGTTCTCAGTCAGCGGGAGCGGTTTGCCCGCGGCGATGGTGGCGAGAGGGAAGCCGCTCACTTCCTCGGCCGTGATTTTCATGTCCTTGGAGGCGATGGCGAGGTAGTCGGATTCTGAACGGTTGAGCGCTTCAATGGAACGGGGATCGAAGGCGGCGAGGCGGCTACGCGCGAAGTAGTCGTCTATTTTAGCGCGTACGGCTTTGATCGCTTCGTAGGCGGTAGCGGTTTGATCGCCAAGGATGGCGATGTCGGGCGTGGTGATTTTGTCGGCCCAGGCGAGGTAGGCGCCGAGTTCTTTGAAGAAGGTATCGACTTTTTCGGTGGTAACGCCCGGAGATCCGGTGTGATCGGTGGTGCCGCCGAGGCAGGCGACGATGTCGGCGATGAGGGCCTTGGTTTCGTCATCGTTGGCGGCTTCAGCGGGAATCACACCATCGCCGTTGATGGGGTTGGCGGCAAAAATGCGTTTGGTGTCGCTGCTGTCGGCGATCGAAAGGGCGGTGGCGTCTGGTTTTCCTAAGCTGCGCAAGGTCTGGCGGGCGGAGGCGAGCAGGATTTTGCCCTCGGGCGTTTGATCGTTGAGCGCGGCGAGTGGCAACGTTTCTTCGCCCTTCAGCAGATCGCCGGCGTCTTTCAGGCGGGGCGCGGCCCATTTGATTGCTCGCAGTAGTTCGGGCACGCGGATACGTCCGTCGTTGTCGTCGTCGATCAGGGCGAGGGTTTTTTCGTCGAGTTCGAGACCTTTGACCGGACAGCTGAGGGCGACCCAGAGTTTCTGGTCAAGCTGTTCGAGTCCGACGAGATCGGCGCCCGTTTCGAGGGCCACCTGATCGAGACCGCCGGTGCGAAAGAATTTCCAGCGATGGTGGGACGTAGAGGCGGGTGAAGTGAGCATGTTAAATCCTTTGAGAGTGTGCCGACGAACAGGTTTAGCGATAGATCGATTCGGGGCGCGTAGGCAATGTTCCAGTGTTAAGAATTAGGCCGGCGCTTTGCTGGTTGTTTGCAGGTCTTGCCAACCAAGCGGTGCGTTCGTGGTCGTTCGTTCGAACCAATGGTCGACGAACTGCTCGCAAGCGTATAGCGTACGGCTGTGACTGCTCCTGCGACATACTCAGTCGGTGAAGAACGGGCCAACGCGATTACCCATGGAATCGGGGCGTTGCTGAGCGTGGCGGCGTTGGTGCTGCTCGTCATGTTCGGTGCGCTTCACGGCGATGCCTGGAGTGTGGCGAGTGGGGCGATTTTCGGCGCGGCGCTGGTGGCGCTCTATTCAGCTTCGACGGTTTATCACCTCTTGCGTTCCGAACAGGCCAAAAAGCTTCTCCGCAAGTTCGACCATGCTTCGATTTTTCTGCTGATCGCGGGCACGTACACGCCGTTTCTTCTGGTGAGCCTGCGCGGGCCCTGGGGGTGGAGTTTGTTTGGCGTTGTCTGGGGGTTGTGTCTGACTGGAATGATTTTGAAGTTCTTCATGGCTGGCCGGTTTCGCGTGCTTTCGACGGGCATCTATATCCTGACCGGGTGGCTGATCGTAATCGCGTTCAAGCCGTTGAGCGCGGCGCTGCCTGCGGGCGGTATCTGGTTGTTGGTTTCGGGCGGACTCTGTTATACGGGAGGCACGGTCTTTTATCTCTGGAAGTCGCTTCGGTATCATCATGCGATCTGGCACCTGTGCGTGCTTGCGGGCAGTAGCTGCCACTTTTTTTCGATCTTTTGGTATGTGCTGCCGGGTGCGGTGGCGGGTGGGTAGGGCGGGACCGCTGGGCGCGCCGTTCCGAATACGCGGCGTGCCCAGCGGTCGCGCCCTACCACGAGCAAAGACATCAGGGGCTATTCGCCGATGATTTTTACGAGGACGCGTTTGCGGCGGAGGCCGTCGAATTCGCCGTAGAAGATCTGTTCCCAAGGACCAAAATCGAGTTCGCCTTTCGTCACGGCCACGACGGTTTCGCGGCCCATGAGGGTACGCTTGAGGTGGGCGTCGGCGTTGTCCTCACCGCGGTTGTGCGCGTACTGCGAGTGCGGTTTTTCGGGCGCGAGTTTTTCTAGCCACTTCTCGAAGTCGGCGTGGAGGCCGGCTTCGTTGTCGTTGATGAAAACGGATGCGCTGATGTGCATCGCGTTGACGAGGCAGAGGCCTTCTTTCACGCCCGACTTCGCGACGATTTCCTCGACTTGGGGGGTGATGTTGAGGAAGTCCATCCGGGAGGGGATGTTGAAGGTGAGGTATTCGGTCGTGGACTTCATCGGCGCTTTCGCTTTCGCACGCTTGACCTGACTTTGTCCAACAAGGCAGTGGCCTGAGCGTTCGGGGAATGGACAACGTCCTTCAGGCTGGCAGGAAGAATCTCCCACGCCCATCGGCGCCGCGCACGACCATCTTCGAAGTTCAGGTCCTCGAGAAACGAGACTGCGATGGCGTTGCGGAGGTTCGGACTGCCTTGAATGAAATGCCGTTCGGCCAGGCGAAAGGCCTTTTTGACGGATTCGGCATCTTCCGAATCGATGGCGGCCTGTACGAGGTTCCGGAACTCCGCCATCTCCAGGTGGAGAAGGCCGTACCAGCGGTTGACCGAGTCGCGGAGCTCCGGGAACGCCGCTTTCAGGTCGCGGAGAAATCTGCTGCGATGGCTCGGCGTCATTTTCACGGGCGAAACTCGAATTCCTGGCACGAGGGAATGCTTTCAAACCCAGCGGTTGCTTCGCTGAAGGTTTATGAAATGCGCGGTAAACTCTACCTCGAATTCGCGCCAACGGAGGTTTCCACATGGCTCTCGACCGCATAGATCGTGAGCTTCAGGCAATACGAACGGCAATCAGTCGCCGGCTAGAGCAGGCCCGGAAAAAGGGCCGGCTTGCCGAAGCCCTCGCCAGCCTCGGCGGGGGCGGCCGGAAATGGCTCAAAGAAATTCGCAAGGAAGTGCGCGAGGCACTTCGGCCCCGACCGAAGCGTGGCGTCAGAGGTGTGACACGAGCGCCGAAACGCAAGCGGGCATAGGCCTCCGGTTGTGTCGCTGCGCAAGTCGCGCTGGAACCGGGTCGCGCCCTACTGCGAACGAGCTGCATCGCCACCCACGCTTCTGGCGACGTGGATGG
>JANNHA010000063.1:0-13807 GCA_031404135.1 Verrucomicrobiota bacterium | reverse complement strand
TGAACGCTGGCTCAGTTCAATTGCGCCGCAGTTGGACCTGCAACAGCGATTCGAACGTTACCTGTGCTGGAATAACCCAAACAATCCCGACGACTGGCTCCCAAAACCAATCCCTTGATCCTCAACTGCGGGATTTAGGTTGAATGCACCCGGCCGCGAAGAACCGGCGGCTAAAAGTTGAGACGTTGCTCGCCGTCGTGATCGTCGTGGGAAAAGAAGAAAAACCGGTGGGTACCGGTCAAACGGCTTCGTTTGAACCGGGCGAAGAGGCTTACAGGTGTATCGAAACGCTCATTACGGAGTCATCCGTGAGCACAACCGATAAAATACAACCCGCATAAGCGGTGCCGGAGGGTTATACCCTAGCTTGTTCAACAAGAGTCGTAGTCAGGGTTTCGCGTGACTACAATTCTCTGGGTTAGGCTCATAAACTTTAGTGATCTCGCCCGACTCTAGATCAAAAATAATCTCTCTGCCTTCGATGGTAGTGAGACCAAATTGCTTGTAATAAAAATGGCCGTGCTGGCCTTCAGCGAGCCACTGGTAATGGCTTACTGTCACTCGCACTTTCTTTGGATCAACGATGAGATCGGCTGTCGAATAGGTGCGAATCAACTTGCCTTGCTTGTAGAACGCCACGGCCAAATCTTCTTTTTTGGGGCTGTCACCGGTTGGCCAATCACCAAATCTGGTCAAATATACACCGTCGTCGCTAGGATATGTCCCAAAGGAATACCAGCCTTCAACATTCCACTTCTTTTCTAACGAACCATCGAGGCGCACTGTGTACATAATGCCCTTTCCTTGGCCTAGCTTTACCTCGTCGCCTTCAAGTACAGGCACCATCACGAAAACTGAAAGGCCCATTTTTGAGGTTGTCGCTTTGGGATAAGGCGTTTGAACACTATCCGCCGAACTGACGGAGCAGAATAGTAGAACGGCGAGAATCGTAGTTAGTTTCTTCATTCTGGGTAGAGCAGGCTTTTACCCGTCGACACCTTTACAGACTCGAACTAGCGCAATTGACGCATCCGGTTCTTCAGGGAGAGCAGTCGCTAGGGTGAGAGTGACCATTGCCGTTGGGGTTGGCCGAACCTGTGCATTATCCGGGCTGAGAGCAAGCGGAAGAACGTTTCCAACTTTTGTCAGAGGCTTTCTGCGTCGCTCGCCGCTCGGCTGCGACGCATCAGCCAATAGTGAGAATGGCGAGGGCAAGAACGGGGAGGAGGCGGAGGTTTTTCATAGGAGTGGAATTTAGATGGTTTCTATTGGATTGGCTTCGTCATACCGTACACCTCAGCCAACGAAACCCCTTCGGAGTTTTTCGATTATTCGCGGATTCCGGTTTTACCGGGTGGCTAGTTCACGCGCGTCCAAGATGCGCAGGCAGCCGCGGGTGTACTCGAACTCGTTCAAGTACGCCCGGGCCAGATCGGCGTTGGAGAGCACAACCAGTAGATCGTGGGAAAACGCCGAGGTGTTGTACCAGTTGAAACTGCCATCGAGTACGATTTGCCGGTCGATCACACAATATTTTGCGTGGAGCGGGCAGTACGGCACGCGTTGGTCATGGATGCCGTAGGCGAGGAAAACGGGTACGCCACTGCGTTCGAGGCGCGCCACGGCGGGTACGAGGGGGCGCCGCAGTTCTTCGTCCATCGAGCAGGCTTTGGTGGGGTCGCCCTGGCGGATAACGTGACCGTTGAAAATCGCCTGTACATCGACGCCACGGTGCCGCGCCGCGATCAGCGCATCCACCACGGTGTCGCCGTACTCGCCTTGCATTTCGCCCAACAAAAATAGGCAGCAGCGGATCGAGCTTTTCGCGCGATTGATCTCGGACAAAATTGCATGGGGCGGCCGATACACCCGGCCGCCGTGCGTGAAGTGCCGACCGAAAGTGTAGAGCAAATTGAAATGGCTCGACGCATCCACTTCGTAGCGCTGGATGACGCCGCCACGGATACTTTGAAAAATATTATCGAGCAACCGGCTGACGCCAAAGGAGCGAAACGTGATGCCAGATTCCCAGTTGGCACCCCAGCGCTCAAAGGTAATGTTGAAGGAACCCTGGAGACAATCCTCAGGGCCAAAGAGAATGAACTTCATGTGCATGTCCGGCGCGACTTCGACGCGGGGGTCGCGCGAGGTGCAGAAGATGCCGAGCAAATCGATCGAGGAACGTTTCAGCCGCAGGTAATTGTCGCTGTTGGTTAGCGTCATCTTTCGCCAGTCCACGATACACTGAACATCGACGCCCTGAGAGGCGGCGAAGAGCAGGTGGGAGACGAAGTCGGTGTCGTCGATGCAATCGACACAGACTTTGATGCAGGCTGGCTTCTGAGGTGAGGTTCGGTGCTGCGCGATCACGTCGTCGATGCGGTCGTGGATGTAGCGCTTGGGGTGGTACGGGTGGTTCACCACACCGCGCGTAAACTTGGGCACGGCGGCGAGCGATTCGAAATGCCGGTTGTGCCATTCGACATCGCGTTGCAGGATTCCGGGATCGAGTTCGGTGGTTTGATAAAGGTTCGGCGCAAGCGCACGGGTTGAGACTTTCCGGCTGGCGGGAACGTCGGAATCAAAGACCGAACTATCAAACAGAACGTATTCGTGTTCGGAGGAAATGGAATGCTCGCCGCGATGCACGATGAAGGCGCATTTTACGCAACTGATCCGGCCGAACTTCGCCGACTCGGGCAGCAGATAGAAGTCGCGGGTGACCCGTTTATGGTGGTCCCAATCGATTTCGTAGGGATCGGTGTCGACCAGCAGTTTTTCGCAGGTGCCGTCGCGACGAAAAACTTTGAGCAAAACTTTTAGGTTGATGTCTTTGCCCCAGAAAAGATCGAAGCGGACGCGTCCCCAGCGCAGGCGAAACGATTCGCCCAAATCATTTCTGCGCGAAAAAGGATCCCCAATTTCCGCCTCGGTCGGTTCGGCATAGTGTTCGGCAAACGCCATGGGTGTCTCCTCCGTGCGCCCCGTCAGGGCGAGGGCTCGAACTCGGCGTAAAAGCCGGGGTGATCGGATACCTGCCCGTAATCTGCTTCGGTAAAAAGCACCTTGGCGGTCTTCACGTCCAAGGCGCTGCTCCTTTTCAAAAAGATGAAGTCGATGCGTCCGTCGTTGGGTGGTTTTGCGTGGTTTTGGTTGGCGCCGTTCCGCGCGGCGGTTTGCTGGGCTTTGTGAAATTGATCCTCGAATTCGCCGTTGCCGGTGACGAGCAGGTAGCCTTCGGAGCCGGTTTTGGCGTTGAAGTCGCCCAGCAGCAGTGTCGCCACGATGCCGGTGGAATGTTTTTCGTTGGCCCAGACTCGGAGGTTTTCGAATTGTTCTCGAAATCCATCCTCCCACCAACTCAGGTGGCAGGAATAGATGTTCACCACACCGACAAACGGCACGGCGATCTGTGCCATAACCACCTTTCGTGCATGGATGCTGTTCTCGTCATGGTCGCTCGAAATGTATCCGGAGTCGGCCATCAGGATTTCGTGGCGGGAGAGGATGGCGCAGCCTTCGCGGTAAACAGCGAAGCCGCGGTGGGACCAGTCGGTTGCGAGGTGGTAGGGTTGTTTTAGTTGCTGGCGGATAAGTTTCGCGGTGTTGGCTTCCGCGACGGTGGTGTCTTTGTCCCATGGTTCGGCTACTTCCTGCAGGCAGACGATGTCGGCGTCGTGATCATCGATGGCCTTAGCGATGATGGATAGTTTCGCTTTTTGATTTGCCTCTTGGCAACAGTGCAGGTTGAGCGTGAGGACCTTTAAGCGCTCGTGGCGGGCGGCGTGGTTTTCGCCAAAGTTATTGTCCCAAACCGTTCGGTCGGGTGTTTCGCAACCGATGGCGTATTCGATCCGGTAGGCCTGGTTGGTCGGCAGGTGGGTCACCCAGATTGAGGTGCCGCAGTCGTTTGGGTTTTGCGCCTGGCTGGCGTGGTGTTTTTCCCAATGTCGCCGCCAAAAGTAGCACTCGGTGGTGTAGGTCGTTCGCCAGTGGTCGGTGCTCCAGCGCAGGAAAACTTTTTTTGGGAAAAGCGATTGATGTACGGCGACGGTGACGGGCAGGAAGGCGTCAGAGGGGCGAAGCTGCGTTTGCACTTTTATCGCCAGGAGTGGAAAAGCTTCGGCTACGAGCACACCGGAATCGGCCGTGATCGTATAGTTGTTCCCCTGGTTAGAGTCCCAGTAATCGGTGCCTGCCATGGTGGCGCGTGCGGCGAAAAAGATGTCGCACGGGAGTCCGTTGCCATCCGCGCCGGAGAAGAAATGCGCCTCGGCCGCCCAGACCTCGTGACTTTTGCCGCACCGACGGGTGAAGTGAGCGGGCAGCACGTGCCAGGCTCCGTCGCGTGTGCCCCAGTGAATTTCGACACGTTTATCATAGGTGCGATTTTCGACCGCGATGCAAAAACCTAGCCGCTGGTTCATCCCGGCCACGGAGCGCGAGATGATGTTCTCGGCATAAAGATATTGGATCGTGTTCACTGCGAAACCCGTTCGGGTCGTTGATGGCGCTGCCGACCGCTCCATGGCCTCAAGCCACGAGCCCGAAACTCTAGCCTCGTTCCCGCATGGGTCAAACGGTCGGGAGAGGGCCACGCCGGGCAAAGGCTGCAAAAAAATCGACCGACGCGTTGCAATCGCTGTTTGATTGGGGAGATTAAGCGGGTTCGCCATTTCAACCTCCTCGTTTCCTTTATGAAAATCCGTATTCTGCTGCTCGCTGTCTTGTTCGCGTTTCCTGCTGTCGTTTTAGTTCGTGCCGATGGGCAAAAAAAGCCAGCGCCCGACGAAACGGAATTGGAGGGGAAAATGGATTCGATGAGCCAGGCGTGGAAGAAATTGAAACGTCAGGCGGCCGATGCGACGAAGAATGCCGAGTCGTTGCAACTCGTTGCCACACTCCGGAGCGCCGCCGAAGAGGCCGCGAAATTGGAGCCCGCCAAGGCGGCTGATGTGCCGGTCGCCGACCGCGCGAAATTCGTGGCGGAGTACCGCGTTGGGATCAAAAAACTGATCGCTGCGCTCACTCAACTCGAAACCGCGCTGCAGGCTGGCAAGAACGACGAAGCCGACAAGCTCGTCGCCGATATCGGTGCCTTGCAGAAGGCCGGGCACAAAGAGTTTAAGCGGCCCGACGAGAAGAAGTAGGGAGTGGGGCACAGCGTGATCAGGCGCAGGTCAGAGAATCCGCTTTTCCGAACATGCGCCTGAGGCTCCGTTTCCTTCCTGCTTTGGTTTTCTGCCTCGCGATGGCGCTGCTGACCGCGGGTTGCAGCAATACCCGGTTTTGGGGTGCCAAATCCGGCGGTTCTCCCGCGCGTCTCGGTGGCGATATTTCGATCCCCTTGGGAAAATAGTGGGTGCGGCGGTGTCGGCCTGTGATCCGAAAACGAGCCCCCCACAAAGCTCT
The DNA here is from genome assembly GCA_031404135.1 of Verrucomicrobiota bacterium. Taxonomy (GTDB): domain Bacteria; phylum Verrucomicrobiota; class Verrucomicrobiia; order Opitutales; family Opitutaceae; genus JADKHC01. Next base: position 8,395 of record JANNHA010000063.1, on the reverse strand, counting down.
GGCTGTACGGACTTGATCAGCAAGTTCGCCAGCACCTGCGGGTGTCGGTCGTCGTCGCGCCTGTTTTTTTGGCTTAAATCTCGCTGCGCACCACCACGACCAAGAACGACTCCGGATGGAGCGGGCACACGGGCAGGACGCCAAATGACCGTGCTTGCTCCTCACGCCCCGCTACTCGCGACTTTAAGCATCAAAATACACGATCCGCCCGCACTGGTCACACGTGGCGAGTTTGTCGCTCTTGCGCGAATCCGACTCGATCTCGCTGGAAACTTTCAGGTGGCAACCGCCACATTTCCCGTCGCGCATCGGCACACACGCCGGCAGCCCACGCGCCGCGATACGATCATAAATCCGAATACTCGGCACCTCAATCGGCTCACGCGCCGCCGCCACGTCCGCCTGCGCCTGCTTTAACTCCGCCACCAGACTCGTTTCGCGTGTACGCAAATCCCGGATACGCGCCTCGTGACCCACGATGTTTTGTTTCAACACCGCTTCGGCCGCGACGAACTTTTTCTTCGCTTCATCAATGCCGTACATGACAGCGAGCTCTTTCTCCTCCAGCGCGCCGATGGTCTTTTCCATCGTCTCGATCTCGTGGCCGAGCGCCTGGTATTCGTCGTTTTTCTTTACCGACAGCTGCTGGGTTCGGTACTTGCGGACTTTTTCGTCCGCGACGCCGATCTCGGTCTCGATGGATTTTTTTTGGACCTCGAGTTCCTTCATTTCCAAACGAGCCGCGTCGATGGCGGCCTTTTCGGAGGCGATTTTTTGCTCCACCGCAGCGATATCGCGCGGGGCCGCTTTAATCTGCGCCTCGAGGTTGAGCCGCTTTCCGTCGCGGTCTTGCAGGATCAGGATTTTATCAAGAGCGGGGTGACGCATACGCCGCCAGATTTGCGACTTCGCCCGCGCGGCTCAATCCCCAACTTAAATGTAATACATCTCGTCGGCATTTTTCGCCATGAGATTGGCCAGCGTGTAACTGCGCACTTTGTTTTCAAAAGCCACACGCACTTCCTTCCAAATGTGATTCACGGCCTTTGAAGAATGCCCCGCGCCCGCCGTCGTGACCTCCAACAGCTCGCCCTCGATCACCTCCACGATATCCAACAACGTGATATCCTCGGGCCCACGCGCGAGCGCATAGCCACCTTGCTTGCCTCGCCGACTCGTGATTAGCCCGCCATTGCGAAGTTCGCTCAAAATCTGTACTAAATAATTCGCCGGTACCGCCTCCACTCGCGCCAGTTCTTCGATATGCGCAAGTCCATCGCCGCCATGTTGTCGCGCAAGCTGCGCCAACACCCGACACGCGTAGTCGACTTTAACGGATAACTTCATGCAGGCGAAGCTAACACGTTATCTTAGGTCCGCAACCTCAAATACTGTGATCAACACCCCGCGAACCCCAAAATTCACTTGAAAATTGCTGTTGTCCCGCCCCCGGAAATCAGAAAGATTTTCCCTTTAAATTTACCAACGTTCTTACCCAGATATGTCCGACGATCAAGTCCCTGAAAAGTTATCCGAATCTGAAGCCGGTGCCGCCGACTATAACGCCTCGAAAATCCAGAAGCTGGAGGGCCTTGAAGGTGTCCGCAAACGCCCCGATATGTACATCGGCGACACTAACGAACGCGGCCTCCACCACTGCGTTTTTGAAATCGTCGACAACTGTATCGACGAGTGCCTCGCCGGTTTCGCCAAAGAGGTAAAAGTTTCCATCCATCTCGACGGATCCTGCTCGATCGAAGACGACGGCCGCGGCATCCCCGTCGATATTCATCCGACCTACAACATTCCCGCGCTCGAACTCGTTCTCACCAATCTTCACGCTGGCGGTAAGTTCGGCAAAGGTGCCTATCAAGTCTCCGGCGGCCTTCACGGCGTCGGTGCAAAATGCGTCAACGCCGTCTCCGAATGGTTCGAGGCCGAGGTTCGGCGCGGTGGCAAAGTCTACCAGATGCGTTTCGCCCAGGGCAAAACCACGCAAAAAATCGCTGTCATCGGCGACACAAAGAAAACCGGCACGAAGATCACCTTCAAGCCCGACATCGAAATTTTCAAAACCACCCGCGAGTTCCAATACGAAATCATCGCCAAGCGCCTCCGCGAACTCGCCTTCCTGAACCCCGGCGTCCGCGTCGAACTCGCCGACGATCGCTCGCAAAAATCCGACAAATTCTTCTTCAAGGACGGCATCGCCGAGTTCGTAAAATTCCTCAACACGAACAAAAACGTCGTCCACGAAAAGCCCATCGTCTTCAGCGACAGCGTTCCCAACGAAACCAACGCCGCGCTCTCCAACATCGTCGTCGACGTCGCGATGCAGTACAACGACAGCTACAACGACCAGGTCTTTGCCTACGCCAATTCGATCTACAACATCGAAGGCGGCACCCACCTCTCCGGCTTCCGCACCGCGCTCACCCGCGTCGTCAATAATTTCGCGAAGTCCAACGGCCTGATCAAAGAAAAAGATCCAGCGATCACCGGTGACGACGTCCGCGAAGGCCTCACCGCCGTCATCTCCGTCAAAGTCCCCGAACCCCGCTTCGAAGGCCAGACCAAGACCAAACTCTCCAACGGCGAAGTCGACGGCATCGTCCAACGCATCGTTGGCGATAAGCTCAAGTTCTTCCTCGAAGCCAACACCGCCATCGCCAAGCGCGTCATCGACAAAACCCTCAACGCCGCCCGTGCTCGCGAAGCCGCGCGCAAAGCTCGTGAAACCGTCCGCAAAGGCGCCCTCTCCGGCGGCGGACTCCCCGGCAAACTCGCCGATTGCTCCGAACGCGATCCCGTCCTCTGCGAAGTTTACATCGTCGAAGGTGACTCCGCTGGCGGCTCCGCCAAACAAGGCCGCGATCGCCGCTTCCAAGCCATCCTTCCGCTCCGAGGCAAAGTCATCAACTGCGAGAAAGCCCGCCTCGATAAAGTCCTAGGCAACGAGGAAATCAGAACCCTCATCACCGCCTTCGGCACCGGCATCGGCGAGGGCGACGACAACGTCGGCGGCTTCAACGTCGAAAAAGTTCGCTACCACAAAATCATCATCATGACCGATGCTGACGTGGACGGCTCGCACATCCGCACGCTTCTCCTCACCTTTCTCTACCGCCAAATGAAGGGCTTGATCGAACGCGGCTACGTTTACATTGCCCAGCCGCCGCTCTACCGGATCAAGCGCAAGAAGCGCGAGCAGTACATCGACAACGACGAACAGCTCAACCGCATCCTCCTCGAACTCGGCTCCGAAGACGTTGTGCTCACCCGCATCAAGGACCAGCACGTTTTCGACCCAGCGCAAATCGACAAGATCGTCGAATCCCTCGCCGCGCTCGAAAAACTCGGCGCCGGCGTCACCCGCTACGGTGCGCAACTCTCCGACTACCTCGACCGCCACGAAAAGGAAACGATGGTGCTCCCGCGCTACATCGCCCGCATCCGCGAAGGCAACAAAGAGGCCCAGGAATTCCTCAAGGACGAACAATCCCGCGCCACCTTCGTTCAAATGCACGGCCTCGACGCCGACCTCTCCGAACAACCCGACGCCAACACCAAAACGCCGTTCAGCACCAAGCGCATCACCCTGCACGAAATCTTCGAATCCACCGAAATGGCGAAGCTCCTGAAGGCCATCGCCGCCACCGGCCTGGAAATCAACCGCTTCGGCCGCACCGAAGAATCGCGTTACATCGTCACCGAGAATCTCGGCCAGAAGAGCGAGACAAAAACCGAACTCTTCTCGCCGCTCGAAGTGCTCACCCACATCCGCAGCCTCGGTCGCAAAGGCCTCAGCATCCAACGCTACAAAGGTCTCGGTGAAATGAACCCGAAACAACTCTTCGAGACAACGATGGACCCCGAGAAACGCCGCCTGCTCAAGGTCAACATCGCCGACGCCGCCAAAGCCGATGCGTTGTTCACCCTGCTCATGGGCGACGAAGTTCCGCCCCGCCGCCAGTTCATCGAAGACAACGCCCTCAACGTCCAGTATCTCGATGTCTGATCTGTAGTAGCGAGTAGTGAGTAGCGAGTAGCGAGCATGACCGATAAATCCCAATCCTTCCGCGATGTACTTGTGTGGCAGAAAGCCCACGCGTTCACCCTATCCGTTTATGGATTAACCGAATCATTCCCTAAGCACGAACTCTTCGCCCTCACCTCGCAAATCCGACGCTCAGCCGCCAGCATCCCCTCAAACTTCGTTGAGGGTTTCCGCAAGCGGACCAAACCCGACAAGATCAGGTTCTACAACATTGCCCAAGCCTCGGCCGACGAGTGCCTTTATCAGCTCATCCTAGCCCACGACCTGCGCTATACCGACACTACACAACTCCAGGAAGGGCTCGATGAAGTATCCCGCCTGCTCCAAGGCTACATCAACGGCATGGATCGCAACGGGCCCTAACCATTCACTCTACTTCAGCGGCTACTCGCTACCCGCTACTCACTACTCGCTACTCTCCTCATGTATACCGCTTCTGAAAAACTTTCGTCGGCTAACATCACCGACATCATGCAGACCGCCTACATCGAATATTCGATGTCGGTCATCGTCTCGCGCGCCCTGCCCGATGCCCGCGACGGCCTCAAACCCGTCCAGCGCCGCATCCTTTACGCGATGTTCCGCGAAGGTTTGTTGCATAACCGCTCGTTCGACAAATGCGCCGGCGTCGTCGGCGAAGTGCTGAAAAACTACCACCCACACGGCGACTCCTCCGTGTACGACACCCTCGTGCGTATGGCGCAGACCTGGGTGATGCGCTACCCCCTCATCGAACCCCAAGGCAACTTCGGCTCCGTCGATGGCGATCCACCCGCTGCCTACCGTTACACTGAGTGCCGCCTCGGCGCCATCGCCGAAGAACTGCTCAAGGACATCGATGAAGACACGGTCGACTTCGCACCGAACTACAAAGAATCGACCACCGAGCCCACCGTCCTCCCCGCCGCACTGCCGAATTTGTTGATGAACGGCTCGACCGGCATCGCCGTCGGCATGACGACCAACATCCCGCCGCATAATCTCAACGAACTCATCGACGCCACCTGCGCCATCATCGATCAGCCATCGATCCCCGTTGACGACATCTGCAATATCATCACCGGCCCCGATTTCCCCACCGGCGGCACCATCTCCGGCCGCGAAGGAATTCTCAGTTATCTGAAAACCGGCCGAGGCATCGTTCGCATCCGCGGCAAGGCCCACACCGAGGAAACGAAAACCGGGATGGAGCAGATCGTCATCACCGAAATCCCTTATAACGTAAACCGCGCCAACCTCGTCATCCGCATTGCCGAACTAGTCACAGAGAAGGAAATCGACGGCATCCGCGACGTACGCGACGAATCCGACGAAAACACCCGCGTCGTCATCGAGCTCAAACGCGGCGAACAGTCAAAAGTCGTCATCAACCAGCTCTTCCAGAAAACCGCGCTCGAATCCTCCTTCGGCGTCATCCTGCTCGCCCTCGACAAGAAGCGGCCAAAGCAGATGAACATCAAGGAGCTCCTCGAATGCTACATCGAGCATCGCCGCGACGTCATCACCCGCCGCACGAAGTTCCGCCTCCGCGAAGCCGAGGACCGCGCCCACATCCTCGAAGGCTACATCATCGCCCTCGATAACCTCGACGACTTTGTCAAAATCATCCGCGCTTCCTCCAACCGCGAGGAAGCCAAGGTGAAGTTGATGGCCAAGTACCCGCTCACCGAGCGCCAGACCGACGCCATCCTCGAACTTCGCTTGTATCAACTGACTGGTTTGGAACGCGGCAAGATCGAAGCCGAGTACCTCGAACTGCAAACCCTCATCGCCGAACTTCGCAGCATCCTCGAGAGCGAAACCAAGCTCATGTTGGTTATCAAAACCGAACTGCTCGCTCTCCGCGGTAAATACTCCCAACCCCGCCGCACCGAAATCATTGGCGCTACCGGCGAATTCCGCATGGAAGACGTCATCCCCAACGAAGGCTGCGTTATCACCGTCTCCCACCTCGGCTTCATCAAACGCACACCCGTCGCCGAATACCGCAGCCAGAAACGCGGCGGCAAAGGAGTCATCGGCACCGAAACGTACGACGAAGATTTTGTCGCGCACCTGTTCACCGCGAGCACGCACGACTACATCCTCTTCCTCACCAGCACCGGCCAATGCCACGCGAAGAAAGTGTACGACACGCCCGAAGGCACCCGCGCCTCGAAGGGCAAGTCCGTCGCTTCCTTCCTGCGCCTCACCGAAGGCGAAAAAATCGCCTCGATGCTCTGCGTGAAGGACTTTACCGATAACAGTTATCTCGTTATGGCGACAAAGAAGGGCGTGATCAAAAAGAGCGCGCTCTCCGACTACGCCAACACCACACGCGACGGCGGCCTCATCGGCATCAACCTCGCTGAAGACGACGCCGTCATCGGCTCCGTGATCACCACGGGTGACAACGAACTCATTCTCGTTTCCCACCAAGGCCTCGCCGTTCGCTTCCGCGAACGCGACCCCGAGACTGGCGAAGATAATTTCCGCGCCACCGGCCGTGCCACCGGCGGCGTCACCGGCATGCGCTTCAAATTGGAAAGCGACTTCCTCGACGTGATCGAAGTCGTGGATCACGAAGCGAAATTCCTCGTCGCCAGCGAAGCCGGCCTCGGCGTGCGCACGCGCTTCGAAGATTATCGCCTCATCAACCGCGGCGGCAGCGGCGTCTGGGCGATCGACCTGCCCGAAGACGGCTCGATCAAACTAGCCGGAGCGCTCAGCGTGCGCGACACCGACGAAATCATGCTCCTCACCGCGAAAGGCCAAAGCGTTCGCTGCCCTGTGAACATGATTCGCGAAACCAACCGCGGTGCAAAAGGCGTTCGCCTCGTCACACTCGATGCCGGCGACAAACTCCTCTCGATCGCGCGCATCGTCGAAACCGACGAAGAAATCAGTGCAACCACACCGCCCATCGAACCCACGCCTACGGCCTAAGATTTTTGCTCCAACAAAAAACGGCGCTCCGATGTTAAATCATCGAGCGCCGTTTTTTTGCGCAATTATTTCACGCGATTTCCTAGAATGTGCCGATTCAGCCCTTGCCAACATCAATTCGTGAGCGTGAAATTTTTTTAATCTTCGCATGGCCGGCCGACTTTCAAAACTCCTCGATCCGTCACGTATTACGCTCTCCCTTCAGAGCACCAAACGCACGGCTGCGCTCAATGAAGTCGCCAAGCTCCTCGAAGGCCACCCGGACGTCATCGATTTCCACAGCTTCTACAACGAACTGCTCGCCCGCGAACGCCTCGACACCACCTGTCTGGGCAACGAACTCGCCCTGCCTCACGCGCGCACCGAACACGTCAAAAAAATCGTGCTCGCCGTAGGACGTTCCACCGACGGCGTGTTCTTCGAAAACGGCAATCAGACCGTCCGTTTGATCTTCGTGCTCGGCACACCGAAAGCCAACCCGACTGACTACCTCATGGTCGTCAGCGCGCTCTGCAAAATTCTCAAAGACGCCGCCAATCGAGAAATCCTAATGGCCGTCAAGACCCCGGAAGCCTTCGCCGCCGCCCTCATCGCCGCCGAAGAAAAACTCCTGGCCCCCGCGCTGAAATAAGCCGCCGCCGCTGATCGCCGTCCGCGCGTGCCGACGACGCTGTTTCCATTGACCGAGGTGAGCTGCTGAAAGTCGGCGAACGACAACCCACCGGATCACCCCTCATTGTTACGGGCCGAACTTGTTCCTCGCTCCCGCCACAAATACGATCATAGCGCGGCAATTTGGCTACGAAATACGACGCCAGTCCGGCCAACCACCAAAAACCTCTACGACGTCAAATCGGCAGTTTATACGATCAGAAAAAAGTCGGTAACACTTATCGGAGCGCCGCTTCCGGCCGGGCTACTGCACCGGCCATGCCGCCGCCCGACACGACCGCACTTCACCGGACCAGCAGCGACTTCGGAGCGATACCTTCTCACCCAAACGCTCTTTTCCGGAGACCGCGCAGGGAGTTGAGGCCGCCCCAGTCGGTGATGGGCGCGAGCGGACGCGGGGCGGTTCGTTCACGAGCGCCGTGACGCCGACGATAGGCGGCGAGATGTGTTTCGACAAAAGCCTGGCTGCCGAGCACAGCGCCATCGGTAAAATACCGCACACGGCATCGCAACACCGTCGCAAGCGGGAGGCGTCCTTTTTCTTTAATCACCTTTTCAAAGGCGGCGGAGGAGATCGCTTGGGCGTGTGACTTGGTTGTTGTGCCCGTGCCGAAGAGCGCCTCGCGGTAGGCGCTGTGAGCATTGGCCCACGTTTCATTTGGCCCGATCACTGCCTGAATACCCTGGCGCGCCGCACGGTGCCCGGCGACAGCTTCACCGTAGCCGCAGAAACGATATTCC
>JANNHA010000062.1:0-41666 GCA_031404135.1 Verrucomicrobiota bacterium | reverse complement strand
ACCGACCCAATCGCTCAGAACCAAGAGCACGCAAGCGCCGGCCCAAATCGTACCAATTGCTCACGAAACCACGCCATAAAATGGTCGTCTCGCCCTCCCGCTCTCAAAAATAGCCCTTCGGGCCTAACTTAGCGCCATTCGGGTCAACAGGTAAATCTCGGCCGGATGCTGGGATTGCCGCGTCAGCGGATAAACTCCTTCGTCACCGCCGGCAAACAAATGCCCGACGCCGAGCGCACACTCCAACTGTTGGCCCGGCTCATGGCCGTCCGCCAAGGAAAGCGGCCGGGTTAGCGAAACCACACGTCACTTAATAGGTGACATGTGGTTTTGGGTGGCTGAGCGATAGACCGGCGGCGGTAAGTAATCGGGGGGGCGTGGCCGGACCAGCGGAGAGGATCGCGCCGCCTCAAAGCCGAGCCGATGTTTTCATCGTCCAACCCGATCACGTCGCGGCCGGGTGCATCCAGCCGAAGTACCTCACGCGCGGTGCTGCCCGGGCGGCGGCACGTGCAGAAAATACCGCATGTTTGACTCAGCGCCGATGTGGCATTTAAGTATCACTCATGAAGACTGAACTTGTTACCACATTGAAACGGCGAGCGACCGAGATAATTTCCGACTTACAGGGGGACGGGGTTCCGATATTGATTACCCAGCACGGCAAGCCTGCTGCCTATCTTGTGGATGTCGCGACCTACGAAGGACTGAACCGTCGCTTGTCTGTACTGGAAGGCATCGCGCTAGGAGAAGTAGCTGTTCGAGATGGCCGCACGGTATCGCAGGTTCAAGCCAAGCGACGTTTTTCAAAATGGCTGAAGTAATTTGGACTGAGCCAGCGTTAGCTCAGCTTGACGCCATCGTAGAGTATATTGCACTAGATAAGCCCGCGGCGGCGGAAGCTGTCGCCCATCGTATCTTTTCTGCGACCGATAATATTAAGTCGTTTTTAAGATTGGGCCGGCCGATTCCTGAATTCATTCACGAGAATTATCGTCAGGTTTGGCTCAAGCCATGTTGGCTGTATTACCGAATAGAAAAGCAGGGCGCTATTATTCTTCATGTGCGACGCGCGGAACAGTTTTTCCAAACAAACGATTTGCTGATCGATGAGGAATCAATGCCGACGTTGTTTATGTAGAGACAATCGAACCCAAAATTATGAAAAATGATCATAACGCGGCGTCAGATACAACGGCCTCAAGCGGCCATAACTCACCTCACGCTGGGCGAAGAGGAATCATCCATTCTAACACATGACCTCGAAATTAAGATCCGCGATGTTCGCAGCGTTGTTAGCTCCGTGTTTCCCGGGCGCCGGTGCTGAGGCCATGGCGCCTATATCTGGAATCATCTCCTCGCAGGAGGTCAAAGACAGCGAAGAGTTGGCGCAGATGTATGAAGAAGATCAGTCGGATCGGAAACCGAGTGCGGGGCATCAAATTGACTGGAGCGTCGTTGGACCTCGGGACAAGGCGCGTGAAGCGAGAGTGAAAGCGCTCTACGCTGCGGATCAGCTCAAGACCGGCAGGGATTATCATCGGGGGGCCATGGTGCTTCAGCACGCGCATCAGCCTGAGGATTACCTCCTCGCTCATGAGTTCTGCGTGATCGCGATATCTAAAGGCGTCGATGCGCGATGGCTGGCGGCAGCTTCTGAAGACCGCTTCTTGCGGTCTATTGGTCGCCCCCAGCGCTTCGGAACACAGTCCGGGAAAAGTGGCGATTCGCCATGGAGCATGGGCGAGGTTGATCCATCGGTGGTGGACTCGCATCGCGCCGAGATGAAGGTTCCCTCACTGGAAAAGGCAAAAGCACGCATCGCCAAGCAGAATGAGCTACTCGACCAAGCAAAGAAGCCAACCCCAGAGAGTTGTAGCCACGCGAAGCCGTGAGTACGACTCTTGTTGAACAAGCCCGGGGATGAAGAACCGACGCCGCGCAGCGGCTTCGTCGAACCAATGGTCGGAGAAATCGCCGTTCATGCAGGTGGGAACTCTCGGTTTGGCCACGTTGCGCAGCGCGGCTCCCGTGATGCCCCAAGAACTACTCGTACCGAGATAAACGGGGTCATTGGTGCCGACGCGTGGTTGCAGGTCGGTCTGGATCGGGCGGTAGAGCGTTACGCGCTCACTTCTGCGAAACCTTGATGATTTTGCGATTCGCTTCGCCGAGTACGACGACGCGGGGTTGCCAGTCGGCGGCTTCTTTTTCGTCGACGACGGCAAATGACATGATCGTGAGCAGGTCGCCCCGTTTACCGAGCATGGCGGTGGCACCGTTCAGCGAAATGGTCTTCGATCCGGCGGGAGCGGCGATGGCGTACGTTTCGAAGCGTTCGCCATTGCCCATGTTGCCGATGAGAATGCGTTCGTACTGGCGCAGACCGACGAGGTCCATGATCTCGCGATCGATGGCGAGACTGCCTTCGTAGTTGAGGCTTTGGTCGGTCACCTCGGCGCGATGAATCTTCGACTTGAGTAGATTGAGTTGCATGGCGTGGCAATCGGCGTGATAGAACCTGATAAAACACCGTACTCGAAAGGCATCGTCAATCCTTCAATCCCGCGCATGTCGTCTTGGCTTCAGAAAAAATATAACACATTCGAACAGTACACCATCGATGTGATTTTTGGTCGGGCAGAGGGCTTGGGCGCGAGCTTCTACGCGGCATTTCTGCAGGCCTTGTCGCATCTTTTTAGTGGCATCGCGCAGTCGCGGCTCTGGCTCTATCGGAAACGTATTTTCCACGATCAGCCGCTGGGTTGCCTCGTGGTGGTGGTGGGCAACCTCACGGTCGGCGGCACCGGCAAGACCCCCGTGGTGGAAAAATTCGCCCGCGCACTCCGTGATCGTGGCCGCAAGGTCGCCATCTTGAGCCGCGGCTACAAGAGCAAGGCGCCACCACTCTGGAAAAAATGGCTCAACTGGCTCACCCACGCCAGCGAACCGCCGCCGCGTATCGTGAGCGACAGCACGGGCGTGTTGCTCAACTCCGAAGAGGCCGGCGACGAGCCGTACATGCTCGCGCGAAATCTTCCTGGCGTGATCGTGCTCGTGGACAAAAACCGCGTGAAGGCCGGCGCGTTTGCCATCAAGAAATTCGGTTGCGACACGCTCGTGCTGGATGACGGTTTTCAATACCTGCCGCTCAAAGGCCGCCTAAACCTTTTGCTCGTCGACAAGACTAATCCTTTTGGCAACGGCTTTCTTTTGCCGCGCGGCGTGTTGCGCGAACCTATTAAACATCTCCAACGCGCCAGTTACGTTTTTCTCACCAAGTCCAACGGCGTGCGCGATACCGAACTTGAGGAACTCATCCACACACACAATCCCGGTGTCGACATCATCGAGTGCGCGCACCGTCCGCAGTATTTGCAACGTTTCGACAGCACCGAACGTCTGCCGCTCGAGCATCTGAAGGGTAAACGGGTTGGCGCGTTTAGTGGCATCGCGACGCCCGAGAGCTTCGAGAAATTCCTCAAAGATCTTGGCGCTACGATCGATTTCACCCGGCGCTTTCTCGACCATTACCGTTTCAACTACGAAGATCTCGTCTCCATTTTCAGCGAGGCGTTGGAAAAACGCGTCGATTTCATCGTGACCACAGAAAAGGACGCCGTGCGCCTGCCCGATCATCTACCGTGCCCGGTGCCGCTCTATTATCTGCGGTTGGAAATCGACATCATTCGCGGTGCGACTGATTTTGACGAAGCGGTGAGCCGCATTTGTTTTCCGGAGTCGGGCGGTGCCGCCCCTTTCCCGCTTGCCGATAAGGACAGTAAAATTGATTAATCCCAGCACATGATCATCGATTCTCGTTTCACCGAACTCGCGGAAGGTCTTACCGGCTTTTCGACGTCGCTCAAAAAAGGCGAACGCGTCCTCATCGACGCCTTCGATGTGCCTGACGCGATGATCGTCGCCCTCATCCGCGCCGCTCGCCAACACGGTGCCCATCCGATCGTCAACATCCACCGAGCCCGCGTCACCCGCGAACTCACGCTCGGTGCCTCCGAGGAGCAATACGCCCCGCACGCCGAGGTGGAACTCCAGCGTATGCAGAAAGTGGATGCGTACATCGCCCTGCGCGGATCGGATAACATTTTCGAGTCGTCCGACGTGCCGCCCGAACGCGTGCAACTCGTCAGTCGCCTGATGAAACCGGTGCTCGACCACCGCGTTGGGAAGACCAAGTGGGTCGTTCTGCGCTGGCCGACTCCGTCGATGGCCCAGCAGGCGGGGATGAGCACGGAAAAGTTCGAAGATTTCTATTTCAAAGTGTGCACGCTCGATTACAGCCGCATGGTGCCCGGCATGAAGGCGCTTGCCGAACTCTTGCGGGAAACCGACCGCGTTGTGATCAAAGGTCCGGGCACAGACCTGCGTTTTTCGATCAAGGATATTGGCGCCGAACCCTGTGGCGGACTGCGCAATATTCCCGATGGCGAAGTGTTCTCCTGTCCGGTCAGGGACAGCGTTGAAGGCCACGTACAGTTCAACGCGCCGACGGTTTACCTCGGCCACTCCTTCGATAACATCCGCCTCGCGTTCAAGCATGGGCGGATCGTCGACGCGACGTCGAACAACACGAAACGCCTAAACGAAATTTTGGATAGCGATGCCGGCGCGCGTTACATCGGCGAGTTCGCGCTCGGTTTTAATCCGCACATCCTCGATCCGATGCGCGACATCCTCTTTGACGAGAAGATTGCTGGATCGTTTCACTTCACGCCAGGCCAAGCGTACTCGGTCGCCGACAACGGCAACAAGTCGCAAGTTCATTGGGATTTGGTCTGCATCCAGCGCCCGGAATACGGCGGCGGCGAAATCTATTTTGATGACAAACTCATCCGCAAAGATGGCCTCTTCGTCCCGAAATCGCTGCACAAACTGAACCCAGAATACCTGCTCGGAGGGAAGTGAGCGGGGAGTGTTCACTTGCCAATGTGACTGCGCGATCTACCGTTTAGTCATGCCAATCACGCTTCCGCTCAATAAGATGTCCCGCAGTGAGAAACTTCGGGCCATGGAGGCGCTTTGGGCGGATTTATCGGCCGACGAAGCCAAGATTGATTCTCCGGCTTGGCATGAGGAGGCATTGAAAGAGACCGAACGTTTGGTTAAGAATGGAAAGGTAAAGTTTATTGATTGGGACGAGGCGAAAACGCTTCTTCGGCGCAAAGTGGCAAAACTCGCGTGAAACTTCGGGTTTTAGATCGGGCGGCGGCAGATCTTGTGGAGGGATTTAAATTTTATGAGCGGCAATCGTCAGGTGTCGGCTCCTATTTTTTTGAAACGTGGTTTCCGATATTGAATCGCTTCGCTTGTATGCGGGGATTCATCTGGCGGGTATTTGACTGCCGACGAAACCCAACGTGGATCCGCACGCAGCTAAAAATTCACCGAACCAAGTAACATCTAAAATCGGGATCACACTTTTCGAAAGGCGCTCATTTAAGATGCCCAACACCCACACCACACTTCGTGCTTTCATCAAGGCACTGCCGAAAACCGAGACGCATCTGCACATTGAAGGTGCGTTGCCGTATGAGTTGTTGCACGCGTGGCAGCCGGGAAAATTTCCGACGAATCCGCCGTTTCGCGCGCGCGATTATCGCTACGCCAATTTTCCCGCTTTCGACCAGATCCTGCTCGGTCACGCGTTGCCGTGGTTCACAACGGCCGAACGGTACCATCAGGCCGCAAAGTCGATCTTTGCGCGGCACGTTGCCCAAAATGTTCGCTATGTCGAAACCAGTTTCCATCTGCCCGTGGTTAGGTACATCAATGTTTCCGCTCAGGATATTATTGCAGCGATTCGCGCGGCCGTACCGGCGAGTCTTGAGGTTCGGATTTTTGCCGGGATGCTCCGCACCGATTACCAAGGTCCGCTGCGCGCCGTGATTGACGATCTGGAAAACTGGCCGGATCTTGCCGGTGTCGATTTGCACGGCTTCGAACAGGTGCCGACCGAACCGTGGACGGCCAAAGTGTGGGAACGGCTCCGGCGGGCGGGCAAAGTGACCAAGGTGCACGCCGGTGAATTCGACGGCCCGGCGCGCGTGCGTGAGGCGATCGAGCTGCTGGGCTCAAATCGCATCCAACACGGCGTGCGTGCGATTGAGGATCCGTCGGTCCTGGCTTTGGCGGTGGCGCGTGGAGTGACTTTTGATGTTTGCCCGATCAGCAATGTGAAGCTCGGCGTATACCCGTCGCTGAGCAAGCATCCGCTTCGCAGCTTAATGCAGGCCGGTGTGCGTTGCACGGTCAGCACGGACGATCCGCTCGTCTTCGCCAATTCGCTCAGCGACGAATACCTCGCGCTGGCCGAAGAGCTGGCTTTCACCCGCGAGGAACTGGCGCAGGTTTGCCGGAACGGCTGGGAAGTAGCCAGCGTCACGCCTGCAGTGAAGATGCAGTCGTTGGCCAAGATTAATCAGCTGCTGGCCGCCAGTCAAAAGTCGTGAGTATTGAGTCGTTTTCGTGATCGAAGGTAGGGACGATGCCCCGCATCGTCCACGGCGGATGAGGGACCATCCGCCCTACCCAAAATGCAACGGGCGATCTGAAGGGTTCATCGCGTCGCCGGTCGGGTTGGAAATTTGATTAACGTTTCCAACCCCCTTAGATTTCTATGGCTCCCGCGACGGTTAGCAGTAGTTTGAGCCTGTTTTCCAATCAACCTCATCAATCGCCATGTTTCCTCTATTACTCGGTTCGTTACTTGTCCTCGGCGGCTTGATCGCCTTTGTCGTGCGGTATTCATCGCAATCACCCGTAACGCGTGCTACTGCGGCAACCGTTGCTTTTGCCATGATTTTGGGTGGTGCCGGCATTTTCGTTCTCGCCTCGGCGGTCAGCATTTCCTCCGACCAGACGGGTGTGGTGATTCGCACGCTCGGAGGGGAGCTTCCGGCCGGCCACATCGTCGCGATCGCGGGTGAAAAAGGCCCGCAAGCCAAGGTCCTCGGGCCGGGCTGGCATTTTGGTTACTGGCCCTGGTCCTACGAAGTTGAAAAGGTCGGCACGGTTCTTGTGCCTAATGGTCAGATCGGCGTGGTAACCGCGCAGGATGGCACGGTTCTGCCGGGTGGAACGGTTTTTGCCCCCGCCTGGAAATCAGCCGACGACATGCTCGATGCCACGAAATTTCTCGCGGACAACACGGGCTTCCGCGGCCCACAGCTGACGATTCTCACGCCGGGTAATTACCGTATCAATCCGCGCCTTTTCAAAGTTGAGATGCGCCCCGTCACGCTGGTGGCGGCTGGTGAGGTTGCGGTGGTGAAGGCCAACGCGGGCGAAATCTACACCGGCACCGACAAGATCACGGTGAACGGCGTTGATATCGTACCCCAGACTTATCGCGGCATCTGGCGCAAACCCTTGTCGCCTGGTGCCTACAATCTGCATCCCGAGGCCTATCAGGTAATCAAAGTCAAGACCACCCAACGCGTGTACACGTATCAACGCGTGGATCGTACCGCTCAAACGAATACCACCAACAAACGTGGCTCGAACCATGTGGGCTCGGATTATTCCATCAGCGTGCGCTCGAAGGATGGTTTCACTTTCCCGGTCGACGTGCGTCTTTCGCTTTCGGTCGCCGCTGAAAATGCACCGTACCTCGTCGCGCTGCTCGGCGATCCCGACCGCGTGATGAAGGACGAACAGGAAGACGAAGAACTCGAAATCCTGGAGGCGCGCCTGGTATTGCCCACGGCCCGTGCGGCGTTGCGCAATGTTGCCGAAACACTCGGTGCGCTCGAATACGTGGCCAGCCGCAGTCGCGTGGAATCGATGACGGCCAAACTGGTTGAAAGCGAATTTCATCCTTACAATCTCACGTTCCTCGGCGCTTTCATCGGAGCCATCGGTCTCGATTCCACGGAGGCAGGTCAAAAACTCCTGCTCACTCAAACCGACAAAGAAGTCGCGAGTAATCAACGTGCGACTTACCAACAGCAACAGCAGGCCGAGGTCGCCCGTCAGCAATTTATTCGTTCCCGCGAAGAAGCCGATCAACAGACCCAGCTCGTCCAAGCCGAATTTGCAGTGAAGACCGCCGGTGAACGTGCCAAGGCCCAAATCGAAACCGCCAAAGGTGAAGGCGAACGCATTCGCATCACCGCCGAAGCGCGCAAACAAAGCTATGATTTGCTTTCTGCCGCGATCGGCAAAGAGGGCGTCACGCTGCTGGAAAGTCTGCGTCTCGTGCAGGAAGGCAACATCCGCATCACTCCGGAGATTCTGGTGCAAGGTTCGGGTGGGGAACACGGTATCAACGATGCGCTCGCCGCCACGATTCTGCGCCAGCAGATTCAGAAACCGGCTAATAAATAATCCGTACCCACGACTGATCTGATGTCTTCCTTTACCTATACGGTGCCGTTCGGTGTGCGTCGCGCACGTGCCGATAAATTGTTGGCTGGCGCGTTTCCCGACCACAGCCGCGTCGCGCTGCAGCGTTCCTTTGACGCGGGACTCGTATTGCTTGCGGGCAAACCGATCAAACGTGATCAATCGGTCTCAACGGATGATGTAGTTGAGTTTTCGATACCGGACGTGAAGCCCTCGGTATTGAAGGGCGTCGACATCCCGCTCGACATTATTTTCGAGGACAAGCACCTGCTCGCGCTTAACAAAGCGGCCGGCATGATCGTGCATCCGGGAGCGGGCACGGGCGAAGACACGCTCGTGCATGCGTTGCTCTCGCATTGCGAGGGCGAGTTGAGCGGCATTGGTGGTGTTGAGCGCCCGGGCATTGTTCACCGGCTGGATCGCGAAACGTCGGGCGTGATGCTGGTGGCCAAATCCGACACGGCCCATCGTGGACTTTCCGAGCAGTTCGCCGAACGGTCGCTGCAGAAAGAATACGTTGCCCTCGTCGCCGGCGCGCCGGTGCTGTTGAGTGGCGGCATACGAAAACCAATCGGCCGCAATCCCCAGCATCGGCACAAAATGGCCATCGTCGAGGAGGGCCCCGGTGCACGCGATGCGCACACGGATTGGGAGGTGGTCGAGCGGTTCGGCAAAATTGCGACGCTCGTTCGCTGTACGATCCACACCGGCCGTACGCACCAAATCCGCGTACACATGAAAGCGCTCGGTCACATTTTGCTCGGTGATGTCGTTTATGGCTGGAAACCGGATGATCGTCTGCCGAAACAACCGGCACGCGTCATGCTCCATGCCGAACATCTCGTTGTGACACATCCGATCACGGGCAAGCAGTTGGATTTGCGCGCGCCGTTGCCGAAGGATTTTAAGGCAATGGTGGCAACGTTGAGGAAGCTTTCCAAACCGGCAAAACCCGCGAAACCCCCGAAGGCGGCGAAGGCCTGAGCCCCGAGATTACGCGTTAGCCGCTCTGAATCCAGGCGAGCAAGGCTGGCGGCAATGCAGCGGGCTCTCGTGTGGTGGAGTTGATGCAGACGTGAGCCATGCGCACATGGGCGGCGAGTTTTTCCGATTTCCGCACTCGAACCATGTCGTACTCGATCGCGAAGGAGTTTTCGGTGAGCAGGATTGGCATCACCGAGACCCGAACCTTGTCCCCGCAGTAAAGTGGGCGCAGGTAATCTGCCGAACTTTTAGAAACGGGGATCATCAGGTCGGTGTTGGAAAAGAAGGTGCGCACCGGCAGACCGGCGGCCGCGAGCGCCTCTTCGTAGGCTTCGTGACAGATGGTCTGATAGTTGGCAAAAAACACCACGCCAGCGGCATCGGTGTCAGAAAAATGAATGGTGCGTTCGTAGGTGAAGGGCACGGAAGGAAGCGGTTGCTGAGAAGCATGGGCGAAATCGGGGCCAACAGTAAGGAAAAAGTTTCAAGTGCGTCTGACCTGGGTTATGTTTGGCCTGTGACTAAAAACGAGATCGCTGACATCCTGAATGAGATTGCCGTATTGCTCGATTTAAAGGGCGAAAATCCTTTTAAGATCCGCGCTTACCAATCCGGTGCTCGCGTGCTCGAAAGTTTGGAAGAGGATCTGGGCAAAATCATCGCGGAAGACCGGCTCGGCTCGATCAAGGGCATCGGCGATGCACTCGTGAAGAAAATAACCGAACTGCACGCCACCGGCGAACTGAAGTTTTATGACGAGTTGCGCGCCTCGGTTGCTCCGGGTCTGGTTGAGATGTTGGAAATACCCAGTCTCGGACCAAAGAAAATCAAAGCGCTCCACAGCAAGCTCGGCATCGACACCATTG
This sequence comes from Verrucomicrobiota bacterium, assembly GCA_031404135.1. Classification (GTDB taxonomy): domain Bacteria; phylum Verrucomicrobiota; class Verrucomicrobiia; order Opitutales; family Opitutaceae; genus JADKHC01. The sequence continues at coordinate 31,452 of JANNHA010000062.1, read as the reverse complement.
CTGCACTGACCAAAGCATGCGAGGAAGGCCGGGTGGCGCAGCTTGATGGTTTTGGCGAGAAGACGCAGGAAAAGTTGCTGGCCGGAATCAAGAATCGTGAAGCGTACGGGAAGCGTCATCTGTGGTGGGACGCTTTTGCGGTGGCGGGTCCGATTTTGGAAGGGCTGCGCGGATTGCCTCAGGTGCTGCGCGCGGAGCACGCGGGCAGTTTGCGGCGCAAGATGGAGACGGTGGGGGATCTCGATTTTATCGTGGCGGCAGAAGAAGTTGCACCGGTGGTTGAATGGTTCGTCACGCGGCATGGTGTCAAGGAGATCACCGCGCGCGGCGAGACGAAGGCCAGTGTGCGTTATGAGAGCGGGCTGCAGGCGGATCTGCGGATTGTGCCAGCGGAACAGTTCGCCTTTGCGTTGCACCATTTTACCGGTTCGAAAGATCACAACGTGCAGATGCGCCAGCGGGCACTCGCGCGCGGGCTCAGCATGAGTGAGTGGGGTATCGTGCCGGCCGAAGGGGAGGGCACGGCCAAGGATAAAGCCAGCCGCCACGCAGGGCTGTACGCGTCGACGGAAGAACAGATTTTTGCCGCGCTCGACCTGCATTTCATCCCGCCGGAATTGCGTGAAGGGCTGGGCGAAATCGAGGTGGCTGAAAAAGATGGGCTGCCGCATCTCGTCGAGCTTCACGACCTGCACGGTGCGTTTCATAATCATACAACTGCGTCGGATGGGCGCAATACGCTCAATGAAATGGTGGCCGCTGCCGAGGCGCTGGGCTGGGAATATCTCGGCATCGCCGACCACTCGAAAGCGAGCGTTCAGGCCAATGGATTGAACGAGGAGCGGCTGGCGAAACAGATCGCGGATATCCACGACTTGAATACATCGGGCCGGTTTCGCACGCATGTTTTTACCGGAACCGAGTGCGATATCATGACCGACGGTCGGCTCGACTTCGATGACGGTTTATTGGCGCAGCTCGATTACGTCGTGGTGTCGGTCCACAACGCGCTGACCCAAGATGAGGAAACGATGACTGCGCGCATCATTCGGGCGATCGAGAATCCGAATACGACGATGCTCGGACACCTGACCGGCCGGTTGCTGTTACGGCGCGAGGGATATCAAGTGAACACCGGCAAAATCATTGATGCAGCGCTGGCGAACAACGTGATCATTGAATTGAATGCGAATCCTTGGCGGTTGGACATGGATTGGCGGCATTGGCGCCGTGCGGCGGAGCGTGGCTTGCTCTGCGCGATTAATCCCGACGCGCACGAGACGGCGGGGCTCCGTTTTGTCGTGGCTGGCGTGAACGTTGCGCGCAAAGGCTGGCTGACCAAGGACAGCGTGTTCAATACGCGTTCGCTGGCCGACGTGAAAGCGCACTTCTCGGAGAAACATTGAGATCACAATGCTTGGGCGGCGAGAGGTACGCGGTCGGAGGAAAAACGGGCTTTCCAGCTGGCTGTTGGTGAGCTAGGTTGCGAAGTACATGAACCAGCCGACGACCTCGCCTATTCGTTTGTTGGCGGAAAGAATGAGTCGCGGGCTGAGTTTTCGACGGACGTTGCGTACACCTAAAGGACCACGTCGGCTTGTGGTGACCCCGGAAGCTTCTTTGCGTTATTGGCTGCCGCGCTCGCTCAATAGCGATACACAGCTTTGTGATTTTGCTGTCCGATACGTTAAGGAAGGGCGAAAGGTTTGGGATATCGGCGCAAATGTGGGAATCTTCACCTATCTTTCGGCAGCACTGGTGGGATCGACGGGGCGGGTGCTGACGATCGAGGCCGACCCGTTTATTTCGCAATTGCTGATTCGTTCCAGCCTGCTTGTGCCGAGGGGCGATGCGCACCCCGAAATCGTGACTGCGGCGGTATCGCGTGTTTCGGGCTTGGGCGAGCTTGCCGTGCCGAACCGTTCGCGTGCGTCGAACCACCTGCTGGCGTCAAATGGTTGCACGCAGACGGGTGGTGTGCGGTTTTCCTTCAAAGTACCGTGTGTCACGATCGAGTGGCTTCTGGAGCATTCATTTGCGCCTGAAATTGTTAAGATGGATATTGAAGGAATGGAGCATGAGGCGCTGTGCGGGGCATCCCGATTGCTGCGCGAAGTGAGGCCTGTTTTGCATCTGGAGGTTTGGAGTGAAATCGCTCCCCAGATAGGTGAGATACTAAAAACGAATGCGTACCTCCTGTTTGATGGCGAAAACGATTTAGGGCTGAAAACCCCGCTCAGCGCTCCGACTTGGTGTACGATCGCGGTGCCGCAGGAGAAGCTTGCGGCAACCATTGAACGATAACCAATGGTGTTAGGAGTTGAACGCTTGTCGGGGGTTCGATTTCAAAAACTCGGCGATGAAATCGGCGAAGGTTTGGCCGAATTCGGCGCGTTTCTTTTCGCCCATGCCGAAGATGCCGTTCATGGCGCTCAACGTTTCGGGGTACTCGCGGGCGAGTTGGCGGAGCGTGGCATCTCCGAAAATGACGTAGGCCGGGACCTTGCGTTCGTCGGCGAGGCGCTTGCGGAGTTCGCGCAGCCGCGCAAAGAGGACTTCGTCACACTCGATGTCGCCTTCGCGGCGAATCACTTTGCGGGCTTTGGGGGTGGTGAGTTGTTTGGTTAACGTGATTGTTTCGCGTGTACGCAGCACGGCCATGCCTTCGGGCGTGAGTTCGAGCGTGGGGAATTCGCCATCGCTTTGTTTGAGGTAGCCGAGGCGTAGCAGTTCGCGGCCGATGCCGGCCCAGCGGGGACGCGCGATGTCTTTGCCGATGCCGTAGGTGGAGAGTTCGTCGTGCTTCCAGCGGCGGATTTTGTCGGTGTCGGCACCGGTGAGGACTTCGGTGACGTGGTTGATGCCAACGCCGAAGCGGCTGGCGGCGTTGATGCGGTAAACGCAGGAGAGGAATTTTTGCGCGAAGAGCGTGCCGTCGTAGGTTTCGCGTGGTTCGTTGCAGTTGTCGCAGGCGCCACAGTTGTCGATTGGGAATGTTTCGCCGAAGTAGTCGAGCAACTCGGCGCGGCGACAACCAGCGCCTTCGGCATAGTGCATGATCTGGCGGAGCTGGTTGCGCGCGATTTGTTGTTCCTGCGCGTTGGTGATCTCGTCGATGAAGTGCGTCTGTTTGGCGGCGTCGCCACCGCTGAAGAGCAGGAGACAGTCGCCGGGCAGGCCGTCACGTCCGGCGCGGCCGGTTTCCTGATAGTAGCCCTCGATGTTTTTGGGCAGGTCGTAGTGGACGACCCAGCGGACGTTGGGCTTGTTGATGCCCATGCCGAAGGCGATCGTTGCGCAGATGATGCGGACTTCGTCGCGTAGGAAGAGCTCTTGGTTTCGGGAGCGTTCGTCGGCAGCGAGGCCGGCGTGGTAAGGGCGGGCGCTGTAACCGCGTCCGGCGAGGGCTTCGGCGACCCGTTCGGTGGCGGCGCGGCTGGCGCAGTAGACGATGCCGCTCTCGTCTTCGCGGCTTTTTACCCAGGCGATGATTTGTTTGGTGGGCTCGTCCTTGGGCGTGACTTTGTAGGTGAGGTTGGGGCGGTTGAAGGACGCGACGAAGATGGATGGCTCGCGGAGCTTGAGGTGCTTGATTATGTCGGTACGGACACGTTCGGTTGCGGTGGCGGTGAGTGCCATCACGGGCACGTTGGGCAGAAGCTCGCGGAGTTTAGCGAGTTGGCGATATTCGGGGCGGAAATCGTGGCCCCATTCGGAGACGCAGTGGGCCTCGTCGATGGCGATGGCGGTGACGTTCCACGCTTTTAGGTTTTCCTGCCAGTTGTCCAACATCAGGCGTTCGGGTGCGACGTAGAGCAGGCGCCATTCGCCGCGATGTAAACCGGCGAGTCGGGAACGGGCCTCGGCGGCACCGAGAGTGGAGTTGAGAAAAGTGGCGGCGACGCCGGCGGCCTGGAGTTGGTCAACCTGATCCTTCATCAACGCGATGAGCGGCGAAACGACGATCGTGAGACCGGTGCGGTGGAGCGCGGGAATCTGAAAGCAGAGTGACTTGCCGCCACCGGTGGGCAGGAGAGCAAACACGTCGCGATCAGCCAGGCTCGTCTCGATGATCTCCCGTTGGAGCGGGCGAAAGGCATTGTAGCCAAAGGTGGTTTTGAGCGTGAGGAGGAGGTCGGGCACGGAGGCGGGGAGGAGGATTGAAGGTGATGAGAGACGATTTGAGAGAGCCAGCGCAATCGGCGACGCAGTTGACGGTTGGAAAGCTTGGCGAAAAATCTTGAACCCGTTCGCTGCAGCGATGAATTTCGGCGTCACGCTCTGCGGGCGTAGCACAATGGATAGTGTAGCGGTCTCCGAAGCCGTCGATCCGGGTTCGACTCCCGGCGCTCGCACCAGTTTTTGATTACTGGCTTATAGGGGATAGGTGGCGAAATGGCAGTAGATAGCAGTGGGAGTAAGTGCCTGTAAAAGGCCCAAAAGAGCCTTAGATCAACACAACCCAATTCACCACGAAGGGAGGCGCGGCATCTGATATGAACAGGCGGTCCTGATCTTTTCGATCGGCGACGAAGCCAGCTCAATGGGGATCAAGGAGCTAGGCGCGATCCCCTCTTTGCGCAGCGTCGAGCCGATCTTGGGATCGGTCGCGACTTCAAACGCCCGAGAAACAATTTTCGTGGCCGCGTTTTGCAGCTCCGCCGTGCTGGCTTGCTGGTGGATCTGGCGCAGAAACGCCGGTACACATCTGGCAATTAGCTTCAGGTGCATCCTGTCATGGCGCTTTGTCTGGTCGAACTTCGCCACGCAATAGGCTTTTGCCTTCAGCATGGCGATGGGGTCGAGGGTTTTGAAGTGCGCGCCCTGATAACTCACCACTTCAACCGCCCCAAGGTCTTTTTCCGTCAAGCCAGGGACGCTCGTTATGACCTCACAGAGCAGCGGGCGGCCATCGACAGCGACCGAGGCCGCCGTCGCCGCACGGCCATCGCCAAAAGCCCAGAGCGGGGCTTTATGGTATCGCCAAGCCGGCAGGTTTTGCAGGAATTCATGGACGGCCTGGCTCGAAAGCACATCCAAATCCTCAGAGCCAAATTTCATGTCGCCAAGTTTGGGGTCACCATTTCCAAGGAAGGTGATCGCCCAAAGATTCACAGCCTGCCCTCCGACGACAATGGGGCGCGCGGTGCTGTCGCAGATGACACGATAATCGTTTGGGTAGGTGAGATTATCGGTGGCCAAGGAGGTTCCCTCCGATGCTGACCAGCTTGGGACGCTCACTCTTCTCCTGAAGACCGAGTGTTTTCAGGCTGTCAGCAAGTGCCTCTTGACCCCGACCCTGTTCGGCAAGCGTTTTGACACGCTCGCGCGCTTCCCGATGAAACTCGTCCGCATACGCCGTCGCCGTCCGCCACTCGCGAGCGCGGCGGCTGAAAGGACAAAGGAGCGTGTTGAGAAATTTCATCGCCGGTAAGGTCGCCGATCCTAGCCAAATTTTCAACCCTCGAATCCATCGGCAAAAACCTCCAAGGCCTCAGCTGATTTCAATGACTACAAAAGCGTGAACTCGAGAGGGTATTGCGTCTCTCACCAACACAAGTGCGCAAGTTGTGCGACAACCAAGCAGGCTCTTCGCAGTCAAGACGACCCGGCACTGTCTTGTGCGCGGCTCGCTGGCGCATTTTGCCTACCGATTTCAGAGGGGAGTCGCTGTCGCTGCCAGACCACATTCATTGCGAAAATGTAGCCATGCTAACGAATGCCGAACCATTCGATATGAAATACCGTCTTGACCCCGACAAGGCCGCCATCATCCGCACCACCTGTCGAGATGGATCTAAAAGAGGCGAGCGCCACCTTGGTTTGTTCTCCTCGAAAATTGCGTGATCTAATCGCAGCGCACCGGGTGAAATCTGCACGCGTCGGTTCGAAAATCGTCATCCGCCGCGATTGGTTGGCCGCGTTTCTTTGAGCACAGTAAAATACTCAATGAATCGGCTTAAAAGAAGCGCAGGACGCACGCTTCAGCGAAAAATTCCTTTGCCACCACAAAGCGAAGAAAAAATAGATGTCTGATTTCACATCTGTCGGCAATATATAATCAAATGACCGAACTCAGCGACATGGAATTGCTGCGCGACTATAACCTGCACCAATCGGAAGAAGCCTTTTCTGCGTTGGTTCAGCGGCATGTTAATTTGGTTTATTCGGTTGCTCTCCGCTACGTCGGGATCGCTGCCAACGCTGAGGAAATCACACAGGTAGTCTTTATCGTTCTCGCACGCAAAGCGGGTAGTTTGCGTCCAGATAGCATCCTAGAAGGCTGGCTACACGAAACGACACGCCTGACCTCACTGAGGTTTTTACGTGGGGAACGGCGCCGTCAATTGCGCGAACAGGAGGTCTACATGCAAACAACTCTTCAAGAAACGAGCGCGGCTTCAGTTTGGAACCAACTCGCACCCTTGCTTGATGAAGCGCTGGCGCGGCTGAAAAATGTCGATCGTGACGCCGTGATGCTGCGCTTTTTTAGAAACAAAGATCTGCGCGAAGTCGCGGCTGAACTCGGAGTAAATGAAGCGGCGGCGCAAAAACGAGTGCACCGTGCAATCGAAAAATTGAGGCTGTTTTTCTCGAAGAGAGGCATCGTTTTTTCCGCTTCCGTTTTAACTGCGGCGATTTCGGGAAATTCTGTTCAGGCCGCACCTGCTGCATTGGCGAAAACCACGACCGCTCTGGCATTGGCAAAGGGGACACTATCCAGCGCCTCCACCCTAACCCTTATCAATGGAACTTTAAAACTTATGGCACTCACTAAAGCAAACACTGCAATTATCGTCGTCGCAATAGCGGCGCTCGCTGGAATAGGAGTTTATGAAGCGCACGAGGCTTCAATTCTGAAAACACAAATTCGGTCACTTCAGCAGGAACGAAGCGAAGCAACCAAACAGCTCTCTGCTTTGCGTGACCAAAATGGGCAATTAAGTGAACGCCAGATGGCTTTACAAAAGACCGTGCAGGAACTGCAACGAGTCACAAGCGTCCCTCCGGAATTGGATCCGCAAGCAGCTGCGGCTGCCGCCCGCGAGAAAGCCGAAAAGGCGAAGATCACCGCCTTGGCTGACGGACAGGACTTCCTAGCTTCCTACAGCGAAGCACGCACCATGCTGACGGAAATCGGAAAGGCGCAAATCGGGCGAAATTACGCCGCATTTTATCGCATGGCCGGATTGAGTGCGTCACAAATCGAGGAGTTTGAGAAACAAACAAACGCGCGTTGGATGGCCGCCATCGTCGTTACGCGGCCCAGTAGCGTTCATCCCGATCAACCCGAACTCACCGATGAGCAGGCTAGAAATGTCTTGGGCGAAAAAGCCTTTGAGCAGTTCCAATTATTCAAACGCCTCCGGCCCGTGCAGGGAATAGTTCACGACATGTCGAGTCTTTCACCCAATGCGCCACTCACGCAGGATCAAACGGTGCAGGTGCTCGGAATTCTCGCCAATGCCAGCAGCAGTTTCCAAAGCGGTGGGAAAGCCGATCCTAAAACGATTGATTGGAGCCAAGTAGAAGCCCAAGCGCAGGGCGTGTTGACCAAACCCCAGATCGCCGCCCTGAGGGCCGAATCCAAACTCCCACAAGTGGGGCAGCTGATAAAGGAGTACTATCGGAATCAACCGCCCGCAAAGTAAACCGAAGGAAAGAGGAAGTCTGCCGCGATTTTTAAAAGGGTGCAAGCAAGCCGATTGGGTGGGGCGGGTGAATCAGCGTCAGCGCTGCGCAAGGATTGGATCTCACGCCAGCCAAACGGGCGATCACTTGCCAGGGGCTTTGGGTGCTGGTTTCGTTTTCAACGCGTTGCTTAGGGCGTGGGCGAGGGTTGTGGTCGTGAAGGGTTTGAGCAGGAGCTTGCTGATGCCTTGCGACTGAACGCCCGCTTCGGTGAGGTCGGCGGCAAATCCGGTGGTGAGGATCGTCGGCAGGTTGGGGCGGATCTTGAGCGCGGCGGCGGCGAAATTGAGGCCGGTCAAACCAGGCATGGTTTGGTCGGTGATGAGTAGATCGTAGTTGTCGGCATTTACACGCAAATCTTCGAGAGCGAGTAGCGGACTGGTGAAGACGGTGATCCGGTAGCCCAGGTTTTCAATGATGCGTCGGGCCGAAGCTCCGATGGCTGGTTCGTCATCGACGAAGAGGATGTGTTCGCCCTTGCCGGCCGAGATGTGATCGGGGGCCGGGCCTTTGGGTGCGCTGGCGATGGAGAGCGCGGGTAGATAGATGTGGAAAATGGTTCCTTCTCCGGGGCGGCTGTACACGTAGATGCCGCCGTTGTGGGCTTTGACTATGCCGTGTACGACCGAGAGTCCTAGGCCGGTGCCTTCATTTTGTTTCTTGGTGGTGAAGAATGGTTCGAAGATGTGCTTTTGGGTGGCTTCGTCCATGCCGTGTCCGGTGTCGCTCACGCTGAGGCGTACGTATTCGCCATCGCGCAGGCCGGTGTGCATGATCGCAAATTCGGCGTCGGCGTGGATGGACTCGAGCCGAACTTCGAGGCGGCCGTTGGCGGCGTCTTTCATCGCGAACACCGCGTTGGTGCAGAGGTTCATGATGACTTGGTGGATCTGCGTCGGGTCGGCGAGGACGAGCGGCAGGTCGGCGCTGATTCGGGGGGCGATTTCGATCGTGGAGGGGACGGTGGCGCGGAGAAATTTCAATGCTTCCTTGACCACGGTTTGCAGGACGATGGGCGTCAACTCGTGCTTGGATTTGCGACTGAAGGCGAGGATCTGCTGGACGAGGTCGGTGGCGCGCTGGGCTCCGCGGAGCATGGTTTGGAGATCTTCAAGTGCTGCGGGTTGGTTCGTCAACTCGTCGCGTAACAATTCGCCGTGGCCGACGATGACGGCGAGGATGTTGTTGAAATCATGGGCGATGCCTCCGGCGAGCTGGCCGACGGATTCCATTTTTTGGGCCTGATAGAGTTGTTCCTCGAGTTGGTGCCGGGTGGTGATATCGCGCAGGACGACGACGATGCCGCGTTTGGCCCCGTTTTCGCCGAGCATGGGTGAGGCGCTGTAAGTGACGATGCTTTTGACGCCGGCGCGGTTTTCCAGAAAGGCGCGGGTCGGTAACGAAGAATTGCGATGAGGTTCGGTGGTCTGGAGGGTTTGCAGGGTGATGGGCTGGCCCGTTTTCGGGTCGGTGAGCGGAATGATCAGCGAGAACGGCTGGCCTTGAGCTTGGGCGGGGGTACAGCCCGCCAGTCGTTCGGCGGCGGGGTTTAGGCGTGTGATCTGGTTGTCGGTATCGGTGACAATCACGGCCTCTTCTATGGCGTCGAGGGTGAGTCGAAGATTGGCTTCACTGGCGCGGAGGAGGGAGCGGGCCTGGCGGCGGCGTTGGATGACGATGATGAGCCAGGTGATCGTCACGCCTTGAAGCACGATGACGATGGCGATGGCGATGATGACGTTGGTGTACTGTTCCCATGCCGACGTGGTGCGATGGTAGATTTGGGCATCCTTGGGCAGATTTTTATTGGCGAGCGAAAAACGAACGACCTCTCGATAATCGATTTTTAACGGGGTGCGGCAGTGTGTGACGACCGGGATGGCCTCGGGTCTTTCGCCGGCGAGGATGCGTTTAGCGATATCGCCTGTTTCCTGGCCATGGACGCGGCCATCGAGCAGCGCACCGCCGACGATGCCGTGGCCGAAATAGAAATCCCACACGCCATAAAGCGGCGCATGGCAGACGGCGCGCGCCTTCTTGATCGCGGCTTCGTAGGAACGAGTCAGGCCGGTGCTGTCGATGTTCCAGGAGAGTACCAGCACCGCGTCGCGTTTGGGATCGAGTTTGGAGAGGCGTTCTTCGGTTTCGGAAAACGAACCATCGCCAATCCAGACGATTTTGTGCTGATCGTTGACGGGGCGTGCCTGTTCGAAGGCTTTGTGGTTGGCCTGGCCGGTTTCGCTTTGGTCGTTAACAATTACCCAGCGCCGGGCTTCCGGTTGCAGCTGGTCCATCAATTTGAGGGTGGCGGCAATATCGATCGCTTCGACGACGCCGGTGACGCCGCCCGGGGGAGTTGCCGAAAGGAAATTGACGCCGCAAAAGACGATGGGGGTGCCGGGCTCAAACTCGTCGCGATGTTCGAGGACCAAGCGGTAGGCGGTGTCATCGACGGTGATAACCAGAACGGGTCGGCTGATTTTCGCGCGGTTGGCTAGGATCTCCAGCATCTTTTTTTCCCGGCCGAACTCCGGGTAGCGTTGCACATCGAGCTGAGTGATAACCAATTCGTTGTCTTCTCCGAGTCGGTCAACGAGGCCGCGCGTTACATCGTCGGCCCACGGCATGCCGACGTGGTACGAGAGCACCACGAGGATGCTGGGCTTGGCCGCCGCTCCGCGCGCCTGAGTCGCGGTGAGCGTGGCCAGGACCGCCAGGAGTAAATACAGCCGTTGTAGCTTCACTCTGCTGTTTATCGGCCATTTTTGAGGATGGCTGAACTTGAAATTGCAGGGCCGGGGGCACGGCCGCCGGGGATAAATCCTAGAGCGCCTGTTCGCTGGCGGGATCGAAAAGGTGTGCCTGGCGGAGGTCGAAGGCGGCGTTGAAGCTCTGGCCGATTTCGAAGCGGTGATGCGGAGGCATGCGGGCGATGAGCGAATGCGCGCCGCTCGTGAGGTAGAGAAACGTTTCGGCACCCATCGGCTCGGCGACTTCGATTTTTAGGCGGGTGGGGCCGGTTTCGTCGGTGGCTTCGCGAAGATGTTCGGGGCGCAGGCCGAGGATGATGGGTTGGTCGAGGCGCGCGGCGACTTTGGCGGAAAGGCGTTCGTCGAGGGCGATTTTAACCGGTTCGGCGACGTTGTTCTTTTCAACGAACGAGAGGTTGCGGTCATTGCGCTGGATCGTACCGTGCAGGAAATTCATCGGCGGGCTGCCGATGAAACCGGCGACGAAGAGGTTGGCCGGGTTGTTGTAGATCTCCATGGGTTCGGCCACCTGCATGATTCGGCCGTCCTTCATGACGCAGATGCGGTCGCCCATGGTCATGGCCTCGACCTGGTCGTGGGTCACATAAATCATCGTGGCACCGAGGCGTGCGTGGAGCCGGGAGATCTCGGCGCGGGTGGAGACGCGCATCTTGGCGTCGAGGTTGGAGAGGGGTTCGTCGAAGAGAAAAACTTTGGGTTTGCGCACGATGGCGCGGCCGACGGCGACACGTTGACGTTGACCGCCGGAGAGGGCTTTGGGGCGTCGGTCGAGGTAGTTTTCGAGACCGAGCATGCCGGCGGCTTCGCGCACGCGGGCGTCGATTTCGGCCTTGGGCAATTTTCGCAGCTTCAGGCCGAAGGCCATGTTTTCGTATACGCTCATGTGCGGGTAGAGCGCGTAATTTTGGAAGACCATGGCGATGTCGCGGTCCTTCGGTGGCAGGGCGTTGACGACGCGGCCATCGATCGAGACCTGGCCGCTGGTTATCTCCTCGAGGCCGGCGATCATGCGCAGGGTGGTGGATTTGCCGCAACCGGAAGGTCCCACCAAAACCATGAATTCGCGTTCGCGGACTTCGAGGTTGATCCCGTGGACGACGGTCGCCCCGGGGCCGTGTTTATCGGGGTAGGCTTTGACGAGATTTTCGATGACAACGGTGGCCATGGGAAGGAAGGGAGGGCGGCGGTTGGCAGTGGTAAAGTTTAACGATGCGCTTGGCGAGCACGAGAGCGTGGGTCGAGATCTGGTTTGCGCTGCCTGCGGAGAATCACTGTCGTTGGACCGTGGCACACTTGACTACGGCTCCTGAACAGTGGCTCGATTTTCGCACGGCAAACGCGCTTTGGTGCGGCGTTCTGGTCGAGACGTTGGCGCGCTGCGGCGTGGTGCAGGCGGTGATTTCGCCGGGCTCGCGTTCGACGCCGCTGACGCTGGCGCTAGTGGCCAACAAAAAAGTCGAAACGTTTCCCGTGCTCGATGAGCGTTCGGCGGCTTTTTTTGCGTTGGGTCTGGCGCGGCAACATCACCGCCCGACGCTGCTGGTGTGTACATCGGGCACAGCGGGTGCGAATTATTTTCCAGCCGTAATCGAGGCGCAGGAGAGCGGTGTGCCGCTTTTGGTCTGCACGGCGGATCGGCCGCCGGAGATGCGCGGCTGTGCCTCGGGCCAAACCATCGACCAGCAGCAATTGTTTGGCTCGCATGTGAACTGGTTTCACGAGCTGGCGGTGCCGGAGGCGAAGAGGGACCTGCTGTGCTACCTGCGGCAAACCATCGCGCACGCGGTGGCCCGCACGCTCCAGCCCGAGGCCGGGCCGGTTCATTTGAATGCGCCCTTTCGCGATCCGCTCGTGCCGGTGGAAGATGGTTCTGCGGCGATGCTGCGTGGGAAGGTAGATGAAACCTTTTTCTCGATGCTGGTTCCGTTTTCTCCGGTGGTGCCGACGGGCGTGCTGCCCGAGCTGCCACGGGTGGCGCGCGGCCTCATCATCGCCGGGCCGTGTCAGCCGGTGAATCCGGCGCAGTATGCCGGCTTGGTGGAATTACTCGCGCACAAAACGGGCTGGCCGGTGCTGGCGGAAAGTTTGTCTCCGCTGCGTGGATACGTCGCGCCCGGGCAACCGTTCGTGCCGACTTACGACGTGTTGACCCGAAACAACGAATTGATGGAAGAACTGCGGCCGGAGTTTGTCCTCTGTCTCGGCGGCTGGCCGGTCAGCAAGTCGCTGCGCAATTGTCTCAGCCGGTGGGACGCGCCGACCTGGATCATTTCGGAAACGGCAAAAAATCGCGATGCGCTGCATGGTCGCACGCGGACGTTTCAGGCTGATATCGAGACGCTGGCGTCCAGCCTGCCGGATCGTCAGGTGGACTTGGGTTATAGCTCGGACTGGACCCGCGCGGATGCACGAGCCCGAACCGTCATCGAGGAGAAAATGTTGACCATCGATTGGTTGTTCGAGGGCAAGGCCGCATGGGTGCTGTCGCAACATCTGCCGGGCGAAACGCCGGTCTTCGTGGCCAACAGCATGCCGGTGCGCGATCTTGAGTGTTTCTGGATGCCGAACAATCGAGGCTGCCCAATCTATTTCAACCGCGGGGCGAATGGCATCGACGGCACGCTTTCGACGGCGCTTGGCGTGGCGCAGGGCAACAAGCCGACGATCCTACTCACGGGCGATCTTGCACTGTTGCACGACACGAACGGATTTTTATTGCACCCGAAGTGGGTCGGTTCGCTGACGATCGTGTTGATCAACAACCGGGGTGGCGGGATCTTTCAGCATTTGCCGGTGGCACAAGTCGAGGTGTTTGAGGAATATTTTGCCACACCGCAGGAGGTGGACTTCGCAAAGCTATGCGCGGCCTACGGCGTCGAACACGTGGCGGTAAGGGATTGGGCGGATTTTTCGGCGCACATCTCAACGTTGCCGAAAAAGGGAATTCGCGTGTTGGAACTTTGCACGGACCGGAAGCGCGATGCGGCGTTTCGGAAGGAACTGCTGGCGGACGTGGCGGCGAAGGCGGATGAAGAAGCCGAATGATTGGTTCGGCCGAGCGGTTTTCGGAGCGGCGCGCCCGGCGGTCACGCCGTACCAAAGTCAAAATTAATTCAGGGAGGGAAGCGCTTTGCGGGCTTCGGCGGCGAGGGCTGGGCTCAAGCCGGCATCGAGAGATTTTTGCAGGGTCTGACGAGCGGCGGTGAGGTCCTTGGCTTGGAGCTGTGCCATGCCTAAATAATAGAGCAGCTCGGCGTCGTTGGTGCGAGTCACGGAGCTTTGTTTCAAGAGGGTGATCGCGCGCGCGGCTTCACCCCCTTTGCGGTAGAGGAGTATGCCGAGAGCTTTAGCGATTTCAGGATCGTTCGGCAGGGCGGTGCGGGCTTGTTGGGCCCAGGCATAGGCTTTGGCGTCAAATTCAGGTTTTGCCGAAGCGAGAATGGCGAGGCGAACTTTGGCCGGGGTAAAAGCAGGGAAACGGGCAAGGGCTTTTTCGTACGCGGTGAGTGCGGCGGCGGGGTTCGCGCTTTGTTCGTGGATGGCGCCTTGCGCGATGAGAGCGGGCACGTCGTCGTTGGTTTGGCTGAGGATTTGCGCAACGCGATCAAGGGCGGACGATGTCGGGTTTCTTGCGAGCTCGATCATGTCGAGAAATTGGCGGGCTTTATCAGTTCGTGCGAAGGGCTTGGTCTGGCCGAGCGTCAGGGCGCTACGCAGGTTCGCTTCGGCATCGGCAACGCGGCCGATACTGTAGGAAGCCTCGGCTTCATCGAAGAATAACTCGGGGTCATCGGTAATTTTTTGCGACGCTTCATGGAGGAGGCTGGCCGACCAGTCGAAGTCTCCGGCTTGGAAAGCGATTTGGCCGAGAATGCGGGTGGTGGCGGGATCGTCGGGGGAAATTTTACGGGCGGCCTTGGCCATTTCGAGAGCCTTGGTGGTGTCTTTGCCGCGTGCGTAAAGGCGGGCGAGACTGAGCAGGGGGGCGCTGGCGCTGGAGTTGGCCTGTGCGGCTTTCAGGTGGGTGGCGATGGCTTTGTCGAGGGCACCATCACGTTCTTGCAGGGCGGCGAGGCGGGCGAGCGCGATAGGGTCGCCGGGTTGTTCGGCTACCATTTTTTCCACCAGAGCGCGGGCTGCGGCGTCGGCGGTGCCGGGGTCGAGGGTGACGAGGGTGAGCCGTTTTTTAGCATCGGCGCTTGCGGCGAAGGGTTGGTTTAGGTCGAGGGCACGCTGTAGCGCGAGGCGGGCGGGTTCACTTTGGCCCAACATGTAACGAGCCATGCCGAGATGATATTGGATTTCGGCTGAATCGGAGAGTTTTTCGACACTTTCTTCGAGCAGGCTCAACGCCCAGCGGTACTGGCCTTTTTTGAAAAGAATCCAGCCGAGGGTGTCGGCCACGTGGGGTTCTTGGGGGAGGAGTTCGCGCGCTTTTTGGGCGGCAGCGAGCGCCTTCTCTGGTTCGTTAAACTGATCGGAGTAGAGGCCGGCGATGTTGTTAAGGGCGATGCTGGATTTAGGATTCACGGCGAGGATCTTTTCGTAAGCGTCGCGCGCGGCGGGGTAGTCTTTCTGTTGCATGCAGATGGAGGCGATGAGCATCCAGGCGGAAACGTCTTTGGGGTTGCGGCCGACGATGGATTGGAGATTGGCGAGTGCCTTTTGTTCCTGGTTTGAGGTGAGGTAAAGCTGGGCCAGCAGGAAATAGGCTTCGTTGCCTTCGGGTTGAAGTTCGATGGCTTTTTGGAACTCGGCCTGAGCACGGTCAGTATCTTTTTGAGCGAGGTGGATTTTGGCCATCAAGACGTGGGTGCCGGCTGAGTTGGGGTTGCGGACAAGTTCGGCTTCGACGCGCAGGGCGGCGGCATCGAGTTTGTTGTCGGCCAGGTCGAGGGTGGCCAGGCGTTCGAGGGCGGGGACGAGTCCGGGCGAACGGGCGAGTGCTTCGGTGAAAGCCGCCCGTGCCTCTGTGGGTTGGTTGAGCTGGAGCAGGACCAAGCCGGTCATGAGGGAAGTCTGGGCATTGCCGGGGAAGTCTTTTTCCTGCTGGCGGTAGATCGCGAGGGATTCGGCAAAGTTGTTCTGCGCGCGGTAGGCCTCGGCGAGGAGGAAGCGGATTTGGGCGATTTTTGGATGTTGTTGGATGATCGGTTTCAGGAGAGAAATGGTGGCGCCGGGGTCGCCGGTTTTGAGGTACAAATTCGCGAGAGCAACGGTGGCTTCGAGATGGCCGGGTGCGAGGACGAGGGTTTGCTTGAGGGCGACGGTGGCTTGCGAGGCGTTGTTGGCCGCGAGGTAGGCGATGCCGAGCTGGTATTGAATCTGGGGGGCGCGGGGATAGATCTTTTGGAGGCGCTCGAATTCTTCGATGCCTTTGGCGGTGTTTCCTTGGGTGAGATGCATGCGCCCGCGAAGGAAGAGCGCTTCGAGGTTTTGGGGGTCGCGGGCGATGGTCTTTCCAATGGCCGCAGCGCAGTCGGCAAAGCGTTTTTCAAGCAGGGCGACTTCCGCGAGCAAGGTCCAGGGCGCTATGAAGTCCGGTGTGGTGCGGGTCATTTCCTCGAGGTACTTTTTACCGGTGGCGATGTCGCCGGTTTTGATCAGGAACTGGGCGTATTGAATGCGTCGGGGGGAGCGGGAGGGGGATGCATCAGCCGCGAGTTTGAAGGATTGCTGCGCTTTGGTTTTTTCATTCTGCAACGCGTAGAGTGAGCCGTTAGCACTGTGGGCGGTCGCGAATTTGGGATCGGCTGCGAGTGCTTTTTGGAGCAACGCCTCGCACTCTTTCGGATGACCTTGACGGAGTTCGATCATGGCGAGGGCGGTTTGCACGGGTGCGCCATTCAGGGCGGAAGCGGGCAGGCTTTCGAGCCGGGTCCGTATTTCGGCGATGTCCTCTGGTTTGGTCAGGGTGGCGACCAGCAGGAGGGGGGCCTCCTGATGGGTGGGCTGGCGGTCGAGAAGGGCGTTGGCCTCGGCGCGGGCCTCCTTGAGGTTGCCGGTGGCAAGACTGAGTTGGGCAAATTTAAGACGGAGTTCGAGGTTGTCGGGCTGGAGCTCGCGGCCTTTCATCACGAGTGGGATGGACTGGGCGATACGGCCTTGATCGGCATAGATGAGGCCGAGGCGTCCGATGGCGTGGGCGTTTAGATTTTCGATCTGGAGAATGTTTTTATAGTCGATCTCGGCAGGATCGTAATTACCGCTGGCGTAAGCGCGGTCGGCCTGTTCGAGGTATCGCGCTTTTTTGCTCTCGCGGGAGCACCCGGTAAAGGCGAGGACCAGCAATACGGCGACCAGGAGAGTGGGGGGCGTGGAGTGGAGCATTTTCATGGTTTGGCAGCGGGTTTACGTTCGGTGCGAACAAGGATGAGCAGAATAAGGGCAAAAGGGAACAGTGACAAAACGAAGAAGATCGGCCCGCCTTGGTGGTGGATATAGGAGTTGATCATATCAGGGCTGATGCGGACGCAGAGTTCGCCGAGGACGAAGACGCGAAAGCCGTTGCGCAAAAGGGCGAGAGGAAATACGGCCACGGCGAGAAGCGTGCGTCGGATGGGCGAGCGAAGAAAGAACGAGCCTGCGACGATGCTGGTGATGAGCAGGGCGAGGCTGGAGTGTATACCACTGCATTCGGGGGCGACTCGGAGCGTGATGACGGCAAATTGGAAAACCAAACCGTCGACGAAGACGGTGGTGCCCGCGAGTCCGAATAATACCTGGGCCACGGCGGCGGAGCCGTGCTGAAGGATCATCTCGATCACGGATTCGAGGGCAACCGGCATGGGCACCATGAAGAGGAGAAAGGCGAGCGGGAAAAGCTGGCGGTGCAGGGTTTGCCGACCCAGCAGCCAAGCACAAAGCCCGGCAAAAAATCCGAGAAAGGAAAAGGTGGTAAGCGCCAGCGAGTCTTCACGGGCGAGGGTTGTTCCGGATTGCCCGGCCAGAGCCCAACCGGAGAGGGTGGCTATTCCAAGACCAAAAAGGGTGATGGCGAGCAGCCGGTTGGGTGGGGTATGGTCAGGTTCGGCTGACCGACGTTGCCAGGCCAGGTAAAGGCCAATGAACGGAATCAGGACGATGTGTGAGTAGAGCGAACTCTGGAGCGCAAAACGGGTGAGGTTGAAGAGGGGCAGGCTGAAGAGAAGTGCCAGAACTGCACTCGCGATGATCAAGGGCCGTAGGGAGGCAGGGTCGGTGGCGGCTGGTTGCGGGGGCAGGGGCGTGGGCATTTTGGGGTGGTTTTAGGTTCAACAAGCGACAGGCACCGGTTTGCGCTCAGAAGCTATAGCTGATTTCGAATCCGATCTGGCTGCTCGAAAATGCAAAGCCTGGGATGTTCGATTTGTTGCGGTTGTGTTGATAGGTGAGGCCGGTCCTTATCCGAGCGAGAAACACGGTGTTGAGACCGAGATTGAGGGATTCGATTCGGTCGGTGCGACCAGCGGTGGTGGAGGTTCTGGTTGCGGAATATTCGGATTCCTGATGGCTGAGCGCAGCGCTGAAATGCAGACGTTTTAGGAGTCGCTGGTTGAGCGTGAGGCCGTAGCGTGTGGATTCCAAAATCTGACCATCGAGGAAGGAGGCCGAGGTGGAGCGGGAGGCGGTGACCCCCAGCTGGGTTGTCGCTACGGGACTGAACTCGATCGAAGCGCTGTAGACGGGGTTTAGTTTCGAGGTGGTGGGTTTGGCGTAGATTTCGCGATTCTCCAAACCGGCCATGAGTGACATGTTGAATTGATCGGTTGGGTGCCAGGTCAGGTTGCCTAAAAATTGAAGGGAGCCCATGTCGGGAGTTCGGTCGAGAGCCGTGTAGCTATAGTCGATGCCGAGGGCTGTATCGAGGCGGGCAGTGACTCGCCGGTGCGCCATTTCGCGGACGGACCACGTGCGCACGTTGGCGTAGCCCTCGGAAAAAATAAGACTTTGGGTCAGGGCGGTTTCGAGAGAGTAGCGGCTGTTGAATGCAATCGTGGCATTGAAGTTGGTGATGTAGCTGGTCTGCTTCGTTTGGCTACCGGTTTCGACGAGCGGCGAATCGCTTATGTTGTAGGATTGCGCGGCTGACAGCGTCCATATTTTGTATTGGGTCGCCCAGTTGAGCAGACCAGCCAGGCCAACGGTGTCGCGAAATGCGCTGCTCGAATAATAGGTCCAAGTGGGCGTAAAATCCACCGTCCAGTGTGACCCTAGTTCGGCAAATAATCCGGGGGAAAAACTATGAACTCCGGTTTCTTTAGTGTTGCCGGGGGAGGCCTGGATTCCGTTGCCGTAGAGATAGCGATAGGATACGTGAGGCCGAAAATTGATGGGGCCCCAGCGCAAGTCTTTCGATGAAGGGGCGGGGGTGGAAGCTCCGGACGCTGTTGAGACAGAGGAGTTGGTTGCGGCTGCTTGGCGTTCCGCGAGGGCAGGGGTGGTGCTGAGGGGAGCAACCACGGGTTGGGCAAGTGCGGCGGGCACGAGGGCTAGAATGCCGATGAGCGCTAGACCGGGCAGCGCAGTGAAAATTCGTTTATTGAAGTCCATGACGGTGGCAGAGTTCATTTTGCGGTAGTGGTCGGGCCCAGAAGGTTGTGAGCGATGCAAGGACAACGACACTGAATCAGGCAAACAGGTCTGCAATACTTGATCACAAGCGTTTAAATGGCAAAAACGGCGTGCTGGACGCGGGCGGTTGGGCGCATCAGGATTTGCCTGAATGGCCACTACGAAAAACCCTGAATGCTTCGGCCTGCCCGGTGATGACACGGTTCATGTTTGGACGGCGCGGGTTTCGGAAAGCGGGGCGCAGATTCCCGGTTTGGAGCGGATTTTGTCGAGCGATGAAAAACAAATTGCGGCGCGATTTTTAAGAGCAGTTGATCGGGAGCGGTACGTGGTGGCCCACGGGATTCTGCGGCAATTGCTGGGGCAGTATTTGGGCGTTGGACCTGCGGAATTGGTTTTTGAAGCAGGTGAGTTCGGCAAGCCGGCGCTCGTTTTGGGGGCAGAACTGCCGTCGGTTTCGTTCAATATGGCGCATTCCGGCGACGTGATTTTGTACGCGGTGACCAACAGGCGTCGCGTGGGCATCGACGTCGAGGCCGTCCGATCAGGCCGGGATCTTATGGAATTGGCTGTGTCGCAATTTTCTGGCGACGAGGTCGAGGCGTTGCGGGTGCTCGAACCAACCGAAAGAGTTGCGGCATTCTATCGTTGTTGGACGCTGAAGGAGGCGTACCTAAAAGCACGGGGCGAAGGACTCGGGTTTCCGCTGAAGCAGTTTTCCGTAACCTTTGGAAACCAGGAATCGATGGGCGTGCGCTGGGCTTCGGACGATCCGCAGGTCGCTGAGCGGTGGTCGGTGTTTGGGTTGGCACCGATGACCGGCTATGCTGGAGCGCTCGTCGTGGAAGGGCGTCCGATGCGGCTCGTTTTACGTTCGTGGGTTTAGTGCTGCTGCACTAGATCGACTTCAGGGCGTAGGCCATCGCTTCGCCGATGCGGTCGATTTGGGCGTCGGTGTGCTGCGCGGAGATCGCGGTGCGAATCAGGTCTTTGCCGGCGGGGACGGCGGGGGCGATCGACATCACGGTAAAAATGCCTTTCTCGAGGAGCGCTTTCCAGAAGAGGTAAACGCGTTCCTTTGAGCCGAGGATGATCGGGACGGCGGGCGTTTCACTTTCCCAGGTGTCGAGGCCGAGGCTATGCAGCATGTCACGGTAACGCTTGGTGTTTTTCCAGAGGCGTTGGAGATGCTCGGGTTCGGTCTGCATGATTTCGAGCGAGGCCAACGCGCAGGCGGCTTGGCTGGGGCTGAGGGCGGCGCTGAAGATGGTTTGGCGGGAATTGGTGCGCAGGTAGTCGATCACTTCGCGCGAGGCGGCGATGAAACCGCCGGTGCTGGCGAGCGATTTGGAGAGGCTGCCACAGACGATATCCACTTTGTCGTTGAGTCCGAAGTGATCGACGGTGCCGCGGCCTTGGCGGCCGAGCACGCCGAACCCGTGGGCATCGTCCAGCACGGAGAAGGCGTTATACTGTTCAGCGATGGCGATGAGTTCGGGAAGTTTCGCGATGTGGCCTTCCATCGAGTAAACGCCTTCGACGACGAGCATTTTGGCGGCTTTGGGGTCGATGGTCGCGACGATTTCGCGCAGGTCGATGGAGTTGTTGTGCGAGAAGCGTTCGACCGTCGCCATCGAGAGGCGGATGCCATCCCACAGGCAGGAGTGAATGTTTTTGTCGGCGAGGATGACGTCACCTTTTTGAGCAAAGGTCGAAACACTCGAAAGGCAGGAGAGGTATCCGGCGGCGTGAACGTGGCAGGCTTCGCGGCCGAGGAAGGCGGCGAGCTTTTCTTCAAGTTCGACGTGATAGGTGCGCGAGCCGTTGGAGGTGCGGGCGCCGGTGGTGCTAGTGCCCCATTTGAGGAGGGCGGCGCGGCCGGCTTCGATTACCTTGGGATGGAAAGACAGGCCTAGGTAATCGTTGCTCGACAACATGACCATGTCGCGGCCGTCGAGGCGGACGTGAGTGCCTTGTTGCGCCTCCATCGCGAGATAGTAAGGTGCGTATTTGAGACGCATCTTCGTCGCGTAGTCGTCGTGGCAACGCTCAAGGATTGGTTTTTTGTTTTTTGAGAAAAATGGAAGCCCCATGGAAGGCGCAGAGATTAACCGCTGTAGCGGCCGGAATGAAAGGGGAAAGTTACGGATTGGTGTCTAAGCGCGTCGGGGCAGGTCGCGAAACCACGTCGCTAGCTCATCGGCCTGAGTTGTCCATGTCTTGAACGTGCGGCGCAGGGCGGCTTGGCGGGCGGTTTCGAGCGCAGTGGGTTGGTTAAGCCAGGTGCTGATCGCGGTCGCGAGGTGTGGAGCATCAACCCTTTCGAGCGCGATGCAGCCGCCGTCGTGGGCGGATTCGCCGATGGCACCGTGGGCGGAGCAAATGCAGGGCTTCCCGTGGGCGAGGCTTTCCTGGACGGGCAGGCCGAAACCTTCCATGAGCGACGGATAAACGGTGAAGGTGCTCGCTGCGTAGGCGGCGGCGAGAGTGGCGTCGTCAACGGGGCCGTCGTAACGAAGGGGAAACGCGGCAGCTTGCAGAGAACGGATTTTATCGAGCGCAACGCGGCCGGTTTGTGGATGCGCGAGCCCGATCAGGCGCAATTCGAAACGCAGGCCTTGCTTCCAGAGCTGGTCGCAGGCGTCGAGCAGGGCGATGTGGTTTTTGCGTCCTTCGAGCGAACCAACGCTGAGAACCACAGGCAACGTGTTTGACACCGCGGGCCCGGTCGATGGCGGTTGTGGTGTGTTCGGGCCGGGCTGGCGCGCGCGGATTTCCACGGCGTTGGTGATCGTGACGACCGGCGGCGGATTGGGCACGCCGAGCCAGTGCCAGTAATCGAGCAGGGATTGTCGCGAGTCTTCGGATACAGCGGCGACGCCGTCGAAGGCCAGCAGTTCGCTCAAGTAGGCCGGGAAGCGCGCAACCGTTTTGGCCGGGGTGAACTCCGGGAGTTTAACCGCGATGGCGTCGTGGAAAACCGCCACACGCGGGCCGCGTACGTTGGCGAAAAGGGCTGGGTAGGCGCGAGCGATCTTCGAGGAAAAGATTTCTGGAACGATCAGCGCGTCGCCGACCGGGCAGGTGACTTTTGCGTTGAGCAGCCGCCGGGCATAACCACCGAGGCGAACGCTGAGCGGCCATTGAGCGCTGCGGTGCGCGGAGCCGGCGCCAACGGTGTCGGCTAGAATTTCGTTCTCCCACGGGTGAAGTTTGCGCCAAGCGTCTTGATGCGGATCGAAACAGACGGGCGTCACTGGAAATTTGGCGCTGAGGGCCGCAGCCATGGCACGCACCACGCGTTGCACGCCGGTTTGGGCGCGGGTGTGGCTAGTGTGCGAAACATCGAGCAGAAGCATGGGGTGGTGAAAGGGTGGCGTGCGGTGTTGGATACTGGGAAATGGACACCGACGCATCAACGCGAGCTGAAAAACAGGGAAACCCTGCCGGACCTGGTCAAGTGGTTTGGGTTTCTTTCCTGAGCCCTCGGCGACTGAAGAGAATAAACACAACACCGGCGACGACCATGAAGATCGAATAGAAGGCACCGCGGTTGAGGCCGAGGATTAGTTCGGCATCGGGTTCGCGAAAATGTTCGCCAAAAATGCGAACGAGGCCGTAGCCGATCAAGAACTCACCGGTAAGGCGGCCGGGGGTGACGCGAGCGATGTCGCTCCGCCAAAAGCGCCACTGCACGTAAGCCAGCATGAGGCCGCCTTCGAGCGCGGCTTCGTAGAGTTGGGAAGGATGGCGTGGCTGAATAAAATCGGTCGGTGTACCGGGCGAAACGCTGAGGGGGAATTTCACCGCCCACGGCACGTCGGCGATCTTGCCCCAGAGTTCGCCGTTGATGAAGTTGGCGATGCGCCCGAACAGCAGCCCGAGCGGACCTGCGGAAACGACGACATCGGAAATATGGAGAAACGGGATTCGCTGGCCGCGCGCGTACCAGGCAATCGCCACCGCCAGGCCAATGAAGCCGCCGTGGCTGGCCATGCCGCCTTCCCAGACGCGGAAAAACACCAGCGGGTCGTGAAGGAGTTCCTCTGGATGATAGAGGATGAACGAGCCGAGGCGTCCGCCGATCATCACGCCAGCGACCAGCGCCACGATGAGATCCCATGTTTTTTCGGCCGGGAGTTGTGAGCGTCCTGCCCTGGCGGCGCGGGTGATCAACCAAGCGCCACCGACGAACCCGAGCACGTAGGCAAGGCCGTACCAACGCACGCCGATTTGTTCTGAAAACTGAAGGTAAGGGACAAATGGGCTGAAATTATGAACCCAGTAGGCGAGGGGATTCGGAGCGAGGAGCATGGCTGAGTAGGGCGAAGATCGTAGTTTTAATATCAGGCTTTTCCGGAGGCAGGGTTGCCACCAGGCTCACCGGGGCGGCGGGCGCGGTTTTGCTTCTGGAGCTTGGCTCGGGCGAGTTCGCGCATGTCGACGGCGACGTCGTCTTTCTCGAAAATTTCGCGACCCAGCAGGTGTTCCATCACGTCTTCCATGGTGACCACACCGGCGGTCGCGCCAAACTCGTCGACGACGACGAGCAGTTGTTGATGCGTTTTTAAGAAAACCTGCAGGGCGTTGGCGGCAGTGACCGTTTCGGGAATGAAGTTGATTTCCTGCATTAGTTTCTCGACGAGTTCGAAGTCCAGGTCGTTGGCCTTGGCTTTGAGCAAGTCGCGACGGCGGGCAAGGCCTACCACGTCGTCGAGGTTTTTGCCGTAGACAGGAATGCGGGCGAAGGGGATGTTGGGGTATTCGCCGAAGACCTGCCCCACGGTGGCGTTGCTCTTGAGCATCGTGACGACGGTGCGGGGAGTCATGATTTCGCTTACACGCACATCATCGAGCGAGAGAACGTTGGCGATGATGTTTGATTCGCTTTTTGAGAGCGTGCCTTGTTGGGCACCGCGTTCGGCAAGCAGGATGATTTCCTCGTCGGATTTTTCCACTTCAACGGGCTGTTTGATAAAGAGGCGGACGGCGAAGTTGCACAGATAAGTAATGGGGCGGAGCGCGCGGCCCATGAACCAAAGCGGGCGGGCGAGGGTGGGTTGAAGGCTTTTGCGGGAAACGACGCCGAGCGTTTTCGGTATCACTTCTGCGAATACAAGCAGGACGGTGCCGTAGCCGAGCATGACGAGGGCGAGGATATGCTCGGTAAAGAGATGCGCGCCGATCGCACCAATCACGGCCGAGCCGAGCGCGGTGGCGATGGTGTTGACGGTGAGGATGGTTGAAATGGTTTCGTCGACCTTGAGTTTCAAGTTTTCGAGAATTCCGCCGATGTGCGGCGACGAGCGTTTGAGTGATTCGATTTCGGCCACCGTGGTGCTAAAAATCATCGACTCCATCATCGAGCAGACGAAAACGACTGAGAGGGTGAGTGTGATCGCCAGAATAAACCAGTGCATGCGGGCAGTTTAACGGCTGGGCCTAGTTTACGAATCAAAAGTTGGACACCGCCCCGCAAAAGTTCCTTGCGCCATGCGTGGTGCGTGCCCGTATTTGACGCAATGAGCCCCAAGCGCACTCCATTGTATGCCTTCCATGTTGCCCACGGCGGCCGCATGGTCG
Source organism: Verrucomicrobiota bacterium (assembly GCA_031404135.1). Classification (GTDB taxonomy): domain Bacteria; phylum Verrucomicrobiota; class Verrucomicrobiia; order Opitutales; family Opitutaceae; genus JADKHC01. Next base: position 6,853 of record JANNHA010000062.1, on the reverse strand, counting down.
ATTTCGCCGGTTGGGAAATGCCGGTCCAATACCGGAGCATTCTTGAAGAACATAAAGCCGTACGTCGCGCCGCCGGGCTTTTTGATGTAAGTCACATGGGCGAGGTCGATGTGCGCGGACCCGAGGCGTTGAAGTTTTTGAATCGGCTTGTGACTAACGACGTCGCGAAGCTTTTCCCGGGGCGCGTGCTGTATTCGCCGATGTGTTATCCCACGGGTGGCGTGGTGGACGACCTGCTCGTGTACATGCGCGGCACCGATAATTATTTTCTCTGTATCAACGCGGGCAACATCGACAAGGATCTCGCGTGGATTCGCGAGCAAGCTGCCGGTTTTGACGTGACGATCACGGACCGCTGCGCCGATTACGCGTTGCTCGCCGTGCAAGGTCCGAAGGCGGTGGCGATCATACAAGCGCTGACCAGCACGCCGCTCGACACGATTAGCTATTATCATTTTGCCGAGGGACTGGTTGCTGGCGTGCCGTGCATGCTGAGTCGCACGGGCTACACGGGCGAAGACGGTTTTGAGCTCTATCATCCGGTGGCCGACGCGGAAAAACTGGCGACAGCGCTGCTCGAAGCCGGTGCGCCCTTGGGATTGGAGCTGGCCGGACTCGGTGCCCGCGACAGCCTGCGTCTTGAAGCGGGGTATCCACTTTATGGACACGAGTTGAGCGCAGAGATTTCGCCGCTGACCGCCGGACTTGGCTGGACCGTGAAATTGAGCAAAGCCGGTGGTTTTGTCGGGAGCGAAGCGTTAGCGCACGAAGTTGCAAATGGCTCTGTGCGCAAGGTCGTATTTTTCAAAACCGGCGACCGTCGCATCGTGCGTGCCGACACCCACGTAATGAATTCGAGCGACGCTACGGTGGGCACGGTATTGTCCGGCACATTGTCGCCGGTGCTCAACGAAGCGATTGGCTCGGCGATCGTCGGGGCCACGGCTGCCACTGAAGAATTGGCCGTGGACATTCGTGGCACGAAGATTTCCCTTAAAGCCGTCAAACCGCCTTTCATCGAACTTAAGAAAACCTCATGAGCAACGTTCCCGCTGATCTCCGTTACGCAAAATCACATGAATGGCTGAAGCCTGCGGGCGACGGCACCGCCACGGTTGGAATTACCGATTACGCCCAGGCCAGTTTGGGGGACATCACGTACGTACAGATGCCGAAAGTGGGTGCCGCGCTCAAGGCCGGCGAAGTCTTTGGTGTAGTTGAATCAGTTAAGGCGGCCTCCGATCTCTATTCGCCTGCGTCGGGCACCGTGCTTGAAGTGAACGGCGGGCTCGATTCAGCACCTGAGACCGTCAACCAAGTTCCTTACGAAGGCGGCTGGATGCTCAAGATGAAGCTCGAAGACCCGGCCAGTCCGGCGACGCTACTCAACGCCGAAGCGTATCAGAAGTTGATCGGTTAAAAGGGAAGGAGGGTCAGCCATCGCACAATCAAAGAGCAGGGATTCACAAACTGCTTGATTAGACATAATATTTATTGTGCGTTGGTAGCAGGGCGAGTGATCAGACGCGCAGCGGCTGGCGCGAGACGTGCCGCTGGTCGTTGAACGACGTCGCCAACCAAAAACTACAAAACACGCCTCCTTTCGATCGGCCCTTTCGATTGGCCTTAGGGCTTGCCCCCTTCGGCTTGGTGCTTCTCGAGGCGTGACAGGGTCTGGTTGACTTCACTCCCTTCCTCAATTGCCCGATACTCGACAAGGCACCGCATCCGCGCTTTAACTGCAATTCCCTGGAGGTATCCAGGTCTGAACTTCCATCGTTGAACTGTAAATTTAGCGCTGGCTCCAAATTCTTCCGGTTTCGCGTTATCCACAACAGCAGATTGCACCGTACCGTCTTCATCGATCATAAGAGAGAGAATTACGTCTCCTGAAAGCGCAGCTGTCATCATCGCAATTGGGTATGCAGGCATTTCCAATGTTTTCGGAAACGGCAGGGTGGACGCCCCCGCATCCCGCACAGCCAAAAACCTCACAGAAACTGAATATTTAAACCCCATCCAGAGGGCCTCATTAGCCCCTCTGCAGACTGAGATTAGGCTGAATGCGTAAATCAAACAGATGAATACTCTTTTCTTATTCATTGATAGTTGTAAGTTACTCACCTTGATTTGCATAAAGATGCGCAGGAGAACGGTTTCCGGGGTAAAAAAATCTTCTGCTTGAACACTCAAACAATCAACCACGAGATCCGTTGTTTTTCCACCTGTAAAAAATTAAATACAGAATAGGATTTCCATACCGTGCTGGGGAAATTCGAGTCCGACGGATTACCGCGATCAACGGCTCGCGAGCCGGCCACGTGATCTGGTGGTCAATTTCTCCCCAGTTGCTTGAGGAGCATTCGTGCGGAACCGTGCTCGGGATTAACCTTTAGGACACGGCGGGCCGCCGCTTCGGCTTCGTCCTTGCGGCCTTGTTGGAGAAGAATCGTGGCCGTGGCGTAAGCAATATCGGTGTCGGTGGGAGCTGCGGCTTCCGCCGTCGCCAACGCACTGAGCGCTTCTTCGCTTCGCTTGTTCTGGTTGAGAAACAAACCGAGGTTGTACCACACACGCGATTGCGCGGGATTGCGGCGCACCGACTCGCGAAACATCGCTTCGGTCCGCTTCAAATCCCCCACCTCAGCCCATGCAAGTGCCGCATAATAAGACGGCACGGGGTCTTGCGGAGCCAGACTGGAGGCGATTTCGAATTGTTCGGCGGCCTCGCGGCTGCGGCCCGTGGCGTTCAGCATGAACGCGAGCGATTCCGGCAGCGGCGCCGCCAACCGGTCGAGGCTGATCGCACGCTGCAAATCGGCGATGCCTTCATCGCGCCGTCCACGGCGAAACCGATCCTGTCCGCGACGTAACAGTGAAACCGGGTTCTCAATCATCACGTTAAAATAGTCATCGAGTTCACGCCGCGCCTTGGATTCCGGTGCCAAGTCGGCTGACAACTCCAGGGCGGCATCGAGACGCACGAGGTGAACCGGATCATTCAATGCTTCGCGTACGAGCGGGAGCGAGGGCGCATGGACGGACAATGCTCGGATCGCTGCCGCCCGAACCAGTGGATCGGTTTCGTTTCGCAACCTGGCCGCAACGGCAACGACGGCGTTGCTCCCTGGTGCGAGTTGATCGGCCAGGCCGAGCAGTGAAGCCCGCCAGCCCGGCGTCTTTTCCTCTCCGATCAACCGAACCAATTCAGGCACCACACCAACATCGCCGGCATAGGCCCGTGCCACGGCCCGCGTGCGCTCACGGCGTTGAGCCGTTTGGGGGCTCGATCCGTACCATTTTTCCCACGCTTCGATATTCCATTCGACAGTCTGGTCTGAATGGCAGCGCGAACAGGCGTCAGGAATACCGAGTTCTTTTTTGAGCAACGGATCAGGGGTGATGAATCCATGATCGCGCCGCGGATCGCGTTGCATGTAGGTGGTCTCCGCCATGTGACATTCGACGCAACGGTTTCCCTTACTGTCTGCCTTGTGAAAGCTGTGCGCGACCGGGTTGATGATTGGAGCTTTGCGCTGGTTTCCTTCAACGTGACACTGCATGCATAGGCTGTTGTTTTCGATCGGCAGTTTAATTTTGCCGGTGTGAGCATGGTGGCAGTCGAGACAGGTCACTCCGGCTGCGGCCATCTTGGTGTGGCGGAAGGAACCCCACTCGAAAACCTCGTCGAGGATCTGTCCGTCGGCGTGGTATAAGCGCGGATCGGTCATTAATTGCATCCGGAAGTGGTCTTCGAAAATCGCGCCGGGTGGTGCCGACGGCGTGAGATCCTCGGCGCGCGCGTGGCAACCGGCGCAGGTCTGCATCATCAGAGCGGGATCCCGCGAGATATTGGGGACGCCGATCATCGCCTTACCGCCTTTTTCGTGACCGGTCATCGGCCCGTGGCATTGCACACAACCAATGCCTTGCTCCGACCACGTTGATCGGTAGTCGCCCGTGACCTCGTTGTAGCCCTTGTTGTAAACAGTCATGTGGCAGCGTGCGCACATGGAATTCCAGTTCATCGACTGGCCGGTCCAGTGGCCCCATTCCCCGGGATTGCGCTCCTCGGTGGGAGGGAAAGTGCTGAACCATTCGTGCTTAACCGGATCCCAGGCGACATCGGTTGCCTGAAAAGTGCCGGGCTTGGTCTCGATAAGAAACGGCCGCAGTGTGGAATGACCGATGACCATGGAAGGGCGGTACTCGTGCACGGAACCGTCGTGCCGCCGCTCTTCGATCTTGGGCAGCGGCCCTTGATCTTGGGTAAAACGGTAGGTCGCCGCAAACGTCGTGGCGGTCTCGCCTGAAAAGGACGCCAAGTTGAAAAGTTTACCTATCTTCTGGTTCGCCAGCTGGTGGGTTGAGCCGCGCCATTGTTTTCCTGCTTCCGCATGGCACGAAATACAGTACTCCGAGCTGAGCCGGCCCTGGCGGACGCCCGCCGCCCATTCTGGTGCCACGACAGGTGGCCCAAAGCGCAGCGATGGCCAAACCACCACACTCACCACCACCAAACTGGCGGCAACAATGCCAGCGATCCACCCTCGGCGATGGCTGCGAGATGCGCTTGGGGTTTTCGAGTGGTTCTGTATTCTCATCCGGATCAACCTGCGAAGTCAGGAGCAACTTTTAATAGGTCCGGCATTTGCGGTCGAACAGAGCGATTAAGACTCAGCGTCACTCTTGGAAATCCCCGATGCGCAGGAGGAGCGGTGGTTCGAGCACGCAGTCGAGTTTGGCGATGTCGGTCAACGTGTGACGGATCGCGCGTTCATCGCTTTGATGCGTGGTGAGAATAAGCGAAGCGGCATCGGGGCGTTCGACCGCCATCTGAATCACCGTCGCAATACTGACACCGCTCTCGGCGGTGAGCGTGGCGATTTGGGCCAGTACGCCCGGTTCGTCTTTCACGGTCATGCGCAAATAATAACGGCAGCGGATGTGGCCGAGCGGCGCGAGCTTCGGTGCCTCGGCACTGCCACGAAGATGATTCTCGGAGGGTGCACAGGCGATGACGGCCTTGCCCGCAGTGAGCAACGTGACGGCATCGGCGATGTCGCTGATGACCGCGCTGGCGGTAGCGTCTTGTCCGGCACCGCGGCCGATATAGGTGGTCGTACCGACGACGTCGCCGGTCACGGAGATCGCGTTGAACACACCGTTCACGTTAGCGAGCACGGCGTCCTTCGGGAGAAGCGTCGGGTGAACGCGGACACAGATTTCGTTGGTGGCAAAATCGCGGGTGACGACAGCGAGGAGCTTGATGCAATAGCCGAGCTGCGCGGCCATTTTTAGATCGGTCTGTGTGATGCGGGAAATACCGTCGACGATCATCTGATCGGTTTTCACCCACACGCCGTGCGCGAGGTACGCGAGAATCGAGGCCTTGTGCGCGGCGTCCCAGCCCTGCACATCGAGCGCTTCGTCGGCCTCGGCGTAACCGAGACGTTTGGCATCGGCCAGAATCGCGGCGTAGGGCGCGCCTTCCGCCACCATGCGCGTGAGAATGTAATTACAAGTGCCGTTGAGGATGCCGTAGATAAGTTTGAAACGATTCGCGATCAGCCCCTCGCGCAGCGCCTTGATGATCGGAATGCCACCGGCAACGGAGGCCTCGAATAGGAAATGGCCGCCGTGCTTCTTGGCGGTGGCAAAGATCTCGACGCCGTGATCGCAGACGAGCGCCTTGTTGGCGGAGACGACAATCTTGCCGGCCTTGAGCGCGGCGAGCGTGACTTCGCGGGCGAGCGTGGTGCCGCCGATCAGTTCGCACACGATGTGGATGGACGGATCGGTTGCGACGGAGAGAGCGTCGGTGGTGAGTTTTGAGGCCGGGATCTCGACGGAACGGGCTTTGCGCAGATCGCGCACGGCAGCGCGGTGAAGTTCGAGCTTCACGCCGAAGCGTGCTTTGAGCTCGGGCAGCGAGCGCTCGATGTGCTTCCAAACGCCTTGACCGACCGTACCCAGACCACAGAGACCAATGTTGATGACGGAGGCTTTGTTCATGGGAGATGGTTGGGTGGGTGGTGATTTGGTTTTGATTTATCCAACGCGGCGCGCCCGGCGGTCGCGCCCTACCCTTTTGGTTTCTTGGCGAAGCGGTTTTCGGTGCCGTTCATCAGGCGGGTGATGTTCGCACGATGGCGCAAAACGACGAAAGTCGCAATGACCGCCGCAAGACCGAGCAAGAGCGGAGGTTGATGAAAAAAGAAAGCGGCGATGGGCAGCGCAATCGCGGCCACAATCGACGCAAGGGAAACGTAGCGCGAGGTGTAAAACGTAATGACCCACACGACGAAACAGGTCAGCATCGCGTAAGGCATCAGCACCATGAAACCACCCGCAGCGGTGGCGACGCCTTTGCCGCCTTTGAATTTCGTGAAGCAGGAGAAGCTGTGGCCGACCAGGGCGAAGACGAGGCCGGTGATCTGCATCCATTCGTTTATCGAAAGATCACAACTGCAGCTGGGTCGCCACAGTGCAATCATCCACCCCGTCGCCGCCGCGCCTTTCAGCGCGTCGAGGAAGAACACGAGGTTGCCGAGGCGTTTGCCGGGCTTGCCGAACTTCTCGCCAAGGACACGTTTCACATTCGTCGCGCCGGGATTCTTGCTGCCGTGCTCGAAGATGTTGATGCCTTTCGAGCGGGCCACGAAGTAACCAAACGGCAGAGCGCCGAGGAAATAGCCGACAACAGCGGCGATGAGAAGCGGGACGAGCATGGTGAAGAGAAAAGGTAGGGCGCGGCCCCGGGGGGCGGCCGGGTTTAGGGAAGGGGCGCCCCGCGGGGGCGCCCCACCCCCAAAAAAAAAAAGCGGGGGGGAATTAGCCCAGTTTTTGGGGG